>JAFLZV010000009.1 GCA_029785375.1 Nitrososphaerota archaeon | reverse complement strand
TGGTACTCGGCGCCTCTCCATACATCGATCAGGGTCGGGACCACTGGGTCGTCTCTGGGGACGCTCTCGGAGAGGGCCAGGACGAACCCCTCCTGCCCCGGCGTCGTGGAACCGACGAAGTAGACTACTTCCAGAGAGCTCTTCGCGATCCAGTCGACCCCGCTCACCGTGCCGATGTGGTCAAACCCTAGAGAATCTCTGGCGAAGAGCGCCACGTCCTTTATGATGCCTAGCGGGACTGATACTTTCAGCCGGCGCGGCTTCACCCACTCCAGCTTAGACCCGGGGTACTTCGACGTTATCCTGCCGGCGATGTCTTTCGCCCTGTCCAGGTCAGGATTTGGCGCGGCCGGGGCTGCAGCCGAAGATGGGCTGTCGGCGACCTTGCCCTGCTGCGGAGAGGGGGGCGCCTGGGGAGGAGCTCGGATGGCTGGCTCGCTGGCCTTGCTCATGGGTCCTGTCACCTGCCGCTCAGGGTGGGCATCCTCCTGATCTTCTCCTGGAGGAGGACTATCCCTTGGATCAGCGCCTCCGCCCTCGGCGGGCAGCCTGGGACGTACACGTCTACCGGTATGATGTCGTCGATGCCCCTGAGGACGTTGTAGGAGTCGAAGTATAGCCCCCCCGTTATCGAGCACGCCCCCATGGCAATCACCCACTTCGGCTCCGCCATCTGGTCGTAGATGAGCTTCAGTCTTGGGGCCAGCTTCCTGGTGACTGTCCCCATCACTATTATCAGGTCGCAGGCCCGGAGGGAGCCGAAGGCCTCCAGCGTGCCGAAACGTTCTATATCGAAACGAGACCCTGCGGCCGCCCCCACCTCGACGGAGCAGCAGGCTGTCTCGAGGTGTACAGGCCAGAGCGAGTAGAGGCGCCCCCAGTTGGCCAGGTAGCGGAGAGGGTCTCCGATGGCGTACTGAAGGACGTCGTCTATCTTGCCCACTAAGACCTGGAAAGTCCCAGCTTTCTGCCGCTCGGCGACTACCATAGCTCTCTCTTCCCCGCCAGGACCAGGGCGAAGCCCATTGGGACGAAGAGCATCCCCATGAAGAGCGTCATCGCCCAATCGGAAGACAGCCCCAGGGCGAGGGGTTTGTAGGCCGCCGCCCAGGCGTATAGGAACATGGAAAGGACGTCGAAAACTATGAACATGAGTAGGTAGGCGTAGTACTGCATCATGAAGTGCATCTTCCCTGCGCCCTGTGGGACTTGGCCCGCCTCGAAGGGTAGGTTCTTGATCGGGTTAGGCCGCCTTGGGGCGAACAGACGCGGGATTATCATGACCACCCCCGTGAGCCCCACTGCGACGAGAGCCATCACGAAGATCGTCCCTATGTCCCCAAAGAGAGGCATTTTCAAAGCTCAGGACCTCTTTACGTTATTTAAGATTGGTGGGGCAACGACCACGCTTTATCAAGGGTAGGTGGAAATGCAACCAGAGGGGGCCTACGCCGAAGCGTTTTGTGTGTCATAGATACAAAGTCCCTTGCGGAGAGTTACGGGGGCGCTGAAGCGGTGGGCGACGTGTCGCTGAGGGTAGAGAGAGGAGGCGTCTTCGGCTTCCTAGGGCCGAACGGGGCCGGGAAGACAACCACTGTGAGGATGCTGGCCACGCTGACTCGACCTTCGAATGGGGAAGCAAGCGTGGTGGGCTTCGACTTGCAGAACCAGGGACCTGCGATCCGGTCCCGCATCGGCGTGGTCTTGCGGGGGGAGAGCTACGAGTATTCCAAGACAGTCGAACAGGCGCTTGAGCTCTACGGGATGCTCTGGGATATCCCCCGGAGCACCAGAAGTGACCGGATTGAGCACCTCATCGACGAGTTTGGCCTGACGTAACACCGAAAGAAGCTCGTACAGCATCTCTCGCTTGGGTCGAGGCGCAGGCTGCAGGTAGCCCGCGAGTTCATCAACGATGCCGAGCTCCTCTTCCTCGACGAACCCACGGTGGGCGTGGACCCCATCGCCCGCAGGGACACCATGAACACGATCAGAGAGGAGGTCCGCCGGGGCCTCACAGTCTTCCTCACTACCCAGTTCTTGGAAGACGCCGAGTATCTGTGCGGCAGGGTGGCGGTCATCTTTGGCGGGAGAATCATCTGGGAAGGGACTCCGCCGGAACTGAAGGATGCCTACGGCGGGGTTAGACTGGTCGACGTCCTGGTTGGCTCTGGCGACCCTGGACTGCTGGCCGGCCGGATGCGCGGGGTCAAATCGGTGACGGAAGTAGCCATGAAGCCCGACGGAAAGGTGCGGATTTGGGCTTCAGACCAGGGGGGACGTTCAGTGTCATCATCGACGAAGGGCGGGATCTTGGGTTCGAACTTGGGAGCGTGACCGTGCGTGAACCCAACCTAGAGCAGGCGTTCATCAACCTAATCCAGAAGCATGGTGACAGCAGCTGAACAGCGTAGCGAGGCTAGTGGCGCGCGATTTACGCGTGATGAAAAGGGGCCCCATAGTCATACAACTGGTCCTCCCGCTCTTCCTGCTCTTCGTCGCCAGCTTTCCGCTTTCGGCGCTGATAGCCCCCTTCAGCGTGGACGGGCTTGTCGTCAGCTACCAGAAGTTCATCGCAGTAGGACTCGTCGCGCAGACGACCATGACCGGGTCACTGGTGGGAGGGACACTCCTGTTCACGGATAGGCGGCACGGGATGTTCGAGTAGATACTGGTAGGGCCCTTCTCTAGATCAACTTAAGCCGCCAGCAAGATAATCTCATCCACGCCGATTGGGCTGCTGGGAGCGGCTATAGTCGCTGTATTCGGCCTCCCCTTCACCTATGTTGTAGACATCACTAGGGCCGGGTTGCTCGGCCTGAGCTCCCCCTATGTCTGGTGGGAAGGGCCGGTACTCGCGATAGAAGCAGCTACGGTCTTCATGCTGGCCCTGGTGGCCGTCAATAGGATTATCCCTACCAGCGATAGGTGTCTCAGGTTCGTCCAGCACAGACGTGAACCCGCGGGTCCAGTCGTAGATTAGTCGATGCCGTGGACCTCTTGGTCCTCTTCCCTGAGGAACGACCTGAGGAGCTTCCCTTCGCGGAAGAAGTCCTTGATAGAGAGGACTCCGAACAGGGTCCCGTCGTCGTTCTCCACTATCAGGTGCCGTATCCCGTTTTCCGCCATGAGCCTGACCGCAGTGGAGGGCCTGTCAGACCGCTTGACGCTGATCAGCTTCTTGGTCGACACGGCGTCCAGCCGCCCCGAGAGGGCCACACCCTTGGCCACCGCCCTGACCACGTCCCTTTCAGAGAGCACTGCCTCCGCCTTTACAGGGCTTACAGACGACGCGACCACGAGGAGGCCGATCTTCTCCCTGGCGAAGACCTCCGCGGCCTGCTTTAATGTGGCGCCGGGGCTTATGGTCACGGGCCTCCGCTTGACCAGTGCCTCGACCCTCAAGGCCTAGCCTCCTTGGTGCGGTTTTCTATGGGGACGTACGGTGTGAGCTGCGGGCCGACATAGTCTGCGATGGGCCTGATTATCCTGTTGTCTGAATATTGCTCCATGACATGGGCGAGCCATCCCGGGGCTCGGCCTATGGCGAAGACAGGGGTGAACAGGTACGGAGGGACCCCTATATGGTTGAATGCCAGCCCGGAGAAGAGGTCTACGTTGGGGTAAAGGTTCTTCTCTTTCATGAGTATAGCCTCGGTCCGCTGGATAATCTCCAGGGACTCCTTCTCCTTCGAGGTCTGCACGAAGTGCTCTGCCATGTCGCTCAGGATCTTCGCCCGGGGGTCCATGGTCTTGTAGACCCTGTGGCCGAAGCCGTTGATCTTCGCCTTGCTGGCCAGCTTCGCGTGTATGTAGGCGTCCACCCTGGCCGGGGCGCCTATCTCAGCGGTCATCTCGACCACCTTCTCGTTGGCACCCCCGTGGAGAGGGCCCTTAAGAGCTCCCACCGCGCCGGTGATGGCGGAGTAGACGTCCGAGAGGGTCGAAGCTATGACCCGGGCGGTGAAGGTCGAAGCGTTGAACTCGTGGTCCGCGTGGAGTATGAGCAGGACGTCCATCAACTTCGAGTCCTCTTTGGAAGGGACCTTGCCTGACAGCATGTAGAGGAAGTTGGCCGCGAAGGAGAGTTCTTCGCGGGGGACGACCATCTCCTGGTCGTGCTTGTGCCTGTGGATAGCCGCCACTATGGTCCCCATCTTCGCGGCTATGGACATAGCCTTCTCCTGCTGGGAGTACATGGGGTCGTCGAAGACGCCGAGAGCGGCGACGCCTACCCTAAGCGCGTCCATGGTGTCGCAGTTCTGGGGGAGGGTGGTGAGGATCGACGCCAGCTCTCGTGGTATCTCGCGCTTTGCGCTGAGCTCTTCGGTGAAACCCTTGAGCTCGTTCACCGTCGGGAGATGGCCATTCCAGAGGAGGAACGCCGTCTCCTCGAAATTTGAGTTGGTTGCGAGGTCTGCGATGTCATAGCCGCGGTAGAGCAGGCGTCCCTCGTGCCCGTCGATGAAGGTGATAGAGCTCTTCCCCGCTACGACGTCTTCGAGTCCCTTCGCCTGGGTGGTCAGGCGCTGGATGATCTGGTCCATGGTTTCCGAATATTTGCCGACGGCTGCGAGTTTGGAATAGGTGTCCCTCGACAGCTTCACAGTCGTGGATTCGGCTTCTGGGTTCTTTGGCATCGGCATGACAGTGGTATAATCAATATCTTCAGTATATTAAGGTTTAGCCTGGTGCGAAGTTGAGAACTGGGGGGGCCGACAGGTAAAAAGAGCACCCATGTTAGGGAAGAGATGTGTCTTCTCTAGCCAGAGTGGCCGTCGTGGGCACCGGGGTGGCAGGGGCATACCTGCTCAACCGACTCCCAGCCGGCGTAGAGGCAGAGGCTTTCGAGATGCGGACGGAGAAGAACTGGTACACGGTGTGCGCCTGGGGGACCAGCCAGCCTTTCATCTCGGACCTGGTAAAGCAGGCTGGGTTCAACTTTGACGACTACGTCCTGCACAGGGGGAAGAAGATGCGCGTGGACCTTGGAGACGAGGAGGTCGCCATACCTCTCAAGGGGCTCGTCACCTACGACAAGCACAAGCTCACGGAGGACATGCTGAAGGGGAAGAAGGTGCACTGGGGGGCGCAGATCAAGGAGGCCAACGGGGACTTCAGGAGGTTCGACCACGTGGTGGACGCCACCGGCCTGCACAGGTCGCTCCTCCCGAAGGTCCAGGGCGACATGGTGATACCTACGCTCGAGTACAAGGTGAAGTCCAAGGAACTCCCCTACGATGACTTCGTGATCAAGCCGTACCCAGGCCTCGCTGGCTACTGGTGGTACTTCCCTCTGGGGGACGGGATGGCGCACGTGGGGGCCGGCGACCTCCGCCGCAGGTATCAGGGCGACCT
>JAFLZV010000008.1 GCA_029785375.1 Nitrososphaerota archaeon | reverse complement strand
GTCGACCGCCTTCGTGGCGAAGGCCGCCAAGGTGGGGACCAGTATAGCGATAGGATGGACCAGGAAAGCGACCATCACAAGCTTGACGTCCCTGGCTGTTATCTTCGCCCCGAGATACTCCGGGGTCCGGCCTGTCATGAGCCCTACGACGAAGACTGTGATGACCACGTACATCAGCATGTACATGACCCCCACCCCGATCCCTCCGGGGGTCGCCTGCACCAGCATCCCCATGTAGGCTGAGAGGATGCCCAAGGGGTTGATCCCTGCCAGCGAGGCGTTCAGCGACCCCGTGGTTGACGCCGTGGTTATGACAGTCCAGAATGTGGAAAAGAAGCCACCGAACCTGGTCTCGATGCCTGGCCCGACGGCAGGAATGGAGCCGAGGAAAGCCACGGCGAGGTCGACCGCCAGGAGGCCGTAGCTCCCGATCAGGATGGGCCTCGTCTCCTTCTTCTTTCCGATGAGCTCCCCAAAGGCGAAGATGAGAGTGGTGGGGATGAGGAGCATCAGGTATATCTCGAGGACATCGGTGACAGGGGTCGGGTTCTGGAACGGGTAGGCCGAGTTTGCCCCGAAGTACCCCCCGCCGTTGGTGCCGATCTGCATTATGGATACGAGGGACGCCACTGGTCCGACGAGGAGCCTCTGGGTGGCGCCTTCCACTGTCTTCACAGTTACGTAGCCCCCAACGGTCTGCGGTACCCCCAGTGCGACCAGAACCAGGGCCGCCACGGCGCAGAGAGGGAGGAGTATCCTCGTCAGTACCCTCACGAAGTCGACGTAGAAGTTTCCAAGGTGTGCCGACCCCGGCCTCAGGCCCCGCACCATGGCGGCCATCACGCAGACCCCTGTGGCGGCTGAGGTGAACTGCAGGAACTGTATGGCAGTCATCTGCGAGAAGTAAGAAAGGGCCGTCTCCCCAGCATAGTGCTGGAGGTTGGTGTTTGTACCGAAAGATACGACTGTGTTGAAAGCCAGGTCCCAGCTCAGGCCGGGGAATCCCTGGGGGTTCAGCGGGAGGACGCCCTGCCCCACCAGGATCGAAAAGGCTATGGCCATCTGGGCGACGTTGAGGAAGATTACGGAGAAGAGGTACTCCCTCCACCCCATCGTCATCTCCGGGTCTGCCCCGATCAGCCTGTAGACCGCACGCTCCAGCGGGTCCAGCAGCCTGTCGAGCCGCGTGGGGGCGCCTGTGAGCACTCTAACCACGTAGGGGGCCAGGAGGCTCCCGGAGATGACGGCAGAAGCCAGGATGGCTACGACCGCTAAAGCCTGGATAGCGCCTATCAACTATCCCAAGTTCCGCCCATGCCCCTTGGCCCCTGATGTTAGTGTTTCGAGGGCCGCCTAGCGCCCCGAAGCCGTGGGCCTCTGTTCCCCGTTAAAGCGGGGGCCCTTGTGCGTGTACAAGACCATGGCACTTACTGTGCTCTTGATCCCCTTTATCTTGAGGATTCTGTTCTTCAGAATGTCCCTGAACTCTTCGATGTCTGTCGCTGACACGAGTGTCACGACGTCGAACTCCCCCGTCACCTCGTATAGCTCTTCTATGTTCGGAATCCTCTTCAGAGCGTCCACTACCTCATCCATGCTCGGCGAATCCACGAATATGTCGACGAACGCAAGCATCCTGGCCATGAATCAGACCGTTGGCTTGGGCGGCCGCGTCTTCAGCGATATATACGTTCCCAAAGCAGGCGGGGACCGCCGCCTGCTCTGTGCCATAGATATATAGCGAGGACGACTGACGGACCAGATTGAACCCTCTGCTGCTGGAGGCAGCCGCAATACTGGCGATCTCCTTCGTCTCCAACATATCGCCCTTCTTCGGGGCGTCTTACACCTTCTTCGCCACCCTTGACCTCATCCTGATGGGGTTCACGCCGGTCAACTTCCTGGCGGTAGTAGCATTCTCGGCGGTCGGGGCTGCGCTCGGGAAGCTCGTGATCTACTACGGGGCCTTTGGGCTCAGGCGGTTCCTCGTCGGCAACAAGAATGTCCAGCTGATAGGAAGGAACGCGTCCACGCGCACGTTCTACACTGTCCTCTTCGTCGCCGCATTCCTCCCCGTCCTCCCCCTGGATGACTTCATCTACATAGGAGCGGGCGCGACGTCGGCGTCCCTCTCAGCGATGGGGGCGGTGACTTTCGGGGCGAAGCTGCTGAAGAGCGCGGTGGAGATAGGGATCGAGTTCACTATACTGAGGGAGGTGATCAGAGCATTTACCTTCTCGAATGTCTGGCTGACCATCGCGGTCACAGCGGGGTTCATTGCGGTCGGGATGCTGATCTACCAGCTCGACTGGGAAGCCCTCACCAAGAGATACCTCCACATCGAACTCGACAGGGGCCGACCAGCGGACGAAGGGGCGCAAGCCATATAGTTTCTCGGAGAAGGCCGCCCCTCGCGCGGGGGTCGCCCAGCCTGGTCAACGGCGCGAGGCTTAGGACCTCGTCCCTTAGGGGTTCGTGGGTTCGAATCCCACCCCCCGCACCTACTGCCGGGTGGGGCGCGAGGCCCGAGCCCTGCTTGCTGGGCAGGAGTCAGCCGTGGCAGCGATATGGAGGGGAATGTCTTGGATTCCGTAATTGCCTGGTCTGATAAGATGAGTTGTTGCCTAACGGCCGGAAAACCGTACCGGGAAGTCCCTACCTAGCCACGTTCCATGTGCAGAAGCCTAGAACAGGTTGTCAAGGGCCGTTGTGTCGATGAGACCCAAGCTCCCAAAGGATTCAAAGTAGAGCGCCAGGCTTCTAGGCATCGTCTCTTGACCTCAAATCATACCCGGTCTCCAATACTGACTTCAGGTTCATAGCGTAGTAGGTCCAGCCCCACTCTGTGACTCCGTACAGGTCCGTCCACCTCCCTATCTTTGGGAAGCCAGAGTGCTCCACATCAAGCAGGGCTCCGCCCTTCTTGGGTCTGACTGCGAACCTTAGTTTCGTGCCAAGGAGTTCGACACCTGGCCATTCCCAGGAATACGACACACTGGCTCCTGAAACATACTCCAGGATCTTCCCGCTGTGCACCCAGCGGCCGCCTTCGAACCCGAAGGAGTAGGACCCCCCCTTGCGCCTCGATACCTTGGCGATGTCAGGACCCCATTTGATTAACCACTTGGGGTCGGTAAGCGCCTCGAATACTTTCTGTGGGGGTGCCCTGATGAAGAAACTATGGCTCACGGATCTAGTCCGCTGATGTCTTGGCATTAACCGTCCCCGATTCCCACTGGAATGATAGGAATATAATCAAGTATGGGAACGAAAGTAGGGCGGTCTTGGAGAGCAGGAAGTTTCGGTATCATCCGGCTCCGATGAAAGTGGAATCCCTGCCGTGCCCGGTCCTGGCGAGCCTCAAGGTAATGGGTCGAGAGTGGGCGTTTCTTGTCCTCACCTCCATTGCACTATTCAGGGCCCAGCGGTACAACGAAATGCTCAGGGCCATGCCTGGATTGCCGAAGCGGCTTCTTACTAAGAGGCTTTGCGAACTAGAGACTGCAGGGTTCATTGTAAGGGCAGAAAGTCGGAGAGGTTACGTGCGTTGGGAGCTGACAGAAAAGGGAGCCGATGTCGTCCCTGTTCTTCTGACGCTGGTACAGTTCGGCTCCAAGTGGTACGCGGACGAGATCTTTGAAGACACGAAGGCCCGCCCGCTCCAGGATATCTTCGACGAGAGCTATATCCGGAAGCAGCTTGGGCTGACTTCGGCAGCCAGGTGAGGCATCAATCTGGCGTAGACATGCGGAGAACCCCGGCCGCCAGAGTCGGTGACGCTGGTCATGAGAAGGAAGCCCTAGAGCTAAATCTCGGTTTCGAACCTGTCACCGCCCGCTTGGGCGCCGTTCCCAGCCCCGCATGTTGGGTTAGACTCCCACCCCCCGCATTCACGCCCCGGCTAATCGCCTTTACGACAGTGTCTCATCTCGCTTCTTTCGCCAAGACTACCCTCCAGGGTGGGAGTCCGGTGTGGAGGGCCGTCAAAGGGGCCGCCTTCCCGGAAGCGGGTCCTGGGTGGACCAAGGTCACTAAGGTGCGTGTGACCCTTGGCGCCATCGACCCAGAGGAAGGCATAGCGGCGGGGTTCAAGGTAGGGTGAACCGAGAGCCTCGACACACTCGGTGCTGTCCTCACCTAAGGACCAGCCCTCTACCTGATCTTCACCGATGGGGGCTCTGCCCCCCCTCGTTGCGCGCCGCTTGCCTGCTCTCGGTAGTTCGGACTCTTTCGGAGGCTACGGAGCCTTGGCGGGGCCGCGCGAGGGAGCCACTTCCGGGGCTTCGGCCCAGGGGGAGGCTTTCCCGAAGAAGAGGAGGTAGCTGACCACTACGAAGTCCAGGACGATGGCGACGTGCATCATGGTGCAATACACGCAGATGGCCCGGATGACATAGAGCTCGACGAAGAGGAGGTAAGGTACTATGATAACACCGATGAACCTCCAACCGAAGAGCGCCTCCAGCATGAAGTCAGAGACCCGCGCCGACCCGAACGCTATGAGGTAAACCATCCCGAGGTTGGCCATGAAGTATACCATGGCAAGGAGCTCCAGGGGAATGCCGAACACCATGCTGTACGGGCTGCTGAGGACCGCCCCGCAGTCGAAGCGCAGGCCGAGGAAGGTCCCCGTGGGGCAGAGAGGGAGCTGCTGGTTGAGGGTGTAGAATATCACCAGGACGGCCCCCGACGCCCAGAGCCCGAAGGCTGACATGGCGACGAGGATGAGCAGCTTCAGCCTGGATATTCTCATGCGGGACCCGACAGCCGCCCCGGCGACCTCCGTACACACATAACAGCTCGCCAGTATGGAGGGGGATAGATGGTTTAAGGGAAGTCCCGAATGTGATAGGCAACTCTTTTAGTCATTACAGGTGCCAGAAGCGCAGTTTGCAGTCTGGCCGGCTCGAGCCGCGTGATTATCAGAGGAAGATAGCCGATGTGGCGTCCAAGACCAACACCCTGGTCGTCCTACCGACAGGGCTTGGCAAGACCATCATAGCCATGCTGGTCACTGAGAGGTCGCTGGCCTCGAGGCCGGGATCCAAGGTGGTAGTCCTCGCTCCCACGAGGCCACTCGTCATGCAGCATCTGCGCTCCTTCAGCGAGGGGTTAAAGCTCCCGGGGGGGTCGATGGTCGCCCTCACCGGGACCGTGGATCCTGGCGAGAGGGAAGTCTTGTGGATGAAGGCGAAGGTAATCTTCGCAACCCCCCAGACGGTCTACAACGACGTCAGACATGGGAGGGCCTCTCTGAAGGATGTATCCTTGGTGGTGTTCGACGAGGCGCACAGGAGCGTAAAAGACTACACATACACCAAGCTAGCGAACGCCTACAGGGAGGGAGCTGACAGGCCTCTGATACTGGGTCTGACCGCGTCCCCAGGAGCATCCAAAGAGAAAGTGAACGAGATCAAGAGGAGCCTGTTCATAGAGGCAGTGGAGGCAAGAAGCGAAGAAAGCGAAGACGTGAAGGGATACGTCGAGAAGACGGACATCGAGCCCATCAGGGTCAGAGTCCCTGATGAATACTACGAGACGATCCTCAGGCTTAGGGAGATGTTCAACGACAGGGTGAAGAGGCTCGTCAACGGCGGGTTCCTTCAGAGCAACCGGGTGTCGAAGAAGGCGCTCCTTGAGGCCAGAGGGACCATATCGGCGAGGCTGAAGGCTGCGCAGGCTGGCGGGGGCCAGAAGGGATACATATTCGGAGCCATCATCAACCAGGCGCAGGCAGTCGCCATCCTGCACGCCATAGAGATGATCGAGACCCAGGGCCCTGGGACCCTCAACAGGTACCTGGCGAAGATGCGCGAGCGGCCAGACAAGGGGAAGTCGATTTCATCCCTCCTGAGGGATCCCGCCTGGGAGAAGGCCGAAGAAGAGGCGGCCAAGCTCGCGTCGTCCCCGCACCCCAAGGTGTCAGTGATGCTCTCCGTGGTCAAGACCCAGCTCGCAAAGAAGCACGGCTCCAGGGTGATAGTGTTCACCCAGTACCGGGACACTATAGAAGACCTCGTCAGGGCGCTCGAAGGCGAGGGGCTGTCGGCAATGAGGTTCGTGGGCCAGGCGGACAGAGAGGGGAGTAAGGGGATGGACCAGCAGTCCCAGACAGAGACTCTGGAACGGTTCAGGGACGGCGAGTTCAGAGTGCTGGTGAGCAGCAGCATAGGAGAGGAGGGGCTGCACGTCCCCGACGTCGACCTGGTGGTTTTCTACGAGGCGGTCCCCTCGGAGATCAGGTACATCCAGCGCCGCGGGAGGACTGGGAGGACGACCGAGGGGAGGGTCGTAATCCTCCTGGCTGAGGGGACGGTGGACGAGTCCTATTACTACAGCACCCTGATGAAGGAGAACAGGATGAGGGAGCTGGTGAAGCAGACTGGGGAGAAGCAACCGCGAAAGAAGGCCAGGGACCCGACGTTGATGGACTTCCTTGACTAGTCCTTTCTTCCGACAACAGAGACCTTGATGAGGTTGGTCGTCCCCTTGACCCCGGGGGTCCCCGAGATCACCACTATAAGATCCCCTTTCTTGGCCAGCCCCACCTCCTCGGCTGCCGCGTCGGCCCGGCCGAAGAGCCAATCAACGGTCTTCGCCTGCCTTGTCACAATGGACACGACGCCCCGGTAGAGGCAGAGCCATCTGGCCACTTGGGCGCTGGAGCAGATAGCGAGTATCGGCTGGCGGGGCCGGTTCATGGAGACCCGTCGAGCAGTCGAGCCTGTCTGGGTGGGGGCCACTATGGCCTTGGCGCCGACGTAGTCCGCAAGCCTGCAGGCAGCACGCGCGATAGCGGGTCCGGTCTCGTGGGCGGCGGGCGTGATAGCAGGGACCTCGTAGGCGTGGGGGGACTTCTCGGTCGTCCGGGCGATTCTGTCGAGCATCTTCGCGGCCTCGACTGGATACTTCCCCACCGTCGTCTCGTCAGAAAGCATCACAGCGTCGGTCCCTTCGATTATCGCGGTGGACACGTCAGTCACCTCCGCCCTGCTGGGTACCGGAGAGCTCACCATGCTCAGCAGCATCTGGGTGGCGACGATCACAGGCTTGGCCGCGTCGTTGCACTTCGTGATTATCTTCTTTTGGATCTCTGGGACGGTCTCGATGGGGACTTCGATCCCCAGGTCCCCCCTGGCTACCATTATCCCGTCCGCCTCGGCCAGTATGGCGTCAAACTCCTTCACGGCCTCCATCTTCTCTATCTTCGCGATGAGCATCGGCCCGTCCCTCGGGAGGAGTCTCCTGATCGATCTGAGGTCGGACGCCGACCGGACGAACGATGCTGCCACGAAGTCGACATGCTGCCGCAGCCCGAACTGGATGTGAGACACGTCGTTCTTGGTCGGATATTCGACCTTCAGTTTTACTCCGGGGGCGTTTATCCCTTTCCCAGAGCTCAGGACACCGCCAGCTTGGACAGTACAGGCTACGGAACCGTGCGATGCGTCCTCTACCCTGAGCCTGATCACACCGTCGGCGAGGTGGAGCATGTCCCCTCTTTTCACCGATTCGAGGAGCGGAGGGTAGCCAACAGGGATCCTCTTCGAGTCGCCCTCTGCCTCGGACGCGTCGAGCACCACCGTGGACCCCTGTGCAAGCGTGGCAGACCCCCCCATCATCTTCCCGACCCTGATTTTCGGACCAGGGAGGTCCTGGAGGATAGCTACCGACTTCCCCCGCGCCTTGGCCTCCGCACGGATGGTCTGAATCTCCATCCGATGGCTGTCCCTGTCCCCGTGCGAGAAGTTGATCCTGAACACGTCGACAAGGTCGACGAGCGCCCTGACCGTCACGGCGTTGCTGCTGGCAGGGCCAATGGTGACGACGATCTTGGTCTTCCTCAACGCAGGACGGCCTCCCCCTCCGGCTCGCTTGGGATAAAGTTAGACGCGCAGGTGCGTCGACACCGTTCGCAGTTTGCGCGGGGCCTTTCAGGAAGGCGAGCCGACGCCGACCCTCACCAGCTGCCTGTTGGACAGGCTCCAGAGGATGAGCAGGAGGACCAGGATGTCGAATACGAGGAGGCCGAGCTGGGCCGCGAAGTAGCTGAGCACCCCGTCGACCACGAAGAGCGGCCCCACCGTCAGCCTCTGCCTCATCTCCGTCAGGAGGGACGCCCTCTTATCCTGAGCGATCTCCACTCCGTACTCTCTCAGGATGAATCTGATCAGCAGAGCCCAGGTTATGATGATCATCCCGACCACCCCTGAGATATAGGCGGTCCCTCCGAACTTGAGGGTGAACGGGACGAGGGAGATCAGAATGAGGATGAAGATGTCAAGGATTGGGAAGTTCATCGTCTTCGGCGGGTAGGCGAGCCTGTCGACTACGTACCCCCACCAGAACCAGATGACGAGGATGTTTGTCGATATGTAGGATATTATGGTATTGAGGTCGAGGGTCGCGACGAAAGTAGCAGTGAATGCGAGCGATATCGCGACCACCATGGTCGCGAGCTCGAGGACCAGGACGTTGACGGTCTGCCTGTCTTGCGCCATGCTTGCTCTCGGCCCTCAGTTAGGACGGGGGTCTACGGCTGGTCCTCCAGCCGGCCTGCTGCCTTGCCTCGGGCCAGGGTCGCCGGCCTCCGCGACTCCTCTGAGCTCTTCGAAGTGCACATATGTGCTGCCGCGGAGGGCGGAGGCCACGGCCGCTGCCACTGAGAGGACCCCCCCTATGTAGAAAGTGAGCCTGAGAGCCGACATGAAGGCGGGGGCTATGGCCGTCGGGAAGAAGCTCTTCCCTGTCAGGTATGCCAAGGTGGCCGATGGGATGGACGACGTCAGGGACGCTGGTGCGGCGCTCAGGGTCGACGCGACAGGGTTGTAACCCAGGAAAGCGGCGAAGAGGGCGTTGGTAGGCGGGATCTGCTTGAATGTGGCGGCGAGCTGCGGCACCCCGGCACTCGTGAGCGCGTTCCCCAGCGCCCCCGGGAGCGAGGCAGCCAGGGCGATGAGGACGATGGAGAAGAAGACGCCGAGGCTCGCGGTCTGTCCGACGTTTTGAATCGTCGCCCTCATCCCGGAAGCCGCCCCTCGCGACTCCGCAGGAGACGCGTTCATTATCGCTGCCGTGTTTGGTGCGGCGAACATCCCCCCTCCGAGGCCCATCACGAAGATAATCGCCGCGAACTCAGGGAATGCGAAGTTGTAGGGGAGGAACGAGAGGAGTATGAACGTGGCACCGGTGACCACCATGCCAAGGGTGGCCAGGAACCTCGCCCCCCGCCTGTCAGAGATCCGCCCGCTTATCGGGCCCATTATCACGAAGCCGACCAGCATGGGGATGATGTAGATCCCAGACCAGAAGGGGGTAGACTGGTAGGAGTAACCATGCAGTGGGAGCCAGATCCCCTGGAGCAGGATGATTAGCATCAGTTGCACCCCGCCCCTTCCGATCGCAGCCAGGAGGCCGGCGAAATTCCCGGCGCTGAACGCCTGGTTCTTGAAAAGGCCGAGCCTGAACATCGGGTCCTCGACCCTCATCTCTATGAACGGGAAGGCGATCAGGAGGGCGGCTCCCCCCAGTAGCGCACCGATGACCCCCGGGCTCCCCCACCCCATGTCAGAAGTGCCGTAGGGCTGGAGACCGTAGGTGACCCCTACGAGCAGCAGAACCAGCCCGAGGGCGAAGGTCACGTTCCCCCAGTAGTCAATCTTCTGATGCCTCCTTACCGACACCACCTCCTTCAGCTTGAGGTATGACCAGGCCGTCCCGAAGATACCGACCGGGACGCTGACGAGGAAGATGAAGCGCCAGTTGATCGTGGCAAGCACGCCCCCCACTACGATCCCCAACAGCGAGCCGGCCAGGGCTGCGACCATGTTGATCCCCAGTGCCTGGGCCCGCTCATTGGCTGGGAATGCGTCGGTCACGATGGCGGCGCTGTTGGACCAAAGGAATGCGCCACCGACCCCCTGTACGATCCTGAAAGTGATGAGCTCCATGGCCCCTGCGCTCCCGGTACTGGGGGTGAGGTAGGCGAGGAACGAGCCGATGGTGAATATGGCGAACCCTAGGTTGTAGAGCCTGACCCTGCCGAACATGTCGGATATCCTCCCGAAGGTCACGAGGAGGGTGGCGGTGACGATGCTGTACCCGAACAGGATCCAGAGCAAGTACTGGAAGGAGCCTGCCGCCAGAGGGTCGATCTTTATCCCGTTGAAGATGGCAGGGAGAGAGATCAGGACTATGGTGCCATCTATCGTGGCCATCAGGACCCCGATGGTGGTGTTTGAGAGGACAGTCCACTTGTACTGCGTGCTCAGGCCGCCCCCTCTATGGAATAGACTGATACCGCGCTCCGCCCGCCGCCCGCATCATGCCTTCGCCGCGGATGTGACCTCGCGCCGCGGGCCGTCGTCCTGTGCGTCGGAAGCTGGGAATCCACCCACCGGATCTGAATCTCCATGAAAAGCCTGAGCTCCTTGAGGTAGGCTTCCCTCTCGGGGAGGGGCAGCTCCGACAGCTTTTCCCTTAGCTGCTGGGCGCCTTCCCTGTACCTGTTGAGGACGAGCGGGACGAACACCGGGGGAGGGAGGATGTCGGAGAAGAGTTGCGCGATGACCTTCTCCTTCCTCCCGAGGCCGGCTATCCTCTCTCGCATCTCCCTTAGCGTCTTGCGGCCCTCGGCGGTCATGACGTACTCCTTCCCTCCGGAGATGGCCCCTCGGGCGACCCTCACGTAGCCGTCGGAGACCAGTCCCTTGAGTGTCGGATATATCGTCCCCGGCCCGGGCCGCCAGGCGCCTTCGGTTCTCTCGTCTATCTTCTGGATTATCGCATAACCGGTTTCAGGTCCGCGCGAGAGGAGCGTCATGGTGTAGAGCCTCAGGAAGCCCCGGGGGACCGCCTGAGGGTTGAGCCAACGCTTCGAGTGGTGGCGAGCCAAGAGAATGCCGGGCGCCGCTGGAGTCGCGGTATAAAAATAGTATTCGATATCGTATCAGATAATCTTTAAATCAAGACCTCTGGGCGGGCACCCAGCTCCTGCAATTGCCGCCATCCATCGAAGCGCGCCAGCTAACAAAGAGGTACGGTCAGTTCACCGCCCTCTCGGGGCTGGACCTTAGCATCCAAGGGGCCAAATGCGTCGGTTTCCTCGGCCCAAACGGCGCCGGCAAGACCACCACCATGAAGATACTGACGGGACTGATCAGGGCCACCAAGGGGACCGCGCTCATCAACGGCGTCGACGTAGCCAGTGACAAGAAGGCAGCTTTGGCTTCATGCGCCACCCTCATAGAGACCCCCGAGATCTACCCGGCGCTCACCCCCAAGGAGGCGCTATCGATGCTCTGCGAGATCAGGGGCGTCCCGCGGCAGGACAAGAACAAGAGGATCGACGATGCCCTCGCACGGGTCAAGATGTCAGAGTGGGCAGACAAGAAAGTCGGGGGGTTCTCGAAGGGGATGAAGCAGAGGGTGAACGTCGCTTCGACGCTCCTGAGCGACCCAGAGGTGATCATACTCGACGAGCCATCGAGCGGGCTGGACCCGCGTGGGATGAGCGAAGTCAGGGACATTGTTACGTCCCTCAGGGACAGGTTGGTCTTCATGAGCTCCCATCTGCTCGCCGAGGTGACCGAGGTCTGCCAGGAAGTGGCTATGATCGACCATGGAAAGCTCCTTGTGTACGACACAATCGAAAACGTAACGGCCAAGTTCGCCGGGGGCGGAGGGGCAGCGGAAGTGGGCTTCGCTGGGAACGTGGACGAGCAGCTCAGGGTGCGGGTCTCCAAGCTTCCAGGGGTGACTTCCACCACGAAGTCCAACGACAGGCACCTCATCGTGAAGTACGACACCGCCGTGTTGACCCAGGACAAGCTCCTTGAAAGCGTAGCGGGATTGAAAGCAGGCGCGATCACATTCTCCCAGGCGTCGGGGCTTGAAGACGCGTATCTGTCCCTGATCAAGGAGACCCTCTGAGACATGTCACGCGAAGGCTCGAAGGCGGCGGTGGGCTCCCTAGTACACGTCGGGATCGCCGCCAAGTACAACTTCCTGAACTACTTCAGGGCGCGCAGGTTCTACGTCATGCTCGCCATAATACTGATCATAGCTGGCCTCCTCACCGCTCTTGTCGGTTATTACAGGCCCCCGGGCTTCGTCGACGGGGGCGCCCTGGGCTTCTATGGCGCGGGGTGGGGGAGCTTCGCCAGCATCGTAGTCGTCCTGTCCGCCGCATTCTTCGGGGGGGATGCCATTTCAGGCGAGTTCCAGAACCGGACAGGATACTTCTTGGTGCCTAACCCGATCAGGAGGTCGGCCATCTACGTCGGGAAGTGGCTCGCCGCCCTGACAGCCTCGACGATCATCCTCGCTGTATTCGCCCTGGCAATGCTCGCAAACGGGCTCTTCTACTTCCCGGGAAACGTCCCATGGGAGTTCGTCGAGTCCTTCGCCTTCGCCTGGGTATACCTGGTAGCCGCCATGTCGCTGGCGTTTGCCTTCAGCTCTCTGTTCAAGAGCAGCTCCATATCCGTCCTCATGAGTGTCATACTACTGCTGTTCGTCTTCAGCGTCATCGACACGGTATCGTCGCTGGTCGCCGGAATCGAGCCTTGGTTCTCCCTGACGTACGGGGCCGGGATAGTGTCGAACATACTTAACGTCCCCTACCCCGCAGCCAAGACGGTCACCCCTTTCGGCCCAGGCGGGAGGTTCACGGTGGTTTCTTACAACGCCACCGTCCCCGAAGGGCTCCTCATCCTGCTGGTCTACCTGGTTGTCATGGCCGTCTTGGGCCTGGTCCTGTTCGAGCGAAAAGAGTTCACGTCCTAGCCGCTTGTCAGCAGAAAGTCGTGGACCTTCCCCGGCTCGAGGTTGACCAGCGCACCGCGAAGGATGCCGTCGGCATACTCGCTCCCGGGGTTGAGGCACAAGGTCCGCCCTATCCTCACGAACCCCTTCGACTCGTGGATGTGCCCGTGCAATCCGAGGAGGGGAGAGTGCGCCTCGATGGCGCCCCGCACGGCCGAGCTCCCGGCGTGGATGTACTTCACCCCGAGCCCTTCCCTCACGTAGGTGAAGTCGTGGCTGACTGCTGGAGCCCTGTCCAGCTCTGTGTTCACAGGGGGGACGTGCAGATTGTAGATGGCGTCCTCCGGCCTGTTGACCTGGGAAACCAGGCGCTCTATCATCTCCCTGAGCCTTTCCTCGTTCACCTCCCTAGGGCTCTTCCATGGTGTGGGATTGGCTGTCCCCAGGGTTATCATCTCGAATCCGCCGTCGATTTCTACGGCCTTCGCTTCGGGGTTGATGAATGGCCCGGAGTCCACCAAGGCCGAGTCTATCTCTAGCTTGTCGTCGTTCCCCGGCGAGACGTAGCATTTGGTGCCCGTCTCCCTGAGCCTTTCCTGTACAAGGTCCACCCAAGACCTGAGTACCTCCGTCATTGCACCGTTGAAGACCTCCTCCTCCCTTGACTTGTCGGCCTGTATCTCCGCCAGCTCAGCCTTGGTCGTCACGAAAGAGTACTGCCCGGCGTCCTGGAGCCTCTTCCTGGTTTCAGCGACCTTTTCCCTCCCGAAGACGGCACGCTCACCGAACACCTGTGCCTCGTACTTCCCGTCCTCCCGCTCGACTATGGGGATGAGGACCTTGCCGGTGATGTCCCCCCCGAGTATGAGGCAGCTTGCCTTGTAGACCTTGGCGGCATTGAGGAACTTCCTGAAGCACCTGTCAGAGCCATGGACGTCGGTCGTGAAGAAAATGCGGGTCAAGGCGGTCTGGTGCGGCGAATTCCTGACCGTATTTAACGAGGATTAACAGCAGCCTGCTAATCATCTTCGGATTGGTTCCGGGCTGCGGGCCGAAGAGACGCTCGCTGCGTTTTGGGGGGCGCCAGAATCAGGAAGCGGCTTCTACTGCCTTGGTGATTCCTTCGAAGATCTCGGCGACCTTCTTGGTCGCGAACCCCTTCAGCAGTGACGAGCCCAACCCCGCCATAACCCCGGTTATCTCGGCGTCGGCGGACCAGCGCATGGAGGTGGGGGCGCCCCCGGATAGCTCGAAGACGCTGGTGATCTTCATGGAGCTCCCGCTCCCCGTCCCCTCAGCGACCAGGGTCGCCTTTGAGACCGGCGCCGTTCTGGAGATGGTCATCTTTACCTTCATGGCGCTCGACACCACGGCCACCCTCAGCTTAATCCTGGCCTCCAAGCTCTGGGCGTCGAGGACGTGGACGTCGTCCGCGTCTGGGAGGGTCTTGGCGATGAAGTAAGCATCAGTGAGGAGGGCATAGACCTTGTCCTGTGGAGATCTGATGACGTTCGATCCGTCGAGATGGAGTTGCATGCCGTTCTCGCTTCCTAGAGTGATTTAACCCCTATTAGGAAGTAAGACGGACGCTCGCAGAGCGCCCTCCGGCCTGGTTGGCATTCTGATGCAGAGCAAGAACGCACCCTATCCCTCAGCGCCTTCGGAGGCGGCGGCCGAGCCAACCAAGCGAGCGAGGGGGCCACGCTAGCGCTCTGGTCCACGGCGTGGCCAGGAGGCTCGAGTCATGACGCGTGGCGTCGAACGAGAGAAGATGACGGCGAGACCTGCAATGAAGGGGCACCTGGAGCCATCAGCAGCGGTACAGTTCAGCCCAACGCATCTTACCTGTAGGCCTCGAACTCCCTCCCCAGGACGGACGAGGCAATCTTAAGCTCCATTATCTCGTCGGTCCCTTCGTAAATCCTGGCGACTCTGGAGTCTAGGAAGTGCTTGGCGACCGGGGACATTATGGAGTAGCCGAACCCGCCGAAGCACTGGACCGCCCTGTCCGCTGACTCGAAGGCGCACCTTGACGAGGTGTATTTCGCCACCGCGGAGAGTCTGTCTGCGTCCATACGGATGGAGAGGTCTCCGGGGGACCTTCCGTAGTCGTCCTTCTTCATCGCCGCCCTGTACACCAGCCACCTGCACGCCTCAAGACCGGACTCGATGTAGGCGACATGCTTCTGAATCAACTGGTGCCTGCCGATCTCCTTGCCGTGCTGGACCCTAGAGGAGGCCCTCTCCCTGACCTGATTGAGGCAGTCTTCCATCACGCCGACGCATCCAGAGGCGATGCCTATCCGACCGTTCAGGAGGGCGGAGTAGGCGACCGAGAGCCCCTTCCCCTCATCCCCCAGGAGGTCTTCCCTGGGGACGAAGGCTTCGTCTAGGCTGACCAGCGACGTGTCTGAGGTGAACAGTCCCATCTTCTCTTCGAGGCGCATGTCGACCCTGAAGCCCTCCTGTTTCGTGTCGACGAGGAAGGCGGTGACGCCACCTGCGCCCCCCTCGGCGCGGGCGAAGACAATCATGTTGGTGGCTATGGAGCCGTTGGAGATGAGGTACTTCGACCCGGACAGCCTGAACCCGCCCCCGTCTTTGGCATAGCTGGTCTTTAGGGAGGCCGGATCTGAGCCGGCCTCAGGCTCGGTCAGCGCGTAGGCGAACAGGGCGTCCCCCTTGGCCGCCGCGGGGAGATATCTCCCCCTCTGCTCCTCGTTCCCCCAGTCCTGGATAGCGAGGCTCCCAAGGCACATGTGGACGTCAGCCAGCGTGATGACGCCCATCCCAGTCTGACCCATCCTCTCGAGGAAGAGAGCCTCGACCAACTGCCGCGCCCCCCGGCCCCCGTACTTCGTGTCTATGGGGACCCCCATCAGGTCGTGGCGCCTGAGCACCCCTGCTATCTCGGGGTTGTACTTCCTCTCGACATAACTCTCGAACTCGGAGACGAGCAGCTCAGCCGCGGCCGCGTCGGCGTCCTGGAGCAGCCTCTTCTCCTCTGCCTCCAGCCCGACTAGACGGTCAACCTCGTCTACGGACGATTGGAACAGGCTTTCCATGGCTGGCCTGGGGCGAAGGTGCCGGATTTAATCCTCACCTGCCTGACATGCTTTTGAACTGGTCCTCCGAATATGGGTGGTTTGAAGACCGACGTCTCGCCCTTGTGGCTGACTTACTATATGGTCGACTGGAGCTCCATCAAACAGGAGCAGACCGAGCAGAAGTGCACCCTCTGCGGTCGCACCCTGTCGAAGACCGAGGCGGTGACCGACGGCAGAGGCACAGTTTTCGTAGGCTATGTCTGCCACGCGGACAGGCAGGTCACCTGGGTGAAGGGTGGCTAACCCTCCTGTCTGTCCCTGAACCCCTCTCCGTATCGGTGTGGCCTCGCCATGTTCTTCGACCATTTAGCCTCGAACACGGCATCGAGGTCCGCCTCGGGGGAGATCAGCCTGGACGCATCGAGGACGTAGAATATCACGTCGATCAACTCCTCTATGGTCTCATCCGCCGGTTTCCCCTTCTTCCAGGAGTCCCCGGCTTCCCCCAGTTCGATGAACGCGAAAAGTAGCTTGTTGGCTATCTCGTCGGGGGAGTTGCCGAAACCCTTCGCCACGACGAGCTCCTCGACCTTCTTCTTAGCCGCCTCCAGCGTTGGCACGGCTCGGACGGCACTGAAGTGAGGCTATGAAGTTTTGGCCCTGGTAGCCACGACAGTCCGATAGTAGTCGCAGGAGCCGGATAGCGTGCATGACTGGCACTTCGGGCCGATTGGCTTGCAGGTTGTCTGCCCGAACCTCACGAAGAGCTCGTTGAGCTCCAGCCAGTAGCGGCGAGGGACCTTCTTGACGAGCTCAGCCTCCGTCTCTTCGGGCTTCCTCGTCTTCACCAGCCCCAGCCTGTTAGAGATGCGATGGACGTGCGTGTCGACAGGTATCGCCGGCTTGCTGAAGGCGTACACTAGGACGCAGTTCGCCGTCTTCCTTCCCACCGAATGCAGCTTCAGCAGGTCATCCTCGTTGTCTGGAACAGCCCCCCCGAACTCCGCGACCAGCTGCTTTGACACCCGGATGACATTCTTCGTCTTCATCCTGTAGAACCCTGAGGGCCTGATGAGCCTGCTGACCACTTTGGGGTCTGCCTCCGCCAGCTCGCCGGGGGTCTTGTACTTTGAAAACAGGTTTTCAGTCGCGCGGGTGGTGTTTTCGTCCCTTGTCCGGTGCGAGAGGATGGTCCCGATCAGAATCCTGAACGGCTCCCCTCCCTCTGTCTCCTGCAGCTTCGCAAGGGCCGTAGCCCGCTTGTCCCCGGAGTCGTGCACCATCCCCCTGATCTCCCTGAGGATGTCTGGCAGGGCTAGGCGCCTTCGGTGACCCATGGTTCCTTCCTGTACCAGGCGGCGATATCATCACATGCCTCTTTCAGGCCGAACTGCGGGACATAGCCGAGCTCCGCCCAGTCCGGCTGGTCGTCGATGGCCAAGGAAGCGCCCAGCTGGTCTGAGGCGTACTTCGAGATGGCAGGTCCTGAGAAGAGCCCCTGCTTCTTGAACTCCGGCGCCTTGCCTACGGCGGACGACACCGCGCGTGCGAGGGACTCCGGGGTGGCATCGAACGACTTCACGAGGTAGGACGACCCGGTGGTCAGGTTCCTCGTGGCAGCCCTGTACATCGCCTGGGCGATGTCACGAGGGTGCGAGTAGGACATGCTCCCGCCTCGAGGCACGACCACCTTGCCCTGCTCGATCATCCTGAGCAGAGGTACGGCGATGGATTGGTCCCTCGACCCGAACGCCTTCGCCGCCCTGATTATCGTGACCCTGGGTGAAGCAGCGCGCTTGTTGAACTCCAGCAGGAGCCTCTCGGCCTCGGCCTTGGCCTTCTGGTACTCCCCTGCAGGGCTGATCTGCTTAGACCGACCGATCTTCCCCGCACTGAAGCCGTAGACGTCGAGGGTGCTCAGGTGCACGAAGCACTTCGCCTTCGCCTCGGAGGCAGCTTCCAGCAGGTTGATGATCCCCTCCGTGTTGACTTGGATGAAACCGTCCCCCGAGTATGGCATGGGCGACGCCAGGTTGTAGACTGTGTCGACGCCTTCCATCGCCTCGTGGAGCGAGTGGCGGTCAGAGAGGTCGACCTCGACGCCCTGGACCCCGTTGGTGTCCATGGTCTTCAGATGAGCCCCCTTCCTGAAGACGCCCTTGGAGATCTCCCCCTCCTGGAACAGGTACTCCACGAGATGCCCTCCTATGAAACCAGTCCCTCCCACTAGGAGGTTCACGGGTGTCCCCCCTCCGGCTCGCCGAGATGGCGGTGATGATGATGCTCGTCCTTCCCGGGCTTGGTCTCGAACTCGCCTCTCACGAGGCGCAGCTGGAGGTCCTCCTCGAACTTTGGGAAGTCGCCGGTTAGGGCCGCCAGTTTCGATTTTGCAGCCTCCGTGAACTGGGGTGAGAAGTTCTGCCCGCCGAAACGGCCGTATGCCACGCCGGAGAATCTGATCTTCTTCCCCTTGACCTGGATGTATCCCCTGATGAGGTTAGCCACCTCCCCTTCGCTGACATAATCGACCACCGCCGTGTAGTCTGGTAAGTTCAATCTGTTGGTGCCCCTCCCGCCAGGTGCTTATAGTCAGTTCTGAAGCCGACGCCAATCTCCCGCGGTCACATCTCGAAGTCCGGGGGCCTGTACCGCGCCTGGACCATCTCCTTGAGCGAGGTCACCAGGGAGAAGCTGGAGCCGACTATGTCGGTCTGGGTTACGATGCCCACGAGTCTGTGGTTCTCCATGACCGGGAGCTTTTTGATCCCGGCCTCAGACATGATCCTCGCCGCGACCTCTACCTTCTCGGCCGGGGAGACTGTGACGAGGCTCATCCTCTTCAGCGAGGCGACGGAGGAGTCTGGATCGACGCCTCTGGCCACGCTCCTGGAGATGTCTCCCTCCGTGACTATCCCCACGGGCATGGACCTAGCCTGGACAATCACCAGGGCGCCTATCTTCCACCTCGACATCGCCTTCGCCGCATCCCTGATGGAAGCGTCTGATGCTATGGTCCTGACCCTCCTGGTCATGATGTCCTTGACGTAGATCATCTCCTCATCTCACCACCATGACCGGGCAACGGGCGTGGCTGACCAGCCCGGAGGCGACGCTACCCATGATCAGCTTCTTGAAGCCCGTCATCCCCCTGGTCCCGACGACGACGAGGTCGATTTTCTGGTCCGTCGCGAAGCCCACCAGCGCCTCCACCACCGACGGAGCCTCGATTAGCTCCCCTCTTGCTTTCACCCCGTATTGGGCAGCGGTCTGGACCCCCTTGGAGAGTGTTGCTGTGGCCGCGGCCTTCGCCGCGTCCTCCAGCTCGCCGTAGTTGAAGACCGGCACGCCTGCCCCTCCAGCGAAGACCGTCGTGAGCGAGCTGTAGACGTGGACTACAATGAGCTTTGAACCGAACTTCGACGCTATTGAGCACGCCAGCCGTACGGCTTTCACCGAGTCGTCCGACCCATCGAAAGCGACCACCACGTTCTGGAACGCCTTGCCTGTACTAGCCATAGGCAGCTTGAATTCGCCCCTTCACTATTTAACTCGTCATTACAATTCCCATAACTGAGAAACCGCATCTAATCCAGACATGGGGGGCGTCCACTGGCGCGCCGGAAAGGCGCAGCCAAAGCTGCTGCGGAGACGTGGACGCGCTGGTGCCTGAGTGCGACCTTGGGGGGGGAAAGCTTTCCCAAAACTGATTTTCATGCGCGAAAAACGTCTGGCCCTGTTATAAGCCCCCGACATGGACCGAGATGGCATGGAAAACACAACGCAGCAAATCGCCTTCAAGAGCAAGTGGGCAGGCAGGTTCATCTGGGCGGCTGTGATCGAAGGGTTCTTCGCAGTGGTCGCCACCGTGCTGACCCTCGACCCGCTCCAGTATCTCACAGGAAAGCCAGACTACTTCTCCCCGGCCAAGGTCATAGCCGCCAACGGAGCGGGGACCTGGTTCTTCACAGGCTACATCTCCTTCCTTGTGGTCGGCGTCGTCGCGATGGCGGTCACCGCCATATTCTACCTCTACATCGAAGGGATTCAGGGCAAGCCATACAAGGGCTTCACAAACGTCCTCGCCTGGGGCCACCTCATCTTCATGAACGTAGGAGTGGCTGGGTCCATGTTCCTGATGATGTGGGGCGGATACCTCGCAGGCTGGGCGAGCACGTCAGTCGCGGGGGGAGGAGAAGGCCTCACAGCAGAGCAAATCCACGTCCAGATACTCGGACAACTGACAGACCCCATCGGGGCGCTGGTACTCGTCGCGGCCCTTGGCGCGCTTCTGGGGGGCCTAGGGTACATCATCCGAAGCAGGACAAACTGAGTCCTGCTTCCTCCCAGTTTTTCGAGCACGAGAGACCTGTTAAGCTCAAATACGATGATGTAACAATTCTAGAGAATTGGAGATCTCCGAGCCGTCCCGCGTCCAGGCGCTGGTACAGGGGCTCGCTGACGATTATTCACGGAAGATAATCCTGGCCACAATCCCCAAGGGCAAATCGGTCGAGGACATCAGTAAAGAAAACGACATACCCCTTAGCACCTGCTACAGGAGGGTTCATGAGCTCCTCGACGCCCAGATTCTCTTGGTGGAGAGGATCATAGTCACCCCCGAGGGGAAGAAGTATGAGCTATTCAGGAGCGCGTACAGGGCGATGGACGTCACCTTCGACGGGGGGGTCATGAAGGTGAACGCCGTCATAAACGAAGACGTGGCAGAGAAGTTGAAGCGCCTCTGGCTGACCATGAGGGAGGAGGACTGATTTCCATCATTGAGAATCGACTTCAAGCCTTTAAAGGTCACGGGAGGTGACACTGACCAGTCATGGAATTTGTCTATCTCGACTTAGCGCAAGCGCTAATTCTAATCTTTGGCGGCGTCGTGGTCTACTACGCCGGGAAGGCGTATAGGAAGAGCAAGAGCCAAGCGATGCTCCTCCTGGCCATCGGCTTCGCCTTCGTTACGCTGGGCGCCCTGGTTGCCGGGGTGATATACAACTTCGGGACGAAAGACCTGGGGACGGTGATCACGGTGCAGGCATACTGCCAGGCGGTGGGTTTCTTCATCATCGTGTACTCCTTGGCGCGGGCGAAGGGCTGACAGCCTGACAGCCATGCACACCCAAGGCCCGCGGCCAAGGCGAACGTAGTCGGCGTGTGATGGTGTTTTCTACGAAGCGAGAAGAAGATGCCATAGAGCGGAGGGCGGGGGCGGTCTGCACCGCAACAGGCACCGTC
>JAFLZV010000007.1 GCA_029785375.1 Nitrososphaerota archaeon | reverse complement strand
GGGGCTGAAGACCGGTGCAAGGGGCTCAAGCTCTCCCATGACAGACTTGCGGCAAAGGACCGCCGCTTCGAGAGTGTCGTCCGAGTCCTGGGTGATGACGAGACCGTTGGAGACCTGCCCGATTCTGTGTCCGCTCCTCCCTACCCGCTGGATCAGCCTCGTGACCTGCCTGGGGGAGTTGTACTGCACCACGTATTCTAGGAACCCGATGTCTATGCCGAGCTCGAGGCTGCTCGTGCAGATCACGCCGAGCAGTTTGCCTTCCTTGAGGCCCTTCTCGACCGCCTCCCGAGTCGCCTTCGAAAGGGAGCTGTGGTGCACCGCGATGGGGAAGCTGGGGTCCCATACCCTGAAGCGGCTCGACAAGGCCTCTGCCTCCGACCTCGTGTTGGTGAAGACTAGCACCGACCTGTACTTCTCAACAAGCTCCCTCACCGTCCTGAGCCTCGCAGCGACCTCCGGATAGGAGTAGATCGAGTCCGCGAGTATCTTGTCGTCCCCGGTCGCTCTCGGGGCGTCTACCCTCAGGGAGAGGCTCTTCTCCACCGGGACTCGCACCACCTCGCACTTTCTCCCGCTCCCCACCAAGAACTGTGCCACCTTCTCAGGGGACCCGACCGTCGCGGACAGGCCGACCACCTGGAACTCCTTCTCCGCCACGTCCCGGAGCCTTTCGAGCCCCACGCTGAGCTGGCTCCCTCGCTTGTCTTCCGACAGCTCGTGGGCCTCGTCCACCACGACCCACCTCAGCTTCGCCAGGTTCTGTCTTATCCTCCTGCCGACCAGCAGGATTTGCAGCGTCTCAGGGGTAGTGATGAGGATGTCCGGCGGAGCGAAGCTCAGATTGGTCCTCTCAGCCTGGGAGCTGTCCCCATGCCTGACCCCGAGCCTGATGTCGAAGCGCTTGCACCACCACTGCATCCTGTCAAGCATGTCCCTGTTGAGGGCCCGCAGGGGGGTGATGTACAGGAGCTTCGTCCCTTTCTCTCTCGGTTCTCCTTCCCTCACCAGGGCGTCCAGTATGGGAAGGATCGCAGCCTCGGTCTTCCCTGTCCCCGTAGGGGCCATCAGGAGCGCATTCTTCCCCTCGCGCACTATTGGGAGCAGTTTCTCCTGGGGCTCAGTGGGGGAGTCGAACCCCCTCTCCTTCAGGGCCGCGACAAGGGGAGGTGAAAGCAACTGGAAACCGTTCTGACCTGACAATCGGTCAACCTACCTCATGGGGCATGAAAGCGCCTGAACCCAAGAAGGAATTCGAAACCGACAGCCCCCATCCAATAAGTTTGCGGTGTTTCACGGCCTGGCAAGGATGGAGGTGGCGAAAGTGACTTCCCAACGTAGAATCGGCTTATATAACAGACTATAACATACGTTATTGAAACTGTATGTCCCGGCTGATAAGCCCATACGAAATCGTGGCGAAGTCCGCCCTACCTGCCCTCAGAGCCATGGTGGCGAGGAGGCTCCAGGGCGACTATCAGATGACCCAGCAGATGGTCGCGAGTCGCCTGGGCGTCACCCAAGCCTCGGTGAGCAACTACGCGAGGAAGACGAGGGGGATGATGGTGAACCTCGAAGCCGACTCGACGGTCGCGAAAGCAGCGGACGAGATAGCGAAGGAACTCTCTCGAGACCAACCGGAATTTCGGGAGGCCCTCCGTTCTATGACCGAGGTCCTGGACTACATCAGGTTCAACAAGATGATGTGCCTGCTTCACGGGGACCTTGAACCGGGCTTCAAGGTCGAAGGGTGTTACGCCTGCGAGGGCACCTTCTCCGCAAAGGATTTTGATAGGCTGAAACTCCTCGCGGGCAGCTGAACTTGTTATCAGAACCGAAGCCCCGGTGGCTCACCGTAGAGCCTCCGGACGGGGAGACCTACCAGGACCTCAAGGGGCTCTTCAACCGCCTGAACCTCCACACGGTCTGCGAAGAGGCGCACTGCCCAAACATCCACGAGTGCTGGGGGGGCGGGACCGCCACCCTCATGCTGATGGGGGATGTCTGCTCTCGCGCCTGCAGGTTCTGCATGGTCACCCCCGGGAAGCCTCAGGGGGCGATTGACGAGCTCGAGCCAGAGAACGTAGCGTTCGCCTTGTCGCAGATGGGGCTGACTTACGTTGTTCTCACTTCCGTCGACAGGGACGACCTGCCTGACGGTGGCGCTTCCCACTTCGCCAGGACCATCAGGCTTGTGAAAGAGAAGAACCCGCGGACCCTGGTCGAGGTCCTGATTCCCGACTTTCAGGGGGACTTGCAGGACCTGAGGAAGGTGGTCGAAGCACGGCCCGACGTCATCGCCCACAACATCGAAACGACAATGACTCTCACAGGCAGGGTGAGGGACCCAAGGGCGTCCTACTGGCAGTCCCTCTCCGTCCTGAGGAACGTGAAGAAGCTCGACCCCCGCGTCTTCACGAAGTCGTCTATCATGGTGGGGCTGGGGGAGTCTGAGGAGGAGGTGGCCCAGGCCATGACGCACCTGAGGTTGGCAGGGGTCGATTTCCTCACCGTAGGGCAGTATCTCAGGCCGTCGGCGAGGCACATCAGGGTGGAGGAGTACGTCCCTCCCGACAGGTTCGAGCGCTACAGGTCCATCGGGGAGAGGCTAGGGTTCCTCTACGTCGCGTCGGGACCCCTTGTGAGGAGCAGCTACCGGGCCGGCGAGCTCTTTGTCAAAAGAGCTGTCGAAAAGGACCAGAAGGGACACCAATCTTATATGGACGCCGCGGCCGAAAGCCACGCTTGACAGAAGCAGACTCTCTGAAGAGCGCGGGGTCTGACGCCGTCCCCAGGATCTTCAGCGAGGCGGACTTCAGGTTCACTGACGCCAAGGACTTCCTGTTCCAGAGGCTGACGCCGGACGGCGTCATCAGAGGTAAGGACCCCAATCTGTCGTCCGAGACCCTGAAGAGGATGTACGAACAGCTCGTCTTCGGGAGGCTTTTCGACGACAAGGCGACCAACCTCTCCACGCTGAGAGAGATAGGGACCTACGCGCCGGGGAAGGGGCAGGAGGCAGCGCAGGTCGGCCCTGTGAACGCCCTCGAAAAGCAGGACTGGTACGTCCCGATGTACAGGGATTCGGCGGGGATGCTCGCCTTCGGCATGCCTGCCCTCAAACTCCTCCTGTATTGGGGGGGAGACGAAAGAGGGATGCAGATACCCGAAAACCTGAACATGGTTCCTCTCGCGGTCCCGGTCGCGACGCAGCTCCCACATGCGGCAGGGCTGGCCATGGCCAAGCGCCTCGAAGGAGAGAAGTCGGTGGCTTACGTGGTGACCGGAGACGGCGGAACGTCGAAGGCAGACTTCCACGAGGCCCTGAACTTCGCAGGTGTCTACAAGCTCCCCGTAGTGTTCGGCATCGAGAACAACCAGTGGGCCCTGTCCGTGAAGAGAAGCGCCCAGACCGCTTCGAAGACCATAGCCCAGAAGGCGGTCGCCTACGGGTTCGAAGGGATACTAGTCGACGGGAACGATGCCATCGCTTCGTATGAGGCCACGAAGTACGCCGTCGACAAGGCGCGCCGGGGAGGCGGGCCGACGCTCATCGAATACTCCACTTACAGGATGGGACCACACACAACAGCGGAGCTCGTCTCCAACAAGCTGAAGGCCCCCGACGAGGTCGTGGACTGGGAAAAGCGAGGCCCCATCGTCAGGTTCGAGAAGTACCTCAGGTCCAGGGGCCTCCTGGACGACAGGTCGAAGGAGGCAGTGGCGGAGGCCGCGCAAGCGAAGTTGAGCGACGCCATCGCCGCCTACCGCAACACCCCGCCCCCCGAGCCATCGGGGATCTTCGACTACACCTTCTCTACGCTCACCCAGACCCTCGTCGCCGAGAAGACCGAGCGGTTCGGCACGGAGCCAAGGCCTGTAGAAGCCGCACCTGAGCCGACCGTTACAGGAGGGAGGCAGGGGGTGAACATCAGGAACGCCGTGAACATGGCCCTGAGGGAGGGGATGCAACGGGACAAGAGGGTGGTGATCTTCGGAGAAGACGTGGCGAAGAACGGCGGCGTCTTCCAGGTGACCCGAGGGCTCTATGACGAGTTCGGGCCGGACAGGGTCTTCGACACGCCGCTCGCCGAGCTGAGCATAGCCGGGATCTTCGTCGGGCTCTCTCTCGGCGGCTTGGTCCCCGTGGCGGAGTTCCAGTTCGACGGCTTCACCTTCCCGGCGTTCGATCAGATCTTCAGCCATATCGCAAGGATGAGGAACAGGACCCGAGGAAGGTTCGCAGCCAGAGGGGTGATCAGGTTCCCCTACGGGGCGGGGATAAGGCCTCCTGAACTCCACTCGGAGTCGCCCGAAGCCTACTTCGCGCACACTCCAGGGCTCAAAGTGGTCGTCCCCTCGACCCCCTATGACGCCAAGGGGCTGCTCGCGTCAGCGCTGGTAGATCCTGACCCGGTCGTCTTTATGGAGCCCAAGAAGATCTACGACTCCCCCAAGGCCGAGGTCCCTGAAGAGGAGTACATGATCCCCATAGGGAAGGCGAAGGTCACGAGGGAGGGGCATGACGTCACCCTGGTCTCCTACGGCGCGATGATGGTCCCGACCACGCAGGCAGCGGAGGAGCTCCAGGCGGAGCAGTCCGTGTCTGCCGAGGTGGTCGACCTCCGGACGGTCTCTCCGATAGACTTCAACACCGTCCTTGGCTCGGTCAGGAAGACAGGGCGATTGGTGGTCGTGCACGAAGCACCCCGTACCGTCGGTGTCGGGGCCGAGGTCGCGGCCACGGTGGCGGAGAGGGCACTGGACTACCTGAGGGCGCCCATCAGGAGGGTGACCGGCTTCGACATACCGATACCGCTCGCGAAGCTCGAGGACTACTACATCCCCAGCAAGGAAGGGATAGCGAAGGCTGCGCTCGAGCTGGTCAGGTACTAGGCTTCCGTGCGCGAGCATGCAGAGTTTTTAACCCTCCAGAGGGCCGCATTCCTCAATGGAGTTCAAGCTGCCAGACCTGGGAGAGGGGATTACAGAGGGGGAGATACTGAAGTGGCTGACGAAGGAAGGGGACCAGGTCAAGGAGGACCAGCCGATAGTTGAGGTCATGACGGACAAGGTGAACGTCCAGATTCCGTCCCCACGGAGCGGGAAGGTCACGAAGCTGCTCGTGAAAGAGGGTGACGTCGCCAAGGTCGGTCAGACCATAATGATGATCGACGACGGAGGGTCGGGTCCCATTTCGGCCGCTCCTGCTGTTCCGCCCCGTCAGCCACAGCAGGCACTCGCGCATGCGGCTGCTCTTCCTCTCATCTCTGGCGGCCAGGTCATCGCCTCCCCGGCGACTCGCAGGCTCGCTAGGGAGCTCGGGGTGGACATCTCGGCTCTCCATGGCTCGGGACCAGCAGGAAGGGTCACAGACGATGATGTAAGGCGGTCAGCGTCGGGTTCTGCGACCGCAACTGTGACCGTCCCTGCGCCTCCGTCTGCGGTCAAGGCTGACCCCAGAGAAGAGGTGGTCCCGCTGCGCGGACTTAGGAGGACCATTGCCGACAGGATGTCGAAGTCCCTCAGGACTACCGCCCAGGTCACCCACGTAGACGAGGCGGATATGACCGAGCTCGTCCAGCTGCGGGACGCCTTCAGGGGGAGCGCGGAGAAGAGGGGGGTCCACCTGACGTTCCTTCCGTTCATCATCAAGGCGCTGGTCCCGGCTCTCAAGGAGTTCCCCTACGCGAATTCGTCCCTGGACGAGCAGGCAGGGAGTATCGTCCTGAAGAAGTACTACAACATCGGGATAGCGACCGACACCGAGCAGGGGCTCGTCGTCCCCGTGGTCAGGGACGTAGACAGGAAGGACATCTTCGAGTTGGCCGGAGAGATTTCGAAGCTCTCGGAGAGGGCGAGGAGCGGCCAGCTCTCGCTGGACGAAGTCCGAGGCTCGACCTTCACTATAACCAACGTCGGGGCCATAGGAGGGCTCTTTGCCACCCCAATCATCAACCTCCCGGAGGTCGCCATACTCGGGCTCCAAAAGATCGCAAAGAGGCCGGTGGTCCGTGACGGGAAGATCGAAGTGAGGGATACCACCTACCTCTCGCTTTCCTTCGACCACAGGGTCATGGACGGCGCCTACGCCGCCAGGTTCACGTCCAAGGTCATAGACACCATCCAGGACACCAAGAAGCTCCTGGCCGAAGTGCTCTAGCCGGTACGGGTCAGCAACGTTTAAGCCGGTAGCGCGCCGCGACGACAGAGTCTTCATGATCGAAGCAGACGTCGCAATCATAGGCGGCGGACCGGGCGGTTACGTCTGTGGAATCCGAGCCGCCCAGCTGGGGCTGAAGACTGTGGTGGTGGAAGCAGACAGGCTGGGCGGGGAGTGCTTGAACTACGGGTGCATCCCCTCGAAGTCGCTGATCACTGTCGCGAAGCTGGTCGACAGAGTGAAGGATGCAGAGAAGTTCGGGGTGCAGTCGTCAGGCATCTCCGTGGACTTCGCCCAGATGCAGAAGTGGAAGGGGGAGGTGGTCTCCAGGCTCGTGAGCGGGGTAGAGGGCCTCCTCAGGGGGTACCACGCCACCGTCTTGTCCGGAGAGGCGGAGATCGCAGCTGCAGGGAGGCTTGTGGTGACAACGGCGAAGGGGAAGGAGGACGTCACCTTCAAGAATCTCGTGATAGCGACCGGGACTAGGTCGTCGAGCCTCCCGGGCCTGGAGTTCGACGGCGACCTGGTCATAAGTTCGAAGGAGGGTCTCGAACTGAAGGGGGCCCCGGGCAGACTCCTGATAGTAGGGGGAGGTGCCATCGGCCTAGAATTCGCCTCGATGTTCCAGAATCTCGGGAGCGCCATCACCGTCGTCGAGATCATGGATCAGCTACTCCCGGGGAGCGACCCAGAAGTGGTCAGGGTAGTTCACAGGAAGCTCGAGTCGAAGGGGGCGAAGATCTATCTGAAGTCCAAGGTGTCGCGCATCGTGAAGAAAGGGGGGGAGGCCGAGGTGGAGATCGAGTCCCCAGACGGGAAACAGAGCGCCACCGCCGACAAGGTTCTCGTGAGCGTCGGTAGAAAACCCAGGATGGAGAAGCTGAACCTCCAGGCCATCGGGGTGCAGACCGATTCCAGGGGATATGTGCTTACCAACGAAAAGATGCAGACCAACGTCCCGGGCGTCTATGCCATCGGAGACGTGAGGGGGCCCCCACTCCTCGCCCACAAGGCTTCCAAGGAAGGTGTCGTGGCCGCCGAATGCATAGCGGGGCTCCCTTCGGCCGCCGACTGGAGGGTGGTCCCCGACGCGGTGTTCTGCGACCCGGAAGTCGCCAGCGCGGGGCTGACAGAAGCCAAGGCCATCGAGGCGGGGTACCGGGTCAGGAAGAGCAGGTTCCAGTTCGCTGCCCTTGGAAGGGCGCTGTCAGCCGGAGAGCCCGAAGGGTTCGTGAAGGTCGTTTCCAACGAGCAGGACGGCCTCGTACTGGGAGTCCAGATCGTGGGCCCCGAGGCGTCCAACCTGATAAGCGAAGCCGCCCTCGCCATCGAAATGGGGGCGACCGTCGAAGACATCGCCCTGACCATCCACCCCCACCCGACCCTCCCAGAGGCGATAATGGAAGCTTCCGAGTCCGCGGCCGGCCATCCGATACACCAGCTCAGGACATGAGCGGCTACCTCCTCGACTTCGAAAGGATGGAATACGGCGGGGCCCTAGAGCTTCAAAGGGAGCTCGCTGCGAAGCGAGCCAGAGGGGAGATGCCAGACTCCCTCATCCTGGTGGAGCACCCTCACGTCATCACCCTCGGCCGCAAGACTTCCCCGACCAACTTCAAGCCCCAGAGCATCCCTGTCTTCCAGGTCGAAAGGGGTGGGGACGCGACCTACCACGGCCCAGGCCAGCTCGTGGGGTACCCGATAGTCCTCCTCGCGGACCACGACGTCCGGCGGCACGTCCGCAACATCGAGCAGTCGGTCATCGACACCGTCCGGGGGTACGGGATTGTCGGCGAGAGGGTGGAAGGCCATCCGGGCATCTGGGTCGACGGAAAGAAACTGGCGTCCATAGGGGTGGCGGTCGCAGACTGGGTGACGTACCACGGCTTCGCGCTGAACGTCAATACCGAGCTGGAATATTTTGAACTCATCAGGCCGTGCGGCCTCGACCCCTCGACCATGACTTCGATGCAGAAGATCCTCGGGCATCCTGTCCCTATGGGCGACGTCAAGGCCCGTTTCGCCAGAGAATACTCGAACGTCTTCGGGGTCCAGATGGTCCACCAACACCTTGTGAGAGAAGGTTAGGCGACAAGATTTTAGCGGGGATACCGGCGACTGGTTTCATGCCAAAGGGTTCCCCCTCAAAGAAGTCCGCCAGAAAAGTCACTTACGTGACGCTCTTCGCAGACGAGAGCCTCGACCCCAGGTTCGAATCGGCCCTCGGGCGCCTCGAGTCGCGACTCGGAGAAAGGCATCCGATGTACATCGGAGGGAAGGAGGTCTGGTCGGACGCCGGGGAGTTCGAGCACCGCAGCCCCATCGACACTTCCATCGTCGTCGGCAAGTTCCAGGTGGGGACGAGAGAGCACGCCAGGGCCTCCATCGAGGCAGCCAAGAAGGGGTTCGCGACCTGGAGCTCGAAACCCTGGCAGGAGAGGGTCAGGGTCATGGAAAGGTACGCCAAGCTCATCGACGAGAGAAAGTTCGACATCGCCGCGGCCATAACATACGAAGTGGGGAAGAACAGGCTCGAGGCCCTCGCCGAGTGCTGGGAGGCGATGGACGCGGTGAGATACTACGTCGGGGTCATGCGGAAGGAGAAGGGGTACTCCATCAAGATGGGTCCTGGCGGCCCTGGGGAGCGGAACCTCGACGTCCTGAAGCCCTTTGGGGTCTGGCCAGTCATCTCCCCGTTCAACTTCCCTTTCATGCTTGCCAACGGGATGGCGATGGGGGCGCTGATTGCCGGGAACTCGGTCATCCTGAAGCCGACCAGCGAGGCGCCGCTCACCGGGCTGATGCTCTACCAGTTGTACGCAGACGCCGGAGTCTCCGCAGGCGCTGTGAACTTCGTCACCGGCCCGGGCAGCGCGTTCGAGGACGAGTTCGTCACCAGCCCCGACGTCGACGGCATAGCTTTCACAGGCTCCAGGGAGGTCGGGATGAGGCTTTTCAGGCGCTTCCACTCCGAGCAGCCCTACCCGAAGCCGATTCTGCTCGAGATGGGGAGCAAGAACCCAACCATAGTGACGGCGAAGGCAGACATCTCCAGGGCGGTGGAGGGAACCGTCAGGGCGGCCTTCGGCTACGGCGGGCAGAAGTGCAGCGCCACCTCTAGGGTGTACGTCCAGAAGGACGTGAAGGACAAGTTCATCGAGGCGCTGAAGGAGCGGGTGGACAAGGTCGTGGTGGGTGATCCGAGGAAGAAACAGACCTTCATGGGTCCCGTCATCAACGCCAAAGCGGTCGAGACCTTCAGGAGGGCGGTCGAGGACGCGAAACAGTCGGGAGGAAGGACTGTGGCCGGGGGTCGGGTCTTGGACGCCTCTAAGGGGTTCTACGTGTCCCCCACGGTCGTGACCGACGTCCCCGAGGACAGCAGGCTGGTCAGGGACGAACTCTTCGTCCCCTTCGTGGTAGTGAACGAGTTCGGTTCGCTCGACGAGGCGCTGTCCAGGGCGAACGCCACCGACTACGGCCTCACGGCGGGGATATTCTCAAGGGACCCCAGGGAGGTCAAGAAGTTCTTCGGCACCATCGGCTTCGGCGTCACCTACGCCAACAGGAGCGGCGGGTCGACAACCGGGGCGTGGCCCGGCGCGCAGTCATTCACGGGGTGGAAGGCGAGCGGCGTGACTGGGAAGGGGGTCGGAAGCCCGTTCTACCTTCTCAACTTCCTCAGGGACCAGTCCCAGACCGACGTCAGGTAGCTACACCTTGGCCCAGAACAGTGCGGCTGCGACCACGGCGGCGAGGGGCCACCAGAAGGGGATCTCCATCGGCCCGACCCTGAAGCTCCCCATCAGCTTAGTGGTCCAGTCCCTCTTCGAGACCGGGGTCCTCCGCCAGGCGAAGTAGGCCATGTCCTCCAGCGCCGCCAGGAAGAACAAGTTCCCAGCCCAAGCCGTTAGCGATGGGGAGTAGGCCACGATGACGAAAAGCGGGAGGAGGAGATACAGATGGTATGGGAGCATGACCCAGAAGACCGGCTTCTCGACTTCCCCGCCCGCGGCGGCGACCGGTTCCCGTTCGTACCGGTTCACATATCTGTATTCGATGCCTGCGTAGACTACCCCGAAGGCAGCGACCCTGACAAAGGACGCAGCTTCGAACAACTCACTTCAAGGGCACGTAGAGGCTTGACCGGCTCGCGCCGATTCCAGGAGTGCCATGCACAACCTTCTTGTTGGTGATCACGTACTCCCCAAGATACCTCCCGATCATCTCTGGCTTCACTTCGAGGGGGACGAACTCCCGCCCGTTGTGCACAGCGATGGTGAGCCCGACCATGGTCGGTAGTACTATCATGTCCCTCGCGTGGGTCTTGATTTGCCCTTCTGTCTTCCCTTCCTTCAGGGCCCGGGCGTCCTCCAGCAGCTTTCTCTTCTCCTCGGACACTCCCCTGTTGAGGGAGCGCCTGGCCCTGGACGGCAGAAGCTCGAGCAGGGCTTCCGTAGACATCGCGTTGAGTTCCTCCATCGACTTCCCCCTGTACCTGAACTCCTTGGGCATCTACGATATCTCCATGCTGGTTCTGGCCAACCTCTTCCTTCCCGTCTTCCTCGGCGCTATTAATCCTACCTTCCTCCCAGGAGGAGCGTTTCTTGAAGTGCTGGTCGACTTCCCCGGGTGCTGGTGTCTGCCGCCTCCGAATGGGTGATAGACTACTGCCATGGCTATGCCCCTCATCCGCGGGTAGACACGCCCTGCAGCCCTCATGGCGTGATGTCTTGCGCCGGCCGTCAGGAATGGTTTCTCCTTCCTCCCGCCTCCGGCCACCTCCCCTATGGTCGCCCTGCACGTGTCGTGGATCTGGACGTTCTTCCCCGAAGGCAGCTTGAGGATGGCCCTCCCACCCGCCTTGGAGAACAGGACCGCCGATGCCCCGGACGCTCTCACCAGCTTCCCTCCGTCTCCGGGCCTCAGTTCCACGTTGCAAATCCGCGTCCCCTCGGGAATCCTTGAAAGAGGCATCACGTTTCCTTCGTGCACGGCTGCCACGCTCCCCAAGGAGACCTGCTGACCGACCGACATCCCTGCCACCGCCGGGAGGTAAGCGTACTTGTCCCGGCTGACCTTCAGCTGCGCCAGGGGCGCGCTCCTTCCTCTCTCGTCTAGTATCGCGGTGACGGTCGCCGACCCGTCGTAATCGGCCCTGGGGTACCTGACGGGGGCCACTTTCCCTCTGCTTGGAGCCCTGAACTGTATTCCTGCCTTTCCACGCCGTCTCTGTAGGATCCTCTTCCCCATTCCCTACACCAGCCCCATCTTGGTCGCCAGCTCGGCGGCTTTTCCAGTTTCGGTGAGCCTCACGAACGCCTTCTTCCCTCGTATGGTCCTGGATGTGTTGACGGCCTCGACCTTGACTTCATAGAGGGCCTGCACAGCGTTCGCGATCTGCACCTTGGTCACCCTGTCTTCTACGATGAAGCAGAGTTTGTTCTCGCGCTCAATCTGGTCGAACGTCCTTTCCGTGACGTATGGCCTCTTCAGAATCTTCTGAGCGTCTTCCAGCCTCAACTACGATGCCGCCCCCTTCCCCCTCGACTGCAGAGCCCCGAGCGCCGACTCGGTCCACAAGGTCAGCCTCCCCGGAACTCCTCCGGGTGCGAGGTCCAGCACGCTCAGGCTGTCGACCCGCGTCACTCTGACGCCGGGGATACCTGCGGCCGCCTTTCCGACCCCTCTGTCGTTGGTGACCACTATCAGTGGACCGACCCCGGTCCGGTATGCCCTCCCCCTGAGCCGCCTCTTCCCCGTGTTCCGCTTAGTGCTCCTGTCGACCCTCTCTAGCTCGGCCTTCAGGTCGACCTTTTCGAAGAACGACACCAGCTCTCCTGTCTTCTCCACTGTCTCAACGTCATCCGCTACGACCAGCGGGAGCGAGAGCTTCTGCACTTTGTGGCCCCGCGCCCTCACCGCGTCAAGGTTTGCAGTATAGGCTATCGCCGACTCTTTCGCTAGGCGGTTCTCCTTCCTGTTGGCTCCCAGGTGGATGACCTTCTCAGACCTCGGAGGATGGGGGAGCCTCCCCTTCACGACGCTGGCCACCCCTGCGGCCAGTCCGCCCTTCGAGTATCTGTCTCCCTTCACCCGCGGTATCCTGGAGCGCCCTGTCCCTGTAGGAGGGCTGTGCGTCTCTGCCGTGGTCCTCTCTCCCGCAAGGGGGTCCCTCCCCTGAGGCTGCAGGGCATGCGAGCCTATGAGCCAGAACATCCGCTTCACCAGGTCGGGCCTCTGCGCTGTGGCAAAGACTCCGGGTACCTCGACCTCGCCGGACGGCTTCCCGTTCAGACCGACGACTCCGGCCTTCATGGCTTCCTCGCCATGGTGCTGACCTCTATGACCTGAGGCGGGTTCTGGTTCTTTGTGAACCCTCTTGCCCTCATCCTTACCATCACGAATCTGCTCGCAGGTCCAGGCACCGAGCCTCTCACTACCGCGTAATCTCCGCTCACGACCCCGAAGTGCCCGAAACCCCCTTGGGGGGTAATGGGGCTCTTGGACGCGTCCCCGACGAGAAGAATCCTCTTCCCCGACTCGGTCCTCTGGTGGAACCCCATCTGGCCTGCCCTCGCGATGGTGTACATCACGGCCGCCGGGTGCCATGGGCCTATCACTCCCACAGCCCTGACGGTCTTCCTGGACTTGTGCTGTTTCCGCTTGACTCCGAATCTGGTTATGGGCCCCTCGTACCCTTTCCCCTTCGTGATCCCGAGGACGTCCACGTACATCCCTGCCTTGAAAGCATCTGTGAACTTCGCCTTCTTCCCCACCAAAGAGAGGACGAACTCGGCCTGCGCCTTCAGGTCCCCGCCGGACACGCCCACTTCCATTATCACGGCCTTCTTCTGCGAGAGCCCGACATCGCTGGGGACAGAGGAGACAACCGCGGCGACCTTGTTGGCCCGGTCCAGGGGAATCTTGTCTGCAGTCTGGCCGGCCTGCTTTACGTCTGCTATCGCCCGGTCCGCCCCGTTTTCGTGCCTGTAGAGCCTCAGCCCGACCACCTGGGCGTCTGGGAGGGCGAGGACGCTCGAGATGTTGAACAGAGGCTTGCCGAAGTTGGGGGTCTTCGCCCTGTCATCCACTGTTATGACGTGGGCGGTCCCGGCTTTGTACCCAGGGAATCCTAAGAGGGTCGGCTTGTCTCCTTCGACCTTCGGCCAGGTCCTCACCCTGGGGACGAAGCTCTTGGCGCGTCCTCTGGGCCTGTATGCAAGGCTACCTCTACGGGGCGCGGAATGCTTCCTATGACCCAACTCACGCTAAACCTTCCTTTCCAGAGGCCCGTTTTGCGGTTCGCACTTAAGCTTTCCCGACTGAAAGGATGCTCACAAGCCCAAGTCCGGCAAAGATCGCCTCCTCCGTCCTCACGGTCTTCACTTCCTGACGCGGATAGAGGTTGACCACGAAATCGAACTTGGACATCTCGTCCCCGAAGATGTCAGGGAGCCCCCTCGACGGCGAACCGAATACCAGCTTCACCCCCTTCGCCTGTCCGAGGGCGCCCTTCAGCGGACCCAGCGCCTCCTCCAGAGGCGTGCCGAGCCTCGAAGTCGCCACCTTGACGTCAAACCTGTCGTCTGAAGTAACCCGGCTCAGCGACCCTGTCTCCACCCTGTACCCCCAATATTCCTGCAATTCGTCTGGCCCCGCCTTCCTTGCCTCGAGGGGGGCCACCGATGAAATCCTGACCGTCACCCTGCTTCCTGGGACCGCCTCCCCGAGAAGCCTTGCGGGCGCTTCGAGCCCGACATCCACCGTTCCGTCCGCGTTGGCGACCCCCTCCCTCGTTTCGCCTACCGAGATGGAGCCAATCGGGACCTTCGGTTTGTGCGAAGGGATCCTGAGGGGAGGGAGGATGCCGGCATACTTCAGCGACTCGTTCATGGGGTAGATCCTCTTCCTGAGATACTGCGGGGTCTCGAGGTACTCCAAGACCCTGCGGATCTCAATCCCCTCTCCCCTTCCGCGGGGGTCCCTGAAGACCTCGATGACGTCCACCCCGTATATCGCGCAGGCCCTCGCGATCACACCCAGCTTCGCCGTCTTCTCCCTGGGGGACTCCTTTTCTTCAAGGACCGTGTCCGGTATCGAAACCGCCGTGAGCCTGTGGGGGCGCGCCATCGGAGCTTGGCCCCTCCAGGCGCTAATTCAGTCTTCCACGAGGTCCTTTCGGTGCAAAACAGATGAACCGAAGCGCTGGGGGGAGGGCATGGCGCAACCGAAAGCCAAGCACGACAGGTGGCTGTACAGCGTCTTCCCTGTCTCCTTCGCCACGGGCCCGCTGGGGACAATGGTGCTGCTCTACCTCGTGGAGCTCAACGGCCAGACCCTCGGGACCATCTATGGAGGCCTGGCGTCCGCGGTCTACAACGGCATAAGCATCCCGGCGGCGCTCTTCTGGGGGCTGGCCATAGACCGACTCCACAAGAGAAGGGCGCTGGTGGCGCTGAGCTACTCTCTGACAGCCGCGCTCCTAGCGTCCTTCTACTTCGTCGGCTCGGCTGGAGGGACGATCGCAATCTACGGCATGATATCGTTCGTCTCCTTCGCTTCGGCGACCCCCATGAACCTCCTGATAATGGAGACGGAGTCGAAGAGCAGATGGGCGAACGCTTTCGCGAGGCTCTCCATGATTTCAAGCGTGGGCAACGTCGGAGGATACGTCGTAGGGACCATCTGGGCTGGGGCCCTTCCGGACCAACTCGTCCTCCTCTTCGTCCCCATGGGTGCCTTATCGCTGGTGTCAGCGGTCCTCGCCCTCGTTATGATCAAGGAGCCTCCATTCGTCCTAGAAAGGGAGACCCTGGCGAGGAGGCGGCCGAGCTTCTTCACCCGCCTCCTGACGAACCCGGTGTTCTTTGTTGCGATTCCCACTCTCTCCGACTTCGAGCGTGCCTTCAGAGGAATCAGATCGACGCTGACAAGGAGCCGTCCCCTGTTCTACATGTCTACCATACTCTTCTATGTCTCAAGCGGGTTGTTCAACACCTCCTTCGTCCCGGCCATGTACCTGTTCACATCGTCCAAGGCAGAGGTGTTCGGGGTGATCCTGGCAGGGATGGCGGTCCAGACGCTGGCGTTCAGGGTCGCTGGAAAATACGTCAGTTCCCGAAGCCTCACCACCACGTCGATACAGGGGCTGATGCTCCGGGGGTGGATGTACCTCGCGGTCGGTGCGGCGGCCCTTTTCGTCCGCGACCCATACTTCGTGTTTCCAGTCCTCATCTTCTACCCCTTGGCAAGCGGAGTGGCCTTCGCCGTCTACTACACCTCCGCCAACACGATGATGTTCACAACCATCCAAAGCAAGGGCGCCGGGGCCGCCTTGGGTGTATACTCCGCAGTCGTCGGCATAGCGGCGATGCTCGGCGCCTTCGCCTCAGGGTTCATCTCCGTCTCCATCCTGTCAGACGGCTACTACCTCACATTCATCCTAGCCGCAGTGTTCGTCTTCGCAGCCGTCGGGGTGGTGAGCCGTATCCCGACGCCCACCAGCCCAGACGAGGGAGCGTTGGAGTAGCGGTCTGATCAACCGCCGGCATGTGCCAGCGGCACGTTTATATTAGTCATAACCTAACCTGATTAGGTCATGTCTAACGTGAGCCTGGCTCTCAGCCGAAGAGAGATGGACTGCTTGGAGTCGGTCCACTCCCTGTCTTCCGACGGCTGGCCGGCTAGGGTGAAGGACGTCGCCGTCACGATGAAGATAGCCCCTCCGACTGCGCTTCAGTTCCTGGCCAAACTGATGGGCATGGATCTGGTCGAGAAGGGGCCGAGCGGCTACAGGCTGTCAAAGGAGGGGGCTGACTGTTTCAAAAGGGCGACCAGGACCCACCGTCTCATCGAGACGGTGCTGGTCAGGAACGGCCTGCCGCTGGAGGAGGCCTGCAGGGTCTCATCATCCATGGCGATTCCGATTGACGAGGCCGACCTGGAGAAGCTTTGTGCTCACCTGAGCCATCCAGAGAAGTGCCCCCACGGGAGGCCGATTCCGGTAGGTGCCAGGCATGTTTGACCTGGGCTCGCTCCTTCATCCTGCGTCAGGGCTTGCGGTTCCAGCGATCTTGGGCATAGCCGTGGTCCTCGGGATGCTCCATGGACTGACCCCAGACGAGCACACATGGCCGATAACGTTCAGCTACTCGATTGGCAGCTACAGCTCAAGAGGAGGGATGAGGGCCGGCTTCATGTTCTCCGGTGGATTTACCATCCAGCGAACGATCTTGGCGGCGATGGGGTTCGCCGGGCTCGCTGCGATATACGAGGCCTACAACCTCGAAGGTTACATCTACGTGCTCGTAGGGATAGGGATGCTTCTCGCCGGCTACTATCTGCTCAAAGGCTCGGACATTCATGTCCCCCTGGACCGCCTCCTTGGGGGCGACCAGCACCACACGGCCCAGGCGGAGCGGGTCCCAATGCACGAGGCGGAGGACGGGCCCAAGCCCGTGCCCCTGAAACTCGCCACCGTTCATGGCTTCATAGCGGGGTGGGGACTCGGAGCCTATGCGAGCGTGATCGTCTTCATACTTGCGCCCCAGATGCCGAACATATTCTACGCCGCCCTCGTAGGGACTTCCTTCGGGATAGGGACCATGATTATGCAGGTGATACTGGGTTCCGTCTTCGCTAACATAATGAGGTTGAAGAAGCTCACCGCCGGGCAGATCAAATATGTCGGCCGCTCTGCCGCTGCCCGGACGCTCTATCTCGGCGGGATTGCGTTTGCGATAATCGGGGGGTTGGTGGTCGGCTTCCCAGTCCTGGGCAACCTGGCCTTGAGCACCGGGAACCCCATCCCCAACCTGAATTCGGTAGGCGTCGCGACGGTTCTAGTCCTCCTCACCGTGGGGGTGATCGGGTTCGGGAACCTCTACCTGGGGTACAAAGAGATCATCGGTCAGTCGCACCCGAAGTGAAAGGTGGACCGGGGGGGATTTGGACCCCCGACCTCTCCCAGTCTGGATTTCTTTGCCAAGGGACTGGACGCGCTCCGCTGTATCCTACCAGACTAGACGACCGGCCCTCTTGGGCCCTGCCTGGGAACCTGCAGTTAAAAGAATTGAAGCCCTACCCCAGACCCCTTAGCCCTTCAGCTCCTTCAGGGCTTCGCCGTATCTGTACCAGGCTTTCTTCGGGCCCTCCTTCTCGTCTATCAGCCCGAAGTGGTTCTCCTGCGGCGGGAACGAAGACCAGGAGGTGTCGAGGTACCTCCAGATGCCTATGCCCGTGACTCCCTCCAGGGAGAATGCCTCTCTCATGGCCCCTTCGACGTAGTCCGCCTGCTTCTTTTCACTGTAACCAAGCAGCGACGGCCCGCTCGGATATCCTGTCTCCGCGATCATCACCGGCTTGCCGGTCTCCTTGGACACGTCCTGAGCCCTCCTGATCACCGCCGCGTCGACGGGTTCCGAAGCTTTGTAGTTCGGGTAGAAGTCTAGTCCCACGATGTCGCAGTATTTCGCGAACTCCGCTACCTCCAGCTTCTCCTCGTCACCCTCGAGGTTGGTCATGGTCGTGGCCTGCGGGTCCTCTTCGTGGACCGCGTCGTTGAGGACTTTGAGGAGCGCGTCCCTGAAGCCCGGCCCCTCGAGCCAGGACGCCCCCGTGCGCCACCCTCCCACCTCGTGCATCGCCCACCAGTTGGGCTCGTTCTCTATCTGCCAGGTGCTGACCTTCCCCCTGTAGTGCCTGACCAGCGCCCTCGCATGTGTCTCGGCCCTCTTCAGGTACTCTTCTTCTCCCGCGTCCGGGCTCAGCCCGTGCGGCAGCATGCGCTCGTAACCGCAGGCGAGTACGGGCAGGACGGATATGCCCTGTTCAAGGAGGGCCCTGACCAACTCGTCAGTCGGCCATCTCTCGTACCCCGAGTCAAGCAGCGAGCCAAGGTCGGCCTCGGGGACGGGGACCGGTTCAAAGAACCTCCATGGGAACCAGCATCTGACGAAGTCAGCACCTATGGACCGAAGGCTGTCAGCGAGGGCGAGCGAAGCCCTGTCGGCTTCGTCCTGAGGTATCGCCTGGTTGCGCAGCTTGATGGTGGCTTCCTCTACCTTCTCGAATCCATCTCTTTCTCTAAGGCTCAGGGAAAGCAGGTGCGGAAAGATAATCGACTTCGGCTCAGACACCCCCGAATACCTCCAGGTGTCGTCGAGATTCACCCCGAACGAGAACCTCCGCATAAGGTCCACGCTCAACTCAGGGTTCAGTTTCTCTTACGTATTTCGTTCCGCGAAAAGGCGTATTACCTGTCTCCGGGCCTGCGCTTCCATGTCAGTGACGGTCAGCACGGGGAGCGCGGTGGACCTCACCCAGACCATCGAAAACGGCATGACGTTCTACGTGGGCGACGCGGTCCCGAGGATCTCGAAGTACAAGACGCTCGCAAAGGACGGAGTCAACCTTTCTGTCATGAGGCTAGGGTCGCATACGGGGACGCACGTCGACGCTCCCGCCCACTTCGTCAAGGGAGGGAAGGCGCTAGACGAGCTTTCTGTCGAAAGCTTTGTAGGGGAAGCGGAGGTGGTCGACGTGTCCGACCTGCCCCCGGGGTCCGCCATAGCCGGCTCCGACCTCCAACGGCATGCTTCGTCAGCCCGGGCGGGGGACGTAGTCCTGATCTACACAGGATTCAGCAGGAGGTGGCGCGACCCCAAGGCGAGGCGGAGGTACACCTACCTCGGAGGGGACGCCGCCGACTGGCTGGTGAAGAAGAGGGTCAAGGCGGTCGGGATCGACTATCTTTCGGTCGAGGGGTTCGGTGCTCCCCGCCCGGTGGCGCACCTGACCCTTCTGTCGCACGGGATACCTATCATCGAGTCGCTCGCCGAAGGGCTTGCGGGGCTGGTGGGAAGGCGCGTCTTCTTCGTCTGCCTCCCCATAAAGATCGGGGGGTGCGACGGGGCTCCTGCCCGGGCAATGGCGTACCCTCTATAGGAGATGATGGGCGCTGGCGCTTGAGCTCCGCGGCATCTGGTCGCCCATGCCTACCCCGTTCGACAAGAACGGGGAGGTGGACGAAGGAAGACTACGTGAACTCACAGACTACCTCATCGATGGGGGGGTCGACGGCTTGTTCCCGCTGGGGACGACCGGAGAGTTCGCCCTCCTTGACAGGAGAGAGCGGAAGCGCGTACTGGAGATAGTCGTAGACAAAACGAACTCCAGGGTCCCCGTCCTAGCGGGGATATCCGACCCTGCCCCCAGGAACGCCATAGCGTACGCCAAGGACGCAGCAGACGTGGGCGCCGACGGGGTCGTGGCCACAGCTCCGTACTACTACAGGGTGGACGAGGAAGGCTTGTTCCGTCATTTCGCGCTGATACACGGCGGGGTGACGCTCCCACTGGTGCTCTACAATATTCCAGAGTGGACCCACAACTTCGTCCCCCTTACTGTCGTGTCGAGGCTGGCGGAGGAGGAGATGATAGTCGGCATGAAGTACACAGAGTACAACATGCTCAACCTCGTGGCTTTCATCGAAGCCGTCGGACAGAAGGTGGCGGTGTTCACCGGGTCTGACGCCATGGCATACTCCTGCCTGGAGGCAGGAGGGAAGGGCGCGGTCATAAGCATCTCCAACATAGCCCCGAAGACCTCCTCGAGCATCTTCGACCTCTTCAAGAACGGACGACGGGATGACGCCCTTGGAGCCCAGAAGTCACTGCTCCCCCTCGTCAAAGCCGCCGGGACAGGCTACTTCCCCGCCGGGCTGAAGGCGGCCATGGGCGCAGCAGGGTTCCCCGTAGGCGAAGTGAGACCACCGCAGACCCCTCTGTCTGAGCTGGAGCGGCGCAAGGTCCGCGAGCTGGTAGAGAAGGCTGGGTTGAAATAGGGGACAGAGGAGAAAAGGCGGGCGTTCTGGTTGAAGATAACAGACTTCGAGATATTCACGCTCGGCGAACCCGCGAAGGCTGGCGGCGCAACCTGGGCGGGGATATCCATCGTCCTCAGGCTCACCACCTCCGATGGGATCGTCGGCTATGGCGAGGCTGTCCCGACCCTCCGGGTGAGGCCCGTGGTGGAGTCTCTCCGAGAGGTGGGGAGGCTCTACAAGGGGAAGGACCCCGCCGACGTGGAGCTGAACCAGCACGAGTGGCACAAGCATGACTTCTATCTCCCGGTGTCGTTCGAGTCGACCACCGCCCTCAGTGCCTTCGACATCGCCTGCTGGGACATCGTCGGGAAGAAGCTCGGCGAGCCGGTCCACAGGATCATCGGCGGGTCATTCAGGAAGTCTGTGAGGCTTTACGCCAACGGCTGGTACTCGGACTGCGTGACCCCTGCCCAGTTTGGGGCGAGGGCCAAGAAGTATGCGGCCATGGGGTACACGGCGCTGAAGTTCGACCCCTTCGGAAGGTATTACGACTGGATCGACGCCCCAGGGCTGGAGCTCGCGTACGAGCGGGTCAAGGCCGTCAAGGACGCCACCAGAGGGAAGGTGGAGCTGCTGATAGAGCACCACGGGCGGTTCAACCCGAACTCCGCGATATCGGCCGCAAGGAAACTCGAGCCTCTCGAGCCTCTTTTCGCAGAGGAGCCCATCCACCCCGACAACGTGGAAGGGCTAAGGAAGTACCGGGCTTCGACCCGGATAAGGGTGGCGCTGGGGGAACGGATACTCACCAAAGAGCACGCGGCATACGTCTGCTCGAACCACCTGACCGACTTCCTCCAGGCCGACATCACCAACATAGGAGGGATAACCCAGGCGAAGAAGGTGAGCGCCATAGCCGAAGCCTACGGCGTCGAGATGGCGTTCCACAACGCCTTCGGCCCAATCCAGAACGCGGCCACCCTTCAGGTCGACGCCGCCATCCCCAACTTCCTCGTGCAGGAGTCGTTCTACGACGTGTTCCCTGAGTGGAAGCGGAGGCTGGTGAAGGACGGGACGCCGGTGGTGAAGGGGCACTCGACCGTTCCCTCCAAGCCCGGGATCGGCGTGGACATAGATGAGAGAGTCCTGGAAGAGCACCTCTTCGAAGGACAGGAGACGTTCGACCCGGACGAGCCTGTCTGGGTCGTCAAGGACACCTGGAAGAAGTCCTAGGTTAACGGCGGATAGCCAACATCACGTCATTGACGTTCGTCCCGGTGGGGCCCGTCACGACCAGGTCACCCAGCGACCTGAAGAATGAGTGGGAGTCGTTATTCTCCAGCAGCGCGTTCGGGTCGAGCCCCATGGCCTTCGCCCTGTCGAATGAGCTCGAGTCAGCCAGCGCCCCGGCCGCGTCCGTCGGCCCGTCCACCCCGTCCGTCCCGAAAGAGGCAAGCATGATATCTGAAGTCCCCCTGAGCTCGATGGCGGCAGAGAGGGCCAGCTCTTGGTTCCTCCCTCCTGTCCCATCCCCTCTGACTGTCACGGTAGTCTCTCCGCCCCACACCGCCGCCCACCGTCCTGATCCTGGCGTCGTCCTAGCGAGCGCAGCGAGCCTCTTCCCGACGTCTCTGGCCTCCCCCCTGACGGAGGAAGCGCGGGTGACCATGTAGCCGCGGGCCCTGAGCGCTTCGCTCGCCGCACCGGTAGCCACGTCGTTGGACCCGACGAGGACGTTCGTCACCCTCCTGAACGCCCTGTCGCCTGGCTTCGGGGTCTCAGCGGTCGACCCTTCTGCCCCTTTCTGGACTGCACCCCTGACCGACGGAGGGATTCTGCTCCAGATTCCGCGGTTCGTCAGGATGCGCCTGGCCTCAGAGAACGTGGTGGGGTCCGGGACCGTAAGGCCGGAGGCCACCGAACTCAGGTCGTCCCCGACGACGTCCGAGATGAGCAGCGCCAGGACTTTCGCGCCGTTCATCTTCTTCACCAGCCTTCCGCCCGCTATCTCCGAAAGGTGCTTTCTGACGCAGTTGACCTCCCCGATCTCCGCCCCGGCCTTCAGGAGGAGGCTCGTGGTGACTTCGAGCTCTTTGAGCGTGACCCCTGCTATGGGGGCAGGCATTAGAGCGGAGCCTCCACCCGAGACCAGGACGACGACAAGGTCCCCGGCGCCGACGCCGCTCAGGAACCCGAGCATCGCCCTGACGGCCCTCACTCCCTTCTCCGAGGGGAGAGGGTGGGTCGACTTCGCGAACCTCACTTTGCGGAGCCTGGGGAGCGGACGCTGATATTCGGGTACTATCACGACCCCCCCGTCGAGCCGGGTGCCGAGGACCCTCTCGACCCCGGCAGCCATCATCGCCGAGGCCTTCCCCCCGCCTACGACCACCACACGCCGGTACCCCTCAAGCGCTCCGCTGAACCGGCCCGCCGTCAGAACGCCCCCTTCGGCCGAAAGCTCCCTCAGAACGAGGCGGCGGGGGTCAGCCGCGCCGATGGCGGCCCTGACTGCGGCCAGGGCGTCCTTCCGCAGGTCGCCCCGAGCTGCTGACTTCCTGAACGCGCTGCCCAACCAGAAGCTCCCTTCTTCAGGCACCTGAAGTCAAGATGTAAATACGCTAGGCGTTTCTTGGATACCACGGTCATGTCTGCGTCGCGCACTGAGCTGATGTACATAGACGGGGAATGGGTCAGAGGATCGTCTGAAGAGACAATCAGGGTCGCGAGCCCCACGACGGAGAGCGTCATCGCGACCGTCCCAAAAGGGACGAGGGAAGACGCGAAGAAGGCCCTGGACTCGGCCGCCAAGGCCCAGAAGAAGTGGGAGGATCTCCCTCCCCTCGAACGCGCTTCGTTCATGCTGAAGATGGCCCATATGATCAGGGAGCGGAAGGAGGAGCTTGCCAGGGTGCTGACGATGGAGCAGGGCAAGCCGCTCTTCGAGTCCAGGCTGGAGGTGGAGGGGTCGGCGTCTCACTTCGAGTATTTCGCCGAATTCGCCCGCAGGATAGAAGGGGATGTCCTCCCGAGCGACAACCCGCGGCAGACCGTCATGATACTCAAGCTCCCCATAGGGGTGGTGGCGGCCATCACCCCCTGGAACTTCCCTTCGGCCATGGTGGCCAGGAAGCTCGCTCCCGCCCTCATAACCGGCAACTCTGTCGTTGTGAAGCCATCCAGCAACACCCCGCTCAGCGCCGTGGAGATGGTGAAGATAGCCGAAGAAGCCGGCATCCCGAAGGGGGTGGTGAACCTGGTGACGGGGGATGGGTCGGAGGTCGGCGACGAGCTCTGCGGGAACAAGGCAACGGGGCTGGTCACCATGACGGGGAGCACTGAAGCGGGCCGCAAGATAATGCAGAGCGCTTCGAACCAGCTGGGGAAGCTCATACTGGAGCTGGGCGGAAAGGCGCCGTTCATCGTCTGGCGGGACGCGGACTTGGAGTGGGCGCTGAAGTGCGCCGTGTGGGCCAGGTACTGGAACTGCGGCCAGACCTGCATAAGCTCGGAGCGGATGTACCTCGACCGGTCGGTCAAGGGACGTTTCCTCGCGAAGTTCGTCGAGATGTCGAAGGCGCTCAGGATCGGGGACCCTCTTTCCAAAGGGACGGACCTGGGGCCGATGGTCAGCATGAGAGAAAGGGAGACCAGCGAGCGTTTCGTCGAGCTTGCTGAAGGGGAGGGGTCGAAGGTAATCCTCGGTGGGCGCCGCCCTACTTCCATGAAGAAGGGGTGGTATCTGGAACCCACTGTGATCGACGGGGTCCAGCAGGACTCTCCTCTCGTACAGAAGGAGATATTCGGGCCGGTGGTCCCCGTCTTGGAGGTGGACTCGTTTGACCAGGCCATCGACATGGCGAACGACTCGGATTATGGGCTCGCCTCCTATGTCTTCACCAAGGACAACGGGAACGTCATGAAGGCGATGCACAAGATAAGGTTCGGGGAGACCTACGTCAACCAGGTGGGTCCAGAGCAGCTACAGGGAGCGCACACGGGCTTCAGGATGTCGGGCCTCGGGGCCGAAGGCTCGAGATACGGGCTCGAGCTCTACACCCAGCTGAAGACATGCTACATCGACTGGAGCGACAGGCCTGGGCTCCCTTACCTGTTCCCTTACAACTGAGTGATTCCCGTGAAGGCGATAACCGTCGTCCCAGGGTCATCCAACTCTCTTTCGTTGAGGGAGGCGCCCGACCCCTCCCCCAAGCGCGGCGAGCTCCTCCTGCGGGTCCATAGGGTGGGGGTGTGTGGCACGGACATGGACATCATCTCTGGGTTCTACGGTGAAGCTCCGGCAGGGTCGCCGTATCTGACCATCGGCCACGAGTCCCTTTCGAGGGTGGAGAGGGTGGGCCCGGGTTCCAGGGGATTCGAGGCGGGGGACTTGGTGGTCCCGACGGTCAGGAGGAACTGCCCGGAGAACTGCCTCAACTGCAGGAGCGGCGAGTCTGACATGTGTCTGACGGGCCATTACAGCGAACACGGGATCAAGGGGCTGCACGGGTTCGCCAGCGAGCTCGCGGTCACAGATTCGCGCTTCGTCGTCAAGCTCCCCGAGGCGCTGTCCGAGGTGGGGGTGCTCCTCGAGCCGCTGACCATAGTCGAAAAGGGGCTAAACCAGGCTTTCGGGATGCAGGCGGGGCGGATGAAGTGGAAGCCTCAGAACGCCCTGGTGCTCGGCGCCGGCCCCGTAGGGCTCCTGGCGACAGCGCTGCTCAGGATGAAGGGGCTCAAAGTGACCGCTGTGGCAAGGAAGCCTCCGGGGAGCTTGAAGGCAACGCTCGCGGCGTCCACAGGCGCAGCCTACGTCGACGTCGGGGATGTCCCTCTCTCTTCCATGGAAGACAGATTCGACGTAGTCCTCGAGGCTACCGGGTCGGCGGCGGTCGCCCTCGAAGCGCAGAACCTTTCAGGCACCAACGGCGTCGTCTCATACATCGGGATATACAGGTCTCAGGTCGGCACCGAGGACGCAGGCAAGGTCTTCACCAACCTCGTCTTGGGGAACAGGGTCTACTTCGGGTCGGTGAACGCCAACATCTCTTACTTCAGGGAAGGAGCCGCGGACTTGGTCCGCATCAAGAGGCGCTTTCCAGGATTCCTCGAGCGGCTTATCACAGACAAGGTCCCGCTGTCAAGATGGGACGACGCCTATTCGGCCAAGGGTGGGGACTCGGTGAAGACAGTGCTTCAGTTACACCAGGACGGGCATTGACCGACCCCCTGAAGACCCGCAGTGAGGCTGCCACATGAACGAGGAAGGTCCGAGCCAGAAGTCTGCGGGGAAGCGCTTCTCCGTCCCTTCTGTGGGGGAGTACAAGCCCATCAGCGGCTATGGCGTGATCGGAAACACCAGGACGGTGGCCCTCGTCGGGTATGACGGTTCGATCGACTGGTGCTGTCTCCCTCGGTTCGATTCGCCGTCAGTCTTCGCCGCTATACTGGACCCGGAGAAGGGCGGCCGTTGGCTGATTCAACCGACGGGCTCGTCGCTCTCCACCCAGTCCTACATGGACGAAACCAACATCTTGCGGACCGAGTTCAGGACGGAAGCGGCCCACATCCAACTGACAGACTTCATGCCGTGCTCTCACACCACGGACGCCTGGTCCACCCCTCCGGAGATACACCGCATCGTCTCGTGCCTGAGTGGCTCCGCCCAGATGAGGTTCCTGTTCAAGCCCACCTTCGACTACGGCATCCAGACGCCTGTCTTTTCGGCCAGCGAGCGGGGACTTTCGATGCGGACCCGAAAACACGAAATGGTCATGTCCTGGTCGGTCCCATTCGAGCTTTCCAAGGACGGGGTCGACTCCACCTTCGCCATGGTCCAGGGGCAGAAGACGACCTTCGTCTTGAGCTACGGTGAGGCTGCCCCTCGCGGCATAAACGACTACCATACGGAGCGACAGCGCGCCCGGACCGAGCTATTCTGGCTGGACTGGGCGTCCCAGTGCAGGTACAGAGGCCGGTGGAGGGCGCAGCTCCTGAGGTCCGCGCTCGCGCTGAAGCTACTGGTGTATTCTCCTACCGGCGCAGTTGTTGCTGCAGCAACCACCTCCCTTCCAGAAGCGCTCGGAGGGAACAGGAACTGGGACTATCGGTTTTCGTGGATACGAGACTCGGCCAGTTCGCTGTGGGCTTTCGACGTGCTGGGGTTCAAGAGCGAGACCGAGAGGTACCTCCACTGGCTGGTGGACAACAACCCGGCCCTCGACCTTGACCTCAGGCTGATGTACGACGTCGACGGGGGGACGAACATGCCTGAAAGGGAGCTCAAGCACCTCAAGGGCTACAAGGGGTCGAAGCCGGCGAGGGTGGGGAACGCGGCATCGTCTCAGCTTCAGCTCGACGCGTATGGGTATATGCTCGACGCCCTCTACTTCTCTCACAGGTGGGGGGCCGCCGTGAACGAGGAGATGTACTACAGGTTCGTGAAGCCTCTGGCAAACTTCATAGTCGAACACTGGGACGAGCCCGGCAACGGGATCTGGGAAATCAGGAACAAGAGAGAGCACTTCGTGTACACCAAGGGGTGGTGCTTCGCAGGGCTCGACAGGGCGGTCAGGATTGCCAGGGCTACAGGCCACAAGGAGGACGTGCCTGAGTGGACCGCGACGAAGCAGAAGATACGGACGCAGGTGCTGAGGAAGGGGTGGAGCCCCAAGAAAAGCTCTTTCGTAATGTACTACGGAAGCAGCGACCTGGACGCTGCGAATCTGATGCTCCCCCTAATGGGGTTCATGGACGCCGAAGACGAGAAGATGCGCCTCACGATAGAAGGGATCCAGAGAGAGCTCGCCAAGGGGGCGTTGGTGTACAGGTACAGGATCGATGACGGGCTGAAGGGGGACGAGGGCGCGTTCCTCCTCTGCGGGTTCTGGCTGGTCGCATGTCTCGCGAGGCTGGGGAAGGTCGAGGAGGCCGAGAAGAACTTCCTGGAGCTGCTGAGCCACTCGAACCACCTGGGGCTGTACTCGGAAGAGGTCGAGCCGGGGAGCGGCGAGGCGCTCGGCAACTTCCCTCAGGCGTTCAGCCACATGGGGTTGATACTGGCCGCGAAGGAGCTCGAAGCCGCCGCGCAGAAGAAGCAGGAAGCGCTGGCGTCCAGTAACGACGCAGGAACGCACGGGTAGCCGCGAGAGAACATGACACGCGACCCCCGGCGCCCCAAGGTGGGCGTCCTGGCCTTGGATTTCGACGGAACAATCTACCAAGGGGACCGACCTGTCAGTCCAGCGCTGCTCCGTCTGCTTGCATCGGTGAAACGGTCAGGTGTGGATCTCATCCTCGTCACAGGAAGGAGTCTCGCCGAGCTCAAGGGGCTGCTCGACTTGTCCTTGTTCGACGCGGTGGTCGCAGAGAACGGTGCACTGCTAGTGGTTGGAGGGAAGGAGACGGACCTTTCCCCTCCAGATTGGCACGCTGTGAGGCGGAAGCTCCTGGAGAGGTTAGGAGGCGGGAAAGAGGAGGTCATCATCTCGCTCGCCAGAGAAGAAGAGGGCTCGGTGAAGAGCTGGCTGGATCGGGGAGTCGAGGTCGAGTTCAACAAAGACCGCATGATGGTTGTCCCTCCAGGCGTGGACAAGGGTGCTGGTCTGTCCCGAGCCATCGAAGCCCTGGCAGCAAGAGGAAAGCCCCTGATGTGCATCGGAGACGGGGAAAACGACGTCGCGATGTTCCGGATCGCCGACCTGAGGGTCGCCGTGAGGAACTCGTCGGACATCCTGTCACGCGAGGCGGACTACGTCTCCAAGAGGAGCGACGGTGCGGGAGTGTCCGAGGCGATAAGGAAGTTCATTAGCGTCCGGACCTCAGGTCGGGCTTCCATGAAACTCAGCAAGCGAGGGGAACCTCCATGGCCGGCTCCGAAAGGAAGGGATGCCCCCCGCTCCTCCCAACGCCGACGAAGGCGGTGCTAGCGCTACGGACAAGCTCAGCATCTGCGTCAACACGCAGACGCCCCTGGTCCAATTCGTCTCGCAGCTCCCGAAGAGGCGCATACGGGGGCGTGGGGTCCTCAGGCTCTCCGAGCTGAAGGAAGGCGTGGACTACCGATACTCCCCAGGAGGGGTGACGCGCATGGTGCTCCCTCTCCTGAGACACCTCAGGCAGGACGGCAGGGTCGAGGGGGTGCACTGGGTCTCCCTCAACCCCACTGGACCCAAGACCATCGATGTCGACGGGATCATCTTGCACTCCGTAACCCTCGACACCCCCAGGCTCCGGAGCTACGGGACGATCAAGGAGACGATATCGGGCCGGGCTCACGGCGTCGAAACAAGGGGCGCGACGGCGGACGACATGTTCTGGAGCGACGACTACGCGGAGTTCGCCCACTATAACCGCCTGACCGCCGAACTCATGAAGGACCTGGACAAGAGGCACGACTTCGACCTGTTCTACATCCACGACTTCCAACAGCTCCCGGTGGGACACATGATAGGGACCTTGAAGCCCAAGGTGTACCGCTGGCACATCCCCTTCGAGACCTCGATGATTCCGACCCAGTGGACTGAACCGCTTTCGACATACTTCAACAGTTACGACCTCATAGTGGTGAGCGCAGACAAGTACCTGAGTTCCCTCAAGCAGTTCGGATACCAGGGCAGAGTCGAGAGGATCTACCCATACGTCGACCCTCGCGACTACTCTCGCCCGTCAGGGAAGGAAGTTGCGGCCCTCACCGAGGGGATGGGCATAGCGAGGGATGACAGGGTGATTCTATTGGTAGCGCGGATGGACCCGCTCAAGGGTCAGGACAGGGCGATAAGAGCCCTCGCAAGGATCCTCAAGCGCCTTCCGAAGGCTAAGCTGGTGGCCGTCGGCAACGGCAGCTTCTCTGGCTCGAGGCAGGGCCTCGGGCTGTCGAAATCGGAACGATGGCGACAAGAGCTGACCAGGCTGTGCGGGTCGCTGGGGGTGACAGACAGGGTTCTTTTCACCGGGCATATATCCCAGAGAGAGCTCGACGCGCTTTACGAGCGGTGCGACCTGACCTTGCTGCCTTCGGTAAGGGAGGGGTTCGGGTTGGTCGTTGTTGAAGGGTGGCTCCATCGACGCCCCGCCATAGTTACGAACAGAGCCGGGATAGCGGAGCTCATCAAGGGTGGGAAAAATGGCTATCTCGTGGACCCAGAAGACATAGAAGGCATGGCGGAGAAGATATCTCTTATCTTGGACGACACCGAGCTGGGAGCCCGGTTGGGCAGGGCTGGATTAGAGACTTCCAGGCTTTGCACCATCGCAGAAGGAGTGAGGAGCGAGTCCAAGATGATAACGGAACTCGTCGGCGGAGAAGGGAAATGGTAAACGTAGTCGCCTTGCTCACACCCGAGCTCTACTTCGTCGCGATCATCCTCGCGACCTGGATAGTCGCGCGCGTCATGACCAGCATAACGGCGCGAGTGATGAGCACAAGCACCCCGGCCGTCACCGTCCAGGCTAGGCGCGCCGTGAAGCTGCTGGTCTGGTCCGTGGGGACGATCCTCGGTCTGGGGGTGCTCGGTTTCAACACCGAGATACTCACCGTGATAGTCACCCTGCTGGGCGCCGGGGTGATAGTTACCCTCAGGAAGCCGCTGGAGAACATGGGCTCGAAGTACTTCACAGACGTGTACGTCCCGTTCAGGCTGGGCGACTCGGTTTCAGTGGGGGGCCATACAGGCAAGGTGATCGAGATGAACTCCATCAGCGTAGTCATCCTGGACGCCGAGAACCACCTGGTCTCGGTCCCCAACACCGTATTCATGGAGAGAGAAGTGGTCAACGTGACCCCCAGGGCATGGAAGGAGCTCGTAATCCCCGTGACGGTCGGGAACGAAGTCGACCTGGCGACCTTCGAAAGCGAGGTCATGAAGAGCTTGGACAAGCTGTGGCTTCACCTGGACAAGCGGTTCCCTCCGGTCCTCACGACGAAGTCCAAGGGCTCGCAGTCCACCGAGCTGACGATCCTCGTCTACATCCAGAGCCCAGAGGAAAGGGACATGATGATGGCCGAAGTGAACAAGAGGATTACAGAGACGATCAACTCGATGCGGAAAACGAAGTAGTCGACACCGTCTTCCTGCGCGCGCGGCCTCGCCCGGCCAGGACTGACTCGGCCGACGGGGTTTGCGTTGTCTGCGGCCGGCCCCGCCCAAGCAAAAGCCCCGCGGCGCCACTGGGTTCAGCCGTTGGGGTCAGTCTGGAGGAAGGCCCCCCTCTTTCCCGTCAAGCATGTCCTGGTACGAGTCCTCGGTGGTCCTCTCTAGGTAGTACCGCTCGTAGAGGGACACATGACGCCCTTCGAGCCCTGTCAGGAACTCATGGACCCTCTGAGCACACTCCCTGGCATGCCCCATGGCTTTCACCACTAGGGTCTCGCCAGTGGTGGCGTCTCCCGACGCGAAGACGCCCGTCATGGATGTCCTGTAGTGATCGTCAACAGAGATCGCGCCCTTGGGGCCTGCCTTCAGCCCTTCGACCTTTTCAAGGAACGAGTCGGGCCCTCTCCCTATAGCCAGGAGTACGCTGTCACACTTCAGCGTAGACGACCTGCCGGGGATGGGCTCGGGGTGCTTCCTTCCCGTAGAGTCTGGCTGGCCGAGCTGCATCGCCGCCACGACCATCCCCGTCACGACCCGTCCGTCTCCGACAAACTCGATTGGGTCAGAAAGGAACTCGAACTCAACCCCTTCCTCCTTCGCCTCCTGCACCATGATCGGGTCGGCTGGCATATCCTTCTCGTCGCGCCTGTAGACGACAGTCACGTTTCCTTGTGTCAACCTGAGAGCGGTCCTCGCGCAGTCGAGGGCGCTGTCGCCGCCGCCGACGACGACCACGTCCTTGCCGAGCTCCTTCGCATAACCCCGGAGGTAGACGTCCACTCCTTCCATGTACACACGCCTGAGGAATCCGTAGCCGTCGTAGATTCCTCCCAGTTGAGCCCCTGGGGTGTCCAAGGTCCTCACGTCCCTAGATCCCGTTGCGACCAATACGGCGTCGGCCTCGTCAAGCAGCAAAGACAAGCTTACGTCTCGACCGACCTTCACCCCTGTCTTGACGACGACTCCTGCCTCTACGATGCGCCCGGCTTCGTAGGACAGAACGTCTTTGGGAAGGTGATAGTCGGGTATCCCATACCAGGCCGTCCCCCCGAGATGATCCGACTCCTCGTAGATCGTGACGCCATGGCCGTATCTTAGGAGCAGCGCCGCCGCCGCCAGCCCAGCTGGACCGCCCCCTACCACGGCTACTTTCTTCCCTGTCTTAGGCTCGGAGGCGGGTCCGGGCTGCCTTGACTCGTTCTGCTCCCAGTCCGCCATGAACCTCTGGACCATCCCGATGGAGAGGGGTTGGCCTCCCCAGCGGACCACGCACGCGTCCTCACAGAGGCCCTGGAGCTGAGGGCAGCACCTCGCCGTAACCCCCAGCAAGGGGTTGGTCTCTCTTATCCTCTCGTAAGCCGTCTTGAAGTCCCCGTTGGCGACCGCATCCATCATACCGCGGACGTCCAACTGGACCGGGCAGGCATCGATGCAGACCGGAGTGCCGCAGCGGAGGCAGCGGTCTGCCTCCAGCATAGCCTGCTCCTTGGTATAAGGTTGCTCGACCTCCGAGAAGTCTTTCCTCCTCGTCTCCGGGGAGGACTTCGGGAATGGAAAGGGGCCTACCCTGTCTGGCCTGAAGACTACCAAGAGGCACCTACCCCGATGTATAGAGCAGATAGGCCGCCCCCGCGAGGAGGAGCCCGATGTCTTCCAACTCGTCTGCGACCGAGACGCGGAACCCTTCGAAACCGAGCCCTTCTATCGTCCCGACGGAGACCCCCCTGTGCCTCCCCAGTCGGGCCCACGTCTCTGGGTCTACCTCTTCGAGGCTGAAGAAAGGGAACGCGTCCAGCCTGTTGACGTGCCGCCTCCCGTGGAACTGGTCTCCTGGACGGGCGCCTTCAGGGACGCCGGTGAAATAGTATGCCTTCCCGCCATGGAAGAAGACGTGGTTTTCTATGACGAGGACCGGAGCCGACGCATCGTCTGCAGGGCTTGCGCTGATGGAGAACGGCCTGACTTCGCCGCGGACCCTCCGGTCCAGCGTCCAAGCCTTGCCTTCCGAGGTCAGCTTGAACGCGGTCGCTCCATCAGCTTTGAGTTCCCCGACCTCTCTCCCTCCCTCGGCCAGGACCGCGTCTGAACGGGTCCCTGACTTTTTGACGACAAACTCGGCCAACTGCCCGGTCAGTGGATAGTCGCTTCCACCGGGCCTAAATGACTTTCGGCGCCCTCCTTCACCACGGCTCCCCTCCATGGGCTGGAAGACCACTTCGTGGCATCGACGGCCTACATTCGAAGTCTACCTCATGCCGTAAGAATAGTCGAGCCCGGCCATGAACTCCCTAAAGCTGCTCTTTTGGCTCCTCAGCCTCCAGACGGCTCCCGCCGCGGCTATCAGGTTCGTCAAGATGATGACATATGTGACGATGTTGACGAAGGAGTTGGCATGCGGGAGGCCGAGATTGACCGCCGTGACCGCGAGGGTAGCTGGCACCAGCCCCTGAGCGCACATCAAAATGATCTCCCTCCTGTTCTGAGCCAGCTCCGACCCGGCGGTGGATATGGTCGTCGCCGCCGTTCTGAACAGAACCAAGACGAGCACGACCCCTACCCCCAGGCCCAGGTTGGCTATGATGCTCGACGTATTGATCTGGAACGTGAGTCCCAGGAACACGAAGAACAGGGTCTCCATCAGGAAGGATATCTCCTCCTGAAAAAGGCCCAGCCTCTGCCTGAGGGCATCCATGCTGATGACCCTGTTGGTCAGCCGGTTGATCAGCTGGTAGTTCCCCAGGATGATGCCGAATATGAGCACGGAGAGCTCGCCGCTCCCTCCCACGTCGCTGCTGATGACGTAGGTGCCGAACACCAGCCCAAGGGTGAGAACGTAAGTATACTTCCTCTGCTGGAACCTGTTAAGTATGAACACCCAGCCGACGGAGAGGACAGCACCGACCACGATCCCGACCGAGAAGTTCGCGGCGATCTTGGAGACCGTGTCCACCAGGTTGGCAGAGCCGGTCTGATAGATGCCGACGAAAGCGAAGAAAAGTATGATGGAGAAAATCGCGTTCATCACCGACTCGAGCGTTATGAAGGCGACTGTGATTTCGGGGAGCTTCAGCGACCTCGACAAGGGGATCACCACGGCCGCGGTGGTCTCTCCACCGACCATACTCGCAAAGATGAGTGAAGAGAGAGGATCCCAGCGGGTCAGAAAGCTCACCACCGCAGCTATGGCGGCGGTGCTCCCGAACACGTAGACCGTCACCTGGACGAACGTCCTCCCTCCTCCCTTCAGGATTGCCCCAAAACTCGTGTCCATCCCGCCGTAGAACAGAACCATGAGGAGGGTGAGTTCAGCGAAGACGCCTAGCGCGGGGAGCAGAGACGTCCTGGGGAGGAGGTTGAGGATGGGTCCGATGACGATCCCGAGGAGGATCAGGAAGATGAAGATAGGGACGCCTGTCTTCTTGAAGAACAGCTCGCTCAGAAAGCCGGCGATGATGATGGCTGTCACAATCGTGAAAACGGAGACTGTGTCCACCATCCCACTCCCCCCTGGGGGTACAGCCTGATATGTCCTGCCGGGGGTGCGTAAAGCTGCCTCCTCAATCCTTAACTCCGGAAGCCGCCGCCAGATTCACATTGTCCATCACGATAGACGAGTTCGCAAAGGTTGAGATGAAGGTCGGAAAGATAACGACCGTCGACGACATCCCGGCAGCGCGGAAGCCGGTGTACAGGCTGACCGTCGATTTCGGGGATGGGGTAACCAGGCAGTGTGTCGCCGGGATCAAGGACAGGTACTCGAAGGAAGAGCTTCAGGACAAGGTGGTGGTCGCCGTGCTCAACCTCGAGCCGAAGTCGGTGGCCGGGGTCGTCTCGGAGTGCATGCTCCTGGCAGCTTTCAACGAGACGGAGCTATCCCTCCTGGCCCCTGAACGGGGGGTCTCTATCGGGGCCAAAGTCGGCTGAGCCGCGCGAGCCGCAAGCTTTTAACCTCCAATCCAGCGCGACATGAAACGAGCGGTGGTCGTCTAGCCTGGTCCAGGACAGTAGCCTGCCACGCTACTAACTCGGGAAGTCATCCAAAATGACTCGAGAGTTCAAATCCCGGCCACCGCACCATTAACTAGGTTCAAATACAGCGGTTGCTAACGTAGCCGCATGGGCGCGCACGCCAAACACAAGCATCTCCTGAAAGACATCGACGTGAGGCGATGGTATGACAACCTCGCCAGGGGGAGCATAATCACCGCAGAGGAGAGGCTCAGGCGCCTAGGACGGTTTGGTAACGTGACGGGCCTCGACCCGAAGGCAATAATCGAGAAGAAGCGCGCATCCCCCGAGGGCTTCGACGACTTCATCCTTGACTACGTCGCGAAGTCACTGGAGAAGGGAGAGAAGCCAGCGCAAGTAAGGAACAATCTCATCACCCTAAGATCTTGGCTTGGACACTTCGGTCTGAAGATCGATAGGAAGGTCAAGCTCCCGACGTCGGACTACGTGGACGAGGTGGTCCCGACAAAGGAGCAGCTTGCCCAGATATTCAGGCACTGCGACCCAAGGGCGAGGGCGATCGCCTCACTCATGGCCTTCTGCGGCCTGAGACCGGAGAGCATCGGAAATTACATTGGTGTGGATGGGCTTCGACTGGGGGACCTGCGGGAACTAGAAATCAAGTCTCGCAGCGTGGATTTCTCCAAGGCACCTGCTATCGTCGTGGTGAGGAAGACCCTGAGCAAGGCCAGGCACCAGTACTTCACCTTCCTGCCGGAGGAAGGGCGCAAGTACCTGAAGGAGTACCTTGAATCAAGAATGAGAAGGGGGGAGAAGCTCGGCCCGGAAAGCCCAGTGATCGGCCACGTAAGAGAGGGAAGCAGGCTCGCCTTCCTTCGGACGACGAAGGTAGGCTGGGAGGTGAAACTAGCCATCAAGGCGGCCGGGTTCACTTGGAGGCCCTACGTGCTCCGGTCTTACTGCGACACGGCCTTCGACATAGCCGAGTCGAGGGGCCTCATCTCCCATCCGTGGCGCCAGTTCTTCATGGGGCACAAGGGGGACATCGAAGCGAGGTACTCGACGAACAAAAGCAGGTTGCCCCCGGATATGATAGAGGAGATGAGAGGGGCCTACAAGAAGTGCGAGCCCCTTCTCCAGACGGAGAAGGCGGAGCCAGAGCAGCAGAAGATCAGGGAGGCCTTCAAGGAGCAGCTGCTCCTCGTG
>JAFLZV010000006.1 GCA_029785375.1 Nitrososphaerota archaeon | reverse complement strand
GGCGACGGTGTTGAAGGAAGAAGTACCGTTCAGACCAAGACAGTTCGTTCCCCCGGAGTAGGCCCCTGTGCAGTCTGTATAGTTCACCATCGCCGAGTGGCCGCCTGCCAAGAGGACAGCCATCGCAACCACCAGGGTGAAGGCTCCGAACACGGCCAGCATCGTCACGAATTTGTAGCCGGCCTTCGGCTTCAGCATGTTGATGGCTATGACGATAGTGAACGCGATGGCGCCGACGGCGAACTGCCAGAACGAGCCGCCCGAGGTGACGGGGGCGTTGAAGAGGGCAACCCAAGAAGTGGTAGGGAACCCATAGCCGAAGCCCATGGACGCGCCTACCCCGCCGATGGCGTAGTCGAGCAGTATGACGACGAGCGCTATGAAGGCCAGCGTCTCCATGGTGTACCCCCAGAAAGAGAGCGTGCTCCCTGTGAACCCGCCGAAGGTCCTCGAGAGCCAGACGTAGTCGCCGCCAGCTCTGGGGTACCGCCGGGACATCATCGTGTACACGATTATCTGAGGTATCGAAAGCAGGAAGGCGATGGCCGAAGCGACCACGAGGTTCAACCCTGAAACGTCCACCAGGACCATGGTCGCGACCGTCGAACCCGCGATGGTGGTGAGAAGCGGGCCGACGGACATGTTGCTGAAGTTCAGAGAGATGCTGTCGAGGAAGGAGACGTTCTTCACCAGGCCGGTGCTTTCCCGTGCAAACACTGTCTGAGACTTCTTTTCAGCCTGGCCGTCTGTCAACACTCACGGCAAAAAATTGCGCGTATATAACCGAGCCTTAACGTGGGTGCGTTAATCGGCACGCGAGCTGTGAAAATCAGTATCCGATTTCCGAGCTAGGGCGCAGATGGCGCATGGACTTGACCCTCCCACACCTTTTGCATCTGTAGAGGCCCCTCCCTCTCGGGTTGTAGTCCCTAGTGTCGACCACGGGCTCGTGCTCCGTCCTCGCCCCACACTTCTCGCACCATCGGTACTCGGCCATCAGAACGACGTGGGGCCACACCCCCCGCAAAAACCTTTGGCGGCTAGCGTGTCCCTAAGGACCATGGCGGGCCTGGTGGAGGCGAGGTTCCTCCTCGTCTTTGCGGGTCCCTGGTGCCGTGGCGTTCTCGATGCTTTCAGGTGATGGACAGGGTGGGGACGCCAAAGAGGGCTGGAATCAAAACCGAGGGCTAGAACAAATGGCTGACAATCATTCAGAATGCAAGCCGTATCAACGCGGATATGGAGGCGAAGGCCGATGCCCAAGTGGACGAAAGACGCGAAGGAGTTCACGGTCGTAGTCAGCTACGATGGGCGCAGAGGGGCGCAGGCATACATTCCTAAGCCGGTCGCCATGCATCTAGAGAATCCTGAGGCGATAACATACTCAATCAAGGGGAAGAGGGTGGAAGTTTCGCCCGCATCAAGCTAAGGGATGGACAAACCTGAGCGATGGTGAACCGTATTTCTCACTAACCAGGGCGACAGATGGCACTCTCGTATGGCGCTGTGTAATCTGTGGGAATGATTACGACACAGAAAAGGAAGTGCAGGAACATCTCTCACGCCATCATCCCCCTCGGACATCCAAGCCCGTGAGGGGCGGAACCATAGGGAAAAAGAACTGGCGTTGCAGTCTGGGGTTTCATGCTTGGGGCCGGTGGGGCATCTATCCGGGTTGGGGTGAAGGAAAGAAGATGCGTTCCTGCAACCGTTGCGGTCGCAATCAAGCTAGACACTCCGCGCGTTGAGAGACGTCATCAACCGCCTCTTTATACTACCAACTAACAACCGTGAACTTTACAGAGCCCGTCAGCTAAAGAATTAAATAGGAAAAGCCGCAACTGTGCTTGATATGCAAGAGTTACAGCCGCTCGTAGTGTTCACGCCCGAAGCCCGCGAGAAGATAGGCCAGGTGCTGGAACAGGAGAAGGCTACCGATTCCTATCTGAAAATCGAGGTCTATCAGGGGGGCGGATGTGCATGCAGTGGTGGGTACAGATACGCGTTGAGCCTCGAAAAGCTCCCGGGTGAAGCAGACGTCGTCGAAGAGGTGGGCGGACTCAGGGTCATGGCCGCAAAGGCTGATGCTGAGGTGCTCAGGGGGTCGAAGATTGACTTCGTTGAAAGCCTGCAGAGGACCGGTTTCAAGATAGACAATCCAAACGTTCGTTCGGATTCCTGCGGCTGCGGAGCACATTAGTCCCCCCGGCCACCGTCTGGCCCGACGTGGTCCATCCTCTTCTGGGCGATCTGCTTCTTGGTGGCGTCCGCTATCGGTATGAAGACTTTCGCATGTCCTCTGACTCGCGACTACAAGTCTTCGGTGGGCAAGAGGCGTTCTCTTTCATCATCGGTTGTGCCTCGATGTCGTTCCAGGGCCGGAGACTCATATCGGCGACCACCAGGAGAGCAAGGCGATTGACTTCATCCAGCCGAAGGCACCGGCCCGCAGTTGACGCCCCTATCCTTTCTTGACCCCTATTCCCCGCCTAATGAGCAGCATGAATACGACGCTGGCGATTAAAACCCCTGCAACGAAAGATAGCGCTGCAGACACGGCGGAGGACCCCCCGGATTGGGGTGAGGTCGAGGTGGCTGAACCGGTTGTCGAGACGCCGGTGGACGTGGCGACGGTGCCCGAAGAGGTCGCGGAGGATGTCGAACCGCTACCTGTGGTCTTGGAGACCGTGGACTGAGTAACGGAAGTCGTAGAGACGGATGAGAGAGTCATGGAAGTCGTTGAAGTTGCGGAAGTCGTGGAGGTCGTCGTGACGGAACTGACGGCCAGGGAGAAGGTCCCCGAGCTGCCACCGTTATTCAAGTCTCCCGAATAGGTCGCTGTAATGTTTACCGGAGAAGCAGGGACTGTCGGAGTGTAGGTTACAGAACACGAACCCGCGGACAGGGTGCACCAGCTCGAGGAGAAGTCCCAAATCCCGGTTGTGGACCAAGTGACATTTCCTGTGGGGGATGAGCCGGTCACCCTCGCGGTGCACGTGGTTGAGGCCCTGACGGTCAAGGACGAAGGCGTACAGCTTGCTGAAGTGGATGACGCCGGCTTGGCGGGCGCAGTCAGAGAAACGGTGTCGGAGGATCCTTTGTAGAGGTAATCGCCCGCGTAGAGTCCAGTGATTGTGAACGATGTCCCCGAGGCGGGGGACAGGGTGAAGCGTACCGTGCAACTTCCGGGCGGTTCTCCCATGCCAGGCCAGATGGGGGGGAAGACGAGTGAGCAGTCGGCGGGCACCAATGACCCAGTCCCGTTGGAAGACCAGTTGACTATCCCAGCGGGGGAGGGGAAGCAGTAGCCGAGGAAGAATGGGCAATTGCCGGTCACTGTCACGGTACAGCTCCCGGACACGGCAGAGCCGACATATGATGACGCCGCACAGACCACCTTCGTTGAGGAATCCTGTTTGGTAGTCACAAACAGGGAGGAGGAACCAGAACTGCCCCCGTTCTGCGAGTCTCCTCCATATGTCGCGAAGACGGTTACGGTCGAATAGGGGGCGGCGGGGGTGAGGGTCGGAGTAAAGCCGATTGTGCAAGAACCAGACGAAAGCGCGCATGAAGGAAACGGTGAGAACGTGCCCTTCGCGCTCGCGGACCAGGTCACGGTCCCGGTGGGGGAGGAGCCGGCGACCGCCGCTTTGCACGTTGCAGAGGTTCCGGTCACCACATAGACCGGGCTGCAGATGACGAGGGTGGCGGAACCACTGCTGTAGACCCGAAGGGTCGGGTTATACAGCACGCCCGTGTCCCAGAGCTTGAGGCAGGAAGAATGGCTGCACCCGAGGCCGCCCTGGGGAGTAGCCGAGGGCGCGTACCAGAGCTGGAAGTCGACCCCGTAGACGACGTACCCGGGGGTGACCGGAGTGCACACCTTGGCTGTGACCGACAGCTCGGGGGGGCCGAACCCGCCGCCCTGACTCAGGTATTGAAGAGAAACGGGTGCGAAGGTATCGTTGCAATTGTTCGTCCCAGTGCCCGTCGTGGTCGTTGTGTAGGTCTCCGACGTGCCGACGAACTCGATTACCAAGGACGTATTGGCCGTCGTCGCAGCGATGGGAGACGCCCCGTCGAGGCCTGGGCTGTAGCCTGTCCCGAGGAGGTAGTATGCAGGCGTGCTCCCCCCGGGGCTGACGGTCACCGTGGATCCCGGGAAGTAACCAGTGTAAGAGTAACACTGGGTCGCGTAGCAGCTGTATCCGTACGAGTTCACGTACCGCGACGCCCCGTAGTCCTCGGTGAAATAGGTCCCGAGCAGCGGGGAGGGGATCTGGGTCACGGAACCCGTCACCGGGTCGCACCCGTTCATGTCCAGCTTTTGATTATTGCTCACGCCGGGGAACCCGGGGATGAACACGTTGTTTGGGCTCGGGGGACCGCCTTCGTACTGGAAGTTGGTCACGTTTATCTCCGAGAACGCCGGCGTCAGGGAGAACCCGTTCGAGTTGGATGGGCACCCCCAGGCAGGGTCTGTGCTGCCCAGGGGGAGACTGCTGTCCCCGGCGATTAGACCTGCCGAGGGGACCTCCAATTCCATCTCGATCGAGTTGCCAAGGAACACCAGATGAACCTGCTCGTCCTCATTGCATATGAAGACCGGGCTTCCGTTGCTGGCGTCCACTTCAATTTCATATTTGACCTCAAACGTCTGTTTCGCCGTGTCGTTCTGCGGGATTTCGACCGAGACCTTGACCTTCATCCCTGCTTTGATGGCGTCAACGCTGCCAGAGGAGCTGCCTGAGGAGCCGTCGGAGTTTGACGGGCAGGCTTTCGGGGTGGGGTCCTCGGAGACAGCTTCGAACCAGGGCTCGAAGCTCACATTGAGGCTGGACCCGGTGCAGGCCACAGTTTCGCTGATCCCCGCCTGGACGAGGGGACTGGTGGTCATGCTGGACGCGTCCCCATCCCCCCCAAGGCCCAGCCACTGGTAAAGGTACTCGTAGCCTCCGGAGGGCGCGGCCGAGGTGCACTGGTCGCTGCCGCTGGGCGCGGGGGTGGGCAGTACGTCCGGAAGGTTCCAACTTGCTTTGACGCCGGAGAAGGTGGCGCTCGGATTGGGTTGGTCAGAATTGTAATTGCAAAAGTAGTGCACGGCGCCGTATGAATCAGCCCACGCATTCAGCGTCTGACCGCAGAACAGCCAGCCTGCCCAGATTCCGTTTTGGGTGCACGGTCCGTAGCATGAGGCAGGCGAGGCGCCTGCGGGCGCGGCGTTCAAGATAGCGGGGAGCGGACCGAGAAGAGCGGGAGCCTCGGATGAATCCCCTCCCCCGGAGCTCCGGTTCTTGTCGGCGGTAATCAGGGTCGGCGCAGAACCGGCCTGAGATTTGGGACCGGTTCCGTGACCGGCAATGCCGACGACACCTGTGGCGATGAGAAAGACCACTATGACGACTGAGGCACCGCTGGTGCGGGCTGACCCGGTCTTTATCAGGCCATATCCCTGCGTACCCGCAACGGACGAGCCTATGTATTAACCGTTTTGAGCAGCACAGTCAATCGAAAACTGAGTCGGTTGTAGAGCCTCCTTGAGCTGGGTGCGGTTAGGCGTACCCTCCCCCGGGCACCCATGATCTCCAGTCAACTGTTCGGCAGGATGCCCGGCAAGAGGATGCGAGACGTGAGGGCGTGCCTCCATGCATATTCCCTCGCGTTGGAGCTGTTTGACAAATACGTGACTCTCACTTCAGCTCCCAACGCCCACTACCGGCCGGACGTCGTCTACACGGGGCTGATGCAGCTCTCCATGAGCGGAGGGTACGCCGAGTCGACCATGGACGGCCTGGCGCTGAGGTACGGCCTCGACTCCCCCTGCGGAGGCGCGTTCCTCTACAGGCTGAAGAAGCTGGACCGTGCCGACTGGGATTCGAGGCTGAGGGAGGTCAACGACGCCGTCCTCTCCGTCGCGTCCAGGCTCGGTCTGCTCCACAGGCCCGTCGCCTGCGCCGTCGACTACACCAAGGTCCCCTACTACGGGGAGTTCAACAGGTACGTGACGAGGAGCAAGCACGAGAGGGGGACGGACCGCTTCTACGAGCACGCCACCATATCCGTCGTCCAGGACGGCGTGAGGCTCTGTGTCTACTCGAGGCCCGTGACCCTCCTGGACGTCAAGGTCGACGTCGTCAGGGAGCCGGTAGAGGAGGCCGGGAGGCGGGGGGGTGAAGGTCAGGCTCCTCCTGCTCGACAGGGCCTTCTTCACCGTGGAGTGCATCAACCTGCTGAAGGGGCTCGGGCTGGAGTTCGTCATGCCCTGCGTCTGCAACGAGAGGGTCCAGCGCGAGGTGGACACCTTCGGGAGGGAGGGCCGGTTGCCCTTCTCCATCCGGGACAGCCACCAGGTCGAGGAGGCGTCCTTCACCATGGTGGTCTGCTGGAGCGAGAAGAAGGGGAAGCTCATCCCCTTCGCCACCAACATCGAGGGGGACGCCAGGAGGCTCGTCGGGACGATACCGAGGGAGTACAGGAGGAGATGGGGGATCGAGACGTCGTTCAGGAAGGTGAAGGAGGTCTTCCCTATGACCGCGTCGCCGGCGATAAGGCTGGCGTACTTCATGGTGGCGATGGTCCTATACAACCTCTGGCAGGCGGTGAACATGGCCCTTGCCGCAGGGAGCGCGCGGAGGAGGAGGACTGACGGGTATCGGGTGACGATGCCGTTCATGGTGACAGTCCTGTGCGCCCACCTGAACGGGAGGCTCTGACCATCATGGCGCCCCAAAGGGGGTGATGTGACTCACTTTTCGATTGACTGCAGAATCAGACAAACCGCCCGGTTCGAGATAGAGAACCCCAACGTCCCCGTGGGAGAAGCCTGCGGCTGCGGCGGGCACTGATTCGGCCAAGAGCTTAAGAACAGACGCCGCTTCCTGCAGCTTCCATTGAAGTATGTGGAAGGCTCGAAGCGGGTATTTCTCAGCACGGGTACGAGGTTCCCACGTGAGGTCATCTGGGCCATAGGCGCAATCAAACTCTCCGCCGCCAAGTCCAACGCGGAGCTGGGGCTCCTAGGCGGCGACGTCGGGAAAGCCATCCAGTCCAAGGCAAGAGAGCTGATGGAAGGGGAGCACGACCAGGCCATGGTCGTTGACGTGTTCCAGACGGGTTCGGGCACTGGCTTGAATATGAACGCCAACGAAGTTCTTGCGGAGCTCGCATCCGCTGAACTCGGGAAGGAGGTCCATCCGAACGACCACGTCAACATGGGTCAGTCGTCCAACGACGTCGGGCCAACCGCGGTGAGGGTCGCGGCGGCGATGGCGGTGGAGCGGGAACTGGTCCCGGCCCTTAGAGGCATGAGCAGGAGCCTGGAGAAGACATCCAGGAAGACCGCGAATGTGTACAAAGCTGGGAGGACCCATCTCCGGGACGCGCTCCCGGTGACCATGGGCCAGGAGTTTGGGGCTTACGCAGACGAGTTCTCCAGGGACACCCGTCTGGTCCGCGAAACTTTGCGTTACCTCCTAGAGCTCCCCATCGGCGGGACCGCGGTCGGGACCGGGATCAACACAGACCCCAGGTTCGGAGGGATGGTCGCCTCAGAGATAGCCCGAATGTCAGGGATCCCCTTCAGGAGCGCGAAGGACAAGTTCAGACCCACCCGACTGCTGACCGACATGTCCTCGCTGAGCGGTGCCATGAGGACGGTGAGCATCGGGCTCTACAGGCTCTGCCAGGACCTCAGGCTGATGTTCTCCGGCCCGCTGACCGGCCTTGGGGAGATTGACATACCGACCCAGGAAGAGGTAGCGGGGAGCAGCATCATGCCCGGGAAGACAAACCCGGTCACCGTCGAGAGCGCTCTCTTGGCGTCGGCTGAGGTCGCAGGGCTCGACAGCGCTAACGCTGCCGCCGCGTCCCTCGGGGAGTTCGAGCTGGCCATGGGGGTCCCCCTGATGGGCTACAATCTGGTCCTCCAGGCGAAGCTGCTTTCGGAGGCGCTGCGCAAAGTCGCGTCTCTTGTAATCGACCACGTCGTGCCCATGAAGTCCAGGGCGCAAGGATACGCTGAGACGAGCCAGGCGCTAGTCACGCTGGTCTCGCCGAAGATAGGCTACGACAAGGCGTCGGCTCTCGGGAAGAAGATTGCGAAGGGGACGCTGATCAGGCCTGCTCTCAAGGAACTGGGCTTTAGCGCCAAGGAGATAGAGTCAGTCCTCGACATGAAGAACCTGGTGAAACCCGGCATCCCTGCGAAGAAGATCTAGCAGGATTTGCAGCCGAAAACGCGCGTATTCAACGGCGGACCCTGACGCCTATCTTCTCCATCAGCTTCCCCAGTTCGGAGTCGTCGACGGCGTCCATCCTCAGATACCTGAGGATTTCGTCCTCTTCCAGGCCCATCCGCCTCGCTTCGGCCACGGTCGTCCTGTAGGCCTCCAGCTCAGTTGGCCGTTCCACATACTCGAAGGCTTGGTCGTAGAGCTCCTTTCCCTCCAGGAACTGCCTGACGTGCACCAGGACATGGATGACGTCCAGATAGAGAAAGTCGGTCTTCGCGGAGACGAGGTGCTTGGAACCTATGCATATGGTGCCTGTGGCCCTGTCCAGCCAGAGCCCTGAGTCGCCGCGCTCCACCCTCATCTTCAGGTGTCTCAGGATCTTGGTCATCTGGGTCCTAGAGCCGAACACCTTCGAGAGGGCAGGGGAAGACTCGAGCCCCGAAAAGACCTCCGAAAGCTTGTACTCTGCCACAACAGCGCTCCTCCTTACTCTAAACGACCTCACCCTCACGCTGGATTCTGAGAAGGCGGACAGGCAATCAAAAGTTCCGAACTCAAAAAGTCGTATTGTCACGGTAAAGATTGGTTCACAAAGCCCCGAAGGACCCCCTGGAGATACGCTTACGTTGTGCCGTCCATGACAGATGAGGGGGACTCGAGTGATCGCCTCACTGAGCGGCATCAGAGGGATTCTAAACCAAGACCTCTCTCTGGCGGACGTGGCGAGGTTCGTGTCCAACTTCGCCGAGGCATCTGGAGGGAAAGAGTTCCTCCTCGCCAGGGACACGAGGAAGACAGGGCCGGTCATCTGCAGAGCGGTCGCCGCAGGCGTCATGTCCTTGGGCGGGACCGTGCTGGACTACGGGGTCATCTCCACGCCGGCTCTCTTCAGGGAGAGCAGGATGAAGGGGGTACCAGCCGTGATGGTCACAGCATCGCACAACGAGCCCGAGTACAACGGCCTGAAGTTCATAGTAGCGGGCGCTGGGATTGGAAAGGAGACGTTCGAGAAGGTGGTGGGGAGGCGGCCCGCTGGAGGAAGGCAGTTTGCCGAGGGGCGGCTGGTGCAGCCGGCGAAACCGGGTTACGTCGATAGCCTGGCTGCAAGGTATGGGGATGGGTCCTGCGAAGGGGTCAAGGTGGCCGTGGATCTCGGAGGGGGGGCGGCCATCGCCCACGCTGTCCCCCTCCTGCGGCGTCTGGGGTGCGAGGTCGCCTCGCTCAACGACAGCTACTCGGTCTTCACGCGCGCCGTGGACCCGATCGCAGATGATCTCGTCCTCCTCCGCCGGACGGTTAGGGAGAAGGGATGCGCCCTGGGGCTGGGCTTCGACTGCGACGGGGACAGGCTAGTTATCGTGGACTCTTCTGGGAAGAAGAGGAGTGGAGACTTCATGCTGACCCTTGCGCTCCAGCGGCTGATTCTGGAGACGCGCGAGAAGCAGGTGGTCGTATCTATGGACACCACCCAGGCTGTGGAGGACGTCGCCCGGAAGGCCGGCTGCAGGGTGCTCAGGTCCAGGGTAGGAGAGACAAACGTCGTGCAGGCGATGAAGAGCGAGGGAGCCCGTCTCGGAGGGGAAGGGAGCAGTGGGGGGCTGATCGACGGCGACTTCAACTACTGTAGGGATTCCCTGCTGGCGGCCCTGGCGATCATCAAGGCCCTGCGGGAGAAGGGGGACGCCCTGTACTCTTCGGTCCCGACATACCACCAGGAGAGGATCGCCCTCCGCATCCCCAGGCAGAAGGCGGAGAAGGCGTTCAAGGTCATGGCTCGCCAGTATGAGCGTACTGATCTCACTGACGGCCTCAAGATCGCCCTCCCCCAAGGGGCCTGGGTCTTGATGCGCCCGTCAGGGACCGAGGATGTGGTCAGGGTCTCGGCAGAGGCTCCTTCGGCCGCCAAGGCGAAGAGCATCGCGAAGGACTTCGCCAGGAAGCTGGGCAGGCGGAGTTCCTAGCATGCCCGACGAGTTCGAGGTCATAGCGGAGATGGTCAAGACAGCAGGGAGACTGCCGAAGGGGTACAGCCCGATAGGTGACGACGTCGCGGTAGTCCCCCCCAGGTCGGGCCTGGTAGTCCTGAAGACAGACATGCTGGTGGAACACACCGACGTGCCCGCCGGGATGACCTACAGGCAGGCCGCGAGGAAGGCCGTGGCTATGTGCGTTAGCGACTTCGCGTCCAAGGGCGTGAGGCCTGACTCGTTCATGGTGTCTCTCGGCCTCAGGAGGGGGGCGGACAAGAAGGATGTGGAGGAGGTGGCTCTGGGGCTGAGGGACGCCGAGGAGAGATGGGGGGTCCACCTGGTCGGAGGCGATACCAACGAGGCCGAGGAGCTGATAGTCGGGTGCGCCATGGTAGGGTTCGCGAAGAAGGTGATAGACAGGGGCGGAGCCGCTCCTGCGGACGTTCTAGTGGTCACGGGACCGTTCGGTCTCCCCCCATCTGGGCTGAGGATTATGACGGCCGGCGCGAGGTCGGAGGCAGAGTTCGCGCGCAGGGCCAGGAAGAGCGTCCTCGAACCTGAGCCAGACCTCGAGGTTGGCGCGGCCTTGGCGCCCTACCTTACCTCTGCCATGGATTCGAGCGATGGGCTGGCCAGGAGCATCCACACGCTCGCCCGGGCGAGCGGCCTTGGGTTCGTGGTCGAACGACTCCCCGCTGCCAGAGGGGTGATGGAGTTCGCCGCGGCGAACAAGCTGGACGGCGACAAGCTGATACTCGAGGGAGGAGAAGAGTACGTCATAGTAGGGACAATCAGGGCGCCGGAGGTCCAGGCGGCCCAGAGGGCCGTGAAGAAGGCCGGAGGAGAGCTGACAGTTGTGGGCCGGGCGACGAAGCAGAAGGGAGTGACTCTGAGGGCAGGCGGCGGGCTCAGGGCGATCAGAGACGGAGGGTGGACGCACCTAAGCGGCCGCTGACTTCACGACCTTCGCGAACCTGTTGACCAGCTGCTCAGCGTCTTCCTGGGTGTCTGACTCGGCGAAGATCCTTACGATCGGCTCGGTCCCGCTCGGCCTGACCAGCGCCCATGAGTGGGCGCCCGTCCACAGCTTGAGGCCGTCGACCCTCTCGACGTCCCCCTTCGTTTGCTTCTCGACCGCCTTCATCACCGCGTCGACCTTCTTCGGGTTCACCTCGACCTTGGTCTTAGCCTGGAAGTACTTCGGGACGACGAACGACAGCACCTTGGACATGGCCATCCCCTTCCTCGCCAGGCACTCGAGCATCAGAGCAGTGGTCATGCCTCCGTCACGGACCGCGATGTGAGGCTGATAGAGGCACCCTCCGTTCTCTTCGAACCCGAAGACGGCGTTCCGCTCGATGATCGTCCTCGCGATCTCCACTGCGCCTACCTTGGTCCGCAGCACCCTCGCCCCGTGCTTCTTGGCCACCGCCTCGACCGCCTGGCTGGACGCGACTGAGGTGACCAGCGTCCCTCCAGGGTGCCTGTCGAGGACGAAGTCGGCTATCAGGCATCCGCTCTGGTCCCCCCAGAGCACTCGTCCCTCTTCGTCGCAGAACATGGACCGGTCGCCGTCCCCGTCGTAGGCGACTCCCAGGTCTGCCCCCGAAGCCTTCACAGCGGCCGAGAGGTCTTTCATCGTGTCAGGGGTTGGCTCAGGACCCCTCCCCGGAAAGCTCCCGTCGACCGTCGAGTTCAGCGTGATCACCTTGCATCCGAGGGACTCGGCGATGTAGGGCGCGGCAACCGTCTGCGCCCCATTGCCCAGGTCCATGACGATGGTGAACTTTCTGGCGGCTATCGCCTTCGCATCGACCTTTGAGAGGATACCCCTCTGGTAGGCCCTCACCACTGACCCCTCCTGCCGCGCCACGCCGACGGACTTCCAGTCGGCCTTCGTCTGCGACTTGTCGAAGTATATCTTCTCTATCCGCTGCTCATCCAGCCTGGGGATCTCGACCCCGTCGGGCCCGGACACCTTCAGGCCGTTGTACTGTGGAGGGTTGTGCGAGGCTGTGACCATCACCCCGCCCCTGAAGCCTAGGGCTTTCACCGCGTACTGGAGCGCGGGGGTAGGCACCAGCCCAGCCTCGGCGACGTCTCGCCCGGAGCTGAGAAGGCCAGACGCGACGGCGTTCGCCAGGGCAGGCCCAGACAGGCGGCCGTCCCTCCCCAGCAGCACCTCCCCGCTTCCGAAGTAGGTCCCTACAGCCTCGGCTAGGCTGATGGCGAAATCGAGGTCGTGGGACACCCCTGGCACGAACCGGACTCCGTTGGTTCCGAACAGCCTCTGTGGGAGTGCGGTCAACGGCCGACGAGCGGCTCCGGACATGATAAAACCTTCCGATTCCGGGCATTCGTGGAAAGCGGGCTGCGGCGGCAAAGCTTATGTTGAAACCTGAGGCGGTGTCAATTGGGCCCGTAGCGCAGATCCAGACCGGGAGCGGAGTACGGATAGCGTGGCAGCCTTCTAAGCTGTAGGGAGCTTAGGCTCGCAGAGGTCGTGGGTTCAAATCCCACCGGGCCCGCTTTGACTCCTCTCTCGCGGCTGATGCCAACCCTGCGTGCAGTCTTGAACAAGACGCCAGCCTTTTGCCGATGCTGCAGGCGAGAGAGTCCTGTCCAGCTCATCCGGCCACGTATTCGAGGGATGCGGCGGCCCCGTAGAGCTTGTTCTCGCCCTGCTGCCAGGCGACGGACTGTCTCCCTTCCAGGACGTCGTCGGTGATCTCGAGCCCCCGGTGGGCGGGGAGGCAGTGCATGACGACCGCACCCCTAGGAGCCGACTTCATCAGGGCAGAATTGACCTGGTATCTCTTGAACACCCTGACCCTCGCCTCCTGCTCTCTCTCCTCCCCCATGCTCACCCAGACATCGGTGTAGACCGCGTCCGCTGAGGCTACAGCATCCCTCGGGTCCCGGACCAGCTCGATGCTCCCGCCATTTTTCTTGGCCAGCGACTTCGCCCTGCGGATGAGGGAGCCCTCGGGCTCGTACCCTTCAGGGGAAGCTACGACCACGTTCATCCCCGTGAGGGCTCCCGCCAGCAGCAGGGAGTTGCAGACGTTGTTGCCGTCTCCGATGTATGCCAGGGTGGTCCCTCGCAGCTTCCCCTTGACCTCCTTGATGGTCAGCAGGTCGCTGACAGCCTGGGTTGGATGCTCTGTCTCGCTTAGAGCGTTGATCACCGGTCTCCCCGAGTAGGTGGCCAGCTGGACGAGGGTGCTCTGCGCGAAGACCCGTGCCACCACTACGTCGAGGTAACCTCCCAGCACCCTAGCCGTGTCCTTGATCGGCTCTCCGCGGCTGAGCTGGAGGTCGTTGGCGGCGAGATAGACCGGCGACCCACCTAGTCTCAGTGTCGCCACCTCGAAGCTGGTCCTTGTCCGGGTCGAAGGCTTCTCGAACAGGAGCCCCACGGCAGACCCCGAGAGGACCCGCGACGGCCGTCTCAACTTGAACTGCTTCTTTAACGCCCCGGCTCGGGATATGAGGGAGTCTATCTCTCCGGAAGAGAGGTCGGCTACGGAGAGTAAGCTCCTTGGTCTTGATGCCACCATGAACCCGCCGGTCGCTGCCGCATAGATGAAGTTATGCAGGGGCGCGTGCGTCAGGTGCGGTCCTCAGGCGCACCTAGATCGCGGGCGGCGCCCTCCGGCAGCCTCTCGCGCCCATCCGCGCATGCAGGGCCGAGACTCATCTTCGGAAGACCCTGGGCAAGGTGCCGCAGGCACGCCCCACGAGAGGGTTGACTTCAGACCCCGCTCTTTCTTTCGGCAAGGTCCCGCTCCTCCGAGAGGAGGGCCTTCTTCCTGCCGACACCCATCCCGTAGCCGCCCAGGCTCCCGTCCTTCCGGATCACCCTGTGGCATGGGATTATCAGCGGTACAGGGTTGGAGCCACAGGCGTTCGCCACGGCCCTGACCGCCCTAGGCTCGCCGACCATCTCAGCCACCTCTTGATAGGACCTAGTCTCTCCAAGAGGGATGCGCTGCAACGCGGTCCAGACGCGCATCTGGAAGTCAGTGCCGCGGATATCCAGCGGGAACCTCATCTCCTGCCCGCGCAGATGTTTCTGCAGGGAGCGGAGATAGCGCATCGCCCTGGGCGACTTCACAATGCCCGCCCTAGGGAACTCGGCGGCCAGCGCCTTCAGCAGCTCGTTGTCGTTCCGTCCGGCCTTGACCGAGCAGACCCCATGGTCCGTGGTGGCCACGAGGAGGCGGCCCAGGGCCGACGCTCCGGTCGCGTAGCCAATCTGCACCCCTGATCCGCCCTTCTTGTATGTCGCGGGGGTCATCCCAAGCTTCCTCCGGGAGTCCCCATACAGCCAGCTCTGGGCGGAGTAACCAGCCTCCCTCAGGGCACCGACCACAGGCTCGCCAGCGGTGAGCTTGGACCTGAGAACGCTCAACCTGAATTCTTCAAGATATTCGCGTGGGGAGATTCCCATCACGTCGGTGAAGGTCCTCTGCAGGCGGAACTGGCTGAGCCCGAACTTCTCTCCGAGGCTTCCGAGTGTCACAGGGGAGGACGAATTCTCCCTCAGGTAGCCGCAGACCTGCTTGACCAGTTCAGCCTTCGAAGACGCCTTTTGCCCTGACGTAACGCTTTGCAACCCCTGGACGGTCGAGGCCAGGTTTGGCAATAAGACGTTTTTGTCTGGTTCTTGCGCGGAGCGTTCACGGCGGCGCGGTCTAGCTGACCCGTATGCCCGGGAACACGCCGTGTACGACATAGCCGAAGAAGTACAGGGCGATTGTAGCCCCGAACAGAATCAGCAGTATCTCCAAGAAGTCCCTGAGGAAGGTCTTATGCTGGATGACCACGCTGTACCAGGTTGTGATGGCGAGTATCGCCACGGCGAGGGAGAGAGAAGAGGACAGTGCGAGGATCATGTTCTTGGTCAGGAAGTAGGGGGTCGCCAGGGTTATGGCCGTCAAGAAATAGGAAACACCGGTGTAGATCGCGCTGAGTCTTGCCGAGCCTTCGAACCCCCCCTGCTTCGCCTGGGCGTAGGCTGCCGAGGCCATCGCAAGTGATGCGGCGGCCCCCGCTATCACCCCTGCAAGGCCGGCGATCTCCGTCTGGTCGTAGAACCCGAGAGACCCAGCGTGGATTCCAGAGATTTCCACGAGAGAATCGGCCAGCCCTAGGACTATGAACGATATGTATCGGACCGCGGAACTCTCGACCTTCATCTCCAGCGCCTTTTCGTGGTCCTTCTCGTCTGCCACCATCTCATCGAAGGCTGCCCTGTCTTCCTCGGGGATGAGTGCTGCGAAGCCTTTGTAGGTCTGCACGACGTTCTCCTCGTGCCTGTCCAGGTACCTTGTAGCGAACGTAAGGCCGAGGAACCGCCTCAGGAAGAGGACCCAGTAGAGCTTCAGCTTTGCCAGTCTCGGCTCTTCCCCGGGGACGTACTTCTTCCAGAACTCGTAGTGCCTGTGCTCCGTGACGGATAGGGCCTTGAGGACCTCCGCGAAGGCGCTGCCCTGATTCACGGTCTTCGAGAGCCTCTCGTAGAGGGTGTAGTCGGACCACTCGTCCGACATCCGGGTCCGGGCCACCCCCTTGAGGGCCTCATCTCCAGGAGGCATTTGGGTCTACGGCGACAACAACCGCCGTATTTGAACCCTGAGAGCACCACTGGTGCGAAATGTCCCAATGGAGTGGTTTATAGCAGAACGCAGCGGAAGGGGGGTGACAATACATGGTGTCAGCATACTGTGTGAAGTGCAAGGCTGCACGAGAGATGAAGAGCCCGCAGAGCGTGACCATGAAGAATGGAAGGCACGCGAAGTCAGGGACCTGCCCTGTCTGCGGCACGAAGATGTTCAAGATCGGCGGCTAGGCCCACAGCTCGGCCTCCATCTTCTGAGAACGTCACTCTAGGTAGAAGGCTGGCTTAGTGGGTAGTGCGTCCTTCGCCCTGTTGGCCGGGTCGTGAATCTGCTTGCCGGTCTTTTGGACCACCACCTCGATGCCCAGCTCCTTCGCCATGAACTCAGAAGCCTCCGAGAGGGACTGGAACTCGTCGAAGCCCCTGCCTGCGACGACCTTGCCGAGGAGGTCTTCTCCCAGCTCGTAGGCAAGCTTGAAGACCCTGTCCGGCTGAATCTTCAGGGAGGCGTGCTTCTTCAGCACCTGGCCGACATTCCCCTTGCTCTGCTTCGCCGCGGTCAGCTCCAGAAAGAAGGCCTTCGCTTCGTCGGAGCACACGTAGACGTTCAGCTTCGACCGGGCCCCCTTGACTACCTTCAACACGTTGCGCGCGTCTTCGATGACCCTCCCAAGGACCGCTTCGGCCAGGACCGCATCGTCGTCCACTGGGAAGTCATCGGGAGCCGGCCAGTCCGCCTGGCAGACCAGGCCCTTTCCTCCCAGTTCCCGGTTCAGCTCCTCGGCCATGAACGGGGTGAAGGGAGACATCATCCTCGCCCAGGCGTTGAACACCTCAGTGAGCGTCTGGCGCCGTGGCTTTCCTGCCCTGCGCAGATAGTACCTTAGGTCGTTCCAGATGTCCAGGAAGACGGTGGCGGACGCGCGCCGCATCCTGAGCTCCTCCATCGCTTCGGACGCGACGGCGATCCGTCCGTTGAATGAAGAGACAAGCCACGAGTCCAGGCCGTCCGCCTTGCGGTCGGCCGACGACCTCAGGGTCTTCTTGACGAATGGGATCACGGAGTCGACTTTCTCTTTCGCGTCCATGGCGGCTCTGTCTCTCCAGTCTGCGTCGTCCATGCCGTCCGCTGTCAGGGCCAGGGCCAGCCGGAATGCGTCGGCGCCGTACTTCTCCTTGGCGCCCTCCCATGTGACGAAGTTCCCCTTGGTCTTGCTCATCCTCTTCCCTTCGATGGTTATCATGCCGTTGATGCCGAATCCTCGGGGCCAGAACTTCTCGGGGAAGAGGGCAGCGTGGTGGAACGCGAAGAAGGTGAGGTGGTTGGGGATGAGGTCCTTCCCCGAGTTGCGCAGGTCGACGGGGTACCAATAGGAGAACTCGGTCCTCAGATCCCTCAAGACCCGTTCAGGGATTCGGGCCGCCTTGGCAAGGTTAGCCGGGCTCCCCTTGCCTAGGAGGACGTAGTCCAGCACCTCCGGGGTGAGGCTGTCGGGCCCTACCTTCTCTAGGTTGACGAACTTGCTTATGCAGTAATAGGCCATGTAGATGGTGGAGTCGCTCAGGGTCTCGACCAGCCAGTCCTTGTCCCATGGGAGCCTTGTCCCCATCCCGGAACGCCTTGCGCAGGGCCAGTCCTTCAGCCATTCGATGGTGGAGTAGAACAGCTGCCTGGCTTCCTCTGGGTAGATCTCCGCCCGGTCTATGACCAGCTTCGCCTTGGCCTTCCACTCAGGGTTGGAGTAGTTCAGGAACCACTGGTTTTCGAGGATTTTGACGTAGCATCTGGTCCCGCAGCGGCAGACGACCTTCTCAGGGAGCTCGAACATCTTTGCAAGCCTCTCTGTCTTGGCGATGAGTTCCACTGCCTTGTCCTTCGCCTCGGGGACCGTCAGGTCGGCGAGGGGGCCGGAGCTCTGGCTGAGCACCCCCCTGTGGAACTCGGCGCTGTAGATCTCTTGGGTTGCCGTTTCCAGGTTCGGATCCATCGAGTCCTTTATGCTCAGCTTTCTGATCGCGTCTTCTGCAGGGACCCTGGAGTATCCCGACAGGGAGAGGATCGGTATCGGGGTTATCTTGTCGGCCTCTTCCTTGACCTGCCGCCCAACCTGGACCCTCCCTTCCTGGATGTCCCTCAGCGCCATCAGGTCGTAGGGAGCGTGGGCCGGGACGCTGTAGACCACGCCGGTGGCCAGCGACGGGTCGACGAACCTGCCTGGGAAGACAGGGAGCGACTTTCCGGTGAGGGGGGCCATCGCGTATCTGCCGACCAGGTCGGACCCCTTGAACTCGCGGACTGGGACGACGTTGTGCTTCTGCTCGGAGAGCTTGGACAGGGATGCAGAGCTGACTATCCAGAGCTCCCCGTCGACGCGCGCCTCGCTGTAGTCGGCGTCTGGGTTCACCCAGACGTTGGTCGCCCCGTAGATGGTCTCTGGCCTCAGCGTCGCGGCGACTAGGGCGAACTCGCCGAGGTGGAACTTGATCAGGTTGAATTCTGTGGGGGAGACCCCTTCTCCCTCCATCCTGTCGTGGTCTCCCGTGGGGCTCTTGTCGAAGGGGCACCAGACCACCGGGTGGGTCCCTTGGACGACATAGCCCATCTCCCGCAGGTGGAAGTACTGCCACTCCACGAACTTCCTGAAGGCCGGGTCGATGGTCCTGAACTCCCTTCTCCAGTCGATCGAGAAGCCCGTCTCTTTCATCACCTTTCGGCTCTGCTTCGTGTAGTAGGAAGCCAGATATTCCGGGTCGACGAACTTCGCGACCTCCTGCTCTGGGACGTGGTCGAGCTCCAGGAACGCCCTCCTTACATCCGGGTCTCCCTCCCTGAGCCTCTTGCTCATCCCGACGATGGGCTGCCCTGTCCAATGCCAGGCCCAGGGAAAGAGGACGTTGTACCCCTGAAGGCGCTTGAACCTGGAGTAGAACTCCAGGTGGCTCGCCGTGAAGGCGGTCCCGACGTGGACTGCGGCGTTCATGTATGGGAATGGAAAGGTGACGAAGACCTTCTTTTTCCCCGCGACCGGGTCCGGCTCGAACGCGTGCTTCTCATCCCAAACCTTCAGCCAGTGCTTCTCTCGCGCTGACATTCCACTCAACTCGTCGAGTTCGGAAGCAGTCCCTGGGCGATGGAAGCTGCCTCGTCCACCTTGCCTGCGAGCGGACCGCCCCCCTGGGCGAACGACGGGGAACCCCCTCCAGAGCCTCCGAGCGTCGGGGCGAGCTGTCTGACGATTTCAACGGCGGAGAACCCTGCCTTCATGGCCTCTTGGCCGACGAAGCAGACGATCCTGGCGGACTTGCCTGTGGAGAAGATTGCCACGTAGATCAGAGACGGCTCGGACGAGACGCTCTTTTGCCCCTGGCCAATGATTTGTTCCTCGCCCATGGGGGGGTTCTTCGAGACGTAAAGTCTTGCGGCCCCCACGTCCTTCGCTTCGGCCGCGACCCCGGTGGAGGACATCTCGACTATGGTCTCCCCCAGGCTCTTCTCGCGAGCCCGGGACTCCTCAAGGTCCCGCAGGATGCCTCTCGCCACTTTGGGGAGGTTCTCCCTTTGGGTGTTCAGCACCGCCGAGAGCTCGCTGAGCTCCGAGTCCATCCTGTGCATGTACTCTATGGCCGCTTCCCCGGCGACGAACTCGAGCCGCTCCACACCGTCCTGGACCCTCTCGACCTTGGTGACCTTGATGAGCCCCACTTCGCCGGTTGAGCTCACGTGCGTCCCGCCGCACGCCTCTATGTCCCACCCCCCGATGTCGACCACCCTGACGAGCTTGCCTGGGACCACGCCGCCCTGGTAGAGCCTGAAGCCGTACTTCTTCTCTGCCTCCTGGCGGGGCATGAAAGTGTTCGTCACTGGCAGGTCCCGCCGCACTACGTCGTTGGCTAGGTCTTCGATCTTCTGTACTTCCACCCCGGTCAGGTGTGAGAAGTGGGTTATGTCTATCCGTCCATAATCCTCCTCCTTGAACGCCGAGTGCTGCCAGACCCATGGGCCCAGCACTTCCCTGGACGCCCCGTTGAGCACGTGGGTGGCGGAGTGGATCTGAGTGACCCTCCGCCTCCGCCTCTGGTCGACGTGGCACTCGACCCTGGTTCCGGCCCTGGGGGCCTTTCCCTTCACCTTGTGGATAACCACGTCGCCGTACTTCTCGATGTCCACCACCTCCGCTCCCCCCAGTGTCCCCCGGTCGGGCTCCTGGCCGCCGCCGCGCGGATAGAAGACCGTCCTGTCGAGGACCACGTGGTTCCCCTGGAAGACTTTCACCACCCTGGCGGTGAAATCTAGAGGCGCGCCCTCTTCGTAGTACCACAGCCTGGTCGCCGATATCCTGCTGGTGTCGAACTGGAGCTTCGGCTGCTCTATCTCGCGGCTAAGATGCCTGGCCTGGACCTTCTCGTAGAACCCCTCGGGGGGGCTCGCTCTGGCTCCGGCCTCTGCGAGTTGCTCCGGCGTGACCCCGTCGGAGTCGTAGAGCCTTACGAGGTCGTCGGTCGAGAGCTCCTTTCCTTCGGACGAGATTGAAGACACTATCTTCGCCACCCTTTCGGCGGACGAGAGGAACCTGGACTCCTCCACTCCGAGGACATCCTTCACGTCGGAGTCGTGCCCCGCCAGCTCCGGGTACATCCCTCTGAGCTGGTCTATGTGCCAGTCGATGAGGTCCGGGACGGTCAGCTTGAACTTGTAGTAGTTGATGAAGTTGCGCGCACGCCTGTAGACCATCCTCAGGTTGTAACCGCCTCCTGAGTTGCTAGGGAGCATGCCGTCCGCGATGGCGAAGAGGAGGGTCCGCGTGTGGTCTGCGATGGCGTACAACGCCTCCAGGGCGCCGAACTGTTTCGCGAGGTCGGAGGCGTCCCTACCCAGGGACTTCGCTATCTTCAGCCTCGCGTCGTCGAGGTTGCGGTATTCGTCTAGGTTGATCTCCCCCGCGAGGGCCGCGTACTTTCGGAAGAGCGCCTCGTCGTACTCGACGGCGTTCTCCTTCTTCATCCTCCTCAGTACCGGTGCGAGGTAGGAGTCGTAGGCTGTAGGCGTGCCCTGGCTGAGCCAGGTCAGGCGCTCGAGCCCTGCCCCCATGTCCACGACCCTCTCCTTGAGGGGGACGTACTTCTCGGGGCTGCCTTCGAAGGCTGTGAAGACCGCGTTCCCCGTCTCAAGCCCCCTGACGTTGTACTGCAGGGAGTAGCCGAAGGCCCCGTAGCCCATCCAGACGTCTTCGTCGAAGGAGACCTCCTCCTTGGGGATTCCGAAGACTTTGGTGAGAAGTTCGAAGTCGAGGTCGATAGTCCTGTCCTTCCAGTACCCCTCCCTGTTCGCCAGGGCGGTCTGGCCGATCATGCAGAAGGATGTGCCGTGCTTCCCGTTGACCCCGACGGTGGGGACGTCGTTGAACCTGACGCACATCTGAGGGACGACCAGTGGGTTAGCAGGGAGGGCGAAGACCACCTTCCCGCCCTCCACCCTCTGGAAGTCGATTATCGACGCGACGGTGAAGTAGAGGTCGGGGCGCCACCTGCTGACCACGGGGTAGCGCTTGACTATGGTGTGACCGTTCTTCTTGAAGAACCTCTCGACGGCGTTCCAGGTCTCGACGTAGCTCAGCCTCTTCGAGGTGGGAGGGTCTCCGATGAACGTGTAGGGAGAGCAGGGCTGGTCATCGCACCTGGTCCTTTCTTGGTTGAGCGTCCAGAAGTGCTTGCCGCAGCTCTCGCACTTCTTCCTGACGAACCCTTCCCTGTTGAAGAGGTCCACGACGTAGTACTTCTTGTAGTCGGCGGAGAACTTGGCACTCAGGGCCTGCTTCTTTTCGTTCAACTGGGCTGCTCCACTGTCTTTTCACGAGTCGCCCCCCTGAGCTAGATAAACTTGGGATAGGGGCGGGAGAGACCCCGGCGGGGCTCGGTCCTTCCTTCGCAGGAAGAGCCGTACTGGCACGACTCCAAGTGCCGATCTGGACCCGGGGCGCTTTCAGCTTCAAACTCTTAAATACGGAACCAAGGTCGCCTGTTCGCGAATTAAGATGGAGTACGTTTACGCAGCTCTCCTGCTTCACAAGCTGGGGAAGCCGGTCAACGAAGAGAACCTGACAAGTGTGGTTAAGGCGACCGGTGCAGCCCCCGACGAAGTGAAGATCAAGGCACTGACTTCTGCCCTCAGCGAGGTGAACATCGACGAGGCGCTGAAGAACGCATCGACGATGGCTGCAGCCCCTGTGGCCGCTGCCGCAGCGCCGGGCGCACCAGCAGCGAAGGCGGAAGAAAAGCCGAAGGAAGAGGAGAAGAAGGAAGAAGAGGCCCTACAGGGTCTCGCTTCACTCTTCGGGTAAGCCAGATACCATTCTAGTCTCATCTGTCCCAGCGTTAGCTGTCCAAGATGCTGATGCACTCGTGACCGGCTTCGGCCCAGCCCATCAGTCAGGACCGCGGCTATTCTCTGACAGCATCACTGTGTGAAGCCCCAGCAGTGAGGAGGCACCAGTTCCAAGAGCGAAAGACGCCCTGCTGTCCGAGGGGACGGATCTACTTCAGGCCTTTTTCTTTGGCCTTGGATTCCAAGGCCGCCGCCTCCGCCTCTGCCCGCCCGAATATCATCGGTGCAGTTTCCTTGTCGAGGAAACCCGCCTCCACCTGGAGGCTCAGGGCCTCCCTGTAGGCCTTTGCGAGTATGTCTGGCGCGGTCTCCTTGGTGACGTAACCGACGACTATCGCCAAGCCTCTGGAGGAGGCGTAGGCGTCGAGGATGCTTTTCCTGTACTCGTCCAGGTTGATCGCGACCACATCCCCCGCGTAGATCAGCCCGTTCTCGTAGGCGAGCGCAATGGCCAGGCCTGCACGGATTGGCTTGATGTTCAGCTTGGAGAGGAGGCTGGCGAGCTTGGGGGTGATCTCCGCGCCCTTCTTAACGGCCACGGAGTCTTTGTTGACCCATATGCTCCCACCTTCAATCTTGGTCTGGATGCCCGCTTCTCTGAACTCGCTCAGGACCGGGCCTGCGGGGAGGCTTGTGTTGCCCGCCGGGACTATGATGTCATCAGGGGCCTTGTCGCCGGCCCTGGCTGCGAGGTACACCTTGTTCTTGTCCAGGGCGAGGAAGAGCTTGAACGGGTCGTTGGTCGAGAAGATGAGCGCGTTCTGCCCCGTGAGGTGTGACAGGAGCTGGTCGGCGTTCTTAATCCCTGCCTTCTGGAGGCCGCGTATGGCCAGCTTGTTCTTGACGACGAAGACCTCGGCGTGCTGCCTCAGCGCCTTGCGCACAGCCATCAGCTGGCTAGCCCTCACCTTCGAGAGGCTGGTTACCGCGAGGACGGGGTACTTCTGTGCGAGAGCGGCTACACGCTCGACGGTCTCTGCCTTCTTCGGGTTAGGCTGATGGACCTGGACTGTCTTGCTCAACTAATCCACCGCCTGCTTCGCAGGCTTCCCCATGGTCGTCTTTACCATGACCGTCTTGATGTTCCTGTCGCCGTTGGGGAGCTTCTTGGACACCGCGTTGACCACGGCGACTATGTTCTCCGCCAGGTCCGTCTCAGACAGCTTGCTGTCTCCCACCATGGCCGTCACCCCCAGCGAGCCCCTGCTCCTGACCCTTATCGCTGTCCTCATCCTGTTGATCATAGCCTCGATGGGGGAGTTCGGCGGGACTGGGGACGGTATCTTCCCCTTGGGGCCGAGCGCCTGGCCCAGGACCTTGCCGACCCTCGGCATGAGGGCTGTGTCTGCGAGGAAGAAGTCGTAGGACCTGGCGAGCTTCTTGGCGTCCCTCTTGCTCCCTCCGTAGTTTTCCAGCTGAGCCGGGTCCATGACCAGGTTCGCGTTTGAGTTCTTCGCCCTGACTGCGAGGTCCCCGGACCCTATGAAACAGACCCTGGCCTGCTTCGTTGCCGGGTGCGGGAGGTACACTATCTCGTTGATGTTCAGGTCGGTCTTCTTGGGGTCCACTTCTTTCAGCGAAATCAGTACTTCGACCGACTGGGTGAACTTCGTCTCCTTGGACTGGCCCTTACCCTTCTTGACCAGTTCCGCGAGCTGCTGGTTCGAGAGCACGCACTATTCACGAATTCCTTGCGGAGCCTTGGAACACCGGATAAAAGCCTTCTGCCCGTCACTGGAACTTCGAGTCCCACTTGCCGTCGTCAATCTCTTTCATGAACTCCCTGGGGTCCTTCCCTTCGATCTTGACCCCCATGCTCACGCAGCTCCCCACTACCTCCTTCGCCGCTGACCTGACCGTCGCCGCGTAGGACCCGGCTATCTTGCTCCTGGCTATGGTTACGACCTTGTCCATGGTCAGCGTCCCGACGAACTCCAGGTTGGGCTTGCCTGAGCCCTTGGGGATGCCCGATTCCTTGGCCACCAGCGCTGAGGTGGTAGGCGTCCCGACGGATATGGTGAACTGCTTGGTCTCTTTGTCTACCTCCACCTTCACGGGGACCCTCATCCCCTTGAAGTCTCCCGTCTGTTTGTTGATCTCGTTGACGATGCCGAGGACGTTCACTCCCAGCGGGCCCAGCGCTGGGCCGAGCGGAGGTCCTGCGCTCGCCTCTCCTCCTGTTACGAGGACGTTGATTGTCTGCTTTTCACCCATCCAGACTCACTTCTGCTCCGGCTTGGCCCTGGCAACGAGCTTGGCATAGGCCGCGTCGATTGTGATGGGCATGGCGAAGGCAGTGTCCAGCAGCGAGACCGTGATCTCCTGCTTCTCCTTCTCTACCCGCGAGATCTTCGCCCGCATCCCCTTGAACGGTCCCGCGACTATCTCGATGGTGTCCTCGGTGTTCAGCTCCGCCACCATGGACTTTGTGACCAAGAACTTCTCGATGTCGGAGTACTGCATCATGCCGGGGATCTTGCTTCTGACGTGCTTGAACCCCTGGATGCTCTCGTCTACCACTTGGCTGTTTGGGGCCTCGAAGAGCACGTACCCCTTCCAGGTGTCGAGGGCGAGGACCGAGTAGATGGGCTTCCCCTTCTGGACGGCCCTGTTGGCCACGAAGGTCGCCACGGTCCTTTCCTGACCTCCGGTGGTCTTGACCGGGAAGATTGAGCTGTTCCTCTCTTGGTCGCTCAGAGCCGACAAGGTGAAAAAAGCCCGACTTTCGTTGGCCTAATAACCTTTTGACCTGCGAGCACGTCGCCGTAAGCCCGTCAGAACCACAGGATCATGCCGGACGGGCTCACTCTGAAGGCGCCGAAGGCCGCACCGCATAGCCCGCCGCCACGACGACTATCTTGCAGACTGTAACGATAGGTCAGGGGTCGTGACAGCAGAAATCTAATCCAGTGCCTAGGGTCCGACGCCCCTTGGAGGGCCTAGACGGCTCCCAAAACCCCCGTCGTGTTCTCGGGGAACAAGGCGAGTCAGACGTCTCCCAATGAGCGCGATGCATCAGGGTGAGCAGAGGCAGGCGCCTGCACTTACAGGGAAGACATAGCTGCGTGTTGGCGGGAACCGCGTCTACCCGAAGAAAATCGTCCCCACCAGTTTGATGAGGAATCCTATCGTCCCGACCACGGCGATGCCGAGCGCGACCAGTTTGAGGTAGAGGGTGAACTCGTCCGTGTCGCTCTTGTGGGCCAGCCTGAATATGGCCCTCGATGACTTCAGGAAGTCCCGGAACCCCATGGTCGTACATGATGCGGCGGCCTTGGTCGGCTTATATGTCTAATCCTCCGGAGAACCACATCGGAGGCGCAGGACGCCCCAGCGTTAATACCTGGTCGCGCGGCCGGGGAGCCATGAACCCCCAGGGGGAGCCAGCCACTGTGATTCTGGCGTCCACCACCGACTTGGCGTCGAAGACGCTCGCCTCCGCCTTGGTCGAGAGCCAGGGGTTTGTGTCGACCGGGGTGAAACTCCTTGGAAACCCGGTTTACCAGAAGGAGTCATACCTCCTGGCCTGGTTCGAGGGGGCGATCGTCACCCCGCCGAGCCTGGACGAGTACTTCAACCCCCAGGCGTACATCTTCCTGTCGAGGCATAGTGCGGAGTCCGGGATTGCCTCCCTGACGGTCCACACCACGGGGAACTTCTCCGAGGAGGCGAAGTTCGGAGGGGCAGGGAGGGAGCTGGGGAAGGCGGACCCGGGGCTCCTCAAGAACTACCTGGTCGCCCTCTGGGACCACAGGGCGGAGGTGGGCGGCTACGAGATTACGATGGAGGCGACGCACCACGGACCTACCTCGCTGCAGAAACCGATACTCTTCGTCGAGCTCGGATCGACGGAGAAGCACTGGGGAGACGCCGATGCCGCGCGGGTGGTGGCGAAGGCGCTGATGGAAAGCCTGTCGCAGAAGCGCGTCTGGGACAAGACAGCGCTGGGCTTCGGCGGGACCCACTACCCCGAGAAGTTCACCAAGCTCCTCCTTGAGGAGGAGATGGCCATGTCCTTCGTGGCGCCCAAGTACGCCCTGGGGCAGATAGACGAGAGGATGATGGGACAGATGCTGCAGAGGACCACCTCCCCCGTCAGGTACGCCGCCCTTGACTGGAAAGGCCTGGGGCCCCACAAGGAGAAGATCGTGGGGCTGGTGAAGCAGTTTGGGCTGGAAGAAATCAGAGTATGAGGTCAGCCGACGCTCATGGTGACGAGCTGCCCTATCGCCTCCCTCGCCACCTCTATGCCGTCCAGGTAGTCCCTGATGCGGACCGCTTCCTCCTCGGTGTGGCTGGTCCCCGATAGCCCCGGGCCGTAGGTCAGGCAGGAGACCCCCTTCCTGCTGGCGAAGGTGTTCATGTCACCGGTCCCGGTCTTCCTGACCAAAGAGGGCTTCTTGCCGAGACGGAGCAGGATGGCCCTCTGGAACGCCCTTACCAGCCGCGAGCCGACGTCCGCTTCGTAGGCCTCGGTGGGAGGGCCAGGGTTCAACTCCGCTCTGACCTCGCCCCAGCGGGCTTCGACCATTGGCCTGATTTCACCGAGAACCTGGGCCGAGGAGAGCCCCGGCGGGAGGCGAACATCGAAGGTCGCCTCGCAGAGGCCGGGGACCACGTTCTGGTAGGAGCCTGCGCGCACGAGCGTGGGGGAGATGGAAACGGATCTGAAGTGGTCATCCTGGACCAGGTGGCCGGCCTCGTACTCCCTCAGCCTGCTGAGGATGGAGGTGAACTCGTCGAAAGCGCTCCTGTGGGCCCAGGGCGACCCCGCATGCCCCCCCGGGGTCCGCACCACGACCCGCAGGCTCATCCTCCCCCGGTAGCCTATGGTTATCCTGTCTGCCCCGCTGGGCTCGCCGAACACGGCGTAGTCATAGGGGGCCGCCTCGTTGGCGAGCTGTTCCACCCCGGCGCCGTCCCCCTCCTCCTCGGTCGCCCCCGCGAAGGTTATCCTCACGCCGGCGTCCGCGGCCCTCGCCCCCGCCAGGAGAAGCGCACACAGGGGAGACTTCGCGTCGGCGGCTCCTCTCCCGTAGACTGCCTCTCTTGTCCTCCTGACCGGGAGCTTCCCCGGGACGGTGTCCATGTGGCCGCAGAGAAGGAGCCTGGGCTTCCCCTTCCCCACCTCTCCTACCACGTTCCCTGCGCCGTCGAGCCGTACCCTTGAGTACCCGAGGCGCTTCATGCTGTCCGCGAGGAAGCCGGCAAGCTCCTCCTCTCCCTTCGTGGGCGAATAGATTCTCAGCGAGTCGACGAGGAGCTTGACAGCCTCCCCGTCAGGTCGGTTCATCTCCCTTCGGCGGCCGCCTGCCCGCCGGAGCCTGCCGCTGACGCGTCTCGTGCAGTCAGAACCTGCCCGCCTCCGCCTCGCCTATGACGCCGTCGACGACCTCGAGCCCTCTGGCCATCTGTGCGTCCTCTATCACGAGGGGGGGCAGGAACCTGAACGTGTCCCTCCCCGAGTAGGCGGTGATCACCCCTTTGGCCTGGGCCGAGAGGAGCATAGAATGTATGTCAACCCTGGTCTGCAGTGCGAGCATCAGCCCCAGTCCCCGCACTTCCTTCACCAGCCTGTGGGCCGACGCGACCTTGGAGAGCCCCGCTTTCAAGACGTCACCTTTCTCCTTCGCCCTGGACGGGAGGTCGTTCTTGGCGATGTAGTCGAGGGTGGCCGAGCCCGCGGCACAGGAGAGCGGGTTGCCGGCGAAGGTGCTGGTGTGCTCGCCGCCCTTCAGGCTCCCGGCAACCTCGTCGGTGGCGAGGGCCGCGCCAATCGGGAGGCCGCCTCCAAGCCCCTTCGACACGGTCATTATGTCCGGGACGACCCCCCAGTGTTCCGAGGCCCACATCTTCCCTGTCCGCCCCAGGCCGGATTGAATCTCGTCGAGGATCAGCAGGGTCCCGTTCCTGTCGCAGATCTCTCTCACCTCCTTGAGGTAGCCCTCCGGAGGGACGACAACCCCGCTCTCTCCCTGGACGGGCTCCGCGATGACTGCCGCGGTGTCCCCGTCTACCATGGACTCCAACGACCTCGCGTCGCCGTACTCGGCGAAGCCGAACCCGTCAAGGAGCGGGCCGAATGGGTCCCTGTACTTCTTGCTCCAGGTGGCCGAAAGGGCACCGTAGGTCTTGCCGTGGAAGGCGCCCTTCATCGCCACGACCTTCTTCCTCGAGGTGTGCCGCCTAGCAAGCTTGATGGCCGCCTCCACGGACTCGGTCCCCGTGTTGGTGAGGAGGGCCTTCCCCAGCCCCCTGGGCGCCGCCTTCACCAGACGCTCCACGAAGCCTGCCCTGGCGTCGTTGTAATAGGAACCGTGGCAAGTGAGCAGCTTCCCGGACTGCTCCCTCACCGCTTCAATCACCGAGTCGTTGCAGTGGCCGACCAGGGCCACCCCGATGCCCGACATGAGGTCGATGTACTCCTTCCCTTCCGAGTCCCAGACGAGGGACCCTTTCCCTCTCATTATGGCAATGGGGAACTTGTTGAAGGCATGGGCCTCGTAGGCGTCCTCAAGGCCGCGGATCTGCTCAATCATCGTGTGATCACCGTGCACCCCTCGTGGGAGAAGGCACTGGAGAGGGGCCCCTCCCTCGTCCCCGAGCATATCACCGCCTCCTTGACTCCTGCCCTCACGGCATCCACCGCAGCCATGACCTTCTTCTGCATGCCGAACCCGATCTTCGGGAGGCTGGCCGCAGCCTCTTCTGCGGAGAGGTGCCCGACGAGTGAACCGTCTAGGCTCAGCCCCTCGACGTTGGTCGCGAACACCACGGCGTCCGCCCCTGCTCCGACGGCCACGGATGCCGCCGCCCTGTCCCCGTCGATGTTGAGCGGTTCCCCTTCCTCCCCCATGGCCACCGGCGAGATTACAGGGACGTAACCCCGGCCGAGGAGCAGGTCCAAGAGCGAAGGGTCCACGCCGCGGACCCTACCCGTATACCCCCCCTCGATGGCGACCTTCCTCCCCCTCTCGTCTATGATCACCAGCTTCGACTTCCGCGTGGCTGTGATTAGTGACCCGTCCCCGCCTGCGAGGGAGACCCCCTTCAGCCCCGCTCTGTGGAGAGCCTGCACCAGGCGCTTAGCCAGGAAGCCGCTCATCACCATCTGGTAGATCTCTGCTGTCTCCCTGTCGGTGTACCTGCTCCTGATCCCGTCTGGGGAGACGACGAAACGCTGCTCCTTCCCAAGCCTGGTGGCATACTCTGTCACCACGTCCCCACCGCCGTGCACCAAGATGAGCTGATTGGATGGAGACAGCCTGGCTGCGTCATTGACCAGAGGCTCGGGGACGCCGGCCTTCATCAGGCTCCCTCCGACCTTGACGACCACCCTCATCGCGCTACACCGGATGCAGGGGCGCCATCTCCAGCCCCGCTTTCTCGTCGAAGCCCAGCATGAGGTTCATCGATTGGACCGCGTTCCCGGCAGCCCCCTTGACCAGGTTGTCGGTCGCGCCGAGGGCGACTATCCGGCCAGTCCTCTCCTCCGTCTCGAACCCTACGTCGCAGAAGTTTGAGCCTACGACCAGCTTAGGGTCTGGGAGCCTGAAGGGGCCCTGCCTGTCCTTGACTATCCTGACGAAGTAGCTCCCGGAGTACGCGTCACGATAGGCCTTCCACAGGTCGACCGGCTTGAACTCCCCTGAGGCGAACAGGTGCGAGGTGCTCAGGATGCCTCTCACCATGTTCACGCCGTGGGCCGACATCGAGACCTTGATGCGGGTCCCGGCGATGGACGAGAGGACCTGCTCTATCTCCGCCGCGTGCCTGTGGCCAGCCGGCTTATAGGGCCTGACCACGCTGAAGCGCTCTGAGAAGTGGGTCGCGAGGGAGGGCTTGCCGCCGGACCCGGACGAGCCTACCTTCGCGTCGACCACCACGTGCTCCGGGTCCACCCCCAGGGACTTGGTCCTGAACAACGGGGCTAGGGCCAGTATGGTGGTGATTGCCATGCATCCGGGCGAGGCCACCAGCCTGGCCCCCCTCACCTGGTCCCGGTTCAGCTCGGGGATCGAGAGGACGAACTTCTCCAGGAGGTCCGGGCGCGGGTGCTCGTAGCCGTACCAGAACGGATACTGCGAGCTGTCGCCAAGCCTGAAGTCGGCGCTCAGGTCGATGACCTTCAGTCCCGAGTCGACCAGCTGGGGGACCACCTTCACAGACTCGCCGTGTGGGAGGGCCGCGAACACCACGTCCGCTGAGTCTGCGAGCTTGGACGGATCGAGGGCGACGAACTTCAGTTCGGTGACCCCCCGAAGGTTCGGGTGGACCCTGAAGACGTACTCCCCCGCGTACCTCCGCGAGGTGGCGAAGGACACCTCTGCCTCGGGGTGCTGGAGCAACAGCCGGAGCAGCTCCCCCCCTATGTACCCGGAGCCTGCGAGCACACCCACGCGGACCATGCTATCTCCTCGCCAGCCCTGCCACGTAGCCGATCAGCCTTGAGGGGATGTCTAAGCCCACGGCTGACTGGGCCCCCTTGAACTCGACGGTGTTGTTGACCTCGTGGACCAGGTAGCCTGACTCTGGCTCCATGGCGTCCACCCCCAGGATGCCTCCCCCCACGGCCTCGGCGGCCTTCAGGATGACCTCCGTGAGGTCGGCGTCTGGCTTGAACGCCTCGGATGTCGCGCCCCGGGCGACGTTCGTCCTCCACTCCCCTGGCGGAGCGACCCTGTGGACGCAGGCGACGATGCTGTCCCCGGCCACTATAGCCCTGACGTCCCGCGGGGGCCTGTTGACGTACTCCTGCATGTAGTACATGTGCTGCTCCTGTGGGTTGGCTAGCTCTTCCTTGTATTCGATCAATGACCGGAGGGTCTCCCTGTCCCGGACGACCGTCACCATCCGCCCCCAGCTCCCGGTGAACGGCTTCAGCACTAGGGGGTAGCCGAGGGCCTCGGCCGCTTCCTCAGCAGCCTCGGATGTGAGGGCGAGGAAGGTGCGCGGCGTAGGCACCCCCGCCTTCGAGAGCGCGATGGTGGTGGCGAGCTTGTTGCTGCAGACCTCAGCCACCGCCTGGCTGTTGACTACCTGTATCCCCGCCCCTTCGAGAGCTCGGGTGAGGTTCGACGAGCGGTAGTGGCTGATGCACCGCTGGAGGACGACGTCCCCGAACTCCTGCCGCCTCTTCGGGACTTCGAAGACCAGCCCCTTGACGTCGACCAGCGTAGCGTCTATCCCGGCAGCCGCGGCGGCTTCGCTGAGCGCCTTCTCCTCCCACCTCAGCCTGTCGAAGGTTATGGTGAGCTTCACTATTCTCCCCAGTCCTCTCCGACCTTCTCGGCGGCCTTGAGCAGGGCAGTGCCGTTCGATATCTCCGCTACCTCGTACTCTGACGAGCAGTCCTTGCACGAGACCAGCTCCCCGACTATGGCATCGTCTGGTACGGCCAGACCGGCTCCGCACTCGTTGCAGCTTGTGTTCAATCTCCTGACTTCACCTCCCGGGCCAGGCCCATGGCGGTCGTGCGCAGCTTCTGTTCCGACGCCCTCAGCGCGGCCTTCCGCTCGGAGAGCGAGGACCTAGTGGAGGCGACGTCTCGTTGGCGTGCGTCGAGCTCCTTCGCTATCAGTCGCGGGTTGGCGCCCCCCTCGGTCGCGACCTTCGCGAGGAAGCGGGCGGGGTCGAGGATGGCCTCGATGGTCCGTCTGTCCAGGGCCACCCTCTTCCCGAAGCCTGCAGAAACGTTCGCCAGTTTGGACGCAGCCACTTCCTGAAGGGGCGCGCCTGTGTCCGCCGAGATGCGGACCAGCTCCCCTACCACGGCGTGAGCCTGGCGGAAAGAGAAGCCGTGCTCCCTGACAAGATGATTGGCGAGGCCGACGGCCGTCGACCCGTCCCCCTGGACCGCCGAGGAGAGGCGCTCCTTCCTGGGCGAGGCCGAAGCGACCATGCCTGCGAGGAGCCTGACGGCGCTTGTCACGTCGTCCATGGCACGCCAGAGGTGCGGGGTGACCTCCTGCAGGTCGAGATTGTATGAATAGGGGAGCGCCTTCAGGATGGCGCAGGCGGCGACCAGCCCTCCCAGGACCGACCCAGCCTTGGCCCGGGCCATCTCAGCGACCACGGCGTTCTTCTTCTGGGGCATTATGCTGCTTGACGCCGCGTATGCGTCGGCGAGCTCCAAGTACCCGAACTCAGACGAGCTCCACAGTATCAGCTCCTCCGCCAGCCTGCTGACGTCGAGCGCCGTGATGGTGGCGCATGAAAGGGACTCGACCGCGACGTCCCTGGCGGAGGCGCCGTCCATGGCGTTTCTGACCAGGCCTGAGAACCCGAGGAGGCCTGCGACGTACCTTCTGTCGACCTTCACCGACGTCCCCGCCATGGCCGCCGAACCCATGGGAGACTGGTTGACGCGCGCATAGAGCTCCAGAGCCCTCTCGACGTCGCGCTGGAGTGCGTCGAAGTGGGCGAATAGATGGTGGGCGAAAGTCACGGGCTGCGCCCTCTGGAGGTGGGTATACCCAGGCACCAGCACTGCGCCGTTCTTCTTCGCCTGCCCCAGCAGCGCCGCCTGGAGCTCGGCGATGGAGCCGGCCAGGACCAGTACCGACTCCCGCAGCTCCATGCGTATCGCCGTGGCGACCTGGTCGTTCCTGCTCTTGCCGTAGCTGAGGAACCCGGCGGTCTCAACCCCGAGGAGGTCGACGGCCTCCTGTTCGAGCTGCTGGTGGAAGTCCTCGGACTTTACGCCGGGCGGGATCTCGGAAGATGCGCCGGTCAGGAACTTCATACATTTCGCTCCGACCCGGCGGTCCACCTCCCCCGCCCTGACCAGGGCTGCCATGTGGGCCATGTTCACCGAGATGACCTGGCGGGCGATGCGCCCGTCGTCGGCCATCGAGGAGGTGAAGGCGAGGGCCTCGTCACTGGGCTTCCTTAGCCTTGTCCCTCTGATGTCCATTCTCTTCTTTTTCCTCGGATTGGGCGCTGAGCCCGGAGGCGACCCTCGACTGGAGCCCCCACAGCTCGATGAATCCGACCGCGCTCATCTGGTCGAAGGTCGAGCCCCGACCATAGGTAGCCAGGCCGACGTCGTAGATGGAGTAGTCCGACGACCTGCCGACGACTCTGGCGCCCCCCTTGTAGAGCTTCACTTTCACAGAGCCGGTCACCCTGTGCTGGGTGGCTGCGATGAACCGGTCCAGGGCCGGCCGGAGCGGCTCCAACCAGAGCCCCGAGTAGACCAGCCATGCCCACTCCCTTTCGACCTGCGCCTTGAACGCGAGCTCGTGGCGGGTGAGGACGAGCTTCTCGAGGTCTCTGTGTGCCTCTATGATCACAGAGGCTGCAGGGCATTCGTAGACTTCACGGGACTTTATCCCCACCAGCCTGTCTTCGATGTGGTCGATCCTCCCGACACCGTGGGCGCCTGCGACCTCGTTGACCCGGCTGACCAGCTCGAGGGGCTCCATGGCCTTCCCGTCCATCCTGGTGGGTACTCCCTCCTGGAAGCCGAGCTCCAGGTATCCCGGCTCGTCCGGCGCCTCCTCCGGGGAGGCCGTCCACTCGAAAGCGTCTTCTGGCGGCTCGGTATCAGGGTTCTCGAGGGGGCCGCTCTCCACTGACCTCCCCCATATGTTCTGGTCGACGCTGAAGATTGACTTCGAAGGCTTGACAGGGAGGCCGCGCTGCTGGGCGTAGGCTATCTCCTCGTCCCTGCTCATGTTCCACTCACGGACAGGGGCTATGACCTGCAGAGAGGGGTTCATCGCCCTCACAGTGACGTCAATCCTCACCTGGTCGTTCCCTTTGCCCGTGCAGCCGTGGGCCACGGCGGTGGCCCCTTCCTTCTCGGCGACCTCGACAAGCTTCTTCCCTATGAGAGGCCTCCCCAGGGCGGTGCCGAGCGGATACTTCTCCTCGTAGAGCGCGTTGGCCTTGACAGAAGGGAAGACGTAATCGCGTACGAACTCCTCCTTGGCGTCTATGGTGTAATGGTTCCTGGCGCCGATCTGCCTCGAGCGCTCCTCTATCCCGCCCATGTCGTCCTTCTGGCCCAGGTCGAGGGTTACAGTGATGACCTCGGCGTCGTACTTCTCCTGGAGCCACTTGACGCACACCGAAGTGTCAAGGCCGCCGGAGAAGGCGAGGGCTACGGTTCGGCGCAAACTTCAGGCCGGACGGCCCAGATAACGCTTTTATAGATTTTGGACAAGAAAGTGCTGTTTTGGTCAAACGTGACCCGAAACTGGTCAAAACCGCCTCCGTCATGAAGGCGGTCAGGGACGAGGTGGACGCCGACCTCTCGGTCCAGGACGCCCTCGCCAGGGACTACGCGAACCTCAGCGCCCTCGCCAGGATGCTGGCCCCCAGGGTCGCGTCCAGGACGGGGAAGACGCCCAGGGGGGTGAGCGACGTAGGGGTGGCGACGGCCCTCAAGCGGCTCCGAGGCGCATACTCCCCGGCCCCGCCCAATGTGGGCAGGGTAATCGCCGGGAGCGTGGTCAACGTCAGGACCCACGTCTCCAGGGTGTCAGTCGAGAAGACCAAGAGGACCCTCCAGGTCGTGGGGACGCTGCTGTCAGCTCACCACGAAGACTTCATCCAGGTGTCGGAGTCGATCTCGTCCATCACGCTCATCTTCGACCAGAGGCTCCACCGGATGGTCAAGAGGGCCCTGGGGAGCGCCGAGATACTGGACGAGGGCGAGGAGGAGGCGGCCATAACGGTCCACAGCCCCGGCGAGATAGTCACGACCCCTGGGTGCGTCAGCACCCTCTACAACCAGCTGTTCAGGAAGAAGGTCAACGTCGAAGACACCGTCAGCTGCTACACGGACACCATCATGGTGGTGGGTATGAAGGACGCCAGCCGCGCGTTCGAGGCCATGACCGAGCTTGTGAGCGAGGAACGGAGGAGGCTGGGCGAAGAAGCTGACTGACGGGGGGCGGAGCGCCGGCACCATGAAGGCCACCGTCTGCGAGATGCCGGACGACAGGTCAGAGTTCGGCGAGTGGTGGGAGCGGCTGGGGACCCATGTGAAGCGCGAGGGCAGCGGGCTGGTCCTGCTCCCGGAGATGCCTTTCGTGCGTTGGATGTTCGCAAGCCGCAGATTCAGCCGTGGCGTCTGGGACCGGTCGGTGGAGGAGCACGGCCGCTGGATGGGGAGGCTCCCGGAACTGGGGGTTGCCTTTGTGGCCGGGTCGAGACCGGTGGAGGTCGGCAGGAGGAGGTTCAACGAAGGGTTCGTCTGGAGCGCCGGGGGGAAGGTAGCTGGGCACCACAGGAAGCGCTACCTCCCTGACCAGCCCGGGTTCTACGAGGCTCCCTGGTACACCAGGGGAGAGAGAAAGGTCTCCGCCTTCGAGGTCCGCGGCTGGAGGGCCGGGTTCCTCATCTGCAGCGACCTCTGGTCTGTCTGGAACGCGAGGGCCTATGGGAAGGAGGGAGCCGACGTGATCATGGTCCCCAGGGCGACGGGGCTCGGCGTGGACAAGTGGCTTGCCGGCGGGAGGGCGGCCGCCGTCGTCTCCGGCGCCTACTGCCTCTCGTCGAACAGGTCGAGAGGACGCGGTGCCGCGAGGTTCGGCGGCTTGGGGTGGGTCGTGGACCCGGACGGCGAGGTCCTAGGGCTGACGAGCAGCGATGAGCCCTTCGTCACCGTCGAGATAGTCAGGGAGAAGGCGCGTGAGGCGAAGAGGACATATCCCAGGGACTCCTTCGGGACCGACTAGGCCAGCAGCGACCCTAGAAACGCCTTGGAGTCGAAGGGGGCCAGGTCGTCGTACCCCTGCCCTACCCCCAGGAAGAGGACTGGTTTCCCTGTCGTGTAGACTATCGAGAGGGCTGCCCCGCCCCTGACGTCGGCGTCAGCCTTGGTCAGGACGGCGCCATCGAAGCCGACGTGCTGGTTGAAGAGCTGAGCCTGGGAGACGGCGTCGTTCCCGGTCAGCGCGTCGGCCACGAATATGCGGAAGTCAGGTTTCACCACCCTGCCTATCTTAGACATCTCTTCCATCAGGTTCTGGTTGGTCTGCATCCTCCCTGCCGTGTCGATCAGGAGGCAGTCGACGTGGTGCGCCTTCGCGTAGAGGACGCCGTCCCGCCCCACCGCCGCCGGGTCCGCCCCATAGCGCTGTGAGACGACCTTGATGGAAAGCCTCTCTGCGTGCTCTGACAGCTGCTCGATGGCACCGGGCCTGTGGGTGTCCCCGGCCGCACAGACGACCGAAAGGCCGCTCTTCTTCAGGAAGTTGGCGAACTTGGCCACGGTCGTCGTCTTCCCTGTGCCGTTGATCCCCAGGAACAGGATGACATAGGGGTCGCCCGCCTTCGACTTCTCCTTGATGTTCGACACGATGTCGACGGACCCCGCCTTGGCGAAGGCCGCCTCAAGAGAGGCGCTGAGCCGCTCCCCGACCACTTCCGCGGGGTCGACTGAGCGCTCGACCTTGATCCCTGCCAGGCTCTTCTGCACCTCTGCGGTGAGAGCCTCGGCGACGGTCTGGGCGACATCGCTCTCGATCAGCGAGATCTCGAAGTCGAAGACGGCCTTGTCGAGGTCCTGGCCGCCGAGCTGCTTCTCCTTTACCGCGCTCGTTATCGAAGAGAATGCCTGCTTCAGCCGGTCGAACAAAGGGCTACCCCTGCTGGCTTCGGGCCATGTAGCTGTTCAGGACTTCCCTGTCCGAGTTCAGCCGCTGGGCTATCTCGTTCCTCTGATTCACCAGCGAAACAAGCGTCTTTTCGATGTCCCTCCCCCTCTCTTCGAGGATGGCCACCGCCTCGTCCCTGGACTTCTCGACCACCACGTTGGCGCCGATGCTCACCAGGACCCGTTCGGTCTCGGGCGGGCTGGACCTGAGCATGATCCCTCCCCCGACCTGAGTGAGTACCTCGCCTGAGTCCTGACCAGACAACCCCTTTATCGCGTCGAGGGCGGCCCTCCCTTCGAGCATCGCCCGCTCGAGGAGGTTCTGCCTCGCCGAGAGCTCGTTGTATGTGCCTTCGAGGACCCTTATCTCGACCACGAGGGCGTTTACCGCGTCTTCGGCCGTGGACATCTCGCTCATTTCACTTGTTTCAAACGCTCAGCGCCCGCGTTATAAACACAAGCTCAGGTCCGGTCGTCTGGCTCCCCGCCACGGCGTTCCCCGAGTTGGCCACCAGGCCTGAGGAGACATAGGGGACTCCGCTGTTGACAGACGTCGGATAGGCGTCCACCCCAAGCGCAGCGCCCAGCCGGGCGACCTCGGCCTCGCCCATCCCTGGGTACACGGCAGCTCCGCGGTTGGTGGCGACCGCCAGGGAGCCCACCTGGTAGTACTCTCCGATGGCGCCCTGTTCCACTTCGGTCCCCAGCACGTCCCTGATCTGAGTCAGCGCCTTGGAGTCCAGGGCGGGGGAGGCGAAAGCTCTTTTGTCGTTGGCGACGATCAGGTTTCCCACCGCGGTCAGCTTGGAGTCAAGGCGGGCGACGTTGAGGCCGGTCCCCTCCCTGATCTCCCTGATCTCAAAGTCTTCCGCCAGCCTGGACACCAGGACGCCGTTGTCGTTCATGGAAGTGAGCGCCCCCAGCAGCCTAGACTCCCCGATTGAAGAGGGTACGGCAGAGACGTGGAGGTTCTCACAGAGCTTGTCCGACTTGGTCTGGGCCAGCCCCTTGGGGACGAGCAGGAACCTGTCGTTGACTCGTAGGAAGATTCCTATGTTGGGGCTGCGGTAGATGTCCATCAGGTGGAGACCCATCGGGTCACACTTGTTCTGACTCTGGGAGGCTGACCGTGACTATGCCGTCCTCGTCCCTCTCCATCTCCAGGGTGATGCGCCGCGGAGGGTGCTTGATCCCCCTGGCCCAGATCAGTTCGTTGACCTCGGAGTCGATGCTGACCTGGTTGGCCTTCATGTGGCGGGTCGTGAATTCCCTTATGACAGCTATCGCCTTCTTCGCCCTCCTGTAGGGAGGGGCCTCGTAGACGACCCCCAGGGGGACGACGTAGGTCCGGGTCAGCTCTTCCATTCTCCCTTCAGACACTCATGATCACCTGAGCTTCAGCTTGCGCTGCCTCCAGTACCTCCGCTTGGGGTTCGACCTGACCTTGCGGTTGGTCCTTACTATGACCCAAGTAGGGACCGAGCGGGCCTGCTTCCCGGCCTTCGTGAGCCTGTTCTTCTTCGATGTGTCCTTCACTCGTGCCAATTCAAATCCTCCTTATCTTGATCTCCCGCTTCTTCTCCTGCAAAGCGCCGAGCATCTGCTTGACCTGCTCGTCGTCGACGGGCTTCCTGAGCTTCCCGGACGAAGCCAGCTGGATGACGTACTCCTCGATGGAGCCTGCGAGGTCGGGCCTCACCATCTTCACGTTGGCCAGGCGCTGCCTTGCGTCGGAGGTCAGGGCCATCCTCAGGGCCGCGTCCCTCATCATCTTCCGCTCCGCGGCTTCCTTGTCTGGCTGCTTCTGCTGTTCGGACATGCCTAGGCGTACCTCTCGAGTGCCTTGTTCTCCTTGCTGAGAGCCGTGAAGAGCTCGTTGCTGGTCTTGTCGAGCATGGCGCGCCCCTTCGAGGTGAGGACCCTCCCCTTGGAGGTCTTGGAGACCAGCTCGGCCTGCTCCAACTGCTTCAGTATGACCCTGATGGAGGAGCCCCCGGCGTCCCTGTGGTGCTTGGGGAAGTAGTGCAGAGCCTTGGTCCCGCCGTAGACGCGCTCTAAGTCGCTCAGCCCGACCGGACCGTGGAGGTAGACCTTGCGCAGCAGCGAGGCGGCCCTGGCGAACCACCAGTCGGGGCTAATCGGCGGGCGTTCGGCGTGGGAGCCTGTCTTGACGAACTTCGCCCAGTCTGGCTCCTGGACCGACGGGACCGCCTTCATCTGCTCCGCTAAGGCTGAGATGAGCTTCCCTGACGGGACATCGTGGGCACTAACCATAACCTTTCACGCGGTGTTTTTCGAGCCCTGCTAGACGGTATTTAAGCTTCCTACACTACTTTCCGATTTACATGGCCGCAGTCAAGGCAGGTCACCCTGACTATGGTCTGCTTCCCGTGACCCAGGCGGACCCTGGCGTTGATCCCCGGCACTAGGAGGCCCTTGCACCCGCGGCAGGTGAAGGAGCGGAGGTGCGGGTCCAGCCGGACGTTGAACCTGAGCTTGACTTTCCGGGCGAGGGCCGCCTGGGCCCTGGCCATGGCGGGATCGGTGTGCGACAGCGCGACCGCCGACTCGGTCAGCGCCTTCACCACGGAGGCCGCCTCCTCCTTCGCGCCGCGCCGTTTCACAGCCGCCGGGGGGAGCAGAAGGTCTTAACCGTGCTCCCCGGAGCGTGGAAGGGGTTGCTGAGCTTCGTCTTGGCGGAGGCCGGGCTCGAGCTGGTCCCGAAGGAGATTTGGAGGAGGCCCGCCGTGGCGGCTGACGCCAGGCGCAGAGGGAAGGAGCCGGCGGAGATGCTCCTCGACAGGAGCTTCCATCACTCGGCCATGGCCAGCCTGAGGGACGCCGAGAAGAGGGGGAGGCCGGACCTGGTGCACGCCACCCTGCTCAGCGTGACGGGGACGCCGCTGTACCTGGATGGGAGGGTGAAGGTGTGGATACACACGAGTGCGGGGATCGCTGTCGAGATCGCCGAGAAGACCAGGGTCCCGAAGAGCTACATCAGGTTCAGAGGGCTGATGGAGGAGGCGCTCGCAGGCGTGACCGAAGGGGGGCTGGTGCGGGCCCGGGCCATGGGGATGAAGGAGCTTGCCAGGGGGTTGCGACCCGGCAGGGTCTTCGGGCTCTCGGTCCTGGGGAGGCAGGGGAGCGCCGAGGGGCTCGCGGCTGAGGTGGCGGCGATGAAGGCTCCTGCCGTCGTTGTAGGAGGGTTCCCCCGGGGGCACTTCTCAGGGACGACCATGGCCGTCATCGACGAGCTGGTGAGGATCCACCCCAGACCCCTGGAAGCCCATGTGGTAGCCGCCAGGGTGGTGTATGAGGTAGAGAAAGCAGAGGCCCGGTTCAAGGATTAAAAACTCGTGATGACGCTCGCCGGGTCGTGCGGTCGTCGTCCAGTTCTCTCTGAGAGGACAGTCTGGTCTAGGACATCAGCCCTCCAAGCTGGTAACACGGGTTCGAATCCCGTCGACCGCACGCTCTTCACTAACTCGGGCTGTGCTTCTCTTCGCGAGGGGAATGATTGGAAGCGGGGCGGTGTTTTGGTTCGCTCCACTTGGTTTTGGCGAGACTCCAGGAGCGGCGTTTCCCGGCCTACTCTCTATAGTCGTCGCGGCCGGGAGTTTCGCATAGATAACCGTCGGCTTTGGCTTGAGTGCTCTTTTCCCTGGGTTCGTCGCAATAGCGATTGCGAACTTCAGATATCGGACTCGGTGAGGGCACGGGCGTACTGTAGGGACCGGACATACTCCGCACAGGATAAGCTTAGGGCGAGCCGCCGCCCTGTCTGCTCTGACCATACTCCGTCGAGCCCCCCCGCGGCAATGCCTTGACGATATGCTCGTACACCGAGTGGAAGACAAGTCCCACCAGCAGCGTCAGAGACCCGATCACGAGGGACTGCTCGCCGAGGCCGAGCATCAAGGCACCCGAAAGCACGACGGAGAATATCTGGACGTAAGGATAGCCTAGCGAGAGGTAGCTCCCGCCCATCTGCCTCTTCCTCGTTATGGCGACCTCTACCCCGGAGAGCATGTACGAGAATATGACACCGAAATTCGCCACGAGCGCGATCGACTCCACGTTTCCGAGCGCAAGTGATGAGAGCATCACCACGGCTATGACCAGTGTTGGCACTCTCGAGCCCCTGCCCAGAAAGGAGGGGAGCATCTTGTCCTCTCCCATCTGCTTGGCTGTCCTCGAGCCAGCTATGATGAGAGAAAGCGTCACGGTCAGAGTCGCCGTCAGAGCGGCCACGCTGACGACGCTGGAAATCGGACCCGGGGCTCGGACCGCGGCGAGGGCGAGCGAGACAGGGTTCGAGGCGGTCCCGTAGCCCGTCCATCTCGTAGCGTACAGCAGCGAAAAGACCACCAACATGTAGAAGGCGGAGCTTATCCCGAGAGAGGTCATTATCGCCTTGGGGACCTTCTTTGCCCCGTCCTCCACGTCGGGGGTCAGGGTTGCAATCGTGTTGAAGCCGGAGTAGGCAAAGAAAGCCAGGCTCGCAGCCTGGATGACTCCCAAAGACCCGAACGGAAACAAGGGGGTAAAGTTACTGGGCGAATACCTCCCGAAGAAGAGAATCGCTACGACAGTCAAACCGAGGCCCAAGATCGTGAAAATCACAAGCCACTTTTCGAATTCGGAAGCAATCTTGATCCCCCTCATCTCGACAAGGCAAAGGGCTACGATGAGGGTCGCCGCAAGCGGGAAGTATGCCAGCTGGGGCAACCCAAAGTCTATGAGGTAAGCCGCGAAACCAAGGGCGACCGCCGCGCCGCTCACTGCATAAGATATGAGTCTGAACCAGCCTACGAGGAAGCCGATGGTGTCCCCGAGTGTGGCCTTGGCGAAACTGTAGACCCCTCCCTCTATGTCCGGCAGCTTTGAAGCGAGTTCCGCGCTGTTCATACCGACCGTAGTCGCGAGGGCGGCGGTGATGACGAATGCCACCAATGCGCCGGCTCCGGCTTCGCTGACAGCAACCCCAGCCATCACGAATATGCCTGCTCCGACTATGTTCCCCAGCCCGATGGCCGTGGCTTCCCAGAAGCTCAGTTTCCTTCTACCCATGCACTATGTTTCACCTCGCAACCCTAGCTCCATCTCTCCTTTGCTCAGTGTTGTCCCTAGGTGCCGTTTAATCACGCTATCCGTGACCAGTAGGGGCAACGCGCAGCCGACCCTTGGCCGTGTTCATAATGGCTTCTTCGAATGAATGTGGGGTGGACAGTGTGAGCACGTAGCTAAGGCCTGAGGACTTTCTTGGTCAGCCTCTGCGGGAGGGGAGGATGTGGGACGCCCGAGAGCTGCTCGAGTCCGTCGGTGGTGCAGACGACGAGCTGGAAGGCCGCGGAACGATCTGGTTCGACGCCCCAAAGGGATGGTTTGCTACTCGTTGCCGTCAAGGGCCTTCTTCATCACGCTGACGTGCTCCTTCATCAGGGCAATCGCCGCCTCCAACTCTCTGCAGGCTCTTTCCTCCATCGAAAGCGCTTCCTGAAGATTGGCGACTTTGGCAGGTGCGCTCCCCATGTCATGCACAATCTCGCCCAACGGAGCGTAGTCCAATCGCCTAGGCATCCCTGAAAACAGCTCCCGCTGCACCTGATTGATCTCCCTGAGCTTCACCTGGTCCGTGGCCGCGAGCCATGAAACATCCCTCCCGGCCTGCAGGGTCTCGTAGAGCTGGTCTTGCAACTTCGTGTAGGACTCCCAGTACTTCATCCACGCGTCGTTGAAAGCGGTGAAGACGTCTGCAAGCCTCGCATGACTGGTCTCCTTCGTCTCCAAATCATACCTCATTGGTGGACCCGACTAATAGGACTTCCACCCCTTTAATAGGGCCAAGAAAACAGTGAGCATCGTGAGTCAGACCCAGCCGGAGGTATGCATGACCCACCGAATCAGGCTTCAGTCTGATGGCGAGTCACCTAAGCCTATCTGCCCAGTATGCGCTCAGATGAATAACCAAGAGTCTCTTCGAAGACGCTCACGAAGACGCTAGTCGCGTCAGCTCGCCGGCAGTTCGGCGCTCAGTCCTCACCGTCCCCCTGTCATAAATCAACCCCTCGCCCCTTTAATAAGGGACCCACCAACACTCGGCTATCGGATGGAATAACGGTAGGACAGGTGATTCTATTGAGTTTCGGTCAACGAGGAGGATATGGCAATAGGGGAGGGTTCGGAAGAGGTTCCGGGTCCAACAAACCGGTTGAGGTCGGGAAGGAGTACAACGTCTCCATCTCAGACACCAGCAGGCGTGGAGAAGGGATTGCCAAAGTCGAAGGGTTCATCATCTTTGTCCCTGGTACGAAGGTCGGCCAGAATGTGAGGATAAAGGTCACCCAGGTCTCCGAGCGGTTCGCTTCAGGGCAAATCGTAGAGACGGCGGCGGGTTCTTCGGCTCCACCCTCCTAATCCAGCAGGTCGTCCGCTGACTAGAACGGCGGAAGGCCGTCTGATTGTCGTTGGTCGGTTCCAAGAGTCGACCAACTTCCCTTATCATTACTCTACTCAATGCTTGACTTGACCGGCTTGGGCCAGGCGGCAGGGATGTGAGCTCGGCTGAGTCCAAGAACTGCCAACCGCACGCTCTTCGTCATGTGGGCAACGTCCGTAGGAAGGGCAGCGCCTAACCTTCCGGTTTACTCGCGTTACCGGCCGCCTCAGGCTCGGACCTGCTGGCCAATGGAACGAAGGACTTCCTCGACGTCCTCGGTCTCGACCCCGAGGTTCACGGCCATCAGTTCGGGGGACGCGCTTGGGTTAGACCCCCTGGCCAGCCCCACCAGCTCCTTCAGGTAGTCATGATATGACTTGGAACTGGGGTTCCCCCACTGTCCCTCGAACTCGTTCGAGAAGAGCCTCGCCACGCTCTCGGACGTGATGGTGTACCCCTTGCGGGTCGGCTCGTTCTTCCCGCTCCTTTCAGGGACCCCGATCAGGACCACCTTCCCATCGATGCAGGTGTACCGAGCGTCGCTTATGAGGACCGACGGATTGAGCTTCACCTTCGCACCGCTCGCGGTGTACAACTTCGCCATCCTGAGCCGGTCGGGGGCCAGGGGGAGGAGATAGCGAATGGCCACCCCCGACTTGGAAGCTTCGGTGATGGCGTTGAGTATCTGTGTGATCACTTCCCCCTCTTCGCTGGAAGGAGGGCTCCCCGTGACGCTCCCGCTGAGGGACTTCTCCGCCCTCTGTATGGCATCGACCACCGCCACGAAATACTCCTGCCTGGTGATGACGTCCGACACCGAGGTGAAATGGCGCATCAGTTGCTCCCTCGCCCTCATCTCGCGCCTGTTCAGCACGAGAAGCGAGAGGGTTGCGACCAGGAGGACCAGCTCCACGGCCAGGAGCAGTTCCTGGACAGTCGCTGTATCCAGAGCAAAAGCCACGTTGGCCCGGCGCCATGGCCTTTCAAAAGCATTCTCCGGCCCCTGGCGCCTTCGGATTCACCAGAGTGCACATGCACAGAGCCTTCGCGTCCGGTAGTCCCAATAACATAAGTTCGAGCCGGATTCTGATGGAGGTTGGGACGACGCTGGAAGGCCGTCCTAGGGAAGACTGCGATGTCCGAGGGGAGTGGCGGGACACGATGGCATCCTGAATACTGGACCGAGTGTGGAGCCCGCGACTGCGCGCAGCCTTCGCATGCGCGCCGACAGCAGGCGCCGAGTCTAGGGAATTATCTCGCAGCCGTTGTTGAATTCGGGGTAGAGGAAATCATCCCCCCTGATCCGACCGCCGTCGACCAGTGCCCGGACGCGCGGGAGCGCCCTCTGAAGCTCAGACACCAGGTGCTTCACAGTCCCGCAGATTTCAGCATATGCTCCGTCCCGGAGCAGACCCTGTGACTGATTGACGAAGAGGCACCTGCCGCCGCAGATGCCGAATATGTCGCAGGAGGTGCAGGGTTCCCCGACTTTCACCTTCGGGAGGGACTCTGGTGTATGGGTCCGCAGCGACCCGACCACGGAGAAATCGAAGTCCACCGATACCGGGCAGGCCGAGATCCTGCCGTCTGGCATTATGGCGTAGAAGTCGTCCCCGGAGCCGCATCTGAGCCCTGCCTTCGTTCCTGAGAGCAAAGAGCGAGTGATTCCTATGAACGGGACGATACCCGGGACCACGCCCGTCCGCTCCATCTCGTCCACCCACCAGGCGACGAGCGAAGATACCCCGGCGTTGTATCTGGAGAGCCACTCCTGGAGGCCCGGCTCCGTCACGTCTGACCTCCAGAACATGCTGAAGCTGAGCTGCCAGTGCACATGGTCGAAGAGCCCGGCGCCCAGCAGGTGGGTGACGCTCTCGAAGATGTCAGAGCCCTGGACGACCGTCATCCTGGCCACCACGTCGCCGCGGTAACCCGTCTCCCTGACTGCAGCAACGTTCCGCATGGCCCGTTGGTACACTCCTTTGCCCCGTTCCCTGTCCGTGACCGATTCGGTCCCGTCGATGGAGACCAATATGGTTTGGAGCTTCCGGAGCAGCCGCGGCTCCACCCTGTCGAGGAATGTCCCGTTGGTCTGGAGCGCGAAGCGCCCCCTGGTGCCGTTGACAATCTTCTTCATGACCGCCATGCGGAGCAGCGGCTCGCCGCCGTAGAATTCCAGAATCGGATCAGGGTCCTTGGAGAGGAAGGACTGGAGCTCCTCGAGGCTATACTGGATCTCCTTGGGCGGGGTGTCGCTCCCGCCCCCGCAGTAGGCGCAGAAGAGGTTACACTCCTTGGTGAGTATGACGAAGTATTGCATCGACTGTGGCCTTCGGAGGGGTCCGGAGAGGCGCTTTTGAACCCCCTCGCCGTTTCCGGTCAGCCTGACCGAGACGGCCTGGGCGGCAGAGACCCTGGAAGACACGGCGAACCCAGGGAGAAGCTATAACTGGCGGCCGCAGGCTGAAATGACGTGCCCTTCCATCAGGTCGACATATCAGAGAAGCCTGTAGTGTACCGGGAGGCGGTCGCCGCGGGACGGATCAAGCTCAAACGGTCCACCATCGAGCTGATCAAGAAGAGGAAGCTGGAGAAGGGGGATGCCGTCTCTCTGGCCGAGGTGGCAGCGATCTCCGGGTCCAAGAGGACCCCTGAGCTGGTGGCGCTCTGCCACCCGCTGAAGATAGAGGAGGTCCAGCCTAGGGTCAGGCTCGGGGACGGCTGGGTGGAGGTGACTGTGAAGGTGGCAACCCACGAAAAGACAGGCGTCGAGATGGAGGCGCTGACAGCCGTGTCGGCCGCCCTGCTCAACATATGGGACGTGACGAAAGCCTACGAGAAGGATGCCGATGGCCAGTACCCCGGGACCGCCATCGAGTCGATCAGGGTCGTAAAGAAAGTGAAGAGAGCGAGGTAAAGCCGCGAGTTAAGTAGTTCGGAAGGCCGAGTTGGAGCTCGACGGCCATGGTGGGACATGGCCGTAGCATCGACCGTCCCTGGGACTAACCTGCGGACACTTCAGGAGCGGTATGTCGCAGTCCCGTCGTGCATTACGTAGGTCTGCTCTGCGAGCCGTCCGTCCTCTTCGTTCTGGCTGGTGAAGATCAAGTCGATGCCGGCACCCGATGCTAGCGTTCTGTAGGAAGTGACGAACCCATCTTTGTCGTGGAGGAGGGAGAAGACTTCATCCACAAGGATGACCTTGGGTGCCGAGAAGAAGGCGGTGGCAAGTGACACCCGACCTCTCATTCCGAGGCTGAGGCTCCTGACTGGTCCCGTGAAGTCTATGCCCAGCTCTGACTTCACCTTAGCAATCTCCTCCTGAGGCGGGACCTTGCCCTTGAGCTTCGCCCCCCATCTGAGGTGGGCTTCGACGTCGAGGTGAGGAATGCACGACGACGGCGTCACCATCACTATTCCCTTTTGTTCCACTGGGAGCCTGGAGATGTCTTTCCCGTCCACCCTGACTGTGCCCTCGGATGGGATAAGTCCTGCCAGGGCATTCAACAGAGAGGTCTTCCCCGACCCGTTCTTCCCCGCCAGGCACGTGGTCCCGCTGCACCGGATGTCGGCCGACAGATGGAATTCACCCAGCCTCGCCTTCACGTTTGCCTCTATCAGCTGCGGCCCCTCCTGCCGAAGAAGTGCCCTGCGACGGCGACCGGCAGTGAGACCAGGATCATCATCGCCGACGCGGTCACAGCCGCGTCCAAGCCTCCGGGTACGGCCCCATTGAAGAGCTGGAAGACCGTGACCGAAGCAGGACTCACGCCGTAGAATGGATGTTGCAGCACGTAAAACGCGATTATCGAGATCGAGCCGAACTCCCCCAGCGCCCTGCTCATCGCCACCAAGGAGGCGCTTGTCACTCCCGCGGCTGAGTCTGGCAGGACTACAGAAACCAGCGTCCGGAGCCTCGATGCGCCCATCCCCATGGCGAACTGCTCGGCTGAGATGTCCTTGGACTCGAAGTATGGCTGTATGGACTTCACGTAGATGGGCGCCGACATGATGACTAAGGCTATGACGAGTCCCAGGATGGTGTCGAAGAAGTTGACCCCCAGGTGCAGCAGGAACTGGCCGGTGGGGGTCAGCGGGCTGTCCAGGATGAGTAGCGCTACCCCTATGATCGGGTGGGGGACCCCTACCGGTATGTCCACCAGTGCCTCCAGGAACGTGTCGCCAGACCTCGCCAAGTGATAGGCGAGGGGGGTGAAGAGCCCGAAGTCTATCAGCGCCGCCACTGCGGACGAGACGACGGAGAGCTCTATGGAGCGGAAGATGAGCGGGGCGAAGCCTGCGGGCGAGCGGAGCGGCCCCAGCCCATAGTAGAGCAAGACCAGGATAGGGACCAGGAGGAGGAAGACGACGGCGAAGGACATAGCCCTGAGCCAGTTCATGCGCAGACCCAGACTAAGGCAGCGGACCGGAGTCCTTCAAGAGTCCTTGTGAGACCATCTGGGTGATGGGGCCAGGCGGGGTAACGTTGCTGTAAAGCTGGGCAGGGACCAGCGGAACCAGCCCGTAGGACGAGAGGCTTTGTGCGTTCGTCACTACGTAACGGACGAATTTGAGGGCCGATGCCTGTTGCGAGCTGTCCAGCGGGACGGTGATGCTGAGCACTATGGCCGAACCGACAGTGGTCCCGGCGGAGTCGTGGAAAGAGAACTTCGAGTAGAACGCTGCCAGCGACGGATTCCCGAAGCTGACCTGGGGTTCCAGCTGGACGTACCCAAGATGGTCCGCGATGGCTGCGGACTTGTAGATGAAGAGGAACTGTATCTGCCCAGACTGGAGCGGGGCGACAAGGGCGGCTGCGGATGTCCCAGAGACGTTCCCCCCCGCCTTGGTCAAGGCGGAAGCGTACGCGTTTGTGTTCCCTCCAGAGTAGAGGTAGCCGGCAGCCTCCAGGGCGAGCCAACCTCTGAGTCCCGCAGGATCAGAAACCGGGTCGGCGATCCCTACCTTCACATCTCCGGAGACGAGCGAGGTGAAGAACGCATTCCAGTCCGAAGTGGTATTGGTCCGGGCCGCATTCACGCCCTCCGAGACCACGTTCGACGTGGAGGAGTTGGAATAAGCCAGGACGAGCTGGTCGGAGACGAAGCCCACTGCCCAGCCCGGCGACTCGCTCTTGAGGTACTCGGGTCCCGTGGCAGCCAGGGCGACAGAGACGAAGATGTCGTCTGGGGTTCCTGACGCGATCTGGCTGGCGTCGGCGAACGAGCCCCCTGACTTTACAGGTGCCACAGGGATTCCAGTGCTCTTCGAGAACGAGTTCAGGAGACCTGTGGTCTCTGCAGCATAGGCGTCTGCAGAATAAGACAGCAACGGTGACTGGCTCTTCGAGTTCTCGTAGTATGTGTACGCCACCACCCCCACCGCTACGAGCACAACCACCAGCAAGGCGACCACAGTGGGGTGGCGCCTCCTCTCGACCTTGGACAAGGTGTTATGCAGGCATCTGCATAACGGGTTAAATAGGTTTCGAAGCCAAGACTTAAGTTAAGCAGCAGGGTCGACCGTCCCGTGTCGCGCCACACCGGGGTTGAGCCGGTCCCGCACCTGTCCCTCCAGAGCGACCAGGAGACGATACTGGACGAGACCGACGCCATGCTCCTTCAGGCATTGGCCGAGAAGAGCTCCTTGACCGGAGCGGCCCGCGAAGTCGAGATCTCCTACAGGAACGCCTGGGACAGGATAAGAAGAATCGAAGCGAGGTCGAGGAAGAAGATTCTCGAGTCCAGCACCGGAGGTCCGGAAGGCGGCAGCTCACGGCTGACGAAGGATGGCCAGGCGCTGCTGAGGGAGTACAAGAGGGTCAAAGACTATCTGTCCTACGCCCTGGACGACAGAGAAGCCGCAGGGAACGTACGCTACAAGCTCAGCGCAAGGAACGCCTTCGACGCAAAAGTAACCAAGATTGAAGGAGGGGAGGTAACCTGCCTGGTGAGGATGTCGTCGGTCTCACCGGTTCGCCTGACGTCGATAATCTCCAGGGATGCCGTGGAGGACCTTGGCCTAAGCGAAGGAGACGTGGTGAAGGCGGTAGTAAAGGCGACCGAGGTCATGGTAGCGAAGGCGCTTTCTCCGCCCAGGGCGAGGAATGAGGCAAGAGGCGGGACCGAGAGCAGAAGACGATCCAGGAAGCGGTAGAACGCCCCCGCCCGTCCATAGATTCGGAAGCCGGTTCTCGCTTGAGAGCATCTGAGTTTCGGTCCTGCACACGACCGCTCCCAGGCTTGTTGAATAACTACTGTGTCTATGATAATTCTACCTGGTTGTCTGGCGAGCCACTCCTGTGCGACTTGACATAAATCTGGCCTGGTTCGGAGTTATTCAACAACGCTCCGCTCCCGCGATGGTTAAATAGGACCGACTTCTTCTGTCCATCAAAGGCCGAAAATGATCGGAAATATAACCGATTGGGCAATACTGGCTGTCGTAGTTATCGTTCTCTTTGGCGGTGCAAAGAAGATTCCCGAGTTGGCTCGTTCCATGGGCAAAGCCATGGGCGAATTCAGGAAGGGCCAGGCAGAGATAGAGAAGGAAGTTGCGGATATTCGGGCTTCGACCGACATTACAGCACCTGCCAAGAACATGTCCCAGCAGTCTGTGAAGGATGCGACCCCACAGGCACACAAACAGGTTAACGAGGACACTGAGTATGACCGCAGACGCATATCGCAGCTCGAAGAAGAACTGAAGGAACTCAAAGAGAAAGCGGGCGCTTAGCGGCACAGACAGCCTTTAGAAAACGGAATTAAGGGCCATCTCCCGGTGTGCTCGAAAGCGGATGAGGTTGTCTATCGGGACGGCTGAAGTGAGTCAGAATGAGCTGCCGATTCTTGGGCACATAGCCGAGCTCATCCATAGGTTTCTCATCTCGCTGGCGGCGTTTTTCGTGTTCTTCATACTCTTCTTCATCTTCAAGCCGGTGTGGGTCGACGTCGGATCGTTCGGTATATTCTATCCGTATCCAGATCTGTTCCAGAGCTTCGCTACTGAGTTCTTCAATTACGCCAGGCAACAGCTGCTCCCCCCGCATATGCTTCTGATCAATCTGAGCGCCTTCGACACCTTCGTCGCAATCCTCTACACTTCGATGGCACTCGCGGCGATCTTCTCGTCGCCGGTCTGGTTCTATGAGACCGCCTCGTTTCTTGGACCTGCGCTCAAACAAAGGGAGAAGCGGCTGCTACAGCTGATCCTGATCCCCGCATCCCTGCTCTTCATGGCAGGCGGCTTGTTCGCCTACAAGATCGTGTTACCCGTGATATTCAAGTTCCTGTACATTTTCACGCTGTCCACCGGCGTCGAGCCCACCCTGGGCGTCGGCACCTTTGTGTCCACTGTGATTGCGTACATAATCGCCCTGGGGCTGTCCTTCGAGATTCCGATAATCATGATAGCGGTCAGCTACGTCGGATTGGTGTCCTATGACACCTGGCTGAGAAACTGGAGGTACGCCATAGTGGGCTCGTTCATCATGGCCATGCTCATCTCCCCAGGGGCGACAGGAGGAATCATAGAGACCACGATCGGGCTGACTCTCACAGCGCTCTACTTCGGCGGCGCCATAATGTCCAGGACCCTGGCGCTGCGGAAGATGAAGCCAAAAGCGCCGGAAGACCAGGACTAGCGAGGGGCCGTATCGGTTCGCGCGGGCAGGCCCGCCGCGGTCCCTGCACGCGACCTTGAGCCATGAGAGGGCGTCGGAACGAACGTGGACCCCGACTACCTTATACGGCCCTGCCCCTGCGAAGACCACTGTGACCGAGGAGGAAGACGTCGATGAGTCCAGGAGGAAGATGTTCGTCAAGTTCCTGCCTCACCTTGCGGTCTCGGCCATAGGGTTTGGCCTCTTCTCGTCGCCCACCAAGCTCCTCACTTCGGCCTTGGACAGGTACAACAAGCAGGCGGATGAGACGACCAAGAAGATGAGCGACCTCTATCCGATGCTCCCGTGGCTCGAGAGGCTCCAGCTCAACGTGGAAGGCCCGCGCACGGTCTCGCTGGTGATGCGGAAAGAAGACATGGACAGCAGCCTGGAACAGTATCTCATCAGAAGATTCCTGGCCGAAGGAGCCGGCAGCGCGAAGCTCGGTGCGCCCCCCGGAAAGCGCGAGAAGGCTGAGTTCGACCATGTCCTGCGCCTCCCGGGCAAGAGCGTCTACACGAAGACTGCCGGGACCATGACTGGTTCCGACAGAGAGCGCTACATGGAGATTGCGAAGGAGCTGAACCCATCAGAGGTGTGGCTGCTGGTTGACGGCGGGGAGGCGATAGACGAGTTTCTTGAGCCGGTCTTCGTCAACGAAAACACCGTGCTGCGTGGGAGGCTCAAGACTGTCACGACCGCGGAGATGCTTTCAGACCTCTTCGGGAAGGAGTTCGATGTCACGGTAGCGCCGCAGGATGACGGCTCGGACAAGGTCGTCCTCCGCCTGCGGAGCTAGAGTCGGGTGGCCACCGGGTCGGCGCTACTATAGCAGTAAGCGGGGCGCGGCAGGGCTGACTGCAAGGCACGGCTTCCACGAAGGTTAAAGACGCGCCAAAGAGGCTTCTGGCTGAAAGCTCCCTTGGTGGCCCCTGTCTCCGATTACGTCCATGTCAGCCAGGCCCTCGAGGACGTCCTCGCGCTGACGACCGGCGCGAGGCGCACTGATGTGGTGAGGGCGCGCGAAGCCTACGGCAGGGTCAGCGCCGAGGACGTGAGGTCCCCGTCCGACGTCCCTCCCTCCACCATCTCTCGGATGGACGGCTTTGCCCTCAGGAGCGCAGACACCACACGAGCCTCGCAGGCCAGCCCTGCCGTTCTGAAGGTGGTTGATGACGTGGCTCTGGGGGAGCAGCCCAAAGCGAAGATCAGGCCCGGCGAAACCGCGAGGGTGGCCACCGGTTCATTCACCCCGGACGGTACGGATGCCGTGGTCCCGGTGGAAGAGGTCTCGGTGAGAGGGGACATCCTCGAAGTCACGCGCCCGGCAGAGCGGGGGAGTCACTGCTTCGCGACCGGCGCGGACGTGCAGAAGGGGAGCACAGTGGTACGGAGAGGGTCTCGGCTGAGGGCCCAGGACGTCGGCCTCGCCATCACGCTCGGGATCAGGAAGATCGAGGTCTATCAGAGGCCCAGGGTTGCCATACTGGCAACAGGGAGCGAGCTCACCGACTCTGACCTCGAGGGCAGAAAGACGCGGAACAGCCACGGCCCCTTCTTCGCCATGGTTGCCAAAGCAGCAGGGTGCGAAGTGATTGACCTAGGTATAGCGCGCGACAAGAGGGAAGAGATACTGGAGAAGCTCAGGAAGGGGGTGTCTTCGGCAGACCTAGTGCTGACCACCGGGGGTACGTCCATGGGCCCGTTCGATCTTGTGGACGACGTGGTGAGGCGCCTGAAACCGAGCGCGCTGTATCATGGGATCAAGATGGACCGTGGGAGGGTCACCGGAGTGGCGGTCGTGAGGAGGAAGCCGGTTGTGATGATGCCGGGACCCATCCAGGGCGCCCTCAACGCTTTCATCCTCTTCGCTCTGCCGGTCATCCAGAAGCTCTCTATGGTGGGAGACGAGACCATCAAGGCGAGAGCTAGATTGACGAGGCGCTGGGAGGCGAGGCGGAAGTTCTCAGACTTCACGAAGGTGGTCTACTTGAACCTGACCGAGGGAGAGGGTGGGCTGAAGGCGGAACCTCTCTCGGCCGAGACGGAGTCGATGTCGCTGCTGGTCAGGTCTACGGCGGTCACCGTGGTGCCCGAGGAGGTCCGTTCGATGGAGGCGGGCCAGGAAGTGGAGGCGATGCTCATCCCAGGCATCTCATACTCGGCGTAAGGGGAGCCGGGCCAGGAGCCGGCTCATCTTCCTGACGTCTGCCTGGACGTTCACGTCGAGGGTCACCCCCGGGTCGTCCACAGCCACCTCCAGGACCATTGCTGCGTTCCTCTGTAAGAACGCCTTCGCCCCCTGGTCTCCTCTGAGCCTGAGCAGTCGGGGGAAGAGAGCGCTGTCGAACAGGACAGGGTTCCCCCTGACCCCGCGAAAGGTCGGCACCACGATGGAAGCGTGTGACTCGGTACGGGCAAGGATCAGGGCGTCGATGGTGGATGCATGCAGGGCCGGCTTGTCCCCCAGACCTACCAGGACCCCCCCGGACCTGGGGTCCAGGCTCCTCAGCCCGACCCTCAGCGACGAGCTCATCCCCGCCGACGGATGGGAGTTCACCACCACCCTCGCCCCTGCGGGGCTCCGCCACCGGGCGCCAGGCCTTACCACCACCAGTACTTCCTCCACCCTGGAGGCTAGGAACGCGCTGACGGCGTAGTCCAGCATCGGCCGCCCTCGAAGAAGTATCTGCTGCTTCGGCCGGCCCATCCTCCTCGACAGGCCGGCGGCAAGGATCAAGCCGCTGAGCAACGAAGGCCGAGACCCGGCGCACTACTTCTGCGTTCCTGCGGCGGCCCGCCCAGACAGGGACGGCGTGACACGACGTCGCCCGGGTCAGCGAAAAATAAATAGTCCGCGGACGCGAAGACGCGAGTTGAAGCAGTTCGAGTTTGCCAAGGTCGTAGCCGACCTGGTCGAGAAGGGCCAGCCCTTCGCGGTGGCGACCGTAGTGAAGACCGTGGGTTCGTCTCTGGGCAAGCCTGGGTTCAAGACCGTCATCTCGAAGGACGGGGACGTGCTTTATGGGTCGCTGGGGGGTGTGTGCCCTGAGTCGGCGCTTGCCGCCACCGCGAAGCAGACTTTGGCGAGCGGCCAGCCGAAGACTGTGACCGTCTTCCTGGAGGACACGGAGAAGTTTGTGGGTAGCGCTTTCAGCGCCAAGGGAGACGACGAGATACACGTAGAGACGAACTGCGGAGGGGAGATGCAGGTGTACGTCGAGCCGTACCTTCCAAAGTAGAAGGCGTGTCGGCGAGGGTAACGGGGAGGCCGATGGGCTACTTCTTGATCGGTGAGCCCTCTACCCACCGATTCTTCCCCTTGATCTTTTCTCTCTTCCAGAGTGGCAGCGTCGTCTTGATCCTGTCGATGGCATACCTGCACGCTTCGAAGGCCTCCGCCCTGTGTTCCGAGGAGACGGCCACGACGACGCTGACCTCGCCTACCTTCAGGAGGCCTTCCCTGTGGACCATGCTCACCTGTCTTACGGGCCACTTCTCTCTCACCTCGGCCTCTATCCGCCTTAGTCCCTTCTCTGCCATCTTCGCATAGGCCTGGTATTCCATCGCGTCCACGTTCCCCACCTCGCTCGTCCTCCGGACGGTCCCGATGAAGACCACCGTCCCCCCCGCATCCCTGTCGGCGACTTCGGCCATGATCTTCGTGGGGTCGATGTCACGCCCGGTGACTTCCCTCGTCGCAGAGCGCGCCAGCCTACCCACCCGCCACCGGCGGAAGCACGCCTATTTCGTCGCCGTCGGCCACCGGCGCAGAGGCGTCGACGACCTCCTGGTTGACTGAAAGCCTGATTGTCGCCTTCATGGGACGAAGCCTAGGGTAGTCCCTGAGCAAGCGGTCCAAGAAGTCCCCTGCCGTCGACAGGCCGTCGAGGCGGACCACCTCGCGCTTCTTGCCTACGGCGTCTCGCGCCCCGGCGAAGTAAAGTACTGTCACTGACCCCATTCTCGCCTATCCTCCTATGGCGTTCATGTTCCTCGGCTTCGCCCACCCGTCCTTGATCCAGGGCATGTGCCCCACGCCTTCCGGCTTCTTGCTCACGACATCCTTCATGAACTTAGCCAGTTCGGCGTCCGACCTCCCCCCTCTGAGCAGGGGCTTGAGGTCGTAGTATTGGGTGTCGAAGAGACAGGAGAGCATCTTCCCGTCCGAAGTGAGCCTGATCCTGTCGCAGTCGTCGCAAAACGGGTCGCTCATGGGCGTTATCAGCCCGAGCTTCTCCCCGTCGTTGCCGAAGGACCAGAGCGAGGCAGTCTTCCCCTTTTCCCGTCCGATGGGGCGGAGGTCGTAGGAGCGCTTCAGGATCGAGATAATATCCTTGCCCGGCATGATCGCGTCAGGGGACCATATCCCCAGGCCGTCCAGAGGCATGAACTCGATGAACCTTATCGATAGCCCCCTGGAGTGGGTGTAGTCCACCAGGTCTACGACCTCATCGTCGTTGTACCCCTTGATCGCGACCGAGTTGACCTTGACGGGGTCTAGGCCTACCCGGACAGCCTCGTCTATGCCCTCAAGGACCCGGGGGAGGGCGTCCATCCCTGATATCTTGCTGAACCGACCCCTCTTCAGGCTGTGGAGGCTGACGGTCACGCCACGCAGGCCCGAGTCCTTGAGCAGCCGGGCCTTCTGTTTGAGGAACCAGCCGTTGGTCGTCATGTCCAGCGTCTCGACCGCGTCGAGCCTGGAGAGCCTGGCCACCAACGCCTCCAGGTTCCTCCTCAGCAGCGGCTCCCCGCCGGTTATCCTGATCCCGTCTATCCCGAGCACCGAGAGCACTCGTGCTGACCTTTCGATTTCGTCGAACGTCAGTTGGTCTGCTTCTGGCAGCCACTTCACCTTGCCTTTGTCTGGCATGCAGAAGAGACAGGCAAAGTTGCACCTGTCCGTCACGGAGATTCTGAGCTTCTTCGCCGTCCGGCCCTTGCCGTCGATCAGCCGGTCAGCCATCTGCTCTACTGATGTCATCTATGTGAAACCTTCAGGCGGTGCACAAAAACGTTGCTCAGCTGCATCACGCCTACCCGTCGCGGAGCATCCCCCGGCGGTCTGCCCCAGGCACCTCGCGGGCAACATGCCACATCTGCGTGCGCCGATGCCTTCGGAGGAAGGTCTCCGCACCAGTTAACTGCGTCCTAGCAGAACAGGCCTTACCTTATGCTGTAGTCCGGCCTGATTCTCAGGTAGACCATCCCATAGAACAGGGATATCAGCACGGCCGCAGTCGGCCCATGGAGACTTCGAACCAGGGCCTCGAAGGCATAGGAGTTGAGCCCGATCAGACCGAACGGGCCGATGGGCGAGATGGTTCCTAGGAGGTAGAGCCCCAGTATCCCCTGGAATATGACAATGATGGCCAACACCCAGTACAGCGCCTTCGCCTCTACGAATCTGGCACTAATGAGCCACTGCTTCACAGTCAGCTTCTTCGTTGCAATCCTCGCAACCTCGAGGACGACTATCGCAACCCCCGTCGCTATGAGAAGCGAAGCGAAGGTTGCGTGGAGATTCAGAGCGAATGGTAATGTCGCACCAGTCAGGAACCTGAGGGGTGTGAATATCTCTGGCGACGCGACCATTGTACCGGTAAGATACGAGCCGCCCACCTCCAGTAAGAACGCCACCTTCAGTGCCATCTCCAGGCCAATGGTCTTTGTCACTTTAGCCGGCTCGGTTGCAAGTTGTCTTGGCTTGAAGAATCTTGCCACGTAGTGAATCGCCATGAGAATAACGGCAATAAGATAGATGTCCGCCTCGAAGGAGAACGGATATCTGTATACTGCGGTTTCGAAGGAGGTCGAAGGAAGCACGACCCCCTCGTAGAACACCCCCAGCGCCAGGATGAACAGACCAGAAATCGTCAGCCTTGTTTTTGTCCAACGCATCTGAACAGCGGTCTGAACAGCACTTGTTGAATTCATTCCAGCTTAATACGTTAGGAGAGGCCGATATTAAATCGTTTTGAGCTAGGGCCTTGTAACACTAACAGCTGAGCAGCGTCGTCACGAGGCCCGGCTTTAGGTAGCCTAGGTACCCGGACCTCCTGATGCTGTGTAGGTACCTCCTGAGCAGTTCCGCGACCGGGCCCGGGGTGGCCTCGACCTCTCTATGGCCTTGTAGTCGAACGCCCTCAAGATGCCCAGCTTCTCCCTGAACATTCGGGCCAGGCCCGCTGCCATCCTGTCTGACACGCCGGAGCATGACTGCAAGAGTGGGGCCCTGGCGACGTCTGACGCCGCACGTCGTCTGAGAAACAAGAGCCTAGGAGATGGAAAGAGACTTTGCCTTCCCATCATAGGTGACCTTGAACTTGTCGAGGAAGGACCTCCCGAGAACAACGTCGTAGGGCAGCAACAGGGATGGCTCCGCCTCGAGACAAACCGCAGTCACGTCTTCGACCGCAAAAGGACCCAATGAGACCTGCTTCAGCCTAATCAGGATAGCACGCTCCACCCCCCTGAAGGAGATTAGATAGGGCGCCTTTTCGGGAAAGAGCCCCCTCCACTCCCTGGCCCTGTTGGCGACGTCAGAGTATCCCAAGTAAATGGCGTCGTGGGCGAACATAAGGCAGTGGGTGGAGTTGAAGTCCAAGAATGCCGTCAGTTCCCTCGCATGCTTGTTTTGCCCCTCTATACGACACACCACCCGCATGGGACCCTTGACAGGGAACGTCAGCTTCTTGCTGCCGAACATCTAGCTCGCCTTTGAAATCCTGAGCAGCTTGTGCTCCCAGTCTAGGGTGACAGAGGCGTGTTTCAAGAGGCTCTTGCCGATCACAGCCTCAAACCCGACTTGCTGAGGAAGATCGACTGCTGCGAACTCCACATGCTCAAAGAAGAGCCCGCCTATTTCCACGCTCCCAACCTCGAAAACGACAGTCTTGTTGAAACCGCCCCCCGTAATCAAGGTCCGGGCGTTGGGCGGACCGACGGTCATCTGTTGGAATGCCACCTCCGAATGGCCGAAGAGATATGCATCTCCCTTTGGGATTACACAATACTCGTACACTGGATCTATCAGAGCCCTGTACTCCCTGACCTTAGAGTTGATTCCCTTCACTCTGGCGAAGACGGAAGGGAACCTTCCCAACTCGATTTCTGTCAAAGGAGCAGTGGATAAGGCGTCTCACCTGTGTAGAATATGCAGACTTCGTCGTGCTTAGCCAAGCTTTGCCTCAGCCTGTATCTGTCGACATCCTGGGTCACAATCTTGCCCTTCGTGGGTTGCGAGTTGGCGTCACGAGCGGTGACTACGATAGCAACCCATCGGTCCTTGTACTTCCCGGCAATCTGGGAGAGGGTCAGCTCTTCCGACTCGCTCCCTTCCTGAAGATGACCAGAGCTCAAGTCCTTTCAACTCGAAAAGGCAGGGTGTGCCTTCCTCACGGCACCCCGCACTCCGTGGGCTCTTAAGCCATTGCCAGCCGTCCGAGGGGGCTCCGACCCGGCCGCTATAGCCGACGGGATTGGGCGCATCTAGCTCAGTAGAGTCAAAGCCTTAGTCACGGCCCCCTGCGTAAGGAACACTCTGAACGAGTTACCTGTGCCGGTTGTGAGTGGGGCGGCTCCTTCGACTGCTTTCACCGCTGCTTCTTGTATCGTGCTGGGTGTGAGGCTCTGCCCGACCAGATAGGACTCTGCGGCCGTCGCCCTGTGCGGGGCGACATCGACGCCTCCTAAAACCAAACTGGCATGGGAAATCGTGCTGCCATTGAAGGTCAGAACGACCGCAGCGCTCGCGAGCGCGAAGTCGAACGACTGCCTGGCGCGTACCTTGTACCACGAACTCTTGGAGTTGGCGGGGGGCGGTGGGACGTGAATCTCTGTGACCATCTCGTTGTGCTGTAACGAGTTCTCCTTCACCTTTCCGTCCACGATGGCCTCTCCTGGGAGGAGCTGGCTGATCGGCATGTTGGTGGTTCCGCCAGGCCCCTGCACCGCGACATCAGCGTTGAGGGCGAAGTACGCCACTGGGGTGTCGCCTGGATTGACAGCATATGTGAGCCTGCCACCGAAGATTGACTGATAATACCTGTTGTCGCCCAGCACGCCGAAGCAGACGTTGCCGCCGTTCTGCCAGCATGGATAGTTGTTCCTCAGGTACCAGCACCAAGTGTCTTGGATTACGTCACCAGCGGCGGTTCCCTGGTTACGGAGTTGGGGCGCAGCCACTGTGTTCGCTGCCTGATTCAGAACTGGATAGTATTGGGCGATGTTTGGGTCAGACGCGATGGATGCGATTGGGGTTGTTGCCCCGATTCTGAGCCCATCTGTTGCATCGTAGTTTATGTAGTTCAGAGGGAGACCTGAGATGTCTACCACATACTCGGGGGTCTTGTACTTGACCCCGTTTTTCATCGTGTAGAGGAGGTCCGTGCCTCCCGACATTATCTTCGCCTGACCGCCATATTGTGTCAGGAGAGAGACCGCCTGCTCTGTTGTGCTTGGCACGAGTAGGCCGAATTTTGGTACCTCGTTGTTGCTACTCATCTTCTCACTCTCTAGGACGTCGTACTCGACGACGTCGTACTTGGCGCCGCACCCGCATTGCCATTCATCGCCTGTATCGCTGCGACTACGTCCTCTATGCGGACGGGGGTTTTCTTGAATCTGTACCCTCCCAAAGCGTTGCTCAACGCGTTGGTGTAGGTGACATCTGCGCCTATTATGGTGTTTTCTCCTATTCCTGTAGCGCCAAATGGGCCGGTTGGGTCGATGTTCTGCACAGGTATTGCGTCCGCTGTGTCAGGGTTCTCCATTATAGTAGGAATCTCGTAGTCATGGTAGTTCGGGTTGAGGAAACTCCCGGAAGTGGGATAGCCAGGTTTTGGAGTAACATCCTGGCTTGGATCAGGGATGATTTCCTCGTAGAAAGCCGAGCCGACTCCCATCACTGAGCCGCCCATCATTTGATGCATGGCACCCTTGTAGAAGATGGTCCTGCCGAGTCCCAGTGCAAATGAGTGACTCACTACGTGCACTTCGCCAGTCACGACGTCTACCTCCACTTCGGCTATCCTGGCGCCGGTTGATCTGTAAGCCACGTCCTCGGGAATCTGCCAAACCCCGAAGCCCTTCACCGAACTCTTGAGCAGGGCTGCCGCGTTCTTGAAGGAAATGCTGTTCGACGGGTTTGTCTTGTCATAGATGGTGTCGTTTCCGAAGACCAGGTTGTCTGCGCTCGCGCCCAAGCTCTGAGCTACCGTCGGGAACCACTGGCTCTTCAAATCCTCCACGGCGTAGAGTAGAGAATGCGAATTGTGTGTGGACTGGCTTCCTGCTGTGACGCTGGAGTTGGTCGTGTACCTCGTATCAGACTGGATCAGCTTGACGTTATCCATCGAGGTAAGACCGAGGGCCTCCGCGGCGATAAGCGGAAAGGTCGTGTTTCCGCCCGCGCCATGGTCGGTCAGACCAATGTAGACTGTGACCGTCCCATCCGGGTCTACCTGCACCTGCGAGGTGGACGGAGGGATTGGTGCGCCCTTCGCTGCATTCTGAATGCTGACTCCTATTCCTGTCCGCTTAGTGCCATTGACAGAGGTGGGGATGCCCCAGCCCTTCCATTTGCTGGTCCAGTTAGAGGCACTCATGACTGCCTGGAGCGATTGGGGCTGCGCGATGGTGGTGTATGGCTTCTTTGCTACTGGATCGACTGCGTTGGCGCTGGTTCTCATGTTCTTGAGTCTGAATGCGGTTGGGTCCATGTTGAGCTTTTGTGCCAGCTCGTCCATCGCCGACTCCATTATGAAGTGCCCTTGCTCTTCGCCCACACTCCTCATGAAGGCACCTAGAGCGAATTTATTGGTGTTGACTGGTATGCTCGAGATACTGACGTTGGGACAGACATAGGTGTTGTAGAGATCGCTCACTGCGTCTGATCCCTGGGCGCCTCCTCGCCCGCCGACATTGCAGTAGTACACTGCGTCGATAGCCGTCAGAGTGCCGTCGCTCATGGCTCCGAGCTTGATCTTGGCTGTTATTGGCCACCGATTCGTCGTGGTGAGAGCATGCGTCATCCTGGTGTGGATGAACTTCACTGGAGCGCCTACCTTCTTGGCAAGGACAGCAGCCAGGACGTACTCCTCCCCGCTGGTCTTGTTCCCCAGGCCATTGCCGAGGGCCCCTCCATCCTCGTAACCGCCTAACGAAGTGGTGACGATTACATCTGAGAGAGGTATCGCGAAGTAGTTCGCCAAGATGATCTGGACAAGCCAAGCCCACTGTGTCGTGGCGTGTACGGTGAGTTGGCCACCTGACCAGTATGCAATCGCCCCTCTCGGGAGGATTTCAAAGTGTTGCTGTACTGTGGTGACAAAGGTATCTTCGTAGACGACGTCTGAGTTCTGCAGTGCGGTCGCAACGTCTCCTAAGCTTACGTTGACCTCCGCGGATATGGCCTGGCGATTTTCAGAGATTCCGCCGCCAGGGACGTTTCCACCCGGCCAGAGCTGAGGCGCATCGGCCTGAAGCGCTTCCTGGGCGTCGAAGACATAAGGGAGCAGTTCGTATTCGACCTTGATTTTGCTCAGTGCGTCGACTACCTCGTTGGCGCTAGGCGCAGCGACGGCAGCCACTGGCTGGCCAGCGTACAACACTTCGCCGCTGACCAAAGGAGGATAGGCTCTTCCTCCAGAAAACAGGCTGCCAACTGGCAGATCTGACTCGACTAGAGTCACGTACCCTGCGTTCTGGGCTTCACTTGTATCGATGCTTGTCACTATCGCGTGAGGGTGAGGCGCAACGAGGAAGCCTGCGTACCACATGCTACTTGCCCCGATGTCGCTGGGAACGATGTCCTGGGTATACTTCCGCTGGCCGGTAATCTTGGCGTATAGGTCCCGTCTCGTTACGGCTGGGTTGCCTACCAAGGCGAACTTTGCATTGGTACTCAGATTGTTTTCGCCGCTGCTCTGGCTGCTGCTGCTACTGCTCATTACGCGCTACCTCCCTGAAGGTTCTGTGCGGCCAGTTGAATGCCGGCGATGATGCCTGCATAGTTGCCGCACCTGCAGATGTTTCCGCTCATAGCGAATTTTATCTCGTCGAGGCTAGGATTCGGGTTGCTCTTCAAAAGAGCGGTAGCAGCCATGACCTGACCCTCCTGGCAGCCGCTGCACTGCCCGCTGTCGGCTTGCACCCAAGCCTGCTGTACCGCGTTAAGCACCGGATCGACGTTATATCCTTCGACCGTGAGAATCGCGTGCCCAACCGCACGATAAGCAGGGTATGTACACGACATATGGGGGACGTCATCAATCAACACGGTGCAACCTCCGCACTCTCCTCTGTTGCACGGTCTCTTAGTGCCTATCAGGCCGAGATAATCGCGAATCACGTTGTTCAACATGTCTCTCGGCTCTACCCCCACTTGATAGCTCTGTCCGTTTATATTCAGTGTGATGGACTGAAGTGCGAAGGGATCCGCATTGGACGTACTAGGCACGGTCTGAGTCGGAGGCTCAAGTACGGTGCTATTGTTGCCCGCGCTCAAAGCGATTCCACCTAAGCCGACTACCCCGGCGGAAATCGCACTCGCCTTCAGAAATTTTCTCCTGTTCATTTTTGTGTCCAATGGATTGGACCCGGTTTCTTCGTTGTGGAAATTATCCCCTGTAGAATCCTCTCCATCCATGCCTAATCGGTTAGGAGGGGACGTGTATAAACAATCCGATTTGAAGTTGAGTTGTCCAACAGAACCGATGACGCATGGCATGCTTCAATGGAAACCCCGGGCCACCCGGCCTGTTGGAGTCATGCACAGATCCCTGACCACATGCTCGACTCAAAATTGAGAGTCGGGCATTGATACTTCGCCCCACCTTTAACAGGAACTGGAGCCTGGATAGAACATCGTCATGTCGGACTGGATATCGCATGATTGCCGCACGGACGCCCTCGGAGTAACGTTCGAAGGCAGCGACAGTGTCTTACTGGATTGGACGGCTGCATCAGGGGCGTCTCGCCGAAGGGGCCACAGTAGTCGGCACCTCTCCTGGCTTGGCAAGGCTCAACGCCATGAACATGGCGAAGATCGCAAAGGCGTTGAGGAGATGGAACCAGGCGATGGCGTTGCTTAGAGTGGGGACACTAGTCGTAGCCAAGGCGGCGAATCCTATCAAAGCCTGGATGAGAATGTCGACTCCCATCCCTATAGTGAGGCCGAAGAGCCTCTTGGGGCGCGGTGACATCCTGGCGACATATACGAGAGACGCGATGGCGAGAATTCCTACCACTATCCCCCAGATTATGTGCGCTGAGGCGTCGAGGAAACCGAATGAGACAAGCCCTCCAAGCGCCACCTGGATACCGAGGGCGGCACCGGTGACTCGAAACACAAGACTGGAGTTCAAAATAACTGAGGCCGAACCGTCATGGGGCGATTTGAACTCTTCGGCGCCTGATCTGGCCGGCTGAACCGTCGCAGGCCTGACTTCCTATCAGTCTCAGCCGCGCGAATTCCCTCACTGGCCTCGGGTCAAAGGGTGTGGGGAAGAGCTGGGACCTGATAAGAAGGGACGAGCCTATCGGAAAGATGTGCGCGAGATTCGGACGGTCACCCTGGGGCAGTGAGCCCAGGCTCCCGGGCGAGCCTCCTTGGGTCAGTCCTTTCGAGGATCCTGGTCCGTAGCTGGTGCATCCCATCCCCTCGGACCGCCGACACTTTGACGGTGTTATACTCCTTGAAGAGCGGGTCGAGTTCGATCTTGGACCTCGCCCTGGCGTCCAAGAGGTCAACCTTGTTCAGGACTACGAGGAGTTTCGAGGGTTCGACTTCCAGCTCGTTCAGCGTCTCCCTGCAGCTCCCCAGTTTGATCCCGATGCTCTCGGCCGGCTCGCTGACGTCAATCATCAGCAGGATAAGGTCAGCATAACGAAGCTCGTCGAGGGTCGACCTGAACGACTCCACGAGGTAAGTGGGCAGGCGCGAGATGAAGCCTACGGTGTCGGAGAGGAGGACCTTCCGTTTGGAGTTATGGAAGGTGATCATGCGCGTGGTGGTCGAAAGGGTGGTGAAGAGGTCGGGGGACATGTCCTTCGACTCGGTCGTGAGCCTGTTGAAGAGGGTGGTCTTCCCGCTGCTGGTATAACCCGCGAGCGACACGAACGGCACCCCCAGCTTCCGCCTCTCCGACGTGTGGAGCGCCCTGACTGTCTTCGTTTTGTCGAGCTTGCTCTTGATGAAAGTCATCTGTCTCTTGAGCGCCCGGAACTTCACATCGACCGCATACTCCCCCATGCCGGAGAACCCCGCCTGCTCTCCCCTGACCGAGTGTCGGACCGCGTCCCTCGCCCTGGGAAGCTCGTAGCGCAGCTCGGCGAGCTGTACCTGGAGTTTGGCCTCGGTCGTGGCGGCGCGTTTGGCGAAGATGTTAAGGATGAGTCTCTCCCTGTCGACCACGCGGGCGTGGGTGAGACGCGAGAGGTTGTTCGCCTGGGAGGACGTCGTGCTCTCGTCAATGATTATCGTGTCTGACTCGGTGTCTGCGACCAGCCCCTCAAGCTCCTGAGCTTTGCCTGAGCCAACTCCGTACTTGGAACGGCCTAGGTCTCTGTATGTCACCACCTGTTTGACGTCATACCCTCCTGCCTTCGCAAGCTCGACTATCTCACGCCTGGCGAACTCGTCCGGGAAGGTGACCACCACGGCTTTGGTGCCATAGTCGCTCAATTCAGGTTCTGGAGTGCCGGAATGGCTCGATAAAATAGTTCTCCAAGCAACGGGGGATGCGAAGCGCCTACGCGTGGACCACTTTAGTACCCATGTAGTGGTCGCTGTACTTCTGCTGGTACCCGTGCGAGATGGCCAAGCCCACTATCACATCGAGGAGCAGGAGGAGCCAGTAAATCTTGCTCAGGTTCCTGACAAAAGCCTCCGCAAAGGTGGGGTTCGAGCCGCGCCTGGAGGCTACTTTCAACTTGAAGAGCTTCTTCCCGATGCTTGCGCCGGAGGACACTTCCATAACGGCGTTATAGAAGACGAAGATGACCCCCCAGAGGAGGGCAAAGCCCCCGAACACGACCCCGAAGAATGCGGCACCGCCGGTGAGGAGGGCCGGGATGGCGACGATCGCAGTGGCGATGCCGAGAACCACATAGACGATGACGTAGTCGATGATCAGCGCAATCAGCCGTTCCACCCAGTACTCCTGCGCGTTATGATCTCTGGTCAGAGCGTCGATTCCGCTCGTGTGGGCATCTCCCGTCCCAGTCTGGACCGCGGCCCCGCATGATGGGCAGAAGGTAGCTCCATCAGGCAGCTCTTTCCCGCACTTTGCGCAGAACATGACAGCTATTGAGCAGGCCACCTCGTTTCACCTCATTTATGGGTTGGCCTTTGAATGGCTACGGCGCCAGCGTGGGGAGGAAGGCGGCCGCCAGGGCGACCAATGATGCTACAACACAGAGTGAGATAGTTTCTGCGACGAGCTCCGTGTTCACTATTGTCACGTTCCTGGTGAATGCGGCCCCCAGCATGTCTCCAATCAAGCGCTGTGTTATTGAGACCGGGAGCGCCAGCTGGGTTCCCGCCCATGCCAGCAGGGAGCGCGAGGTGGAGGCAGGAAAGACCCCCTGGGGCTGGGGCGAGCATCCTGTCCCCCATCGTCCCGCCGAGGGAGTGCCGCCCGAGGACGGCAACCCCGATTATGGCCGCGGCGGGCGGTAGCTTGGAAATCGTGGATTGGTTCCTCATCGCAACAGCCCTGGGCTTTATCACCCTGCGAGACCCCCAGGTCATGGGCGTAATTCGTCACCTCGACGGAGAGGTCGACGCCCTTCTCCGCCTTCCAGCTGTACCCGTACTTCACCAAGTGGTCGCTCGACGGCATCTCCATGACGACCCCGTCTACGTCGACGTCGAGGGCGCTGTCGATGTCCGTCTTCATGCTGCGGGCAAAGGCGTAGACTTACTTTGGCGTCGAGCTTCAGATGGGCGATCCCCTTCACGGCCTACTTGTCAGATGGGGATACAGAGGGGGCCAGCTTCGATCGTCTTTACTCCGGCCTAGTCCGGGGCCCGGGCAATCTTCAGCTTGTCCTCCCGCCTGAAGATCATCCTCGTTTGCTGCTCACCGTCGTGGAGCGTCACGTCAAGGAGGATGACCTTCTTCGGAAGCTTCAACCCCCTTTTGGTTTCGGGGGGAAATCATAGAAGCTTATGTGGCGCTTGCTGGATTTTTATTGCCGCGGCACCGACAATTGAAGCTCTTCCTGAGCCCCGTAGCTAGAGCATACCCAGAAGGATCCCGACTTCTGACGGGAACCCGCGGCTGCACTAGCTGGATCCAGTTTTCTGAAAAGAAGCCCTGTGCGAGTTCTCGGCGCCGCAAGAGCAGATAATGGAACCGAGGGTGGTGAGGGTTGCGACCTGACCTGAATGCCGCGTCATATGTCTGTGGTCGCCCCTGGTGATCTTCAACGAATGGGACAAGAATCGGTTAGCCTGTGGCACGGTTTAATCCAAGAACGATGAAACCTAGGTTACGGCGCAAAGTCTTAAGTCTCTCCGCTGGCGGCGCATGTGTCGTGCCGCGGTAGCTCAGCCTGATTCCTGCTTGAAGGCTAGGGAGACCTCATAGCTCATCAGCATCCGGCTGAAGACCGGAGTGTCGTCGGCTCAAATCCGACCCGCGGCACGCCTAAGCGTGTTCAAATCGCCCTTGTTATAGTCATTTTGCTATTATATTATAGCATCTTTGCTATCTTAATATAGGACCCCGAGGGTGACCTCTCGAAGGAATTGAACGGCACCGAGTTCAGAATCCTGGACGCCATGTCGAGGAGGGTGAGTAATCCAGTCTCTATCCGCCAGCTAACTTCAGAGATGGAAGAGTCTGGTCCCGCCTATTACCCTAACATCTACCGCGCACTAGCATCGCTCGAGAAAGAAGGCATCGTTACGATGGAGAAGCAAGGGAAGGCGTCCATCCCCGCCCTCAACTTCGCGAACTATCTCCTCCTTGACACCCTGACCGAGATGGAACTCCAGAAGAAGCGGGAGTTCCTGCGGAAGTGGCCCGATACCTGGGGACTGTTCGAGAGTCTGGAAAGGGAGCTCGGGGACTTGGCCTCCGTCGGGTCGATCCTCCTCCTCGACCCTGAGCGCAACGCGAAGCTGAATAGGGCGGAGCCGCTGGTCCTCATGGAAGAGAAGGAAACGGCCCAGGAATCGAAGGCGCAGAAAGTCACCCATGAGATAGGGACACGGCTCAATGTGAGGGTGGAACCACTCGTAGTGGCCGGCAGCGAGCTGATCGAGCGGCTGAGATCCCCTGAGAGGAACCCGTTCAAGGAGATGATCCCGGACATGGTGGTTCTCCACATGCCTCAAGAGTTCTGGAGGCTGATCCGGAACGCAGTGGTTCAAGGAGTTCGTATCAGGTTCGACCTCGACAGGACCAACCCTTCCAAGATAAGCGAGAAGGATCTGGTCCATAACTTTGCGAAGTTGGGGTACAAGGAGTTCGGGTCAGAAGCAGACGGGGGGCAGGATTTTTCAGTAGAATATATCATCTCTTCAGTACTCCTGGGCGAGGACAAGAGACGGATTGCAGCTGTCCCCGTGCTCCTTGCGAAGAACAAGGTAGACTACTCCCTCCTTGTCTTTCTCTCCCAGAAGTACGGTTTCGCCGAAAAGCTTCTCGGGGCCCTGGTTGCCCTGATCAAAGTAGCACCGTCCAGGGAGAGCGAGCGCGCCGTGGCAGCCATGAGTGGCGGTGGAGTCATCCCTGCCAAGATGGATGAGCCGCATGTCAGGAAGGCCCTGCGCCTATACGGCATCAGAGGCAGGTAGTTTGGCGGTAAGCTTGCGCCGGCTCTTGAGCGCCTACGGAGCACTTTCACACTCCTCTCATGCTTCAAACCTATTAATGGCAAAGTCACAACCTTGCAACCGATGGAGATTATCAAAGGAAAGAGCATCTCCACTCTTACTCCCGAAGAGCTTCTAGGCCCGCTAAACGATGTCGAGGCGCGATACGCGCCCCCGCGGCTCTATGTGGCTGGGGTCGTGCAAACCCCGTTGCCCAGGCCCCGTGTTGCGGTCGTGGGGTCCCGAAAGGCCTCTGGCGCCGGGCTGGAGGCTGCAACCCAGATAGCGCGGATCCTTGCACGAAACCAGGTTGTGGTGGTCAGTGGGCTTGCCGAGGGGATTGACACGGCAGCCCACAGAGCGACCATTGAGGAGAATGGATACACCGTCGCGGTCCTTGGGACCCCGTTGAATCGCGTCTACCCGGCGAAGAACTTCGAACTTCAGGACAAAATCATGCGGGAGTATTGCGCGGTCTCCCAATTCCTGAACGGACATCCGACCCAGCCTAGGGACTTCGTTATTAGGGATAGGACGATGGCTCTCGTCTGCAACGCTTCGATCATCGTCGAGGCAGGGGAGACGAGCGGTTCTCTGGCGCAGGGGTGGGAGGCTCTGAGGCTCGGGCGGCCTCTCTACATCTGGAAATTGGTCCTGGAGAAGCGGTCTCTGAGTTGGCCGAAGAAGATGATGGAGTATGGAGCTGTCGCGCTCGAAGATCCCAAGGATATCCTAGGGTTCCTACCGCCTCGCGAGAGGATTGTCAGTGTGGCTCAATGAGAAATGAGCCTACGCCTGTCTGAGCTCCAGTACGGTTCCCTCCTCTCGTACTCCCCGAACGGTGGAACGCCAAAGGACCTCCACTCTCAAGGAGTGATGACCCTCCTCAAGACCGATAGCTTCCTGCAACCGCCCCCTGTCCTGATGTCGCATTGGGTGGCGCAACAGGTGCGACAGAACATCAACTCCATGCCTTTTGCCACCCTTTTCCAGCCCACCCCGGTCCTCGTCCCCGTTCCGAGCAGTTCGTTGATGAGAGCTGGAACCCTTTGGGTCCCACAGAGGCTTGCGGCGGCCCTTGCCGATCAGGGACTAGGCCAAGTAGTCTCGTGCCTGGTTCGCACCCAGGCTGTTCCCAAGGCAGCGCAAAGTCCAGCGAGACTGAGGCCAACCGCACGAAGACACTACGAAACGTTGGAAGTCCAAGGTCGTCTGTCAGAACCCGAAAGCGTTCTGCTGATTGACGACATAATCACTCGTGGCGCGACGCTGCTTGGTGCTGCGAATCGGCTCGCGGATGCGTTTCCCAATGCCCGAATCTCAGCCTTTGCGGCGATGCGGACCGTGAGCAACCCTGACGAGTTCCAGAGGGAGTACGACCCGCAGATGGGGAATGTTCGTCTCAGGGAAGACGGAAGTACGTTACGTAGGCCATGACTTGGCCGTCGGCACTAGCGAAAGAGGACCCGCGGCACGCCTATGCGTGCTCAAATCGCCCGTTATGGCAGTATTACCTACCATATGGAATGTTTTTCTACCAGTACCCCCGACCTGAGAAATTGTGTCCCTCCACGACTACCTGACCGAGGTCCTGGGCAGTAAGGCCAGCATCAAGGTGCTCAAGACTTTGGTCCGCTACAGGGGGAAGGTGTTCACCATAAGGGACTTGGCGAGGACGGCTGGCCTGTCGCACCCCGAAGTCGCCCTTGTGGCCAGGACCCTGGAAAAGAGAGGGGTCGTGAGGCTCCAACCTGTTGGGAGGGCCCAGCAGGTCATCCTGAACGAGGAGAGCTACGTGCTGAACTCGATAGTCTGGCCCGCAATCAAAGCCGAGGAAGACACCCTCGGTGCGATCTTGTCCACGATCAAGCCGTTCTTTGACGACAAGTCGATTAGATCGGTGGCCGTCTTCGGGAGCGCCGCGAAGGGACTCGAGGGGAAGCAGAGCGACGTCGACATATTCATCGTGGCGGGTGACAGAGAGCTCGCCAGCGAGCGCGTTGTGGACGCTTCTGCCGAAACGGTTTCGAAGTTCGGATTTGGGTTGTCCCCCTTGATCATGGACGAAGCCACGTTCGCCAGAAAGAAGAACAAGGATTTGGGCAGGTCAATCCTCGAGTCCTACAGGATGGTCCGGGGCAAAGACCTGAGGAAGATAGGAGATGTCCAAGCCCGTCAATAGGAGCCTATACATGAACTACCTGCAGAAGGCAGAGGAGACGCTCGACGTCGCGGAGTACGCCGCGAAACAGTCGAAGAACAACGCCGCGGTGACGGCGTCTGTCCATTGTGGATGAGGCTCGCCTCAGGCAGACGCTACGCCTTTACGGAATCGGTGCCCGGTAGACTTGGTTAGCTCGACGAGCTTCTGGGGTTCCTGGAAGAAACATAGAAGGTCATTGAGCGATGCGTAATGCTCGTCGATGTCGGCGGATAGTTATGGTCCTGTAAGAGTTGGGAGACCCGCTATCGAAGAGACCACGTTAAGACTCCTCTCACAGATGCGAAAACCAGTGCAAGGTTCATTGTGCCCCCGTAGAGAATACCTTATCCCAAGTTGGGCCATGGTGGACCGGCGATAAGCGGCTCCTAGGGGGAACCTGGGCGCGGAGATGTATCGATGGTGCTGCCGCATCTGCTGCAGAAGTTACCAGGTGGTGCGACCGGTGTCCCACACCTGGCGCAGTACCGAGCTTTCCCAGGAACAGGATGCGGTTTTGCCGGCAAGTCGAACCCGACGAGTTCTCGAAACCTGGTCCTGAAAATCCAGTCCAAGTTGTCGAGGTTATCAGGGTAAAGGCTGATGTACCTAATCTTGTTCTTGCGATACTCTCTCATCTTGAACCTCATTGTGCGCCTGTATTTCTTGCTGACCTTCGCCAGCCCCCAAAACTCCACGTAGATTTTGTAATCTGGAAGGAAGAAGTCGGGGTGGGCAAATGTACGCTTGAAGATCAATGCGTCGGTTTGGGCGCCCCATTCGTAGAGGTAGCGGATTCCGTTTTGGGCGAAGTAATCAGCAATCCTCTGCTCGGACCTGCTCCTGACGTCCTCACCATGCATCGTTTTGGAAGGGGTGCCGTACTGCTTCTCTTGGTTGCTGGAGAGGAGCCTAGAGAGATCCCTGAGCAGGCCCATGCCCGTAAATCGAGGGCTGGGCTTTTAACAAAGATAGACCCGGAGTCTATGATAGTCCTAGGCGTGGGGGGTTCCGGAGAGTGAAGTAGAGGGTCATACGTTGTCGTAAAGTGCCTTCACCCTTTCGATCATGGCGTCGTAATCAAAATCTCTCTTGAAGACAAGGCGAGCAAGCCCGCTCTTCTTGTTGGCGTTCAGCTTCATGGTGTCGAGTTGCCTCCGGCACTCACGGATGTGTTCCTTGGTCTTCAGGACGTGGCCCCTTACAGCGTGTTTCTCTGCCCGCTGGGCGAACAGGTTTCTGACCAGCTTCCAGTCGAGGCCGCGGTTGCTCTCGGTGATTCGAAGCGCGTCGTAGGCGTCGAAGTGGTTCCTCTTCCCGCGCCTCAAATCGCCTATTATGAAGAGCTTCGATGCCAGCTGCTCTTCCAGGCCAACATGTTTGATGATGAGCGGTTCCAGCCCAAGCAACCTCAGGTTCATGATCGTGGCCATCTCGTTCTCTTCAGGTGCCTGGAATATCCTGCATCTCTTGCACAGCTCAATCTTCGGCCTCTCTTCAATCGTGTAGCCGACGCGACGGAGGACGTCTCTATAATTCAGTTCAAGGAACAGCAGCCGGTCGTCGTTCTTCGCCAGGTCGACCCGGACGTCGCATCTTCTCAGACCGGCATACCTCGTCAGGTCTGTCCTAATCTCGTCGACGTCCCCGAAGCTGTAGCCAGCCATGGAGTTGGGGTCGTAGTCGGCGTCAAAGGAGAACCTGTGATCCAGCAGGGGCACATGGTTTCTGACAGACATGCCGCCCTTGAGGACCAGCCTCTGGTCGTAGTAGCCATTCTTCATCCGAGCGACGCTGTATATCATGTCTAGGGCACATATCTCGGAGTAGATCTTCTGAACAGACTCTGCG
>JAFLZV010000005.1:12238-90465 GCA_029785375.1 Nitrososphaerota archaeon | reverse complement strand
TTCTTGCCATTCCTCATACTGGGCCCGCTGCTTGCCTATTTCCAGGGGTTGGTGAATTTCGTTGGCTAGGCACGTCCCCGGCCTCGACAGGGTGCTTGGCAGGGCGAGGGTGTCACGCCGCCCATCTGCGCTGACGGCCAAGACACTGACGGAGTCTGTCGTCAGGCTGAGCCCCGCTTCTCTCCTCTCAAACCCCGTGATGCTGATTGTGGAGCTGGCTTTCTTCGTCGTCGCAGCCATGGCTGCATTCCCCCACGCCTTCGTCCCATTCGCAAGCCCTGGCGACAGGGGGTTCTACGTCGAGGTAGCCGCTATCCTTGTCGTCACCGTCTGGTTCAGCACCCTCTCTGACTCGCTGGCTGAACAGCAGGCGAAGAACACCGCGAATGCCCTGAAACAATTGGAGACCGAGGTCCCGGCAAAGAAGGTCGTCACCGAGGGCTGGGAGCGGGAGATCGTCCGCACCAGGTCTACCATGCTCCAGAAGGGGGACTTGATCCTGCTGGAGAAGGGCGACGTCGTCCCCGTGGACGCGGAGGTCCTGGAAGGGATAGCCATGCTGGACGAGTCCCTTGTCACAGGCGAGTCCGCGCCCGTCCGGAAGGCCCCCGGCGACAGCCTGATCGGGGGCTCGAAGGTAGCAAGTGACACCATGACCGCCAGGGTGGCCGTGAACCCGGGCGAAAGCTACCTCGACCAGATGGTCCGCCTGGTCGAGTCCTCCAAGCGCCCCAAGACCCCCAACGAAGTGGCGATCACCATGGTCATCTTCGGCCTGTCCGCCGTCTTCACCATAATCGTAGCCTCGATCCTCGGGCTCTCCGTCGCCCTGGGGCTCAGGGTAGACCTTTCAGTCCTGATTGCCCTGTATGTCTGCCTCCTCCCCACCACCATCGGCGCCCTGCTCCCGGCCATCGGCCTCTCAGGCATAAGCCGGCTCTACGAAAGGAAGGTGGTCGCGAAGTCCGGAAAGGCCATAGAAACGGCCGGGGACACCGACGCCATACTCCTGGACAAGACCGGGACCATCACAGTCGGCAACAGGCAGGCGGTCGAGATGATACCTCTGGGGGCCAGGACGGAGAAGGAAGTTGGGGAGGCGGCGTTCCTCTCGTCGTGGTTCGACGACACCCCGGAAGGGAGGAGCATCATCAGGCTCGCCCATGAGAAGGGTTTCGTCCCAAGGGAGCTTAATGCCTTGTCCCTGTCCGAGGTCTACGACTTCTCAGCCCAGACCAGGACGAGCGGAGTCAAGCTCCACTTCGGCTCCAGTTTCGTCCTCCCCAAAGGGAGCATCCAGAGGGTCAGGAGAAAGTTCTTCCTAGAAGATTCCAGCGAGCAGGGGATGCACCTCTCAGGGGAAGAGACGGAGATAGTGAAGGGGGCTCCAGACTCCTTCCTGAGGTCTGGATTCGTTGTCCCGAAAGGATTCCAGGAGCTGGTAGACACGGTCGCCTCAGAAGGTGACACCCCGATGGCCGTCGCCAAAGACCACGAAGTGATAGGGCTGGTCAGGCTGAAAGACGTCCTGAAACCAGGGACCAGGGAGAAGATAGAAGCCGTCAAAGCCATGGGTATCAGGCCTGTGATGATAACCGGGGACCAGCCCCTCACCGCCAGGAGCATAGCCTCAGAGGTGGGGATAGAAGAGTTCGTGGCGAAGGTGAAACCAGAAGACAAGTACAGCATCGTACTGAAGGAGCAGTCGCAGAACCACGTCGTAGCCATGATAGGCGACGGGACCAACGACGCCCCAGCCCTCGCGGCGGCCGACGTCGGCCTGGCCATGAACTCAGGGACCGAGGCCGCCAAGGAGGCTGCCAACATGGTGGACCTCGAATCGAACCCGGCGAAGGTTATCGACGTTGTCCTGCTCGGCAAGCAACTTCTGATGACGAGAGGGGCGGTGACAGCCTTCAGCATCTCCAACGACGTCGCGAAGTACTTCGCCATCCTCCCGGTCATGTTCGCCACGGCATTCCCTGCTCTCAGGTCGCTCAACGTACTGGGACTGGGCCTTCAGACAGCCGTCCTCTCTGCCCTCGTCTTCAACGCCATAGTGATCCCCTTGCTCATACCGCTGGCGATGCGCGGGGTTACATTCAAGCCCTCCAGCACCATGTCGCTCTTCCTCAGGAACGTACTAATCTACGGCGTGGGTGGGGTGGTCGTCCCCTTCGTCGGCATAAAACTCATCGACATGCTCCTGGGGGTCCTGTAGGGGGAGGGCATGAGCACAAGGAGTTCGAGGTGGAGGAAGTACAGGCCAGTGATCGCGCTCTCCATCCTCTCGATGCTAGTATGTGGCCTCGCCTATCCGCTGCTGATAACCGGCGTCGCGCAAGCCGCGCTGCCATACCAGGCAGACGGGAGCCAGGCCCAGCTGGGAGGGAGGGCTGTCGGCTCGTATTACATCGACAACGGCTTCACCTTGCCGGCGTTCTTCCATGGGAGGAACGAGACCAACCCACTCACGGCGTCGGCTTCAGGCGTGGACCCCGATATCACAGTCGCGGAAGCGCTCTCCCAGGTCCCGAGGATATCCAACACCACCGGCATAGCCGGGTCGAGCCTCGTCGCCCTGGTGATGTCCCACGAGCATTGGACCCTTTGGGTCACAGGGACCCCCTATGTGAACGTCCTGGAGCTCAACCTCGCGCTCATCGCGGCCTACCCGTCGTCTTATCCAGGTTATGCCTGACCTGGCTTCAGCCCTTGGACGCGCGGCGGTGCTTTGCTTCTTCCCTTTTCAACTTCATTTCACGCTCCTTTTGCCTCAGGCGGTCGTACTCACCTAGAGGGCCCTCATGTTCGGTGTACCCGTGGTACATCTCGAAGGTCCTCCTGACCATCTCCTCGGCGTCCCTGTCCCTCCTGGCCAGTTTCACCGAAAGGTTCCGCCTGTCGAGGACGGTCCACGCAACCCCTGTCTGCTTCCTGAGCGCCTCAATCGCCTGCTCCATGGCATACTCGTTCCCGAAGAGCCCTCTTATCTCCCAGGTCCCTGCCATCTCGTTCCCGTCATCTGAAGGCCGATAAAAGGTCTAACCCGCTCTCAGTTGGGACGCGAGTTCCGCCGCGCTCTTGGCGGGGAGATTGCACGTGCTGTTCACGCAGACGTAGGCCATGGGTCCGGCTCCGGGCCTCCTACCCTCGAGCAGGGGGACGACCTTCGAGAGCGTCGGCCAGTTTGTTTCCGTCCCGATCACGAGGACCCTGTCGGGTGAGTACGTCCCATAGACAGCTTCGACGAAGGGCTTGGCTTCGGAGAACCGGCTGGCAGCCAACACGACCTCCCTCGACCCGTTCGTGAGCAGGTCAAGTGCCGCGAGCATGCATGTGTGGCCGGTCGGGTTTTCGCTCAGTTCCTTCCCGAACGCCTTCAGCGTCCTCTCCGCGGCTTTCCTCAGCGGGTCCCTCCCCGTCAGCGCGCCGAGGCGCGCGAGGTCCAAGGCTGCCACCGAATTCCCTGACGGGGCGGGGCCGTCATAGCTCTCCTTCACTCTCGCAGGCTGCTGCTCAAGCGCCATGTAAAATCCGCCGGACTCGCCGTCCTCGAACTCCAGCATGGCGTCCGCCAGCCTGAGAGAGTCCTGGAGCCTATCCGGGTCCCCGGTAGCCTCGAACAGGTCCAACATCCCCATTATGAAGAATGCGTAGTCTTCTAGCGTCCCAGGCAGCGCAGCTTCGCCGTCGGCGTACCTGCGGAACAGCCTTCCGTCATCGTGCAGTTTCCTCAGGACGAAGTCTGCAGCCCCGGACGCTTCCGCCACGAGCGCGTCGTCGCGGAGCACCCTACCGGTGAACGCGAGCGCGGATATGGCGAGCCCGTTCCATGACGTCAAGACCTTCGTGTCTGTCTTCGGCCTAGGCCTCTCGAGCCTCCTGGCATACAGCGCCCGCCTGACCCTGGCTGCGGCTGCCTGCTCGTCCTTCGAATGCGCCCTCCCGAATTCGAGGTGGAGCAAACTCCGCCCTTCGAAGTTGCCTGTCTTGGTCACTCCATACACCTTGCTGAACGCCTCGCCATCTTCCGCACCGACGCATTCGATGATCTCCTGCGGGGTCCAGCTGTAGTAAGCCCCCTCTCCTTCGGTCGTGTCCGCGTCCTGGGCGGAGTAGAATCCTCCTTCTGAGCCCTTCATTTCGCCCACGATCCACCCTAGAGCTTCCCGGGCGACGTCCGCGTACTCGGCTTTCCCGGTGAGCTGATGCGCCTCGGCGTACGTCCTAGCCAAGAGCGCGTTGTCGTAGAGCATCTTCTCGAAGTGAGGCACCAGCCACTCCCTGTCGGTGGAGTAGCGGTGGAACCCGCCCCCGAGGTGGTCCCTTATACCCCCGGCCATCATCCCGTCCAGCGTCTTCAACGCGCTGGCCTTAGCCAGCTCCTTCCCGGTCCTGAAGTGGTACCGCATGAGGAACCCCAGAGTGACCGGCAGCGGGAACTTCGGGTCAGTGCCGAACCCTCCGCGGGCGGAGTCGAAGGTGGACATCAGGCCCGCGTAACACTCGTCCAGCGCATCCCTCGCGGGCTCTGCCGCCCCCTTTCCGCTCGCATGGAGAACCCTTGACACCTCACCCGCGTTGGCTGACACCTCAGCCCTCTTCTCCTTCCAGAGATTCGCGACGAACTGCAAGACCTGCATGAAGCTCGGCATCCCCTGGCGAGGCTCGGGGGGGAAGTACGTCCCTCCGTAGAACGGCTCGAGGCCGGGGGTGAGGAAGACGCTCAGCGGCCACCCGCCCCCGCCGGTCATCGCCTGGACGGCCGCCATGTAGTACGCGTCGACCTCCGGCCTTTCCTCTCTGTCGACCTTGATGGGGATGAAGTTCTTGTTGATGAAGGCGGCTGTCCTTGGGTCTTCGAACGACTCCTTCGCAAGGACGTGGCACCAGTGGCATGTAGAGTACCCTATGCTCAGGAATATCGGCTTGCCGTCGTTCTTCGCCTTGGCCAGCGCCTCATTGCACCAGGGCCACCAGTCCACCGGGTTGTAGGCGTGCTCCAGCAGGTATGGGCTCTTCTCCTTCGCCAGCCTGTTGGGTGTCCTGTTCTCCAACTCCACTTGGCCGACGTGACGCGGTCTAATTGAAGTTGTCTCCAGGGAACAACGTTTAACATTCCTCAGCCCACTGCAAGCCAGGGCTATGCTGCCCGCGTGACCTTCTTTGCAGTACAAGTGGACAGTCCTTACGGTAACCACGGTCGGTGTGCTCATGTCCGGCATCGACTCGAGGATTATCGTGATCGGCATCCCCGAGGTCGCCGCCGCCCTGGGGGCCGGGGCAGAGCAGGCGATCTGGTTCACCCAGGCTTACGTCTTCGGTAGCACAGTCGCTCTCCTCTTCATCGGGAGGGTGAGCGACATGATGGGGAGGGTGAAGATATACGCCGTCGGGTTCCTCATATTCACCATAGGGTCCTTCCTTACCAGCATCTCGCCCTCTCCTGACTACGTCATCATCTTCAGGATCCTGCAGGGGCTTGGGTCTGCGGCTCTCTTCGCAAACAGCGCTGCCATCATCACCGACGCCACCCCCAGCGACGAACTCGGACTCTTCCTGGGCATCAACCAGGTCGCCTTCAGGGTCGGGGCCATGGCAGGCCTGACCCTCAGCGGCCTGATACTCCTGTTCCTGGACTGGCGTGTCCTCTTCTACATCAACGTCCCTATCGGGATCTTCGGCACGCTTTGGGCGCGCCGAAGGCTGAAGGAGGTCTCCAAGCCGGAAAGGGGAGTCCCAATGGACTGGGGCGGGTTCTTCACCTTTACGGCCGCTATAGTCCTCCTGCTGCTCGCCCTCACCTACGCGGCTTACGGTAACTTCCCTCCAGAGGAGCTGGCCCTCCTGCTCGCAGGCGCTGCCTTCTTCTTCGCCCTCTTCATCCTGAGAGAGCGCAGGGACCCCTATCCACTGCTCAACCTCGGGCTCTTGAGGATCAGGGAGTTCACGGGGGGCGTGACCGCCCAGATGATCAACTCGCTCTCCTGGGGTGCGGTCATACTCCTGCTGAGCCTCTATCTGCAGCTGGTGAAGGGGATGTCCCCCTTCGCCGCCGGAATCGCCATCATCCCATTTGACATCGCCTTCCTCGCAGTCGGGCCCCTCAGCGGTCGCCTCTCGGACAGATTCGGGCACATGCCTTTCACCACGGCCGGGCTGGCGATAATCAGCGGATCCCTCCTGCTCTTCTCCACCACCACGGTGTCCACGCCATACCTCGCGCTGGCAGGCTATCTGATAGTCTTCGGGGTTGGCCTGGGGGTCTTCAGTTCCCCCAACATGAGCTCGATCATGGGCTCCGTCCCGCCCTCGGCGAGAGGGGTGGCGTCGGGGGTGCGCGCCACATTCTTCAACGTGGGATACGTCCTGAGCTTCAACGTTGCCCTGCTACTGATGACCACAGTGCTGCCGTACTCGACCATAACCGCGGTGATATCTTCTGGCAACCCTGCTGCCATCGCGGGTCTGGACAAGGCGCTGTTCGCCAGGGGCATCGATTACGCCTTCGAGGTCTCCGCAGCGATCAACGCGGCGGCCATCATCCCCTCTGTCCTCAGAGGAAAGCGTCCCGCAGCGCCTGCTCAAAGGAACGCGGAGCGCGTCGGCGGCTTCGAGCCTGAGTGACGCGGGGACTGTCCGGCGCACCTCAGCCTAAATTCAAATAGCGGGGTCGAGCTGCAGCGAGCAGACTGCTATGCCACATGAGCTCCTTGACGTCATCCGAGAGAAGTTTGACTCCCCTTTCGGCAGGGGGACGGTCTACAACGTCCTCAGACTGAAGGACCTAGGTTACGACGTCGAACGTCTTCCGTACTCCATACGCGTCCTGCTTGAGAACGCCGCCCGTCACTCACGGAAGGTCGGCGGCGCCCTGGAGGCGGCCCACTCGCTCGCCCAATGGCCCAACTCTGTCGGAAGGGAGACGCCATTCATGCCCCACAGGGTGCTCCTCCAAGACTACACCGGTGTCCCACTGGTGGTGGACCTGGCCGGGATGCGGGACGCCGCCAAGGCGGCTGGGATCGACCCAGGTGTTATCAACTCGCAGGTCCCCGTCGACCTTGTAATCGACCACTCGATCCAGGTAGACGCCTGGGGGAGCGACTCGGCCTTCTCGCTCAACCTCGAGAAGGAGTACGAGCGCAACTCCGAGCGCTACTCACTCCTGAAGTGGGCGCGGGCCGCCTTCAAGGGGATGAGGGTTTTCCCGCCTGGGAAGGGGATCTGCCACCAGTTCAACCTTGAGTACCTCTCGCGGGTGGTCGCTACATCTGGCGAGGGGGACGGGTTTGCCGCCTATCCTGACACCCTGGTGGGGACAGACTCGCACACAACCATGGTGAACGGGGTGGGGTGCCTCGGATGGGGGGTCGGCGGCATCGAGGCCGAAGCTGTCATGCTCGGCGAACCGTACCACATGCCGATACCGGAAGTCTTCGGGGTCAAGTTCACCGGTGCTCTCCGCGAAGGGGTCACCCCCACCGACCTCGTGCTCACCGTCACCGAGCGCCTGAGGGAGAAGAACCTGGTAGGGGCCTTCGTCGAGTACTTCGGCGAAGGGTACAGCCAGCTGTCTGTCCCCGACAGGGCGACAATAGGGAACATGTCCCCTGAGTATGGGGCGACCGCAGGCTTCTTCCCAGTGGACGACGCCACCCTCGCCTACCTGGCCGCTACCGCCAGGCCACCGAAGCAGGTAGAGCTCGTCTCGAGCTATGCGAGGCGGTATGGGTTCTTCGTAACTGACGTCGAACCTCGCTACACCGAGGTGATACGCATCGAACTAGACAAGATCGAGCCATCCATCGCTGGCCCTCGCAACCCCGAGGAGAGACACGCCCTGGCGTCTGTCCCCTCGTTGGTCAGGACGCTCACGACCAGGAGCGACCGCGGCGGCTCCAGGGGCCTCGCGTCGGGGCCGACCCAGGTCGTCATCCAGGTGGATAACAGACGCTCGGGTTTGTCAGACGGCTCGGTGGTGATAGCAGCGATAACGAGCTGCACGAACACTTCAAACCCGACGGTCATGGTCGGGGCCGGCCTGATAGCGAAGCGGGCGGTGGAGGCCGGGTTGACGGTAAAGCCATGGGTCAAGCCCAGTCTGGCCCCAGGTTCAATGGTGGTCACGGACTATCTCACAAGCGCTGGGCTGGCCCCCTACTTGGAGAAGCTTGGCTTTTTCCTTGTCGGTTACGGGTGCACGAGTTGCATAGGCAACTCGGGGCCACTTGCGCCCGAGGTCGAGAAGGAGATCAAGGAGAGAGACCTCTACGTCGTCGCAGCCCTGTCTGGGAATAGGAACTTCGAGGGCAGGATCCACCCCCTCGCCAAGGGTTCGTTCCTCATGTCCCCGATGCTGGTGGTCGCGTACGCGCTCGCAGGGAGGATAGACTTCGACTTCTCGTCTACCCCCTTGGGTGCGGGCAAGGACGGGCGACCCATGTATCTGAAAGACCTTTGGCCATCGATGAAGGACGTCAAAGACGCGGTCGAGAAGTGCCTCGACCCGCTGCTCTACGAGAGACGCTACGCCGACGCCATGAAGGGCGACGAGAGGTGGGAGGAGCTTAGGTCGTCTACGGGGGAAGTGTACGGCTGGGACCCTGCGTCCACATACATCAGGCGCCCGCCGTGGTTCGACCCTTCCCAGTCGGACTCAGCAAAGCGGGACGTTAAGGGGGCGAGGGTGCTGGCCGTGTTCCAGGACAAGATCACCACCGACCACATCTCCCCCGCAGGGACGATACCGGTCGACAGCCCTGCCGGGGTATACCTCAAAGAGAGGGGGGTCGGCCTGCTCCAGATGTCCACATATGGGAGCAGGAGGGGGAACCACGAGGTGTTAGTCCGTGGGGGCTTCAGCAACATAAGGCTCCGCAACTCCTTGGCGAAAGGGAAGGAGGGGGGTTATACGCAGCACTTCCCTGATGGCGAAGTAATGACAATCTTCGACGCGGCTGAGCGGTATGCGAGGGAGAACATACCTTTGGTGGTCCTAGCGGGGAAACAATATGGCGCGGGGAGCTCCAGGGACTGGGCGGCCAAGGCCCCGAAGCTGCTGGGTGTCAGGGCGGTCATCGCAGAGAGTTTCGAGAGAATCCACCGGAGCAACCTGGTCGCCATGGGGGTGGTACCACTCCAGTTCAGGGACGGAGAGGGGGTAGAGCGGCTCGGCCTCACCGGCGAGGAAGTAATAGACATCACCGGCATCGAGCATATGGACGGGCCGAAGGGTTCGGTGGAGGTCGTCGCGAGGAGGAACGCTGACGAAAAGAGGTTCAAGGTCCTCGCCAGGGTGGACAACACCATCGAGATGGAGTATCTCAGGTCGGGCGGCGTCCTCCCGTACGTCTTCGGGCGCCTCCCCAAATCCGTACACTGACACAACGATTTTAACAGCCTCGAGCCGGTCATTTTCCAATGAACCAGGAGCAGCTCGTCTATGTCGACGGGAAGTTCGTCGAGCGTTCGAAAGCGGTGGTCTCTGTGTTCGACCACGGGCTCCTTTACGGAGACGGCGTCTTCGAGGGGATAAGGGCTTACGACGGCAACGTCTACAGGCTGGCCGACCACATCGACCGGCTCTACGACTCGGCCAAGGTCATACGGCTGAAGGTCCCACTCGCCAAAGATGAGATGACAGACGCGGTTCTGGAGACGCTGCGCAGGAACGGCCTCAGGGACGCATACATCAGGCTGGTCGTGACCAGAGGGACAGGGGACCTGGGGGTCAATCCTACCCTGTGCAAGAACCCTACCGTGTTCATCATCACGGAACCCATGGCCAGCGTCCTGGGGCCGACGGAACCAAAGGTCGTCAGGGTGATCTACTCGTCCTACAGGAGAGACGTGGTCGACGGGACGTCGCATGAGATAAAGTCGCTCAACTATATGAACAGCATCCTCGCGAAGATGGAGGCCACCAATGCCGGAGCCGACGATGCCATACTGCTCGACCATAGGGGGTTCGTGTCAGAGGCGAGCGTGAGCAACGTGTTCCTGGTCAAGGATGGGAAGCTTTCGACGCCTTCATCTGCGGCAGGCATACTTCACGGAATAACCCGAGCCCGCATCATCTCCCTCTGTTCCTACCTCGGGTTGGAGGTCGCGGAGAGGGACGTCACCCCCTTCGAGCTCAACACAGCCGACGAAGCGTTCCTCGCGGGGACCAAGGCAGAAATCCTCGCGGTCGGCTCCATCAGCGGCGTGGACATCGGGACCGGGGCCGCAGGCCCGGTGACGAAGAGGCTCTTCGTTGAGTTCAACAAAGCGGTGCGCAACCCTGAGGAAGGCACCACGGTCTACGAAGCCGAGTCGGTGAGCGCCTGACCAACGGACTCTCTGTCAGGATGCGGTGGTTTCAGCCCATCCGGGACTGAAATTCGGTCCTTCTGGTTTGAACTGGTGGGCTGGTGCTTCGAACAGAGCCAAGAGCTTAAATGCTACCATTCTCAACCAGCCAGGGCCAGTTTCGGTGAATGCGAAACGCTGGGCGGCCTTCGTAAAATCTAAATACGCGGTCAAAAGCGCTCTTCAAGGGGCCCTGTTCCGTGTATTGTTCGAGCGAGGTAGTCTGTATTGTTAATGGAGGTAAGCGCGCATAGCAGAGAGCAAGGCGGCGCCGAAAAAGGCAACAAAGAGGAAGAAGGTTGAGGACGATGTCCCAGCGTTCAAGGTCAGCACGCACTTCTTGATTCCGAAGCATGAGCTCCTTACGCGAGAGGAGGCGGCCCAGGTCGTAGCAAGGTTCAATGCGACCCCGTCCCAGTTCCCATACATCCAGTCGACCGACTCGATAGTCAAGGAGATAGGTGCGAAGCCGGGGGACTTGGTCAGGGTCACCAGGACCAGCGAGACCGCAGGCTCAAGCGTGTACTACCGGTACGTGGTGGAGGGGTAGAGGTTGAGCAGACAGATAGCGAACAACTCTTGGGTGATACTGAGCGACCTCCTCCAGAGGGAAGGGGTGGCGCGCCAGCACCTCAACAGCTACAACGAATTCGTGACCAGAGGCCTCCAGAACATTGTCGACGAGATAGGCGAGGTCGAGGTGGAGACGGTCAGCACACCATACAGGATAAAGTTCGGTAGGGTCACCCTCGGGTCCCCACGCGTAGTAGAGATCGACGGCTCGGTGAGCAGCATACTCCCAATGGAGTCGAGGCTGAGGAACCTCACCTACTCTGCTCCTATCCTCATCGAAATGACCATCGAAGAGGAGGGTCTCCCACGCGACACCACCCGCCAGCACATCGGCGACCTCCCTGTCATGGTGAAGAGCGAGCTCTGTCAGCTTTCTAACCGCTCGAGGGAGCAGCTCGTCGAGTCGGGAGAAGACCCCAACGACCCCGGGGGATACTTCATCATCCACGGGGCGGAGAGGGTGATCGTAGGCCTCGAGGACCTCTCCCCTAACAAGATTCTGGTGGACGCGGAGAAGCTGGCAGGCGCCACCACCTACAAGTCTCGGGTCTACTCCTCTGTCGTGGGATACAGGTCGAAGCTGGAGCTGACTCTCAAGCAGGACGGCGCCATTAATGTCAAAGTCCCCAGCTGCCCGGTGGACCTACCCTATGTGATAGTGATGCGCGCCCTCGGGATAAAATCGGACAAGGACATCGCCGACGCAGTCTCGCCGAAGCCCGAGATTCAAGACCTCCTGGAAGTCTCCTTCGACAAGGCGAGCGAAGCGCCCACGGAGAAGGACGCCCTCGTCTTCATCGGCAACAGGGTCGCCCACGGGATGCTCGAAGAGTTCAGAGTCAAGAGGGCCCTGTCAATGCTCGACTGGGGTCTGTTGCCTCACCTGGGCAAGACGGAAGACAAGCGCTTCGACAAGTCGATGTTCATGGGGGAGGCTGCATGCAAGCTGCTCGAGTTGAGGCTGGGGTGGATAGAGGCGGACGACAAGGACCACTACGGGAACAAGGTCATCAAGTTCGCAGGCCAGATGCTGGCAGACCTCTTCAGGACCGCCTTCCGTAACCTGGTGAGGGACATGAAGTATCAGCTCGAAAGGACGGGCCAGAAGCGAGGGGGCAACGTCGTCGGCGCCGCCATCAGGACCGGCATAATCACTGACAAGCTCAACAACGCGATAGCGACTGGGAACTGGGGGAGAGGGAAGGTAGGAGTGACGCAGCTCCTCGACCGGACCAATTACCTCAGCACCCTGAGCCACCTGAGAAGAGTCCAGTCCCCGCTCAGCAGGAGCCAGCCGAACTTCGAGGCGAGGGACTTGCATGCGACTCACTTCGGCAGGATATGCCCTTCGGAGACGCCTGAAGGGGTGAACTGCGGCCTGGTGAAGAACCTCGCGCTCTCGGCTATCATCTCCGTGAGCGTGCCGCCGCAGGAGATAGAGGAGAAACTCTGGGAGCTGGGGGCCAGACAGATCAGAGACTCAGACCAGAAGCTTCAGGTCGACGGTTGCAGGATATTCATGGACGGGAGGTTCCTGGGGTACGTCGACGACGGGGAGCGCCTCGCGAAGGCGTTCCGTAAGCTCCGGCGCGAGGGGCAGATTAACCCCGGCGCAAGCGTCCTGTATGTCTCTCCGGTGAACGAGAACGCCTACCCGCGGGTCTACGTCAGCCTGAGCTCAGGGAGGGTTCTGAGGCCGCTGGTCCTTGTTGAAAGCGGCCGCACACTGCTGACACCCGAGCTCGTCGACAAGGTCGACACGGGGCAGATGTCCTGGCGGGACCTGGTCGACCAAGGGGTCATCGAGCTGATCGACGCCAACGAGGAGGAGAACTGCCTGGTGTCCATGGGGCCAGACGACGTCTCTACCAAGAACACCCATATGGAGCTCTTCCCCGCGGCGATGTTCGGCATCGCGGCGTCCATAATCCCGTACCCTGAGCACAACCAGTCGCCGAGGAACACATACGAGTCGGCCATGGCGAAGCAGAGCCTCGGCTTCAGCTCCCCCACGTACCCGATCTCCCCCCACGTGAGGCAGCACCTGCTCGTGAGCCCGCAGGCGCCGGTAGTACGCACCAGGACACTCGACCTTCTCCGGATAGACGAGCGTCCGCTGGGGACGAACTGCGTGGTCGCAGTCCTCTCGTTCGAGGGTTACAACATTGAGGACGCGATCATCATGAACAAGTCGAGCGTCGAGAGGGGGATGTCGCGCTCATTCTTCTACAGGCTCTACGAAGGCGAGGCGAAGCAGTACCTCGGCGGGATGCGCGACACCTTCGAGGTCCCGTCCGCCGACTCAAACATACGCGGCTACAGGGGGGAGAAGTTCTACCGGCTCCTCGAGGGTGACGGGGTGGTCGCCCACGAGTCTCAGGTGACCGGGGGGGATGTGGTAATCGGCAGGACAAGCCCTCCAAGGTTCATGGAGGAGTACAAGGAGTTCGAGATTAAGGGCCCCTACAGGCGCGACACTTCGACGGCCGTCAGGCCGTCGGAGAACGGGGTGGTGGATTCTATCTTCATGACAGAGAACGTCGAGGGAGGGAAGATGTTCAAGGTGAGAGTGAGGGACATGAGGGTCCCGGAGATAGGAGACAAGTTCGCATCAAGGCACGGTCAGAAAGGGGTCATCGGGCTGGTCGTCCCCCAGGAGGACATGCCATACACCGCAGAGGGGATCGTCCCCGACGTGATCATCAACCCACACGCTTTCCCGTCGAGGATGACCGTGGGCCAGTTCATCGAGTCCATCGCTGGGAAGGCCGCGGCATTCAGGGGTTCGCCGGTCGACGGCTCCGCCTTCGCCGGTGAGAGCATCGAGGAGATGGAGAAGGTCCTGAGGGCGAAGGGGTTCGAGCCGACCGGAAGGGAGGTCATGTACGACGGTAAGACTGGGAAGAAGTTCGCGGCCGACGTCTTCGTGGGCGTGGTCTACTACCAGAAGCTGCACCACATGGTGGCGGACAAGATCCACGCCAGGGCCAGAGGGCAGGTACAGATGCTGACCAAGCAGCCCACCGAGGGGAGAGCACGCGGCGGCGGCCTCAGGTTCGGAGAGATGGAGAGGGACTGCCTGATCGCGTACGGTGCGTCCATGGTCCTCAAGGACAGGCTGCTGGACGAAGCTGACAAGGCGGAGATCTATGTCTGCGAGAAGTGCGGCCTGATAGCTTACTACGACGCGAAGCAGAGGAAGTACACCTGCAAGATAGACGGCGACCAGGCCAAGATATCCACAGTGGTCGTCGCCTACGCATTCAAGCTCTTGCTCCAGGAGATGATGAGCCTGAACATCGCGCCGAGGCTCCAGCTGAAGGACAAGGTGTAGAGAAATGTCGATGGAACAAGCGCTCAAGACCATCGGCGGGATCAACTTCGCCGTCTTCTCCCCCGCGGAGGTCAGGAAGTACTCAGTCGCCGAGATCACCCAGCCTGAGACCTACGACGAGGACGGCATGCCTGTCCAGGGGGGACTCATGGACAGCAGACTCGGTACCCTCGAGCCGGGCCAGAAGTGCGGCACCTGCGGAGGGACGGCAGGGAGGTGCCCGGGACACTTCGGCCATATCGAGCTGGCCGAGCCGGTCCTCCACATCGCGTTCGTGGACGAGATAAACAGGCTGGTCCAGACTACATGCAGGTCATGCGGGAGGATACTCCTGCCGCAGCAGGAGCTGGACGCCTACAGGACCAAACTGACGAACCAGACTGACTTCACCCCGTCCCTGACGGAGACGGTCGCCAAGGAGATTGCCACGAAGGCGAAGAAGGTCAAGCTCTGCCCGCACTGCGGGAAGCAGCAGTATCAGATTGAGTTCACAAAGCCGACCATTTTCCATGAGATCACCGAGGAAGGGGGGGCGACACGCCTGCTCCCGGTCGCAATCCGCGAGCGGCTTGAGCGGCTCAACAACGACGACCTAGCACTCCTCGGGTTCAACTCAAAGGCAGCCAGGCCTGAGTGGTTCGTCCTGCAGGTGCTCCCAGTCCCCCCGCTCACAGTACGTCCTTCCATAACTCTTGAGTCTGGCATAAGGTCAGAGGACGACCTCACTCACAAGGTGGTCGACATCCTCAGGGTCAACCAGAGGGTGCGCGAGTCTAAGGAGTCCGGCACACCCCATCTGATCGTGCAGGACCTGGTCGACCTGCTCCACTACCACGTCACCACCTACTTCGACAACGAGGTCTCGGGTATCCCGCAGGCACACCACAGGTCTGGGAGGCCGCTGAAGACGCTCAGCCAGCGGCTGAAGGGGAAGGAAGGGAGGTTCAGGGGGTCGCTGTCGGGGAAGAGGGTAGATTTCTCCAGCCGCACTGTGATCAGCCCCGACCCCAGCCTCGACATAGGCGAAGTGGGGGTGCCATTCGAGGTGGCGAAGAAGCTCACGATACCAGAGAAGGTCTCTCCTTTCAACATCGAACACCTGAAGGCACTTGTGAACAGGGGCCCCTTCGAGCACCCCGGTGCCAACTACGTCATAAGGCCAGACGGGGTGAAGATCAGGTTGGACTTCGCCAGCGACAGGAAGGCGCTGGCCGACTCCCTCGTCCCAGGATACATCGTCGAAAGGCACCTGATGGACGGTGACATCGTGCTCTTCAACAGGCAACCCTCCCTCCACAGGATGTCCGTCATGGCGCACTTCGTCCGTGTCCTGCCGTTCAGGACCTTCAGGCTCCACCCCTCGGTCTGCCCACCCTACAACGCCGACTTCGACGGTGACGAGATGAACCTCCACGTCCCACAGAGCGAAGAATCAAGGTCCGAAGCGCTCATGTTGATGAGGGTGCAGGACCAGATAATTTCGCCCAGGTACGGAGGGCCCATCATCGGAGGAATCAGGGACTTCATCACCGGAGCGTTCATGCTCACGCGAGACGAGACCACCCTCACCACGGCGGAGTTCTCCAACCTCGCATTGGTCGGGGACTACGTCGGGGACCTCCCCGAGCCGGCGGTGAAGGGGGCGCACCCTGCTTACACCGGGAAGCAACTCTTCTCCATCTTCATCCCCAAGGGGATGAACTACGTCCTCACTTCGAAGTGGGCCAAAGCCCAGAGGACCGGTGCCACCAACGACGTGGTCATACGGGACGGCGAGCTGATTTCGGGGGTCGTCGACAAGGCGGTGATAGGGGCCGAGGAACCTGACTCCCTGCTGCACAGGATCGCCAAGGACTACGGCAACGAGGAGGCCCGCAACTTCCTCAACTCGATACTGAAGGTGCTCAAGACCTTCCTCACCCGCAGGGGCTTCACCTACGGGTTCAACGAGCTCGAGCTCCCTACCGAGGCGAAGAAGGGGATCACCGATGCGCTCGACGAAGCCTATGCCAGCGTCACCGACCTCCAGAAGAAGTACAAGGCAGGCTCGCTCCAGCTCACCAGGGGCCTTTCTGCAGAGGACACCCTCGAGGCGTACATAGTCAACGAGCTCGCGAAGGCGAGGGACAAGGCAGGGAGGATAGCTGACAGGGCCTTCCCCGCAGAGAACTCCGGCATGATAATGGCAAGGACAGGTGCCAGGGGGTCGAGCCTAAACGTCGGCCAGATGACCGCGGCGCTGGGGCAGCAGTCAGTCCGCGGCAAGAGAATCAGCCACGGCCTGAAGGGGAGGGCGCTGAGCCACTTCGCCTGGAACGACCCGTCCCCCACTGCCAAGGGGTTCGTCAAGAGCAACTACAGAGACGGCCTCTCTCCGACCGAGTTCTTCTTCCACGCCATGGGAGGACGCGAGGGCCTCGTGGACACCGCGGTCAGGACGCAGCAGAGCGGTTACATGCAGAGGAGGCTGGTCAACGCCCTCGAGCACCTCAAGGTCGAGTACGACCTGACCGTGAGAGACCCCCACGGCCATATCATACAGTTCATCTATGGAGAGGACGGCGTCGACCCTGCCAAGAGCGACCACGGCCGCCCAATCAACCTGGACAGGCTGATCGAGACCGAGGAGCTCTCGCACAAGTCGAAGACCAAGACCAGCGAGGAGGAGCTGGAGAGGCTCTTGAAGAAGGACCAGCCCCTGCTAAATGAAAGGCTGGTCAAGGAGCTGAATGAAAAGCTCGGCAACTCTCATCTCACGGACGAAGGTCTCAAAGAATCAATGGAAAGGGTGGCCGATGCCCTCGACTACTCGAGGGTCGAACCTGGCGAAGCGTCAGGCATAGTCGCCGCCCAGTCAATAGGAGAACCTGGCACCCAGATGACCCTGAGGACATTTCACTTCGCAGGCGTCCGCGAGAGGGACGTCACCCTGGGTTTGCCGAGGCTCATGGAGCTGGTGGACGCCCGCAAGATCCCGGCGAAACCGTCCATGGACATCTACCTTACCAAGGATTACGCCTCCCAGAACGAAAAGGCGGTCAAGGCGGCGAAGGAGATACTCTTCACGAAGGTCGGTAACGTCGTCGCCTTCAGCGAGGTTGACCCTACAGAGGGGATCAAGCTCCACCTCAGCCCTGAGATGATGAACGACAGGGACACGAGCCCAGAGGAGATAGCCAAGGTGATAGAGACAGGGAAGCGAAAGGTCCAACAGGACAAGAGGAACCCGAACATCATCCACGTCAGCATGCCCGAGGCAGACCTCTCTGCTCTGTTCACGCTCAGGAACAAGATCCTCAACATGAAGCTGAAGGGGATTCCAGGAATCACCCGGGTCACGGTGGTAAAGGAAGGAGAGGAGTGGTTCATACAGACCTCGGGGTCGAACCTAGGTAAGGTCGTGCAGATTCAGGGGGTGGACCCGAGCAAGGTCTATACCAACAACGTCCACGAGGTCGCCCAGGTCCTCGGGATCGAGGCGGCCCGCGCCACCCTCGTGCGGGAGCTGATGAGCACCTTGGACGAGCAGGGGCTGGAGGTAGACATCCGCCACATCTTCCTTGTGGCGGACCTGATGACGTCGAAGGGATACATCCAGCAGATAGGCAGGCACGGCATCGCCGGGACAAAGAGCAGCGTCCTAGCCAGGGCGGCCTTCGAGATCACAGTCCCGACCCTCGCCGAGGCCGCAGTCAAGGGCGAGGTCGAAGACCTCAAGGGGGTCACGGAGAACGTCATCGTCGGGCTCCCGATACCGTTGGGGACCGGTATGATCGACCTCTACATGAGCTGATAGAGAATGGTGGACACCGCCCAACTCTCCAAGGTGCTAAAGGATTCCATGAAGGCCGGGAAGACCGCCGTCGGCGCCAGGGAGAGCATCGCGGCAGTGAAGGGGAGCAAAGGCGTCCTCATAACGAGGTCCATCCCACACGACCTGGGCGAGAAGCTCAGGGAAGAGGCGAAGAAGCACGGGGTCCCGGTGGTCGAACTGACCCAGACGTCAGCAGAGTTGGCGCGGTTGGTGGGGAAGCCCTACAACGTCTCCGCCATGGCGCTCAGGAACGTGAGCGACACCGACGTCAAACAGCTGATGCGGTGATACTCTAGGTGCCAGAGATCAAGCTCTCCTCGGACGAGCTCTCCCTGATGTCCATGTTCCAGGGGATGACAGGTGCGACGGCCAGGGACTGCGTAATAGACGAACGTAGGGGCCGGGTCATCTTCGTAGTGGCCAAGGGACAGATGGGCCTAGCCATAGGCAAGGAGGGTGCTTCCGTGAAGAAGATCGAGCGGGCCGTAAGGAGACCTGTCGAAGTAGTCGAGTGGTCCGACGACGTGGAGGGGCTGGTCAGGAACGCCCTAGGCGAGAAGTCGGTCCAGGAAGTGCGCGTCAGTGAGAGGCTGGACGGCACGAAGGCGGTTGTCGTGATAGTCGACCCGAGGAAGAAGGGTGCGGTCCTCGGGCTGGGGGGGAAGAACGCAGAGAAGGTCAGGCTCCTCGCCAAGCGCTACTTCGACGTGAGCAACCTGCAGATAACGTCTGAACTTCTTTGAAAGCTCTATATACGATGGGAAAAGGCGGCGACTGAAGCATGCCCGGTTCGCCACGCGGAGAGTTCGCAGCGAGGCAGATCTCGCTAAAGCGCCAGAGATTCCGCTGGTCCAACAAGTGGTACAAGAGGCGGAAGCTCGGCCTTGACTACAAGGCAGACCCGCTCGAAGGCGCCCCGCAGGCGAGGGGAATCGTCCTCGAGAAGGTGGGGGTGGAGTCGAAGCAGCCTAACTCTGCCATCAGGAAGTGCATCCGGTGCCAGATCGTCAAGAACGGGAAGCAGGTCACCGCCTTCCTACCCGGTGACGGTGCCCTGAACTTCGTGGACGAGCACGACGAGGTAGTCCTGCAGGGCATTGGCGGGTCGATGAAGCGGGCCATGGGGGACATACCTGGGGTCCGCTGGACTGTCTTCAAGGTAAACGGGGTCTCGCTCAACGAGCTGGTCTACGGCCGCAAGGAGAAACCGAGGAGATAGGCATGAGCAGGCAGGCGCTCGAGTACCCCAACCTCCTGCTCTGGGAGAGGTGGGACCTGGCCGGGGTCAAGGTGGAGGATCCGGGGCTCCAGACGGTGATCAACGTGAGACCGATACTCATCCCCCACTCGGGAGGGAGGCACGAACACAAGAAGTTCGGGAAGACGAGGGTCAACGTAGTCGAAAGGCTGGTGAACGAGATGATGCACTTCGGGAAGAAATATGCGAAGAACACCGGAAGGATGGGGGGCAAGAAGCAGAAAGCGATGAACGTGGTCAAGGCCTCCTTCGCCATCATCGAGTTAAGGACGGGCCAGAACCCGGTGCAGCAGCTCGTGAAGGCAATAGAAAACTCCTCTCCCAACGAGGACACCACAAGGCTGAGCTATGGCGGCGTAGTCTACCACCAGTCGGTGGACATCTCTCCGGTGAGGCGGGTGGACCTCGCGTTGAGGTTCATCTCTGAGGGGGTCAGGGAGTCGGCGTTCAACTCGGTGAAGACCGTTGAGGAGGTCTTGGCGGACGAGGTCATCCAGGCTGCGTCCGGCGACTCCAACAGCTACGCGGTCAAGAAGAAGAACGAGCAAGAACGCGTGGCAATGGCTTCGAGGTAGCGACCCCTTCGCGTCCATCTGGGGCCGAAACAACGAAACAACTGGACTGCGCTCTACTGGCTGCCGTCTTTCCGCCCCTCGAGGGTAAGGTAACCGCCCGGCGGGGCATCGCACGCTTGCCGGCCTTCTCGAGCGCTGCTTTCCCCCGCGCGTCTGCTGTCCGGCTTCATGATAACGAGTCCAAGGCGTTCTGGCCCCAATACCCATCGGGCCAGGCTGAGGCGCTCCCCTCCGAGCTCTGACGTCTCCTGCACCGCTTCGCGGAGGACAGGGCGGCGGTCCCATGACCCATGCGTTCACGGTCGTTGAACCAGGTGGCGCGCCAGCCAGGATGACGGTCCAGCCGCCTAAACGTGCCCCAGCTCTTCTGGTTTTGAGGGGCCACGCTGTGCGGCCGAATCGCGGCCCAGGCGCCGGGCCAGAGGGGTCAAGATGTCAGGGGGACGAAAGACTGGCCGCAGCCGCATCGGGGACAGATGTGTTCCGACGCCTAAGGACCAGACCGGATGCCTGCGGCTAGGGGGAGCTCTTCCTCCAGATGGGGCCGTCCTTCTCGTCGTCCTTCCTCAGGGCCTGCCCCCGGAGCTCGTTCTCCATCTCCGGAGGCTCGGCGACCATGGCGGAAGGGTTGGAAAGGAACGACCTGGTCAGTTGTAGCACCTTCGGGGCCCTGAAGTTCTGGAGCCTGTGGCTCATTCGGAAGTCGTACCTTGGGTCCCTGGCGACCGTCCCCAGAACCTCCAGCCTCGACTTCCCGATGGCGTCGCGCAGGAGGTACCCTGCCTTCAGCTGCGTGACCATGTCATCCTCTGCATAGATTATCAGGGCAGGCTTCCTCAGCTTCCGCAGCCTTGGGAGCTGTTCCACGTCGTACGCGCTGGCGATGAGCACAAGCGAGCTCACCGAGTCCGGCCACTCCAAGGCATATTCGAGGGCTACCTGGCCCCCCCACCCGCCTCCGAGCATCGCGGCCCTGCTCACCCCGAGCTTGTCCGCCAGGTCTTTGAGCGTGCGCGCCTGACCCGCGTGGTCCGGGGTCTCCTGAGGCTTCGACGACTTCCCGTGCCCCAGCAAGTCCGGCGCTATGAGCCGGTAGGTGTCGGAGAGTGGGAGCAAAGGTTCCCACACCCTCCAGGTCTCCCGTGACTCGCTACCATGGAGCAAGAACAGCGGTTCGCCGTTCCCTGCCGAGGCATAGTTCACCGTGTACTCCCCGACCGCGACTGCCTTCTCAGCTGGCTCCAACTTCGGCACGCCCAGACCTGGTCTCCTTACTAACCTTTGCACCGTTCAGCCCTTGACGAAAGACGCCTGGAAGGCGGTCCTGTTCGCCTGCTGAGCCTCAGCCGCGGTGATGATGCCGTTCCTGACCAGGAAGTCCACCTCGCCGCGGATGTTGGTCTTCAGCATCTCCGGCCCGTCCGTGTTGATTGTGTACTTGACCCCATGGGCTTTCAGGGCCGCGAATACCCCCTTCAGCTCTGCTATCCCCTTCAGGACCCCCGTGTTCAGGTTCGAAGTGGGACAGACCTCTAGGATTGTGCCCCTCTCCACCAACATATCTATGGTCTCTTCGTCTTCCGTCGCCCTCACCCCGTGGCCGATCCTGTCCGGCTCAAGGCGCTCGAGGACCTCGCGGACTGATTCCGGCCCCTCGTCCTCCCCAGCATGTACCGTGAGTCCGAGCCCCTCCCTCCTCGCCCGCCTGTATGTCGCATCGTAGTCAGCATATCTGAACCCCCGGGCGGCGGGCCCTGCTATGTCGATCCCAACCACCCCCCTGTTGGAGAAGAGTACGGCCTTGTCAACCAGTATTTCGTTCAGCTTCCGGTCGAACGTCCTGTCCAAGCATACGATGAGCCCTGTCCTGACAGGGTACTCAAGAGACGCCCTGTCCAGTCCCCTCACGGCTGCCATCATGATCTGGTCCAGGTCCTGCTCCCCTCCCCTGTTCCTCTTCATTGGGTTGAAGCGGAGTTCGAGGAGGGTGATGTTGTTCTTCCTGTACGCCCCGGCGATGGTCTGATACACGGACCTCTCGATGGCGAGAGGGCTCGACTGGATGAGCTCAGTCCAATGGAACAGCGCGAGGTACTCTTCGAAGGTCTTTCCCCTGGCCCCGTCCACGGTGACCATGTCAACGAACTTCCAGTAGTCCTTGGTAGGGAGCCTGATCCCCTGGGCGTGGGCGATCTCCCACATCACGGCCGGATCCACCGACCCTCCGAGGTGGACGTGAAGTTCCGCAAGCTCCTTCCTTGGGCCCGGCCGGGTCATGGTCTTCACTGTGGTTCGATCGTGGCAGGGGGTTTGGACGAGAGGTTGTAAGCCACGGCGACGGCACCTCGCACCTCATTGGTTATCCTGCTCGAAATCTTTTCCATCGTCGCCGGGTCGAGCCTGCTCCAGTCCGCGGTCATCCCGTCGACCGACTCGACCACCTTCACCACGACCTGGAACCCGTATCTCCTCTCGTCCCCAAGGACACCAGTGACCCTGTCGTCCCCCACGTAGGCGAAAGCCTGCCAAGCCTGCGAGTATGCCCCAGCCTCTTCTAGCACCTCCTCGACGATCCTGCTCGCCTCTCTGCAGGCAGCGAGCTTCTCCGTGGTGACCTCGCCCAGCACCCTGACCGCCAGCCCTGGTCCGGGGAACGGATGCCTTTTCAGGGCTGCCTTGGGGAGGCCGAGCAGTCCCCCTAGCTCCCTGACCTCGTCTTTGTATAGCTCCCGGAGCGGCTCTACCACATGCATCGACAGACCTGGTGGGAGCCCGCCGACGTTGTGATGCGTCTTGATTACCGCGGCGGGGCCCGAAGACCTACCGCTCTCTATGACGTCGGGGTACAGTGTCCCCTGGGCAAGGTGCTCGAATGGCCCCTCCCTCCCAGCGAACTCCTCGAAGACACCTGCGAACACCTTCCCTGTCGCCCTCCTCTTCTCTTCGGGGTCAGCCACCCCCTTCAGGGCGCCCATGAACCTTTCTGCAGCTTCGACGACGGCCACGCTGAGACCGAGGTCCCTGCCGAGGGTCGCCTCTACCTCCTCCCTCTCTCCTGCCCTGAGGAGCCCGGTGTCTATGAATACGCACCTGAGCCGCTCTCCGACCGCCTTCGACAGGAGCACGGCCGCGACTGAAGAATCGACTCCGCCAGAGACCGCGCACAGGACCCTCCCGTCGAGCTTTGACAGCTCCTCGACCGAACGCCGGAGGAACCCCTGCATGCTCCATCTGCGCTCGGCCCCGCAGACCTTCAGGACGAAGTTTGCTAAGATGGTCTCGCCGTTCTCTGTATGAGAGACCTCCGGGTGGAACTGGACGCCGTACTGCCGCTGCCCGGAGAGCTTGACAGCTGCGTAGGGCGAACCGTCTGAGGACGCCAGGACTTCCATCGCCTGCGGAATCTTGGTGGCTGAGTCTGAGTGGCTCATCCAGGCCTCCAGCGACCCGCCCTCCACGCCCTCGAACAGCCCACCGCTGTCAGCTATCCTGACCCTGGTCCTGCCGTACTCCCTCCGCCCAGCCCTTGCCACCTCCCCACCGTGGGCTTTCACCATGAGCTGGTAGCCATAGCAGATACCCAGGACGGGGAGCTCCCCGCCGAAGATCCCCGGATCCCCCGCGGGCGCGCCTGGCGCGTAGACGCTGGAAGGCCCTCCAGAAAGGATGAGCCCTGCCACCTTCCTCTTCTCCAGTTCCTCCAGAGGGGTGCTGTGCGGGAGCAGGGCTGCGTAAACCCCCAGCCGCCTCACCCTGCGGCAGATCAGATGAGCGTACTGCCCCCCGAAGTCGAGGACCGCTATCCCTCCTGCGAGGTCCGGCTCCATCATATCTCCTCGACGGAGTGCGCCCCGAGCTCCGTGGCTCCGACCGCGCTCACCGAACCAAAAGTCGCCTTCGTCCACATATCATGCACGCTCTTGGCGCCAGCATAGCCGAAGGCTGCCCTGAGCCCGTTCTCCATCCTCTCCACGACCCCGGAGGCTCTTCCGACGTAGGGGACGTAGGCCTCCACCCCCTCGTCCAGGCCTTTCGCAGGGACGCTGTACCTGTCGACGGCGAACCTCACCCTCCTAGCCGCCGCGCTCGCCATCCCTCTATGGACTTTGTACGCCCTCCCCTTCTTTGTGACTCGCGGGCTCGGGGACTCCGCCGTCCCGGCGAGCGCGGAGCCGAGCATCGCCACCGACGCACCTGCGGCAAAGCTCAGGGCAGCGTCCCCGGGTCCCCTGATCCCTCCATCGGCTACGATAGGTATGTCAAGCCCCTTCTCCTCCATCGCGGTGGCTACCTGGGCGACCGCGAACAGGGTCGGCGCCCCCACCCTCGTGACTTCGGATGTGATGCATATTGAACCCGAGCCGATGCCCGCCCTGAACCCGTCCACCCTGGGGAGCTCGTCGACTATGTCTGAGGCCGCCTTGCTAGTCCCTATGTTGCCTGCGATGAAATCTGCAGACAGGTCAGGAATCACCCTCCTTGCGGCTTCCATGACCTTGGAAGTGTGGAAATGGGCGACGTCGGCTACCAGGAAGTCGACCACTCTGTCCAGGGCTTTGCACCTCTCTGCGTCGAGAGGTGACACCGAAGCCCCGACTAAAGGCCTCCCCTTCTCGTCGGTGCTCACCGCCTCTGCCTTGGCCGCCTTCACCTTCCTCGCCTGCTCCACCTGCCTCTCGACTGGCATGTTCCTGTGTATCGCCCCGGCCCCTCCGAGCTTGGCCATCTCGAGGGCGAGCTTCCACTCCGTGACGGTGTCCATGGGGGACGAGACCAGGGGGACCCTCAGCTTGATGTTCCTGGTAATCCTCGTCGAGAGGTCGATGTCCCCTGGCTCGACTTCGCTCCTCCCCGGGAGGAGTATGAAGTCCCTGAATGTGAAAACGCCCTGGGCCGTGTCGAGTTTCTTGAGAAAACTTCTTGGCAAGGTGGGAGCCTTGCCGAGTTCTGAACTTGCGTCGGGTATATCAACGCTCCTCTGGTCTCCTCCAGTCGACACGAAGCCCTCTGCCAGACTCGTCAGTGGTCCGGGCGTGGCTGTCCGCGGGTCGGCGGACGTCGTCAATGGCTCCTTTGGTGGGCCAGACCAGTTTCTCGGAGCCCTCCCCGTCGGTGGCGGCCCGAAACCTCAGGAGGTTTATGTATGCCGAGGCAGGGGCTCGCATGATGTCTAGGTTCGTCCTCATCCCAGGCGCCTGGCTAGGTGCGTGGGCGTGGAAGCGCGTGGTGCCGCTCCTTGAGAAGGAAGGCCACGAGGCCTACCCGGTGACGCTCACGGGTATGGGGGAGAGGGTCCACCTGATGTCCAAAGATGTCGGCATGGAGACGGCTATACATGATGTCCTCAACGTGGTAAGGTACAACGAGTTGGATGACTTCATACTCGTGGGGCACAGCTTCGCCGGCAAGGTGGCCGCGGCCGTCGCAGACAAGGCCACTGACAGGGTGTCTAAGGTGATTTACCTTGACGCGTTCAGGCCCGAACGGACCAGAGACCCCCAGGGCGGCTTCGACCCGTCGAAGGAGTTTCCGTCCCTCACCCCAGATTCGTTGGGCGTCCGACTCTCAGAAGAGATTGTCGACACGATAGGTAAGGATGTCGTCGGGGAAGAGCGGCGGTGGATGATGTCCATGGCCACCCCCTGGCCGATAAAGCTCGCCAAAGACCCGATCACCTTGTCCAAGGGATACGACTCGGTCAAAGAGGCGTACATCTTCTGCACCCTCGCGGGGGACCCGGTGGAGGAGATTGTCGCAGGGAAGTGGGGGAAGCTTGAAGGGCCGTACAAGCTAATCGAGGCGGGGCACTGGCCCATGATAACGAAACCTGAGGAGACTGTCCGCGACCTCGTCGCCCTCGCATAGGGAGCCGATATCAGGGCGGCCCTGGGCGCGTGAATGTATGACCCCTCCCGGCTCCGTGATTGGTTGGCTCCTTGAGGAGAACCAGCCGTCGGTGCGGTATCTCGCCCTCAGCGAGCTGCTTGGAAGGCCAGAGGGTGACCCTGAGGTCGAGGCCGCCCGGGCCGCGATCCCTGAGCTCGGTTGGGCCAAGGCGATACTTGAGGAGCAGAAACCGAAGGGCCACTGGGAGGGTGAACAGAGCCTCTATTATCCGAAGTACATGTCCACAAACTGGATGCTCTTGGTACTCTCAGACCTGGGGGTTACGAAGGCCGACCCGAGGATCGAGAAAGCGTGCCAGTTGTGGATAGACCGGTTCGCGGCGAAGGACGGCGGCTTCGTTGGTTCCGGGACGGGGGGCGCGAAACACGGCCACCTCTGCACCACCGGAAACACCGCGAGAGCGCTGGTTAAGTTCGGCTACTCAGACCATCCCAAGGTGAAGGGCGCCTTCGAGTGGTTCGTGAAAAGCCAGGCTTCGCTCGGAGGATGGTCGTGCTTCAACTACGGGGAAGGCGGACGGGGGCGCAACCTGGACTCCTGGGAGCCCCTCAGTGCGTTCGCGGTCTACCCGCGACAGAAGTGGACAAGGAGGATGGAGGATGCCGTCGGGAAGGGGGCCGAATTCTTCCTGCAGCGGGAGCTGCACGTCCAGGGTGAACGCTACGAGCCGTGGCATCGGTTCCACTACCCGGCGCACTACTACTACGACATGCTCGTAGGACTAGACTTCCTGACCGCACTCGGCTACACCGATGACAGGAGGATGGGCTACGCGCTTTCCCTGCTGAGGAAGAAACGCAGGTCTGACGGCAGGTGGATACTGGATGCTGTCAACCCTGACCCCGAGAGCCCGCAGGGGCTCTGGAACAAGAGTCACCCGAAGCAGGCGGCCGTCCCCTTCTCCCTGGAGGAGGTCGGAAAGCCCAGCAAGATGATTACCCTCAGAGCTCTGACCGTGCTGAAGCGAATCGGAGAGTGGGAACCGGCATGAGAAAATCATCTTCGCTGCACCGTCGCAGGGGACCTGGCGCGGAAACGCGCAATCGAAGAATCCGTCCACCCCGTTGACGACAACGGCGAGGGGCTCAGGGCCCTGAACGCGGTCCGGCTCCTTCGGGCCCGCTTCCACTAGAACACGATATCCAAGCCGGGCTCAGGACATGAAAGGATGCGAGGATGGAACGCGGTTGACCCAGGTGTCGCCCTCATTTCAATGGGACCTCTGCAGCCACGACGACGAGGCTTGGGTCATGGTCTATGCCAAGAGCTAGTGCCTGCATAACATCGGGCACGTAGAAGTCGGGCAAAGACGAGCCCCCTGGGGGTCCCCTGCTTGGGGTCCCCTCGCCACCGCTATGGACCCCCCCTCCGCAACCGTTAACTAGCCTGAAGCGCCGTTGGGAGCTCTGCTTGCCTCCACAACCAGGGTCGTTGTTCGGCGGTCTGTTGACCGTCTGCGTCAATGACGAGTACAGGCAAGAGAAGAGGGTCCTCGTCGAGGGGGTGCTTCTGGTGCTCCTGGGAGGGGCGAGCAGCTTCCTGACCGTCTACGCCCTGTCAGCCCTCGGGGTCCTGCTGTAAACTATTCAACCAAGCCGTAAAGGAATCCTGTCCCCGCCCGATTTACCGAATCAGGGCCTCTACCATTTGTCGAAACAGCATGGGTAGAAAACTCATCCTGCTGGCATTCTGGCTCGTAGGTTACGCCCTGGGCTTCTTCGCCTGGCTCGTCAGGGCCCCGGTGATCTCGTTCATCGAGACCTTCGGGTTGAGCTCTGACATGGCTGGGGCCCTGATCACTGGCTTCGCCGGTTCGCTGGTGATGCTCGTCGGCGTCGTCACCTGGAGCTACCTATCATCGAGCTAAGTGATAGGGCACAGAGCGTTGAGCGGGGCTCGACCCGGCTCGCGCTCCCTGATTTCATCCACAAAGTGGCCGGCGTTCTCCTCTCACGCGGTGGGCCGGGCAACCTGCGCTTGCTCTTCCCCCCGGAGATCCTCCCATGGCGGACCGCCAGCCTTGCCCCCCGTCCCAGGAGTAGGCCCACGCCGAACGTCAGCAGCACGTCTGTAGCCATGGTGGAGCATAGTGCGGCCCCGGACAGGGGGGCGGACGAGAGGCTGAATGCGGACGGCCCTAGGATCGCTAGGTCAAGGGCAAGCCTGGCTACTAGTGCTGTCAGGTAGACCGGATAGATGATGACCCCGCCACGGAAGTAGAGCACCTCCCCTTCCTTCCAGAAGACGATCCTCTTGTCCGAGTAAAGGTAAGAGCCGACCGCGGCCGCGGCGGCTGCGGCCGCCTCCGGGAGCGCGAGGAGGTACGGGACGCCCCCGGCGAAGGAAAGCCCGGAGAAACCCGCGCCTATGAGTACATACACCGCGGTGTAGACATAGGTCCTGGAGATGCTGAAAGCCGACCCCCTGTGGCTCGCCAAGACTCTTCTCGAGACCCTCAGCAGGACAAGGGCGACGAGCATTATGACCAGATAGTATGACGAAGGTGTAGGCGTGGGGAACGGCCAACTGTCCCACGCCTCCGACATAGGCAGGGAGGCAGGGATAGAGAGGGTCTAGGCGGAACTCCTCCCGGAGCAGAAGGTGCAAGAGGTGAGGAGGCTGACGGACGAGTACGGCCCTTCGGCGATGGTGGGGGATGGGATAAACGACGCACCCGCCCGTGCGACGGCGACGGTTGGCGTGGCCATGGGGGCCCATGGTACCGGGAACTCCGCCGAGGCGGCGGACGTGGTCTTCCTGGTCGACGACGTGACCAAAGTAGGGGACGGCGTGGGCACAGGGCAGAGGATGCTCCGAGTCGCCAAGCAGAGCATCTACTTCGGGATCGGCGGGGCGCTTTGCCCTGATGACGCTAGCCAGCCTCGGATACACCGGGCCTGCAGTAGGTGCGATGCTGCAGGAGGGCTTAGACGTAGCGGTGATCCTCGACGCTCTGGGGGCCAGCTGCGTCCACGCCGGACCGAAGCTTCGGGGCTATACGGCAAGCAGTGGGACTGACGCGAAGACCTTCGCGTCGTTGACGAGGTTGGCGAGCTTCGAATATTCATTGGGCTCATGGGGTACTTCGTCGATGGTGCTCCACACTACAGTAGGTATCCCGTCCTTCCTGAAGAGATTCCCTACCGTCTGCCCGCCTATCCCAGTGAACCTCGGCTTGACCCCGGTCACGGCAGATACCGCCCTCTTCAAAAGGACGGCGACGTCGCTGTCCCTGCCGGTCGCCGGTCCCGCGGGCTCCTTCTGCACCTCCTCGAACTTGATCTTCGTCCGGTGCTTCCTCCCTACCTTCCTGGCAGCGGCCTTCACGTCGCGCACAACGGAGCCGAGGTCGTATTCAGGGAGGACCCTGCAGTCGAAGTAGAACACGTCTTCCCCTGGGATCGTGTTGATGTTCCCCACGTTGGGCTCGATCTTCGTGGGCTCGAAGGAAGAAACAGGATAGTCATACAGCCTGTCCCTCTTGGCGTACTTCCTGTTGAGCAGCCTGTCCAACTCCAGGGCGAGTTCCATCCCCACCCTGTGCGCATTGAGCCCCTTCTTCGGGAGACTCGCGTGGACCTGCTTCCCCTCGGTTGTCAGCTTCATCCACAGCAGCCCCTTCTCTGCTATCTCTATGTCCGTACCCCTAGGCGTCCCGGCGTCGGGGACTACCACCAGGTCGGTCTTACTGAACAGCTCCTTCCCGAGTAGCGCCTTGACCCCATAGTCACTGCCGAACTCCTCGTCAGCCACGAACCAGACGCCCACATTGAATGGCAGTTCGGCGCACGTCTCCTTGAGGGCGAGCAGCGCAAAGAGGGAGGCGACCAGGGACTGTCCGTTGTCCTCTGCGCCTCTGGCGTACACTTTGCCGTCTTTAATCACCGGCTCGAACGGGTCCGTCTTCCAGAGGTCCCTGGTCCCCTCGGGGACGGTGTCCATGTGCGAGATATACCACAGATTGCGGCCGGTGTCTTCCCCTTCTATCTTCGCCGAGATGCTTGGCCTGACACCTCCAGGCGCTCCTTCGTCCTTTACATCGACGCGGTCCACGGCGAAACCGTTCTCCCTCAGGAACTTCTCCAGGAACCAGGCCCTCTCCCTTTCACCAGGGCCACCCATCCGCGGGTTGACCGCATTTATCCTGAGCATGTCCACGAAGAAGTCCTGCATATCTCTAGCGTGGCCGTCAATGGCCGACTCTGTCTTATCCAGCCCGTCTATCTTCATCGCTCCGCCTGGACCTGATTCGCGGTAGATATGTCGTTTCCCAGACAGCGGCTATGCCTGCGCCGAGCTCACTGGCAGGGGTTGCCTTGCCCGTGTCCTCCTATGGCCTCGACGGACCAGCCGAGATTGCTGCCGGACCATGGGCCTCCCGCAGATCTCCGACCCGGCCTTCGAAAGGAAGCCCGTGCCAAACCCGTTGGCGATGCCGGGTCGACGCTGCTACCCATGTGCTCCTGACTACGCGTGCCTCCACCACGCCGGCATTGGCGGTCTCTATGTTTCCAGATTCAGAGCTCGGAGACCCATGAGCCGTCGCGCGCGGACCCGCTGGGACAGTTCAACGGCTCTGTATGACGTCGTGGGCCGATGCGGATTCTAGCTGTTGAAGGGCCCGTCCCCTCGGGCGAACGTCGACGAGGAGGACCTGGGTTCAGCTCCAGTCCCGTCATCTCTAATCGAACAGCGTGAGAAGGCCCGGGTGCTTCAGCCCCGGGATGGATCGCGTCGGCGCTTGAACCCAGCCGCCGCCCTTAGGGGACATGGATCTCCACGTAGGACAGGGCATCCCCCGGCTCAAGCCTGTGGAGAGAGGGCCTCTGCCCGTCCCGACGACGGGCGCGCAAGCCAGGTCGAGGAAGCAGGAACTATACGCGACACGGACCATGCTGGCCAGCAGGAACCTGCCGCTGGAAGCCCACGGCTTCACTCGTGTGAGGATGTCACGGCGCCACTGGGGAGGCGCGGGGTTCTTCAAGACGAGGCAGGGCGGGGGGGACCAGGCGCAGTGGGACCCAGGCAGAAGCCCCTCAGGAAACACCCTCCATTGGTCGGGTTGCGCCCTTCCGCTGGGTGGATCTATGATAAGGAAACCAGGGGCGCGTCCCTCGCTCCTGAACTCCGACCAGCGTCAGGACCTGCTAGATGCTCTTGTGAAGGAGAATCTCGCCGGGGACCACCATCATCACGCGGTACATATTCACCGCACGCAGCATCCCGAACCGTTTCGCCACTTCGGCGAAGCTGGCCCGGGCGAACCCATGAGATAGGAAGAGCCTCGTCGAGGGGACGTTATCCTCTTCGACGCTGGCGTAGACGTCCTCCAGCCCATCCGCTTTGAACTTCTCTAGAGCGTCCTTGAGAAGAAGCGCCGCCAGCCCCTTCCTCCTGTGCGTCCTTGCTACGGCGACGTAATAGACATACCCGGTCTTCTCCTCCAGGCCCTTCACCATTATCACCCCGACCGGGCCTCCGAGAGATCTCGCGGCCCTGACCACCCCTATCTCCTTCAGCATCCTCTTCGCGTGCCTAAGGTAGAGCCCCTCGAAGCTCTCGTCCAGGATGAACTCGAGGCCGCCCCTCGACCCGTCGGGCACTTCGACTATCTCGACCGCTTCCCCCCTGCTCATAGACGGAAGACACCTTCGGCGTTCCGGCACAGTATCTTCTCTTTGTCTGAATCGTCCACGTCCATCATCCTCACTATCTCGAGTGCTTCCATGTGCCGCGTCACCGGATAGTCTGTCCCGAAGAGTATTTTCTCCCCTCCGCCGGCGTAGTACACCGCCTCACTGAGCTTCGTGGCAAGCAGTCCCGTAAGCTCCTTGCGGTAGGGACCTCCACCGGTTGTGAGCCCTGAGATGTCGGCGTAGACGTTCGGGTGCTTGTAAATCAGCTCCGCCGTGTCCTGCATCCATGGGTTCCCGAAGTGGCAGATGACTATAGTAAGGCTCTCCCTCTTGTTGGCGAGGGAGTCGAGGACGAGCGGATGTGACCTTGTCAGGTCTCCGTCGCGGGTCGCCGTGTCTCCCGTGTGGAAGAGGACGGGGACGCCCTCGGCTTCCGCGTAATCGTACAGGTCCGCGAACACCGGACTGTCCGCTGCGGCGTCGACGTATCCTAGCCTCACCTTGAACCCCTTCACCGCCTTCTTGTGTTCCTCGGCGAGCCTCAGGGCCGCCTTAACCTCCTTCACCGTCGGCTCTACTGTCACCACCGGTGAAAGCGTACCTCCGCTCCGGCGGCAGAGCGAGAGCACCTCCTCGTTGCTGACGATCCCTCCTGAAGCCGTCGGCGGGCTGAGCAGCAGCCCCTGGGCGACCCCGTGCCTTTGCATCTCCTGAAGGAGCTCCTCCAATGTGTACTCCAGACCATTCAGGTCACCGTAGCGTCGGAGGAGGTCGTCCTTCCGCTCGGACAGGTGTACGTGCGCATCTATCGCCCTTTTCACGATGCTAACTCTCTCCGACCGCGAATAAGGCTGTCGCTCCATCTCGGGGCGCAGCATGAATCACGTTCCGAAGTCTATCCGCAGGGCGGGGATGTCTTCGGCCTCCACCTGCGGAAGGCCTGGCGCGGCGACAGGGTATGCATGTTGAGGCCCTGCCGGTCTGCGGAACGGGCTTTTCGAATTCGGCCGGACCTAGTCCGCAGGCTCGTAGTGGAGGCCGACTACTCCATCACCGAACGTCTTAGCCTCGATGAGCTCGAGCTTGTGCCTGGACTCGCGGTCTATGAAAGCAGGTTTCCCTGCTCCGAGTATGATCGGGCGGACGCGGAGGCGGTACTCGTCGACCAGCCTGGCCTTTACGAGCGCAGACACCAGCGTCCCGCTGCCTACAACCACCATGTCCTTCCCTGTCCCTTCTTTGAGTTTGGCGACTGCTGCGACGGGGTCTTCGCGCACGGCTTCTGCAGGCTGCCAGGGCAGGGCCTGGATGGTGCGGGAGAAGACCAACTTCTTTGTCCCGTTCAACTGTCCTATTATCTCATGGTCAAACCCGTCGGAGGAGGGGGTGGCTCTGGGCCAGAAGGCGCTGAACTCCTCGTAGGTCACTCGTCCATAGAGCATGGTGTCGACCCTGCGGAGTATCTCCTTCGACCACTCGATCTCCCCAAGGTCGAAGTCGAACCAGTCAATTTCGTTCTTGGGGGTCGTGTAGTAACCGTCGAGTGAGATGATTGTGTCGAGGATGACCCTTCGCACGCCCGTGGTAGGGGTCGGGATGCTATTTGTGGTAACCGGTCAAAACTGAACGAGACAGGCAGGGGCAAAGGAACTTCGTGTTTTTGTCTCCCTTTGGACGTTTCACATGTCGCTACGCTTATATACGCTGGAACAGGGTCTTTTCATTGTAAGGACTGATTTAGCATGGCGAATAAGCCACACCTCAACCTGATTGTGACTGGGCACGTGGACAACGGGAAGTCCACGACCATGGGGCACTTCCTGTTCGACCTCGGCGCCGTCGACCAGAGGATGATTGACGAATATGCGAAGGAGTCAGAGAAGACCGGCGCCGGTGACTCTTTCAAGTACGCTTGGGTGCTGGATGAGCTGAAAGACGAGAGGGAGCGGGGGGTCACCATCGACCTCGCCTTCCAGCGTTTCGAGACCCCGAAGTACTTCTACACCCTTATCGACGCGCCCGGCCACAAGGACTTCATCAAGAACATGATCACCGGCGCCTCTGAAGCGGACGCCGCCGTCTTAGTCGTCTCCGCGAAGAAGGGGGAGGCGGATGCAGCGCTCGCATCCGGGGGGCAGGCCAGGGAACACGCGTTCCTTCTCAGGACTCTCGGCGTGTCACAGCTAGTGGTCTGCGTCAACAAGATGGACGACCAGACAGTGAAGTACTCCGAGCAGCGCTACAACGAGGCGAAGCAGGACATCGAGAACCTGCTCAAGACTGTCGGATACAACGTATCCAAGATACGCTTCATTCCTGTGTCAGGTTGGACCGGCGAGAACCTGATAAAGGCGTCCGACAACATGCCTTGGTACAAGGGACCCACCTTACTCGCGGCACTTGACGAGTTCGTCGAGCCGCCGAAGCCGGTGGACAAGCCGCTCCGCCTCCCGGTGCAGGACGTGTACACGATCACCGGAGTAGGGACAGTCCCGGTGGGCCGCGTCGAGACAGGGAAGATGAAGGTAGGCGATTCGGTTTCCATCATGCCTGAAGGCCTTACGGCCGAAGTAAAGTCCATCGAGACGCACCACACCCAGATGCAGGAGGCGGCCGCGGGGGACAACATCGGGTTCAACCTGAGGGGGGTCGCGAAAGGGGACTTCAAGCGCGGTTCGGTCCTTGGGCCCGCAAACGCGCCTCCGACCATCGCCAAGGAGTTCCAGGCCCAGATCATCGTGGTCTTCCATCCGACAGCCATCGCCGCAGGGTACACCCCTGTCATGCACCTCGCGACGAGCCAGACGGCCGCAACCATCAGCGAGCTGGTGGCCAAGATCGACCCGAGGACAGGCCAGCCCACCGAGGAGAAGCCCAAGACGCTCAAGACAGGAGACTCGGCGATCGTGAAGATCACCCCTCTGAGGCCCATCGTGGCGGAGACCTTCAAAGAGTTCCCCGAACTCGGAAGGTTCGCTCTCCGCGACTCCGGTTCGACGGTGGCGGCCGGGATCATCCAACAGGTGACCCAGAAGGGCTCCGCCGAGAAAGTAGCGGCGAAGGCGTAGGGTCGCGACCTATTAGGCTCTCTCACGCTAGCGTGGGCTGAGGGCTCTGGTCGGATCCATGGCCTCGCGGGGCCCTCCGGGCGGTGGCCGCTATCTCTTGAGCCTGCAAAGTTAAACGGGGACCTGGAGTCAGGCGTTGCCCTTGAGCTTCGACCAGCTCCTCGAACAGGCAGGCAGCTTCAAGCGCCTCTTTGCAGCCTCGAAGAAGGCAGGGCTGGACGTGGAGATGGCAGTGCAGAAGGCTATGGCCATGGACAGCGAGCTCTTCCGGACCATAGGGTACGAAGTGGTCAAGGTGGGGCGCGGCAGGGCAGAGCTCAGGTTCCCGTTTAGCAAAGCTGTCGCAAGGAGGGGAGGGATGGTCCACGGCGGCATCTCGATGTACTCTTTGGATAACGCCTGCGGCATCGCAGTGATGACGGTCAACCCCGGGGTGGACCAGGTGACCGTCGAACTGAAGGTCAACTTCTTGGAGCCGTTGTCCAAGGGTCCGTTCACCGTCAGCGGTAAAGTCTTGAGAGCAGGCGGAAAGGTTGCCACGGCCGAGGGGGAGGTCAGGGACGCGGGCGGGACCCTGTGCGCGAAGTCCCTGGGCACCTGGTACATGATCAAGAGAAGCGCCGATCGAGCCTAGCGCTCACCACGCGGAGGCGCTTCCATGCCCAGGCTAGGGGAGGAGCTTCTCCCTGCTGATTAGCCTCGACGACGCGAAGTAGGTCGCCAAGGAGAGGCACACCACGAGCGCCGCCAGGACTGAGTCGATCGCGAATGCAAGTTGAGGGAGGGCTAAAGGGGCGATGTACGACGGGAGCACGACGAACACCCCCAGGGCCATGCCAATGGGTTGGTTGGACCCTACCCTCTGCTTCTGGAGGGAACTGAACGACATCATCAACAGAGACCCGAAGGCGACAGCCGACAGCCCCAGGGCCGTAACCAGACCTGAGAGCTGGATCATAAGGACGGGGATGCCGAGCAAGACCCCGGCGGTCGCGTCTATGACGAAGTCGAAGGCGACTATTCCCGCGGCGAGTATGAGCGCAGCCTCCAGGTACTTCCGGTAGATGGCGCCCTGGTCCATCCCTAAAGAGAGTAGGTACTCAAGGACCCCGTTGTTCTTGTCATAGACGAAGAGGAGCAACACCGGGGTCGCGAACATGATCGCCGCCAGGGACTGGAGTGGGACCGCTATGAACGGGACCGCTTCGGCGATGGTGGTGATCCCCTGGCCCAGCTCGCTGGGGGAGACAGGTAACGCCTTGGTCAGGTACGAGAGTCCAGCTATCCCAGCTCCAAGCACAGTGAGGAGTATCCCTATCGCAGGGTAAGACTTCGTGAGCGACAGGCTCCTCTTGGCGATGACCACTCCTTGGCCTGTGCTCACCTCACCTCCCCCCCTCACCGGGCGCCCCATCGAACAGGCTCTGCAGAGGGTTGTCCAGCTCGCGCATCTCCGTCACCGTCACCCCTGCGCCCACGAGTTCCCTGAGGGTCAGCCCAGCCTCGTCGGGGGATGAGAACGTCTTCACGTAGTACTCCCCTTCGAGCTCTGCTCCTATCAGCTCCGAGATGTTCCTGTCGGTCTTGAACCCTACCTTGTACGCCTTCGACCTGACATCCGAAATCTTCCCGAAGTATCCGACGGCCCCCCTGCGGATGAGTATCAGGTTCGTCCCCACGTCCCTGGCCTCGTACAGGTTGTGGGAAGAATAGAGGACCATCTTCTCCTTCGCGAGCCGGATGAGTATGTCGCGGATCTCCTTGGACACCCCGGGGTCGAGGTTCGAAGTGGGCTCGTCCAAGAGATACATGTCCCTTTCCTTGAGGAACACCTTCGCGATTGAGACCCTCTTCTTCTGCCCCTGGGAGAGCTCCGACACCCTTCTAGTCGTCAGTTCTTCGAGCCCGAGGAGGGCTACGGCCTCGTTGGCGCTCCCACCTTCGATCTTGGCGTAGAAGTCCAGTGCCCCCCGTACCGTCATCTCTTCTGGGAGCGCGTTGTAGTGGGACAGGTAGTTGATTTTCTTTCGCGCTGATGACGATTCCGCCAGGTCCTCGCCATCGAAGACCACCCTCCCGCGACCAGGTTCGAGTATTCCCGCGATGGTCCTGAACAGGGTGGTCTTGCCCGCCCCGTTGGCCCCCAGGACGACGTAGATTGCTGGCTCCGCGGCCCTGAAGGAGATATCGTGGAGGACGGGCTGGTTACCGTAGCCAGAGTCGACCCCGTCCAGCTCAAGTGAATGCAAAGCGCGCGTCGTCAGCCGGCGCGATGAGCCGCTTTATCTCCTCTCCCCATTGCTTACTGGGCTCGGACGTGCAGGCGCTGTAGGGCAGCGCAGGGGAGGGACCGCCAGCCGAGGCGCGAAAGAGTGGGTTCTGTCCTCGGTTTCTTGTCAAGGCGCGTTGGCAGAATGGTTGAATTCATATGGCCTACGACATGATATCATGCCGGACCCCCCTTCTGGGCTATGAACGCCTACTGCGTCAAAGAGAAGAAGAACAGGGAAATCGACTCGCCGAAGGAAGTCACCTTCAAGAACGGGCGCCACGCCATCAGAGGCAAGTGCTCGTCCTGCGGGACCACCCTGTTCCGAATCACAGGGAAGTAGAGCCATCTCCGCCGCAAGGCGGGCTCCGCTCCGGGGGCCCTGGCCATCAACGTGGGCGGGTTGGGAGGGCGCCATCGCCCCCCAGCGCCTCCCCGCAGGTGGTGGGCGCCCCGGGAACTGTTTTCTGGCACCAGTCTAAAGTCCTCTCCTCGGCATTGCTGCGGGTCGTCGGGGCCCTCCCTCCACTCTTCGCAGCCGGAGAGGGGAGAATCGACCTGGACGCGGCCGGAGAAATGCGCGGGTTGTTCGACACGGAGAGGCAGATCATCGGCCGTCTGAAGGACGAGGGCTTGCCTGGCGTCTACCTCGCGACCAGCGGTGTCCCTGGTACCGCGCGTGAAATCCTCTCCTGAGCCCCGCAACCGTTATATTCCCGCCAATGTGGCCGTCGGTTGTTTCATGGCCAACGACAGGGCAATCGGCGGCGGGATTTTTGCGGGGAGCGTCATTGGCATCATCGTCTACGGCCTTCTGATTTTCTACTTCCCGCTCATAGTATTAGAGATCACCGCCTTCGTCGCGGTACTTGTGCTCCTCGCGATCCTTGCGTGGATCGGGTATACGATGGCGACGACGCCCCCCCCTGAACCGATAACCGACATCCCCGAGCCTACGCCTTCCCCGACCTCTTCGGGGGCCGCGACCGCATCCGCAGGCAAGGAAGAACAGAAACCTTAGTCTCGGCTGCTCCGCTGTCCCCCGGTCAGTCCTCACTTCAGACGCGTCCCGTGTCCTATCCACTTTAATCAGGCCGTCTGGAGCCAGCATCACGCGAGGGTCATGCAGTTGAGCGCTTGCGCGAGTTCGGTCCCGGCGTCCGTAGTGGTGATGGTGCAGGTTTCCCTGTGACGAACATAGCGCCTCGACGGGCGGGGCTGGTGGTCTTCGGAGCAAGGGTGGTCAGCATCTTCACAGGCCTCCTCTTCATCGTGATGGTGACCCACGCGCTCACCACGTCGGGCTTCGGGCTCTTGGAGGTGGTAGCAGACCTGCTGGTCTTCTCCGCTTACCCGCTGACCGTGACAAACTTCTGGTCAGCCAGGGAGACAGCGAGAGGAGAGGCCGTCGGGAAGACCGCGGCCCTAGGCGCGCTAATTCTCAACGTCGCCGGGCTGGTCATATTCGCGGCCCTCGCCTTCGCCAGACAGAGCACCCTCACCACTACCCTGGGGCTCTTCCTAGTGGCCCTTTCCCTGGTTCCGACATACTACTTCTACCTCACATCCAACTCCCTCCTGTCAGTCTACAACCCCCAGGCGGTCGGCTACGTCCTGCTGTTCGGGGAGGTATCCAAGCTCGCTATAGCGGCACCCCTCCTCCTGGTCTACAGGGTGGGGCTCCCGGGCGCGTTTGCGGCCCTGGCAGGCTCGAACATCGTCCTCGGCGCCTTCGGATTGTACTTCGTGAGAGGCACCATGACAGGCGCTGTTTCCATCGCCAAGCTGAGGGCCTGGCTCAGGGACTCTTGGCTCCCTGCCCTCAACCAGGGGCCCAATCTCATCGACGTCGCAGACACCTTTGTGGCTTTCCTCATAGCAGGGCCGATCCTGGTGGGGTACTATCAGGCCGCGTTCGCAATCGCCCTCGTCATAGGGTACAGCAACTACCTCTCCTTCGCGCTCTACCCGCTCCTGCTGCGGGGGGCGAGCGACAGGATGGTCGGGCTCCTGTTCGATTTCATGATGCTCTTCGGGATCCCGATGGCGGTGGGTGCCGCGGTACTTTCACCTCAGCTCCTCTTCCTCCTCTCTAGAAGATACACTGTCGCAGCCCTCCCGCTTGCCATACTCGCGTTCTCCGTCCTCGCCGGGGCCGCCGACACCCTCATCGACAGGGTCCTTACAGGGAAAGAATCAGCCGACCTCGCCGTGGAGGGGAGGTTCCAGAAGCTCGTCCGGAGCAACATCTTCTTCGACGCCGTGGCTAACCTGGGTTACTCAGGGAGCTACGTGGCATCGGTGGCCGTGATCGTCGACTGGGGGGTAAGGACTTCAACGCCCCTGCTCACCATAGCCACCTACTGGGCGGCGTCTCAGCTGATCCTGACAGTCATCTTCCTCCTGGTGAAGGTCTGGAGGCTGGGCTTAGGGATATTCAGCGGGACGCTCAGGCCGATTGCGTACTACACTCTTTGCGCCGCAGGCATGGGGGCAGGTGTCTACTTCCTCGCCCCGCTCCTGGTGAACACCAGCATGGTCAGCCTGGATTATGGCCTCAGGTTGTTAGTCCTGCTGGCTGCCGGAGGGGCGATCTACTTCGGGCTCTTGGCGGCCGTAGACAAGAGGTCCAGGGAAAGGTTTTCCAGTTTGCGCGGCGTGCTCACCCCCTAGGGGCTGCCTGACTCCCGGCCTGGGTAGGGGCTAGACGTACCCCAGCTTTGACAGCCTCTCGATGAGGCCGGCTTCATCCTCGGCGGCGAGGGCCTCATCGGGAGGAGCCGGTGGCATACCGAGGGACTCAGCCAGCCCAGCCAGCCTTGCCCCCTCCTCCTTCGACGTCCCCTTGGACTCTTCCTGCACGTGGGTGCTCATGTTGTACAAGACGCTCCCGTCCTTCGAGAAGACCATCCTCTTCACCTCGTATAGCTTCTCAAGCTCCTTGGCCTTCCCGTCCCCGGTGATGTACATGCTGAGGTCGTAGTGGGGCCCGAACCCCTCAGCAAAGGCCTCCTGGCTTCCGATCCCCATGACCGGGGCGCCCGTCGCCCAAGATACCAGTGAGTGTATCTCCGCGAGGCTTACGACATCCCCAGTCTGCGAAGGGGGATCAGTCCCAGATGGAAAACGCACGTAGAGCGGCACCCTGAGAAGTTCTTCGTCCATGTGGTACCCGTGCCCGTACCTTCCGCCTTCCCCCAGCAGCTGACCGTGGTCCGACGTGATGATAATCATAGGGTCGTCCCTCCGCAGGAGCTCTTCCACGGCTTCGAGGGCCCTCCCAATGGCTATCCCCGCCCCCTCGGGGTAGCCTCGGTTCCAGCCCATATCTTCCACGGGGAGTCTGAGCATCGAGAGCCTGGTGAAGTCCGTCCGCTCGCCCCAGCGGTATGGCTCGTGGGCTTCCATCAGGTTGAGATAGACGAAGTAGGGGGCCTGCAGGTCAGCAGTTCTCAGATCACTCAGCGCCTGCCTCGACCCCTTGTCTCTGACAGGGCGGTTGAGCTTCCGGTTGACGAACAGCCTGGCCTTCCTTGCCGCTTCCTTCAGGAGGGGGACGAACCGCCCATCCTTCAGCGCCACCCAGGCCTTTGAGCCGATGGACCCGTCATGGGGGATCACACCCCGCAGTTGGGACGTCTCGATCTTCGAGCTGTACTCCCGGTCCCAGTCGAACTCGAACCCGAACGTCGGGGTCACGAAAGGGTTGCAAGTGAAGCAGTACCGTTTGTACCCTCTTTCTTTCATGGTCCTAAGGACGTTGCCCATCGACCCTTGCAGCCCGGCACGCGACCTCTGCATGATGGTCCCCATGTGGACACCTAGCGAGACGTGTACGAAGTGCCGTGAGGGGAGCTCGCCGGTGAACATCGACACGTGGGATGGCAGGGTCCAAGAGGAGGTAGAAACCACGTTGGAGAACCTGACGAAGCCCATCCCTATCAGCTTCTCGAGTCCGTGAGCGAAGTCCTCCCTCAGCGTGTCGATGACGATCAGGGCGACGCTGTGTTTCTCATGCACACGGGCGCGGACGCAAGATTGGGTATAAAGAAGTCGGTCGGGGCGGAAGACATTCGACTTGGATGAGCCGTGCCGCGAGGGCGGAGCGGCGGAGGGTCTGTCACCGGCACACCGGGCCCCAGACGAAGGGACCTTCTTCGGGGAGGGAAGGTACGGTAATTTGGCAACTCTGTCACCGGCCGCTCATGCGACCAGCTGATTCAGGCTCCTCGCAAAGTTGCTCAGGCTCAACTCGCGGACCCTTGCGCCCCCTTCCCTCTGCAGGATGCCCCACCGCTTCGAGTCGCTGGTCAGTAGGGCGATCGAGTCGATGGCTTCAGCGGCTGTCGTGTAGCCGAGGCCGCTCCTCCCCTCTTGCGCCAGGTCGCTCCACGCGCCTCCCGACTTGTGAACCACCACCGGGACCCCTCTCGCCATGGCCTCCGCGACGACTATCCCCCAGTGCTCGTTGATGGTTGAGTGCAGAAACACCTTGGCTTTGTCGAGGGTCGAGTTGATCATCGCCCGCGGGGCGTCAGAAATGAGATAAACGTCCGCGGCCCCTTTGATGTCTTCGGACGCCTTCATCCCCAGGCCGACGGCACAAGACACAAGCCTGCTCTTGTATCTCTTCGAGAGGGGGGTGCCTGCTCCTCCGAAGAGGTAGAGCTTCGACCGCCCCTTCATTCTGGGGCCGATGTTCTCGATGGCCCACTGGTACCTCTTCTCCTCGCTGAACCTCCCTACCATCACTACGCTGTCATCCCTCTCGTCGAACGCCGGAGGAGGCTCGCTCGGAACGGCATTCGGGGGGATGGGGGGGTTCAGGACCGTAGGCGACTCCCCATAGGTTTCCTTCAGGAACTGCCCGGTCCATCTGGAGTTGGTGAGGACCAAGTCTGCGGAGTCGAACGGGTTCTTCCTTAGAACGAGCTTCATCATCTTCAGGTAGCTCCTCCAGTAGGCGTTCAACGGGAAGCGGCCGTATCTCTCAGTGACGTAAGGGTCCTTGGCGCCTACCAGGCCGACCGACAACTCGATCGGAAAGTGAACATATTCGACCAGCTGGAATCCGTTCCTCCGCTTGCTGCGCAGCAGCGGTCTGTAGTTCGACTCGTCCACGAAGACCACATCGGTCCTCGCGTCGAGAGCCTTCTCTATCGGATACCAGACGAGCAGCCTGGTGTACAGGCCGAACATGCTCAGCGACACAGGGAGTGTGACCGCAGGGAGCCCTCTGATGTCTATCCCGAACCAGCTGATGTACTTGGCTTGCTCGAACCTGGAGGTCCCGGCGAGAGTCACCCTACGGCGCTGCGACAGAGAGTTGGCCGCCGCGGCGACCACTAGCTGCCCGCCTCCGGGCCTAGCCCAATAGTGGTGCCCCACGACCGAGTGCCCAGCGTTTTCACCGTGCAACGGGGAACGCTCCTTCCTCAACCTCCAGGGGGCGGATGGAGAGGCCTGGCGCAACGCTCCAGTATCTGCCTGTGAATCCGTGGATTCGCGGAGGCGACGAAACTGAACCTGTGTGCGAGGTCGTAGGCTGGCGAGAGCTCCCCTCCGTCTCGCCCGGTGACCTCCGCTCCTGCTTCGAGGGCAATGAGCCAGGCGGCCGCGAAGTCGGTTATCCTCATTCTCTCCCTCAGATCGACGAAGGCGTCCGTCTTCCCCTCGGCTAGGAAGCACAGCTCGAGGGCGTTCGCCCCCAGGTGCACCTGCCTCTTGATGCCGTCGAGGAGAGGCTGGAGCTCTGGGTAAAGCCCCTTCGGCGCGCTGCTCAGGTCCACCCCGACCACAGCCTCGGTTATCTTGGCCGTCGCGGCCGTCCTGATGGGCTTCCCGTTCTTTGTCGCCCCCTTCCCCCTCCTGGCGGCGTAGACGTCCCCTGTGACGAGGTCTCTGACGACCCCCACTTCGACGACACCAGAGCCCTCCGCCGTTCCTTTCTCTACGATGGCTACAGACGTGCAATAGAACGGGATCCCCCGCACGAAGTTCGAGGACCCGTCCAGAGGGTCGACGACCGCAAGGGTCCGCCCCCCTGGGTCTCCCGCCTCCCCGGCCTCCTCGCTCAGGACGCGCACCCCACGTACCCTCCCCATCTTCTTCAGCAGCAAGTCCTCTGCGAGCTTGTCTGCGTAGATCGTCCTGTCACCCGCTGCGCCGAGCCCGACCTCCCGCCCGCGCCCCCCCCGGGCCGAGAGGGGTGACACCCGCCTGAGGACCTCTTCGGTGGCGCCAAGGAGTAGCCCCTCCCAGTCTGACGGCTTCACGCCGTGACCACTCTGCGCTTCTCAAGGACGGTTACGACGGCTCCCAGGGTTGCATCGACGTCAGAGTCGGTCTCCACCGTCTCCACCCTCTCTTCCCCCAGCTCCTCGTGGATCTCATCCAACGCCGTGTAGTACCTGGTCCTGAAGAACTCGGTGAGGTTCTTCTCGCGGTCGTCCTTCCCCCGCTGCCGGCTTTCTATCGTCTCGGCCCCCGCCTTGAGGCGGACGTACAAATCAGGCCTCAGCCTAGGCTCCGACAGGATCTCCTTCACAAGCGAGAGCATATGGGGGTAGGCTGTGCTCTTCCCCACCTCCATCCTGATCTTGGCGTAGGCTAGGTCTGAGATCAGGTAACCTTCCGATACGATGTCCCTCTCGTCCCTCCTGCTAGCTATGATGGAGCTGTATGTCATCGTTGCCCCAAGGAGGCTGTAGTCGGCTGCGGTGTCGGCCCTGTCGGCCAAGGGGACGCCCCGGTCCACCGCATGGGCAGACTCCTGGAGCCTGAGCCATCCCATCTCCTCCATCTTCAAAGCGAGAGAAGTCTTGCCTGTCCCCGAGAACCCTTCGAGAGCTACGAACGTCATCGGTCCCTCCGGCTCGTCGCGTTCCAGATTTAACCTATCAGTGGGGCGCCTACGGCAGGGCCGCCAACGCAGAGTAGCTGAACAGGAGCATGTAGACGACGTAGGCGACGAAGCCGACCCCGATGTAGGCCACGGTGGGGACCCCGTAGCTCACTTCTACCAGTGCGTCCGCACCCCCCGACGCCTCCACCTGGTCCCTTGCCACGTTGACGTCCCGGCTGACCTCGGTCCTTGAGTCACCCGACAGTATGGCCTTGGGGATCCACCGCTGCTCCCTCAAGAACTGCTCCATGGGGATGACCTTCTTCCCCCTGGCGTTCCCTCTGGAGACCTCGTAGGCTATGTGCGCGGCCGCGACCGCCGCAGCGCCGAGGAGGGGTGCCAACGGCGAGAGCGCGTAGGGGTCTGCTGCGACGACCGCGATGGCGATCCCGTCAGCCTGGCCGATGCTGCCGAGAACGGTGAAGACGAGGGCCATGCCTCCTATGAGGGCTAGCTTCATGAGGTAGAACTCCAGTCCGGCTCCCCCTTCGGCGTAGAACGAGTAGAATGTCAGGGCGACGGCCGCCCCGGCGGGGATCCAGACGAGGTCGCTCACCGCCCTGTCCTTGGCGTCCTGGTAGGCCGCGGCTGCGAGGGATGCGGCTATGAGTAGCTCCGCGTACAACCGGCCTCCCAGGCCTGGGAGCGGATATAAGGACCAGAGGCCGGCTATGCCTCTTCCAACTTCAGCTTCTGGCCGCTGAAGATCTGTCTTACCTTTCCGATGTCGTCGATGTCGCCTATCCCCTTGTCTGTCCTTATCCTCTTGATCCTCGGGAATCTGAGCGCGTACCCGGAGTCGTGCCTGTCGCTTCGCTGGATGCTGTCGAAGGCGACCTCCACGACTATCTCCGGCCTGACCTGGCGCCGATGGCCGTGGTCCTTCACTGTAATCTCTTTCAGCCTGCTTGTCATCTCACCGATCTCCTTGTCCGACAGGCCGCTGTACGCCTTGCCCACGGTCTTCAGCCCGACTCCGTCTCTCACAGCGAATGTGTAGTCTGATATGACCCCTGCCCTCTTACCGTGGCCATACTCTGCAGCGACGATGACCACGTCCAGGGTGTCCAACTCCTCCTTCAGCTTCGCCCAGCCGGAACCACGCTTCCCCATGGCGTACGTGCTCTCTGGGTCCTTCACCACGAGCCCCTCGTAGCCGAGGTCCCTGCTCCGCCTGAAAACCCTCTGCACCGCCTCTTCGCTGCTGACGTTCGTCGTTTCCGTCAGCCGCGCCGAGGTCCCTTGGATCACCTCCGCGAGCAGCCTGCGCCTCTCCGAGAGAGGGTAGTCGACGGTCTCTTTCCCCCCGCGTAGGAGGATGTCGAATGCGAAATAAGTCACAGGCGCCTTCCTCACCGCTTCTTCGAGGTCCTCCGACCTCCTCAGCCTCCTCTGCAGCAACTGGAAAGGGAGTGGGCGGCCACCGGCGAAGGGGACTGCCTCACCGTCGATGATGAAATCCACTCCCGTGCCCTTGAACGAGGCTACGATCTCAGGGAAGCTGGCTGTGATGTCCTCGAGCCTCCGAGAGTAGACCCTGACCTCGCCCCCTGCCCTGTGGACCTGTGCCCTGACGCCGTCGTACTTGTACTCCGCGTAGACCGTCTTCCCGAAGTGCCCTGATATCTCCTTGGCGCCGGCGAACGGCTCGGCTAGCATGAAGTTCACCGGCCTGAACGGCTGGACCCTGGCCGCGGCTGCCCTCCCTGAAGAGGCCTCTCGCGCGAATACCCCTATGTCCCCCAGCACCATGTGCGCCCTCGCTGCCTCTCCCTTCGTCAGTCCGTAGGCCGCGGCTATGGACTCCTCGAGGAGGCCTGTGACAAGCCCCGTCCTCATCTCCCCCGTGAGCGCCTTCACGAGGTACTTCCCCTCGAGGGGGGTGGCGGCGAGCAGGAGCGACTTCACAATCCTCTTTTTGGCCGACCCCGAGCCCTTCCCCTTCGCCGAGCGCAACCTTGCGAACCCCTCTTCGAGGTCCCTGAGGGACAGTTCCGCGGCGAAGAGCTGCTGCTCCTTCTTGTGCGCAAGGAGCTCCTCGGCCACCTCGCCGAGGTCCCCGTGCTTCAGGTACGACGTCGACACGTCGTCCTCGGTTGCCCCGGTGACTCCCCGCAGCACATCAAGGAGGGTCGCGTACCCCACCTGCGCTTCATCCCTGCTCCCGCGCTCAGACGCCCGGCCAGACGCTACCCTGGCCGCCAAGGCGGCGTCGTCCGGGCTGAGGCCCTGCAGGTAAGCGGCTACCACCGCGACCTTCTCATTCTTGCTGGCCGTCCCCCGGACCCGCTCGAGGATCTCTGCCAGCCCAAGGAACGTCGCGTTATTCATCTCTCCAGCTGGATGGCCATGACCAGAGCCGCCTCCCCGTCCTTGTAGTACCCTTCAAGGCGCCCTGACGTCTTGTATCCCAGCCTCTGGTAGAGGTTGATCGCCTGCACGTTGGAGACACGGACTTCGAGGTAGCACTCCGTCCCGCCCCTCGCCGCCATAGCCTCGTGGGCGGTCTTCAGGAGGAGGGATCCGACTCCCTTCCCCCGGTGCTGCTCCTTGACGGCGACCGATACGATGTGCCCCTTCCTGGCCAACCCCAGCTTCTTGAGATGGGAGAAGCCGTACTCGACGCGCCCCATGACATAGCCCACCACTGCGCCGTCCGCCTCGGCCACCAGGAAAGACTCTGGGAACTCTGCGAGTATGTCATAGTAGAAGTAGTCCGAGTAGTGCTCGGGGAGCGTCTCCCCGTTGATCCCTATGACCGTGGGTATGTCGTCCCTGTCGCAGTGCCTTATCTCGTATCCTCCGACCCTCGCGACCACTGCCTTCTGCAAGCCCGAGAGAACTCGTGGACACTGCCCGATTAAAGTTTCCTGGCCGGACCAACTGCTTATTATCGTAACGGTAGGGGAGGCGCCAGTTTGTCCGCCCCTCCAGAATCAGCGGAGCAGCTGGTCCGCAGCCTCTTCGATGTCAAGCAGCACTTCGCGCTCCCGGACGGAGAGCTCGAGTTCCAGGTCGCATACGATCCTTCCACGAGGTCCAGGTTCGTCGAGCTGAAGCCAAAGGTGGCGACACTCGGCTACAGGCCCGAGCTGAGCGGGTCAGCCGAGGAGTGCGTCCTCACCCTCAGGAAGGCGGACCAAGACCAGAAGCCCCGCTCTCGCATCCCAGTGTTGTTGCTCTTCTTCACCCTCGCCGCCCTCGTCTTTTCCGCCCTTCTGCAACAGGAGGTCTACGCTGCGCTCGTCCCGGACCTTTCGCCGTACGTCTCCTTCTTCGCCTACGGAGCGACGATGGCGGCCATCCTCGGGGCCCACGAGCTTGGCCAACGCCTGGTGGCTAAGACCAGGGATGCGGGACGCGCTAGCAGCTACCTCATCCCGGGCATCCCCATACTCCCTCCCTTCATCCCATCCTGGGGGTTCGCGTCCTCTCAAAGGGACCCAGCCCTCAACCGAGACAGACTCTTCGACGCGGTTGTCGCAGGGCCGCTGGCGATGCTCGGCCTGACCGTCCTGTTCTTCGCCATCGGGACATTGACGGCGGTGCAGTCGGCCGTCCCTTTCGCCCAGACAGGCCTGGCGAACACCACGGTCACCATCAATCCCAGCCTAATCCAGCTGGGCGTCAACTCCTTGCTCGCCCCCTTCGTCCATACAGTCGCCCCGGGCTACGTGGCAGTCTCTCCCATCGCTGACGGGGCGACGGTCGGGTTCATCTTCGTGTTCCTCTTCTCCCTCCCGCTGGCGTTCTACGACGGCGGTCTCCTCGCCAACATCGCGCTCCCCCCCAGGGAGGCTAGGGCGGCGGCGTACCTCAGTATTTTTGCACTGCTGGCCATAGACACCCCTAACTACTGGGGGATCGCCCTCCTCGCCCTAATCCTTGTGGGGCGCCCGTACCGCGCCCGGATCCTTGACGACGTGTCCCCGCTCTCACGGTCGCGGCGCTGGCTGTTCGCATGCATGGTCGTAGTGGCTTTCCTATGCCTCCCGATACCCCACGCGCTGGGGCCGTTCCTGTTACCCTAGCTCGACCTGACATTCGCCGGCTCTGGTGACCACGTTGATCTTCCCCGATCTGCCGACCTTGTTCAGCAGCCTCCCAACCGCCTCCCCCGACCCCCTGGCGGTCGCAAGGCCAAGCTTCGACCGAGCGTACGTCTCGGGGAGACCAGAGAGGAGCAGGACGTCGTACTCCTCTTTCAGCTTGCTCAGATACTGGACCTCCTCGATCCCCTCTGTGTACCTGTCCTTCCTCCGTTCCCCATCGGCTAGCCTCCCTGTGACGAGCATTTCGAGGGCGGTAGACCCCACCCCTCCGGAGCACTCGGCTACCAGGAGGATTGACCCGGACTTCCTCACCCCTTCGATCACGTTCCAGACCCCCCTGAGTGCCGAGGAAAAAGTGTCGTCGTAGCCCTGTCCTCCCGCCCCCACCACCAGCCCTCTCCCCTGCTGCATCGGCGCCTTTGGGAATGAGTTCTTCACTGCGTCGAAGGGGGGATCCTCGAGGATGGCCCATGGCTTGCCCCCTCGTGGGATGACTGTCATGAACTTGGACTCGGGGATACCTCTGGCCACTCCCTCGATTACTTCGTACGCAGCTGTCTTCTGCAGGGGGGTGGGCTCCATCTCTCTTCTCGAGCGGGCGGCCGCCGCCCTCGACCTGGCCACCCAGCCGAGGCAGGCTTCCACCCTGGTGTCTATCACGCCAAACAGGGGGTCCGGCCGCGCGGTTCCGACGAACAGCTTCCCTCCCGCCGACATCAGCTCTGGAGAGTAGACCGGGTCTTCGCCCTCCCCCGCCGGGATAGGGGGCGGGAGGGTGGTGATCTTCCCTTTCAACTCGGGGATAGACCCTTCGACCCGCTTCGGAGCCGGGGAGTAGATGCTGACGCCCTGGGCCTCCCCCAGGAGGGGGATCACGCCCTTCAGCGCCTGGATGGTGGCTGGGACGGAGTCGCATACGAAGACGCTCGCCGAAGCTTTCGCGAGCTCCGCGAACCTCTCCATGTCGACGGCGCCGCCGCCGAGAAGGGGCTCTGACACTGCCCCGAGGTTCTCGGCTTGTATCGTGACCAGGGTCTCCACCCCCCCATAGGGGATCCAGAGCTCAGGCATTCTCTGTATCTTCCCGCAGGGTTAGTTTTTAAGCAAAAGCGCGGGCCTCCCCTCCATGGCCTGGAAGAAGCGCAGCGGCCGCCTCGGCGAGCTCGCCGAGGGCCTGATGAAAGCGGGGGCGCTCCAGTTCGGTACTTTCTCGCTCCCCGGCGGCAAGGACAGCTCGTACGACGTCAACTTGAGGGGGCTCGCGAGCTACCCCGGAGCCTTCAGGCTCGCAGTAGATGCCCTCTCGGAGCTGACTTCGAAGAAAGCACCCCGCGCCGACGCCATCTGCGGGGTCCCCGTGTCGGGCCTAGTCTTCGCATCTCCTGTGGCCGTCGAGCTGGGGAAGCCACTGGTGTACAACAGGATGGAGAAGCACGAGAACGAGAGGCTGGTGGAGGGGGAGATGAGGCCAGGCTCGAACGTCGTCGTGATGGACGACATCTCAACCTCAGGGAGGACGATTCTCGCTGCAACCGACGCGGTCGAGGACGAAGGCGGGAAGGTTATCTCGGCCGTGGTCCTCGTGGACAGGCTAGAGGGTGCAAGGGAAAGGCTGAGCAAGAGGGGCATCATCCTGCACGCAGTGACCGACATGGTCGAGCTAGCCGACACCCTTCACTCCATGGCACTAATCACAGACGAAAACATGAAGGCGATAACCCGCTCCGTCGGCCGGAGGGCGCACTAGGGCAGACCGCACATGCTCACCATAGCCGAACTCTCTGAAGACAGGTGGCAGGATTTCAGGGAACTGCGCCTCGAATCGCTGAAGCATGAGCCAACAGCGTTCGGGAGCTCCTACGAAGAAGAGAGGGACATGCCTGAAGGGGAGTGGAGACGGCGCATGGGGACCATGCTCTTCGCCCTCGAAGATGGGACCCCTGTGGGGATGATCAGCTACTCGGTCAGCGCCAGGCTGAAGACGAAGCACGTCGCCCACATCCATGGTGTCTATGTGCGGCCTTCCGCCAGGCGAAAGGGGGCAGGGGCCCTCCTGCTGAGGAAGGCCCTGGGCAAGATCAGGGAGCATGAGGGCATGGTCAAGGTCCAGCTCAGCGTCAACCCCGCCATGAGGGCTGCGGTCTCGCTGTATGAGCGGGGCGGCTTCGTATCCAGGATGAGGTTGGAGAAGGAATTGCTCGTGGACGGCAAGTACCACGACCTGCTCTACATGGAGAAGATGCTGTAGCGGCACAAAACCGGGGAGAGGAGAACCTCTCAGTACACCATGAGGTTCTTCTCTTCGAGGGTCACGTGCAGGTTGTTGACTGCGCGGTAGACTTCGCTCTCCTTCTTGGCGCCGGTGCAGACGAGCTTCCCTGAGGCGAAGAGCAGGATAACTGTCTTGGGGTCCGCCATCCTGTGGATCAGCCCCGGGAACTGCTCTGGCTCGTACATAGACTTCGGAAGCACCCTGGCTGCCTCCTCGAGGTGCACCTTCCCCCCGAGGCTCGCCGACGCTACTATGTTCTGTATCTCCACCACCGCTTCATTCTTGATGGGTATTTTCCCCTTCTTCAGCTGTCTCACGACCTCCTCGACCGCCTTCCTGGCCTGCTCCTCCGACTTGGCGCCGGTGCAGACCATCTTCCCTGAGCTGAAGATGAGCGTGGCTGTCTTGGGGTTCCTCAGCCTGAACACGAGGCCTGGGAACTGGTCTGGGTGGTATTCGACGGTGACGAAGTTCTTGGTGATCAGGTTCAGGTCGACTGTCTGGTTGATGGACGCCGATGCGACTACGTTCTCTATGCTGACTATGGCTTTTGTCTGTGGCAACGCCAGCTGGGCGACTCCTGTCGGTATTTAAAGGGTATAAATACTCACAAGGGGGTCCCAGTCAACTCAGGGTCGGCCTATCCAACCAGTCGGAGCACCCCCATCGGGTGCCGGCGGATGGGTTCGACAGCATCGTACCCGGTCTGAGGTCCGTGTGAGGGCGAAAAACGCGCTCGTCCGCCGGGGGACGGTCAGCGGAGGCCAAACTGATAGCGGCCCTGGCGCCCCTGATTCTTACCCGAGCCGAGTTCGCGCCCCCCCGAAAGAAGGAGCTGCCAAAGAAGCCGCTGGCCTAGGGCTGCACTTCTTCGGGCTTCTCCTCAGGCTGCATCAGAAGCGACCCGACAACGATCAGGATAATCAGGATCGATGGGAGATAGTTGAGCCACTGCGGTAGCCCGTACGTGTCGACGTAGTAGGCCAGAAGCTCGACGTAAGGGATCACGAAGATGACCTTCCCCACCAGGCAGTTCTGGGTGATCGGGCCGCTCGCTATGCCGAGTGACTGGTCTGTCCCGGGGTTGTTGTCCCCCTTCGTGATCAGCCCCGCAGGGGTTATGGCGACCACCCGGTGGACCACGGATATCCCGAGCGCCGAGCAAGACCCGTCGTAGACTATGATGTTCCCCACTTGTATGTCGTTTATGGGGACGCTCTGCAGGACGACCAGGTCTCCACCTTCCAGCGTCGGGAGCATGCTGTGCCCGTCGACCCTCCTCGTGTCTGTCTGGACGAAGTACGCCCAGAAGAGCAAGAGGATCACGGCGGCGACGTAGATGGCCGTGCTCTTCGAGGCCACTTTCATTGAGAAGGTCCCGGGTTTCGGCCGGTTAAATGTTTGAGCGCCTGATGCGTTTTTATCGGCCCCCGATAGGTCGTTCCGTCGTGGCGAGGGTCCCCTTCAGGCTGATATCCTTGGACGTTTTCTTCATTGTCCTCGCATACCTGGTGGCCAGGGACCAGGAGGCCCGAGCGGCCTATGCAGCTTCACTGCACGACGCCTGTGCTGGGCTCTGCAGTTACACGCCATCTTTCAGCTACGGCTTCTTTACACAGTACTTCACCATGTCTGGGAACGGGGTGACGCTCACAAGCCCTCCGACCCTGGACTGGTTCCAGGTGATTGCCGTCGTGTTGGTTGCAATCAACGGCTGGTACTTCTACTCGACCTACGTGAGTGGACGGCGGGCTGACGCAGCCGTTTCGTCCCATTCGCCGTCGGACCAAGCTTCACTTTCATAATCCTCCCATGCAGAGAAGAGGTTGTCCTTCCGCAGGTTCAAATTCCGAAATCCTGCGAGCCCGCCGTGGGGCCGCTCTTGACGCTACTCGCGAAGAGGTCAGGCTCGGTCGAGCTGGCGCAGGAGGAGATCGCCGCAGTCGCGTCGGCCCTCGGCCTCTCAGCGGTTCAACATGAAGACGAGCAGATGGCTGGCCTAGCCTTGTGCGCTATGGGCGAACGCGTCGAAGTGGTTTCGAGTCACCTGTCCTGGAGGGATTTCGAGAGGTTCTGTTCCAACATCCTCCGTGCTCGCCGTTATCGGGTGATGGAGAACATCTACCTGAGGAAGCCGAGGGCCCAGATAGACGTCCTGGGGATATCTGACCGGCTATCCCTGGCGGTAGACTGCAAGCACTGGGCACGCCAGCCTGGTCGCTCCGCCCTGGGTCGGCTTGTCGAAGCGCAGAGAGATAGGGCGAAGAGGCTCCACGACAGCCTGGACAGCATCGGCTCCATCGTCCCTCTGGTACTGGTGATGGCAGACCCCGGGGTAAGGTTCGTTGCAGGGGGTGCCGTGGTCCCAATCTTCGCCCTAGCCGACTTCTTGGACAACGTCGAATCCTATGTCAGCTACGTGGAACCCGTCTGAGGATCAGGCTCAGGTGCCGTGGAGGCTCCGAACACACCCGTCGCATCCGATATCTCCTTGTAGACCCTCTCTGGGTCTGGGATGTCCTTGAGTGGGACGACGCCGACTCCCGCTACAGATCTGTGAGTGCCCTTCCCCTTCTTGAGCTCGACGTACAGGGTGCCACAATGAAACCGCCTGGCCAGCATCCCCTGGCCCACGCCGATCCCTAGGATGTTGTCATATTGTATGACCGTCTCCTCCCTCCAGGGCCGACTCACGTGGATCCCAGAGCTTTCGAACCTGTAGACTGTGGCTTCCTTGTTCAGCATGTATAATCCTACCATCAGATAGTAAACGCCCAGGAATAGAATGTAGCTCGGGAGAGTTGACCAGTTGAGAGTGAGGAATGGGGTTAGCACCGCCATAGCCAAGGTTGCCTTTAGGAGGCTCTTGGAGACGTTCGGCTTCAGGACTTTTTCTGGTTCCAAGACCTGGTTCAGTAAAGCCAGCAGGCAGCCTGGACGTCTCCCACCTTCCTGAGCTCCGGCTCCTTCTCTCTGCATATGTCCATCACATATGGGCAGCGCGGGTGGAACCTGCAGCCCGAGGGAAGTGCGACCAGACTCGGGACCTCTCCCGTGGGCGGGGCCAGGTCATGAGACTTGATGGTGGGGACGGACTTCAGAAGGGCCTGAGTGTATGGATGCTTCGGGTTGAATATGACCGACTCGGTTGGACCAGTCTCTACAACCTTCCCCGCGTACATCACCGCGATTCTGTCGGAGATGAACCTCGCCACAGAAATGTTGTGGGTGATGAAGAGATACGTGAGCTTGAGTTCGTCGTGGATCTTGGCGAGAAGGTTCAGAACCGACGCTTGGACCGAAGCGTCCAGCGCGGATGTCGGCTCGTCCAAGACGAGGAAAGTCGGGTTCCCAATTATGGCTCTCGCGACAGCGACGCGCTGCCTCTGACCTCCAGATAGGTCTCGAATCCTCCTCTGGCCGAACGTCTTTGAGTCAAGCCCCACGAGTTCCAACGATGTCTTAAACTGGGCTTCCTTGTTCTCCCCGCTAACCCCAGACCTGTGGAGTGGTTCTGTCACGATATCAATGATGGGCATCCTCGGGTCGAGGCTGTCGGTCGGATTCTGGAAGACCATCTGTACCTGCCTCCTCACCTTCCTCCAGAGTCTTTTGCTGACCTTCTCGTTCATGAAGTATATCTCCCCACGTGTGGTCGTCTCCAATGTGACCAGCATTCTCCCAAGCGTTGTCTTCCCGCTCCCGCTCTCACCAACCAGCGCGAGGACCTCGCCGGCGGCGATTTCGAGGTCCACCCCGTCGACCGCCTTCACCCAGACCTTGGGCCCGCGTGAAAGGAGAGACTGGATGAACCCCTTCTTGGATGCTTCGAACCACTTCGTGACCCCCACAGCTCTCACGACAGTATCTTGTTCAGTCATAGAGATGGCACCTCACCATACGCTCGTCCTTCTCTCTCGCTTCGGGGGATTCTATGCGGCATATGTCCATCACCTTCGGGCACCTGGGGTTGAACCTGCACCCAGGGGGAGGAGAGATCATGTTCGGCGGGGAGCCGGGAATCGAGACAAGTTCCCCGTCTCTCCTCGATTTGTTGGGGATGCTGTTCACCAGGGCGACTGTGTAGGGGTGCAGCGGTGTCGAAACTACTTTGTCCACCGGGCCCAGCTCGGAAAGCTCGCCTGCGTACATCACTAGGAACTTGTCTGCCACGGTGTACGCGACGGCCATGTCATGCGTTATGAACAGCACCGACATCCCGTATTCCTTTTTCAGGCCCCCGATGAGTTTCATCACCTGGGCCTGGATGGTCACGTCGAGCGCTGAAGTGGGTTCATCCGCTATCAGGAGCTTCGGCTTCATCACCAATGCCATCGCAATCACCACCCTCTGAATCTGGCCGCCGGAGAGCTCGTGGGGATACCTCCTGAGTATCACTTCTGGATCGGGCATCCTCACCCCCGTCAGCCCTTCGACGATGTCCTTGTAGGCTTTCGTCTCGTCGTATCCCCTGCCAGCTACTCTCTCTCGCATCTCCACCGCCTCAAGCATCTGGACGTCGACCCGCTTGACCGGGTTCAGGCTGTTAAGTGGGTCCTGGAAGATCATGAATACATCGTTCCCCCTGTACGCTCTGAGCTCATGCCCCTTCAGAGCCAACACGTCTTTGCCGTCCAGATTCACTTTTCCCTCATATTTCGCGTTGGGAGGGAGGAGCCTCACGATCGCATGGCCGAAGGTGGATTTGCCGCAGCCGCTCTCGCCCACCACTGCGACGCTCTCGCCCTTCTCGATGGAGAGGTCCACCTTTTTGATTGCTTCTAGGTTGCCATATACAGTACGATAGCTTACGCGCAGTCCCTTGACGTCGAGCAGCAACTAGTATGAAATCCTCCCACCGACCATGTCCTGTATCCTGTCCCCCAAAAGGGAGAAACAGACCACGACCGCCATGATTGCGATGGCCGGGAAGAGCGCATACCACCATACGCGCGGGGCGTATGACAGCCCCTGGGCCGCCATCGAACCCCACTCAGGGACTCCCACAGTCACCCCTATGCCGAGGAAGGCAAGGGTAGAATAGGTCAGTATGACGTTCCCGAAGTCAAGGGTGGCTATGGCCACGATCGGGTCAATGGAGTTCGGGAAGATGTGTCTCAGTATTATCCTGGCCGAACTCAACCCGCTCAGCCTTGACGCTTCGACGTAACCCCTGCTCTTGAGCGAAAGCGCTTGGGCCCGGAAGAACCTCGCATAGGTTGGCCACCATATGGCCATCAGCGTTATGAGTACCACCAGGTAGCCGTTCCCAAGAATCAACGACATCGCGATGGCCAGCAGGATCAGCGGGAAGGCGAGGAATGCATCCGTGATTCTCATCAGGATTTCGTCTGCCCACCCTCCTATGTAGCCGGCAGAGATGCCCAGTGCCATGCCGATTACTATGGCTGAGACTACAATGAGGATAGAGGCCAGGGCATCCCTGGGCGCTGCATAGAGGATCCTGGACAATATGCTTCTTCCTGTCTCGTCGTAGCCAAGCAGACCTACTGGGAAGTTGGCCAGGCTTGGCGGTGCGAGCTCGAGACCGAAGTGGAACGTGAATGGATCCGATGGAAGGAGAAGATAGCTCAGCGATGGGTTCCGCAGGTATCCCCCAAGCAATTCGAGGAGGCCCTGAATCACAGAGAACACTATGAATATCGCTATCCCAAATGCCCCGCTCAGCGCTATCTTGTCTCTTCTGACGAACCCTACGATGAACCTTATCCCGCTTGTCTCGCCGAGAGGAGTCTCGGCCTGGTCGGGTACGGCCACGCTCGGGCTTCGTTGCCTGCCTTTAAAGAGCCTGAACCTCGTCAGCCGATTCGTGTGACCATCGCCCATCTAAGTCAACCTCACCCGGGGGTCCATAATCCCGTAGAGCACGTCTGCGATGAAGTTAGCGATGATCACCGAAAACCCAACAATGACTGTGATGGCGAGAATCGCCGGATAGTCAAGTGCGTAGGCCGCCTGGACAGCGAAGAAACCTATGCCATGGTACTCGAAGACGTATTCGACTATGACTGCGCCACCGACCGTGGCAGCGAAGGTGAGGGCCAGCAGCGTGACAATCGGGATTATGGCGTTCCTGAATGCAGTGCCCCAGACGACGGTCCTCTGTCCAAGCCCCTTCATGTATGCCAACTTGACGTAGTCCTTGTCCAGTGCATCCACCATCGTCGCCCGTGTGAGCCTCGTGATGGATCCGAAGCTTATCAGCCCTATGGTTATTGCGGGGAGTATGAGGTGCCGCGTCCAGCTATACAGGTACGTCCAGTCTTGCGCTAGGATGGAGTCGATGAGGGGAAACCCGGTGACAGGGGGTGGGACGCTGAGCACTGGGTTTGCGACGTTGCTCGTCGGCAGCAGGTGGAGTCCGTAGCCCAAGAAGAGCTGGAGGACGACACCAACCAAGAATGGTGGCGCTGCCCAAGTGCCCAGATAGAGCGCCTTCACACCATAGTCGGTTGGGGTGTTCCTGTTCGAGGCTGCGATGGCCCCAGTGAAAAGCCCCAGGAGGACCCCCAAGAGGGTCCCCAGAAGCACCATATTCAGGGTCACCGGGAAGTACTCCTCAATGACCAGGATTTCGGGTATCCCGTATATGGTATCAGTGCCTAGGTTCCCCCGGAAGAATCCGGTTACGTAAGTCACGAACTGGACATACACCGGCTGGGTAAGCCCCAGCCTCTGCGCGATCAATTTGAGTTCAGCGGGTGGGAATTTGGGACCAACGTAAAGTCTCGCAAGGTCTTCCGGGGTGGGCGCAACTAAATGCATGATAATGAAGATCAGTGCTATCATGAGGATCACCGTGATGACAGCGTTCACTGCTCTCCTTGCGACGAAGAACAGGAACTTCGAATCCAATTGAGTGAGTACTGCTCGCCTCGCCTGCCACTCTTATAGATTGTTGACATGCACTTAGCGTGCCTTTGGCGGCCACATCGACGGCTTGATCGCTAGGCGCTTTGCTGGCCCGGGTCACTGTGCCTAAGAAAGGGCGAGTGGGCCGTACTTGGGACTGGGTTTTGAAAAGCGCGAGGGCATCTACGGGATCAAGAGCGGGCCCTTGAAAAGTGGTTCTTTCCATTCCACTGCTCTTCGACGAGCAGACCGCAGTTCCGCAGTCAGCCAGGAGTACGGCTACCTTTGAAAAGAGAGATCCAAGAGGATGCGCGCAAGCCACTTTATGCAGGTTATGTGAATCGGCGACGGTGAGCGCGGCAGAGCGAGAGTGACGCGCCCCCATTTTGCAGAAACTGACAGACGCCGTCGCGGACTTCCTACTCGAGCAGAATCGGTGAGGGGATGGAACAAATGGGAAGATATATATGCTAACAATTCTTATAAACTGTAAGTAGGTTCTAGCCTCTCGAGAATGAAAATTACGCAACGCAATGCAATTACTTCTACAGCAACAGTAGCTATCGTCGTCGTCATTCTTGTCATCGCAGCGGTCGCGGCGTACTTCGTCGTGACTTCGAAACCTTCATCGACAACCACCACGACCACCTCATCCTCGTCGCAAACCACGACGTCTACGTCGAGTACCTCGACGAGCTCGGTCGTGAGCCTTTATGGCCCACCTAACGCGAGCCAGCTGGTCGACGAGTCTACAGGGACCTCCCCTGACAGCTTCGACCCAGGTTACGCGTTCTATTCACAGGACACTGGCTACATCAATGCGGTGTTCCAGAATCTGCTCGAATACAACGGGACCAGCGGGACGCAGCTTGAACCGGTGATCGCGGACAACTACACCATCACTAACGGCGGTTACACCAACGTCTTCCATATCAGACCCGGTGTCACGTTCTCTGACGGGACCCCGGTGACCGGCTACGATCAGTGGTTCTCCATAGTCCGAACACAGTGGATCAACGCCCCATCGGGTATCAGTGGCTTCAACTGGAACGGGGTCTCGTACAACGACTCCGCCGCTTATTCGTTCACCACGTTCGGAAACCAGTTCCCCTATGGGATTAGGGCGGCTATCCACGCTGCAACCGGACTCCCGACAACAGCCAACACTACAGCGGCTGAGAACCTCGCGGTCGCAGCGCTGAACCAGATGCTCTCGAACTTCAACCCAGCAAACAGCACTCAGGATGCTATCATGTCATATGCACACCAGGCTTACGTGGCTAACGCCACTTACTTCACCGCGAACTACGTCAACAACCTGGGTCCATTCGGTCCCCAGCTCTGGGCAGGGTTTGACGGCCAACAGGTCATCGAGCCGGCCTACGTTGATGCGCACGGTGGGGTCAGCAACAACACCGCCAGTTCGTACTTGAACACCCACGGAGCCGTCGGAACCGGTCCCTACGAGATCAGGTCGATATCGGCTGGAGGGAATCCGTACGTCCTCCAGGCATATCCCGGATACTGGGGCGCGCACGTGTCTAACGTGCCGAACATGGCGAAACCAGCGAGCATCCCGGTGATAATCGTCAACTACTACTCATCAGACGCGGTGGCCGAGAAGGACTTCGGCACCAACGTCGCCCAGATTTCAGCGGAATCCCCATTCAACTACAACGCCATGTACCAGTCCTTCGCCCAAAAGGCACATTTCACCTTCAACCAGATATTCCAGGCCAACGGCAAGTACGACTTCGCCCTGTTCCTGGAGATGAACATGTGGTCGGCTCCAACCAACTACACAAGCTTCAGGCTTGGCATGGCCAACGCACTCAACTACACTGAGATGAACGAGCCTGGTGTCTGCGTAGGATGCCCTGCGCCGTTGAACGGTGTAAACCTCAACGGCTATCAGGTGGGACCGACGACTTCGAACTACCTGGACTGGAACCTCCCAGGTTATCCTAACCCCACCCAGAACACTACCGCCGCCTACAACTACTTCCAAGCCTTCGGCATGCAGTCCCACACCTACATGGTCGTACCCTCGACATTCGTCCTTTCCAACGGGACGTCAATAGCTGGAGGAACCGTGATAGGTGATGCCAATGGCAGCCAGCTCCAGCCATTCAAGCTGTACTACTCGGTACCAGCTTTGGCTAGCACCCAGGTCTTCTTGACGGCGATTCACGACTCGCTCTCTCCATTCGGCATCCAGGCAGTCCCGTTCGGGACAACCACCTCGGAGCTCGACATCCTCGACGGGAACAAGTACACATATCCGGCTGTCCAGTCTATCGGCTGGGGAGCCGACTTCAACGACCCGTTCCTGGGGATGTTCTTCCCACTGATGACTCCGTCGCCATACAACGGGTACTTCACAAACTCGACGGTGAACTCGGAGGCAGTAAAGTGCGAGTTCCCTGCAACCACGGCCATAGCGACAGCATGCGCTACTACCCTCGAGACGATGGCATACCAGAACCAGATATTCATCTACACGCCCATCCCGATCAATCCTACACAGCTGGCTTCCGCATCGGTGCCGGCCGGTACGCCAACGAACTACTTCTTCGTCCAGCCTTATGTGAAAGGGCTGGCCGATAACCAGTTCGTAGGCTACTTCTACAACCAGATATACTACCAACCAGTGCAAATATAGGTAGTCCTGGACCGAAAGGTCTGGGACCCCTCTCCTGTTTTTTCAGACCGCAGCGGAGCCTCCGCACCCGACAGGTAAGAAAATATATCACTACCCAAACGTGCGTCTTTGCCATTGCCGGGGAAGCTCGACGCAGGCCGAGGGCCGAAACGAACTGTGAAGACCATTGCAAGCGAAGATGGAGGGGTCCCTTCAATCGCCAGGGTCTGGCACGGCGTCACCCCGAAGACGAAGCGCTCTGAGTTCATCCACTACGTGGGCGTGACTAGCATGATGGAGATCAGGAAGACAAAGGGGAACCGCGGCGCCTGGCTCTTCACCCGGGACGTGGGGGACAATACGGAGTTCCTGCTCGTCTCCCTATGGGACTCTGAAGAGTCGATCAGGAGGTTCGCAGGAACCGACATCAGGAAGGCGAAATACTTTAGGAGGGACAGCGAATACCTCGCCGAGCTCGAGCCCAGCGTCACCCACTTCGAAGTGTCTGGGAAGGTCTAGCCTCCTCACTCGGACGAGGCCCCGCGGGGGGCTGCGAGGGCGCTCTTCCCGTCTTCAACGGTCGCGACCGCCGTGAGGGGCCTCATGTTGTAAGTGCTTGACATCGAAGAGCCGTACGCTCCTGCGTCGAGGATCGCCAGGAGGTCCCCCTGGGACAGTCTGACCCCGAGGCGCCTCCCCCTCCCGAACACGTCTGTGCTCTCGCACACCGGGCCGGCGACATCGTACCTCCCTGCCGACCTCCCGGCAGAAGAAGTCCAGGCCGGGACGATTTCGTGGTAGGCGCCGTACAGGGCCGGCCTGATGAAGTCGTTCATCCCAGCATCGACGAGGGCCCAGCGGACCCTCCCCGCAGGCTTCACGTAGTTCACCCTGGTGAGGAGCACCGTGGAGTCTGCTACAATCCACCTCCCGAGCTCGAAGACGAGCCTGGCCCTCCCAGACCAGCGCGACCTTGCGAACGACCCCGCGGTTGCCTCGGCGTAGTCGCCAATGGATAGCTCCTTGTCCGCTTTGCGGTATGGGAAGCCGAGCCCGCCCCCGAGGTTGAGCTCCGCCACTTCTGTCCCGTACTCCCTCAGCTCGACAGCTAGGCTCACCATCTCCTCGGTCTCCCTCCGGAAGACCTCCGGGTCAGCGATCTGGGATCCGACGTGCGAGTGGAGCCCGGCGACCCTGGCTGACCTGAGCTTCTGCGCTTCTCTCCTGCAGAACTGGACCACCTCACTCCTGGCGACCCCGAACTTGTGCTCCCTCCCCCCCGTGGCGAGCCCTGCATGCGTCTCCGCCCGTATGTCGAAGTTCACCCTGAACCCGATGCGCACCTCCCTGACGCCCAGGGAGCGGCAGAGGGCATCGACGTCCCTTGCCTCTTGCACCGACTCTGCGTTGATCATCCCCACTCCCGCCGTAATGGCTGCGGCGAGCTCCTCCTTCGACTTGCTTGGACCGTCGAACACCATGTCCCTGGGGGCCACCCCCGCCCTCCGCGCGAGCTCAACCCCCGCTACAGACACTATGGTCGCGCCGGCCCCTCTCCCCGCCAGTGCCCTGACGACCTGGAGGGTCGAGTTTGACTTGTAAGCGAAGGCCATCAGGACGTCCGGGTACCTCGCAGTGAGGGCGGCCTTCGCCTCTTCGAACCTGTCGGCCACCCTTCCGAGGTCTGTGACATAGACCGGCGTCCCATACCTCTCAGCCAGCGACTTGGAGTCGACCCCGCCTATCTTCAGCGAGTTCCTCCCCATGGACAGATGCGGCCGCCTGTGGACCACTCACCCCCAGCCGGGTCCGTGTCTATTTCTCCGTTGCCCATCCTGCTAACGGTTAAAGCCGCGCATGAGGACGAAGGCTGCGTGAAGGGGGTCGCCTTCGGCGTCGCGGACATGAGATCCGAGCCGAAGTTCAGGTCTGAGCGGATATCGCAGCTGGTCTACGGGGAGGAGGTCCGCGTCCTGGGTTCCAAGGATGGCTACTACAGGGCCAAGGGGAGGGACAGGTACGAAGGGTACATCCAGAAGTCCCTGGTCGATGACCTGGACGGAGACAGGGCCTTCAAGCTCGCCGGCAGGCACCAGGCCGATGGCATCCTGTTCCCCTTCGGGTCTTATCTGAGCGAGAAAGATGCCAGGCGGTTCGAGGTCCCGCGGAAGCTCCTCGTCCCGGTCCACAGGACGGCGGACCCGGTGGCCCTGTCCAAGCGATTCCTGGGGGTGCCCTACCTCTGGGGGGGGACTTCGGACTTCGGCTACGACTGCTCCGGGTTCACCCAGAGGCTGTTCCGGTACTCCTGCATCGAGCTCCCTAGGAACGCGGACTGGCAGAGGGACGCCGGGGAGACCGTCGACGGCTTCGACGCCGCCAGGAGGGGGGACCTGGTCTTCTTCACCGGCCACGTGGCCATCTATCTTGGAGACAGGAGGATAATACACGCCAACCTCAGCCACGGGGGCGTCTCGGTGACCGACCTGTCGGACGGGAGCGCATACTCGCGGCGCCTCCACGGCATACTCGAGGGGATACGACGGTTCGATGGGAACGACTTCACCCGCGTACGTCCCTGAGGACCGACGGCTCGAGCTTCGGCTGACCGACCTTCACCAAGCCTTCTGTCACCTTCACCCAGTTACGGTCCTTCGAGCACACCTCCTTCAGCATCCTGAGGCCGCGTCGCCTGTCCCTCCCGGAGCTTAGCAGCCCGATGGCCACCCAGTACTTCAGCTCAAGTTCCTCCGGGACCAGCTCCATCCCCTTGGAGTAGGCGTCCAAGGCGTCCTCCAGCCTGTTGGAGCTGATGAAGTCGTCACCCTTGTCCACCCATCTGTACCCCCGCTGATACCTCAGGAGGCGCCGCAGCTCGACCAGGGGCTCCGGGTGGTCCTCGACCCTGAGGTCGAACAGCCTCCCCTCCCAGTAGTTCGGCTTGGGCTCGCGTCCAACGACGACGAGGGCGGCAGACTGCCTCCCCCTCAGGTCACCCCCTTCTTCCTGGGCGGCGTCCAAGGCGCCGAGGAGCCTCTCAGGGAGGGGTGACCCTTCCCCCTCCTCGAACGCCCTCTTCATCGCCCCCCAGACCCTGTCGCTCGTCATTATGTTCCCCTGGCAGCTGAAACCATCCCCTGTCGCGTGGCCCGCGCAAGGGATGCACTTCTCCCCTGTATGGGCGGCGGCCTGGCCACTGGCATCCACCATGGCCACCTGCCTCACTTCCGGCTTGCTGTCCGCCCCAAGGAGTGCCCCCAACGCGGTCTTCGCGGTCGTCCCCGCAGCCATCAGCTCGAGGCCAAGAGGCCCGTATCGGACGTCTAGTGTCGCCTGGGTGGCCACGGCCCCCACCCCTGCCCTTGCCCAGGGGACGGCGGAACCTACTGAGAAATAGTGCGACTGCACAGCCACCCCCATCTCCCCCGTCTTCCCGTCTCGCGCGACTATGGAGTATGTCAAAGCCCCTCGGCGGAGCTCAGGAATCTATTATTAAACGCCGGGGCCCCCCTGGGGTCCTTGGCCAAGGTCGTCCTCTGCGGACTGGGCGCCATGGGGACCGAGATTCTAAAGCACCTACTCGAAAGGGGGCACGCTGTGGTAGGGGTGATCGACGCAGACGCTGTCAAGGCGGGGAAGACGGTCGCCGAGCTCACGGGCCTCCCGCTCGGGGTGCGGGTCCATCAGTCGGTGCAGTCCGCCCCCCTCGCCGAAGCGGAGGTGGCGGTCTTCGCGGCCCGGTCGCGGGTGGAGGACGTGGCCGGGGACATAGCCCACCTTCTTTCGGCAGGGCTCGACGTGGTCACCGACGCCGAGGAGATGGTCTACCCCGTCCACGCCGGCAGCGACGACGCGGGGAGGCTCGACGCCATCGCGAAGGAGAAGGGGGTCACATTGGTCGGAGTTGGGGTGAACCCGGGTTTCGTCATGGACTGGGTCCCTGCGGTCATAGCCTCTGCGTCCAAGAGCCCTTCGCGGATTCACGTGGTACACAGCGTCGACCTCTCCAAGAGGCGCCAGGCCTTGCAGAGGAGGGCAGGGGTCGGCCTCGGACGCGCCAAGTTCGACAGGGAGCTCGCCGAAGGGAGGCTCGGCCACATCGGGCTCACAGAGTCCGCCCACCTCGTAGCCCTGTCGCTCGGGAGGGACCTAGAAGGGGCCAGGGAGGGGACGTTCCCGGTGCTGGGGTCGGAGGACTACGTGATGGGGGTGAGGCAGTTCGCCGAGGGGAGGGCAGGGGACTGTGTAATCCGCCTCGACCTCGAAATGACGACCACCTCGGCAGACTTCGACGTCATAGAGGTCAGCGGCGACCCGGTGATCAAGGTGCGGTTCGAGAAGGGCGTGTTCACGGAGTCTGCGACCGTCGCGATGGTAGTCCACGCCGTCGAGCGGGTCGGCAGAGCCCCGGCAGGGCTGATCACCATCCTCGACCTCCCGCTGGCCGTGCGGTGAGGCGTCAGGGCGCATGCCCTCGGGTGAGCCCCCCTCGGAGTAGATCGCCCTCTCAGCCTAATGCCTTCAGGTCATCTTGACCTAATCCCGTAACTCTGTTCAGTCATCGAGGGCGTCGCGTGCGGGTGCCTGTCTGCTCTTAAACACGTTGCATGGCGGCGGCCTGTCCCCCGACAGTCCGGTGGCGGCGTCAGCCCCTCAGGGAGGATTTCTAATCGTGTAGAGACCGAGTGACTCGTCCAGTTCCCGCACCGCAGCGTTCCCAGCGGGGGTGAGCACGAACTCCAGCAACGGGGAGACCACCCCGGACACGACATGCCCGCCGATGACGGTGTAGTCCCTCCTCGCGAAGGTGCCGTGGGCGTGCAGGAAGAGGGCCCCGTCCTTCATCGCCACGTTCCCCACCAGGCTGGTGAGCTCCAACTGCTCTTGGAACGTCCTTTCCTCGTACTTCTTCGCCGCACGGTCGTAGTACGCCAGCCTGACCTCACGGACCCCGCCAAGGCCGGTCACCAACGCGGTGGAGGCCCCGTCCTCGGCCGCAGCGGCCAGCACGCCTTCGTGGATTTGCGACCCCGCCTTGAGTGAGTGTATCTTAGCCAACTTTGGCCCCTACAGTCCGGAGCGATAAAAGGATGGGCCTCAGCGACAGGGAAACAGTTTCGCCAGAACCACCAACTGGTGAGGCCAGCGGAACAAACGCTTTCATACCAGACAGCGCGGTCGACGGTTCACGGGAGCCATTGCAGGTCTTGGAGCAGAAGCCGACGGACGCCGAGTCGCGGGAATGGGCCGTTTGGGTCAAAGGGCTTACTCGGGAGTATACCACAAGGAACTTCTTCGGCGGCGTCACCAGGTCCACATGGGCCCTGTCGGGGATTGACTTCCAGATCGCGTACGGCGAGCTCTTCGGGCTGATAGGCCCCAACGGCGCCGGCAAGACCACCACCATCAAGATACTCACCACCCTCCTCACGCCGACCGGAGGAGATGCGTTGATACTGGGCCTAGACGTCAGGAAAGACCTCTACGAGATCAGGCGAAGGATAGGCATAGTCTTCGGAGGGGAGCGCGGGCTCTACAACAGGGTCTCCGCTGTGGACAACCTGCGTTACTTCTCTGACCTCTACGGGGTCGACCCTGGGGTGGCAAGGAAGAGGATCCCGCAGCTCCTCGAGGTCGTCGGCCTCGCCGGCCGGGAGAAGGAGAGGGTGGAGAAGTATTCCAGGGGGATGAAGCAGCGGCTGCACATTGCCAAGGCTTTGGTCCACGACCCCGAGCTGATCTTCTTGGACGAGCCGACCATCGGCCTCGACCCCGCAGGCGCCCGAGACATACGGAACATGGTAAGGGACCTGAAGGCCCAGGGGAAGACCATACTGCTCACCACCCATTACATGTTCGAGGCGGAGGAGCTCTGCCAGCGGGTGGGTGTCATTTCGAAGGGGAAGATAGTCGCGCTCGACACGCCGTCGGAGCTGAAGAACATGGTGAGGGACATCTCTGTCATAGACCTGAAGACATACGGGGCGACAATGGACTACGTCGAGGCGCTCAGGGCGCTCCCCATCGTCGTGAGGGTCGTGGCCGACCTCGAGTCCGAGCAGCAGTCGATCAGGATCCAGACCCCACTGGGCGCTGACCTCCTCCCGAAGGTCGTGGCTGCCCTGCCTGAAGGGGCCAAGATAATCGACAGGACGATCAAGGAGCCTACGCTGGAGGACGCATACCTCAGGTTGGTCGAAGAGTGAGATGGTCTCCATGCACGACCTCCCGCCGGGGAAGAGGGTGAGCGGATACTTCGCGCAGAAGGCCCAGGTCCTGAAGGCGTCCATCTTCCTCACCCGGAAGCTCTTCTTCGCCGACCCCCAGTGGGTGATACCGAACATCATCGCCCCCTTCGTCTTCACGATGGTGGCGTTCTTCCTGTTCCAGGGGCAGACCTCAGGGAGCTCCTTCCTGCTCTACCTCGTCCTAGGCTCCGGCCTGATGGGGATGTGGGGGACCACCATCTACGCGTCGGCTAACTCTATCGGCTTCGACAGGTGGAACGGGACCATGGAGGCGACTCTGGCTGCGCCCGTCCCGCTGTCGTGGATCGCACTCGGGAGGGTCCTCTTCAATACCCTGCAGGGGGTGCTCAACGCCGTCTTCATCTTGGTGATCGGGCTCGCCTGGTTCAGGGTGGGCTTCTCCCTTGTGAACCCCGCCGCCTTCTTCCTCGCTTCTGTGGCGACGTTCCTTTCGCTCTCCTCCTTCGGGCTGCTTTTGACCACCGTCCTCCTGCTGTCGAGGAAGGGGGGATTCATCACCAACTCCATGGAGATCCCGGTCTATATAGCGACAGGGACCATGTTCCCCATCATCCTCCTTCCGATAGTCTATCTCCCCTTCGCCTTCATGCTGGCCCCGACCTGGGGGATCGAGGCGATCAGGATCGCGGCGCTCCCCGGATACGTCGGGCTCCCTACAACGTACTGGGAGGACATGGTAATAATGGCGGCCGAGACCTTCGCCTACCTCGGACTTGCTTTCTTCCTTTTCAAGCGGGTCGAGGCCTACGCCAAGAGGATCGGGACACTTGAAGAGTACTGAAGGCGGCCGAGGGGTCCTGAGCGCGAGCTCGAGGCTCAAGATGGCCTACAGGGTGTTCATAGGGGCATTCTTCTTCGGGCGCAAGGGGCTGATCATCTGGGACAGCTGGGAGATGTGGGTGATGCAGATATTCATCACCCCCATAGCACAGATGGGTTTCTTCGCGTTCCTCTCGGTCTACCTGAAATACCCGCTCTCTGTCACGCAGTTCATAGTCGTAGGCAACGCCCTCCAGTCCATGTCCTTCTCCGCCGTCTTCGCCGTAGCCAACATCACGTCCCAGGACAAGTGGCAGGGGACCCTCCCGAGCACCATGGTCACCCCGGCCAACAGGGTCGCACTGTTCATCGGAAGGGCTTGGTTCCAGGTCCTCCTCTCTTCGCTGATTGCGGGGGCAGGCCTCCTGTATGCGGGGACCGTCTTCGGGGTCAGCTTCGCCCAGGCAGACTTCCTGGGCGTCGCCGTGGTGGTCTTCCTGACCAGCATAGCGATGACTACCTTCGGCCTGCTCATCAGCGCTGTGGGCCTGTACATGAGGACCGCCCTCATAGTGGCGAACATATTCCTCTTCGTGACCATGCTCCTCTGCGGCATCGACTTCGCCGTCTCCGCGCTCCCAATATGGCTCCAACCACTGTCCTGGGCGATCCCGCTCACCTACGGTGTGGAGGCGGTACGCATGGCCATAGCCGGCGCCTCCATCACGACCCTCCTACCCATATTGGGGTGGGAAGCCCTGGACGCTGCGCTCGTGATGCTGGCAGGCTTCGGCCTATTCAGCGGCTTCGAGCTGCTCTCGCGGAGGACAGGCAGGTTCGAAGAGTACTAGGGCGGTCCAATGAGGCTCCACCTCAACAAGCAAGGGATAAGGTCGCTGGGGGTGGCAGAGAGCTTCAGGGAGGGCCAGCGGGCGTCCGTCCTCGCCGGGGTCGTCATGAGGAGCGACTTCGTGATAGACGGGGCAGCACTGGGGCGGACCGAGGTCGGGGGGGACGACGCAACGAGGTCCATCCTCGCGCTCTTCAGGAGGCTCCACCGGAACGATGTGAACGTCATCCTGGTATCCGGGGCCATCCTGAGCCTCTACAACATCGTCGACGTGGACACGCTGTCGGCGAGGACAGGCGTCCCGGTCATCTGCCTGACCTACAAGGAGACGGCGGGCATCGAGGGCTCGATAAGGCGCCACTTCCCCGAAGGCGCTGACGAGAAGCTGGAGGCGTATCGGATGCTAGGCGAAAGGGTCGGGGTGAAGCTAAAGACAGGCCGCGTGGTGTTCGTCCGCACGGCAGGCCTCGGAGGCGAGGCGAAGGGGGTCCTCGATGCATTCACCCTGCAGGGTTCCGTCCCCGAGCCGGTGAGGGTCGCCAAACTCCTCGCCCGGGCCGCAATGGCGTGGCGGCCTCGGCCTCTGGGTCCATGACCCGCCTGCGGCCGAGGACATCAGCCGGCTCCGCGGCGCCGTCGCACCCGGCCGCCAGCACCTCGCTTGTGGCCGGGGAGCCTGATGTCGGCCGCCATCTCCACCCACCTGGGCCCCACCTCGCGCACCCTCCTTGAGCAGAATCTCGCCCCCTCGGGGAGTAGCCCTCTCAGCTCCCCACGGAGCGCGGCGGCTGCTTCCGCCTCGTCCTTGCCTAGGACGTGTCTGTAGTAGTGGATTGTCCCTTCGCCCTTGGCCAGCCTGAGCGCCGCAGGGAGGTATCTGTGCGACTCAGACGGGTGGGGCATGAGTATCCTGTCGAACCTCTCCGCCAGGACGTCAGGGAGCTCGGCCGCGTCTCCATGGATCACCGTGACCAGGTCCTCGACCTTGTTCAGCCTGTCGTTCGCTTCGTGGAGCTCGGCGGCAGCCTCGTTCACTTCGCAACTCGTCACCTTCACCCCTGCTACCTTCGCTATCGCTATGGAGAAGGGGCCTACCCCGGCGAACATGTTCAGCACCCGCTCTCCAGGTCTGGCAAGCCCCGCGATCCGGAGCCTCTCCGTGGACAGGCGTGGCGAGAAGTAGGCCTTGGCCACGTCCACCCTGAACGCGCAGCCGTTCTCCCTGTGCACGGTGGTTGTCCTCCGTTCGCCTGCGAGGTGCGCCAGCTTCCTGAGCCTGAACTCGCCCTCTATCCCGCCTTCCTGCTCCAGGACCACCCTGACGTTCCTCATCTCCCCCAGGATGGCCCCTGCGATCTTCTGCTTCTCCGGCGCAGAGAAGCCTGCGAGCCTGACTATCGCGATGTCCCCGACGACGTCGACACCCGAGGAGACCCGGTCGGCGCCCTCGACCCCTGCCCTCTCGAGGGCTGCCCTAATCAGCCGCGGCACTTTCTTCCCTCTGGGCCGACACGTAGTAGTAGGCGCCCCTCTCCTTCTGCTCCCTGTCGAGCTTGGACCCGGGCTTGTTGACCCTGGGCCTGCCCGTGTTGAAGTCCCGCCGGTAGGTGAGGCCCACCCGGCTCAGGAAGTCGTTCATACCTGCCTCCTTTGTGAGGGGGGAGGTCGCCTCCCCAGAGACCCCGGGTTCTCCGCTGAAGACCAAGAGTCTGTCGGACACTATGTCCACCACCTGGAGGTCGTGGTCTATCACCACCGCCCCCTTCCCCCTGGCCTTCACCATCCTGTTGATCGCCCGTGATACGACAAACCTGTCCTCTACGTCAAGGAACGCGGACGGCTCGTCCAGGGCGTAGACGTCGGTCTCCTGGGCCATGGTGGCGACCACGGCCACCTTCTGGAGCTCCCCCCCGCTCAGCTCCCCCATCCTCCTCGCCAGGAGCTTCTCCATCCGGAGAGGGGCGACGAGGCTGTCCTGGAGGGTCGGGTCGCTGTACTTCGTCCCCAGGGTGGACATGAAGAACTCCTCCAGGGTACCGTCGAAGTCTGAGCTGAGATACTGCGGCTTGTACGCCACCTTGGCGTCCACGTGGACTATCCCTTCGGCGGGCTTCTCGACCCCGGCCAGCATCTTCAGGAACGTCGTCTTCCCCAGGGCGTTCGCTCCCACCACCCCGACTATGGTCCCGCCCTTGATCTCCCCGGCCCCCACTCTGAGCCTGAACGACGGGTAGGCCTTGGCGAGGTCTGTGTACTTCGCCACGACCGCCTCGCTCTCCACCGTCTCCCCTGCTGCCCTCAGTTCGAATGCCACTGAGTGGTCTCTGAACCTGACGTTCTCCTGGGGGAGATAGCCGTCAAGCAGGGCGTTGATCCCTGTCCTGGCCGCGTACAACCCTGACACTATCCCGTACGCCCCGGGCTCTCCGTACATTATCTGGACGTAGTCTGTGACGTAGTCGAGGAAGGCTATGTCGTGCTCGACCACCAGCACCGCCTTCCCCGCCTCGGCCAGCCCTGTTATCAGCCTCGAAACCGCCAACCTCTGATAGACGTCGTTGTAGGACGACGGCTCGTCGAAGAGGTAGAGGTCAGCGTCCTTGAGGGCCGCGGCCGCGACCGCCACCCTCTGGAGCTCCCCCCCGCTGAGGTCTGGGAGATCTCGGTCCAGGGCCCCCCTCAGGCTCAGCGCGTCCACCACTTCGTCCAGTTTCTCCCTCTCATCCATCTGCTCCAGGAGCGGGAGCGCCTTCCCGCTCCACGCCTCGGGGATCTTGTAGACCGCCTGGGGCTTGAGGGACACCCTCAGGTCCCCGTCGGCGACCTTCTCGAAGTGCTCTTTCATCTCCCGGCCGCTGAGGTATCTGAGGAACCTCTCCCAGGTAGCCTCGGACTCGTAGTCACCAAGGTTGGGGACGAGCTGTCCGGCGAGGATCTTGAGCGCCGTGGACTTGCCGATCCCGTTCCTCCCGACAAGGCCGACCACCTGGCCTTTCCTCACCGTGGGGATCCTGAAGAGCCGGAAGGAGTTGACTCCATACTGGTGTATCTTGTCTGTCTTCAGCTCCTCGCTGAGGTTAAGGATGTCGATGGCATCGAAGGGGCAGACCTTGACGCAGATGCCACAGCCTATGCAGAGATCCTCAGAGATCAGGGCGATCTTGCTCTCCGGGAGGGTGATGCATTCCTGTCCGTTGATGTTGACCGGGCACTCCTTGATGCACTCGAGGCCGCACTTCTTGGTCTGGCAGAGGTCCTGGTCGACGACTGCGACACGATGTACCATCTCAAGCCACCTACTGTTCTGCCAGTCTCTTGGGGATGGGGCAGAAGCTGCATATGGCCGGGTCCCCGGCGATGCCCAGGCTATCCACGCTGTGCCTCGACCTCATGGACCCCCAGACCGCCCCCTCGCTGGCCACGCCGGAGAGGTGTATCGCCTCATGCTCCCTTATCACGGGGAGGAGCCTGCACCGGACACATATCGGTTTTACGAACGCGGTCGGGCTCAGGGCCGAGGCGAAGAGCGCGGCCCCAGCCGTCCCCACCAGCCACAGAGGGAACAACCCTCCCAGAGGTCCGGCGACCGAGTAGAGGGCGTAGGCCGTGACCCCGGAGGCGGCCAGCAGGAGCGCGCCGAGCGCCAGCCCCTCACGGCCGGGTATCAGGGTCATCCCCCTCGTCCCGCTGGAGAGCGCCGGGAGCGCCAGCGCGGGGACCAGCGCCTGGAGGGGCAGGGTGAGCCTGACCACCCGCATCCTCTCGTTGACCTCTTCCCAATCCGACCACTCAGCCTTCACGGCGCCTCGTCCTTCCTAGCGCCTTCCACGGCTCGCCCTTTGGAGCCTCCTTTCGACCCTCTCCCTGAGCATCGAAAGCTCCTTGGAGGGCGGGCCTGACATCTTCAGGACCATGGGGGTTATGGAGACCTGCTTCTTCACCAGCACTGCTTCGGCGTCCGTCCTCTCGGGGAAGCTTGTGAGCCGCTCCCCGAACAGCCAGTAGTAGGGCCTCCCCCTCGGGTCGCGTCTCACCAGGACCTTGTCCGTGTACTTCCTCCTCCCCACCTCGGTGATCTTGATGGGTGTCGACTGCTGCACGCCGCGGGGGAAGTTGACGTTCAGGACCTCGGCCCCTTCGGGCATCCCGTTGTCCAGGACGTCGCGGATTATCTCCCCGGCGATGACCCCGGCGTTCTTGAAGTCTGGCTGGTCATACTCCAGGGCGAACATAGATTCACCGCTCACCTCCATGGAGAAAGCTATGGATGGTATCCCCGTGATCGCCCCCTCAAGCGCCGCGGCGACGGTCCCTGAAGCTAGGACGTCTTGGAAGGTGTTGTTGTCCCCTATGTTGATCCCAGAGACCACCAGGTCCGGCCTCCGCGGGAGCACCTTGTTCACCCCTACCATGACGCAGTCGCCCGGGGACCCGGAGACGGCATAGCATTCGAAGCCGTCGCGCCTCACCCTGTTCACCCGTATCGGCTTGTGGAACGTCAGGCTGAGCGCCGTCGCGCTCTGCGGCTGCTCGGGGGCTACTATGATGGCGTCGGCGTGCCTTGAGGCCGCCCGCGCCAGCTCGACTATCCCATTGCTCTGGACGCTGTCGTCGTTGGTGACAAGCACCAGCTTCCTATTCTCAGACAAATCTGCCCGCCTTCGCGAGGGCTCTCTCTATAGACCTTCTGTCCTCTATCCCGTAGTACTTTGAGAGGGCCCTTAGCCCATCTTCTAGCGTGTCCTCGGTCAGGACGACCTCTACGACAAGCCGCTCCGCGTCAGAGAGATCCAGGGACCCGATGGCCGCAGCGAGGTCCTCCTGGTCTTCGGCTGCCTCGTCGATCATCCTCGCAAGCTTCCTCGCAGTCTCTCCTATCCTTCTCCTCTGGATGAGGAGGTCCCCGGCTGCCCGCTCCAGGTCGCGTACCCTCCCAGTCTGGCGCCTCAGTCGCACGTCTGTCAACCTCACCACCGTCAGCCTTTCGGAAGAGTAGTCCCTTATCCGCGCCGAGGCCGCGGCGTACGCGATTCTTGCCTTGGGGGCCGCCTTCGGCAACCTCCTCTCTTCGACCAGCTGCAGCTCTGCAAGCCTCTTAAGGTGCCTGAGCACCCCCTGCACGGAGATTCCTGCGGCGTCAGAGAGCTCGCCCAGGGTGCGGGGCCTCACCGAAACGGCGTCCATGATCCGGAGCCTGGCCCTCGACGAGAGCACTTCTTCGACATAATCTGGAGCCATGCCTTGACTTGCTGTAGGGGTTAAGTTAATAAACATGTGATTAATTAACTCATCGTGAATTAATATGAGCGGAGAAGGGAACGGTGACAGAAGGAGAGACCTCAGGGACATGCTCGACGAGCTCGACAGGTACTTCGAGGACTTCGAGAAGGACATAGAGAACACGCTCAGGAACGCGTTCTTCGGACAAAGCCGACAGAGCAGTCCGTTTGTCGCCGGCTTCACCTTCAACATGGGCCCCGGTGGGAAACCATCGTTCCAGATTTTCGGGAACAGCCCTGCACGGAGGGACGGCTTCAGGTCTCCTATCAGCGAGCAGGTCGTGGACCAAAAGGCAGGAATGCTGCGGGCGATCCTGGAGATGCCCGGCGTCGAGAAGGAGGACATCAACATAGACGTCACAGAGGAAAGCGTGGTGGTTATGGCGTCGAAGGGGGACAAGCGTTATCGCGCCGAACTGGCGCTGAAAGCTCCAGTCGGTCCAGAGTCAGGGAAGGCGGAGTATCGGAACGGAATGCTAGAAATTTCGTTCTCATTGAAGGACAAGGCTAATAAGGGCTTCAGGAGGGTAAACGTTGTCTGAGAGTGGAGCCGGAGTGAGCCAGCAGCAGGTCCAACTGAAGGTCCTCGAGGCCTATACGCGCGACGTGGGCAGAGGGGTCGCGAGGATAGACTACGACGCCATGGACGCCCTCGACGCGTCCACCGGGGACGTCATCGAGATCAAGGGGAAGAGACGGACCGTCGCGAAGTGCCTCCCTCTATACCCGTCGGACGAGGGGCGCGGGATAGTCAGGGTCGACGGGCTGATCAGGAACAACGCGGGGGTGGCCATCGGCGACGTGGTCGTGGTGAAGAAGGTCAAAGCCCCTCCGGCCGAGAAGGTCGTGGTCGCGCCGTTGGAGGCGGTCCCGCCGATCGATGAAAGGTACCTCGCCGACGCTCTCGAGAGCGTACCTGTGACGAAAGGGGACAACATAATGATACCATACTTCGGAGGCAGGCTCACATTCCAGGTGGTCGGGGTCAGCCCGGCCGCCGACGCCGCGCTCATCACCCAGAGGACCGTGTTCGTAATCTCGGAGAAGGGAGAAGCTCTCCGCGGCGTCCCCCAGGTCACCTACGAGGACATCGGGGGGCTGAAGGACGAGATACAGAAGGTCCGCGAGATGATAGAGCTCCCACTCCGCCATCCGGAGATTTTCGAGAAGCTCGGGGTCGAGGCGCCCAAGGGGATACTCCTCTACGGGCCGCCGGGGACGGGCAAGACCCTCCTTGCGAAGGCCGTGGCTACGGAGAGCAACGCACACTTCATACCGATTAGCGGCCCGGAGATAATGAGCAAGTTCTACGGGGAGTCCGAGGCCAGGCTCCGCGAGATATTCAAGGAGGCCAAAGAGAAGGCGCCGACAATAATATTCATCGACGAAATCGATTCCATTGCCCCCAAGAGAGAAGAGGTGACGGGGGAGGTGGAGCGGAGGGTGGTGAGCCAGCTGCTTTCACTCATGGACGGCCTTGAGGCCCGCGGAAAAGTCATCGTCATAGCGGCGACCAACCGCCCTAACGCCATCGACCCGGCGCTCAGGAGGCCAGGGAGGTTCGACAGGGAGATCGAAATCAAGGTCCCTGACAAGAGAGGGAGGCTGGAGATACTCCAGATACACACCAGGCACATGCCTCTATACCAGAACGACGAGAAGAACGGGGCCGCCGACAAGATAGTCGACTTGGAGAAGCTCGCGGGGGTGACCCACGGGTTCGTGGGGGCAGACCTCGAGTACCTCTGCAAGGAGGCTGCGATGAAGACCCTGCGGAGGAACCTGCCAGATATCAAGCTCGAAGAGGACAGGCTGAGCCCGGAGACCTTGGACAAGCTGGTGGTGACCATGGCGGACTTCGAGGACGCGCTGAAGGACGTGATGCCATCGGCCATGCGCGAAGTCTACCTCGAGACCCCGGATGTGAAGTGGACCGACATCGGCGGCCTAGAAGGGGTCAAGAAGGAGCTGCAGGAGGCGGTCGAGTGGCCGATGAAATACCCGGACCTCTACGACAAGATAGGCTACAGCATGCCGAAGGGGATAATGCTCTACGGGCCGTCGGGGACGGGCAAGACCCTCCTTGCAAAGGCCGTGGCTACGGAGAGCGAGGCGAACTTCATCAGCGTGAGGGGCCCCGAGCTGCTGAGCAAGTGGGTCGGGGAGTCAGAGCGCGGCATACGCGAGGTCTTCAGGAGGGCCAGGCAGGCCTCTCCTTGCGTGATATTCTTCGACGAGATAGACGCCCTGGCTCCGACCAGAGGTATGGGCGGGGACAGCATGGTGACGGAACGCGTCGTGAGCCAGCTCCTCACCGAGCTTGACGGCGTCCAGAGCCTACAGGGCGTGGTGGTCCTGGCTGCGACCAACAGGATAGACATCGTTGACCCGGCCCTGGTGAGGGCGGGGAGGTTCGACAAGCTGATCCAGATCCCCCTCCCAGACAAGCTCGCGAGGAAGGAGATACTGACAATCCACACCAAGGGGGTCCCCATCTCGAAGGATGTGGACCTGGACAGGGTGGTGGAGATGACCGAGGGTTTCAGCGGGGCGGACATGGCCTCGCTGACCAACACGGCGGTCTCCATCGTGCTGCAGGGGTTCATCTCAAAGTATCCGAAGCCAGACGACGCCAGGAAGCACGTCGACGAGGCCGTGGTGACGATAGACCACTTCGCGGACGCCATCAAGAAGGTCCGCCAGTCCAGGGAGGGGAAGCCCATGGAGAAGGTCGCGGTCCCATACTACAGGTAAGAGAAGCCTAATTACGCCGCGTCGGCCGGCGGTGCACGAGCTTGGACCAGCCTGTTATCATAGGTAGGGGGACCTGGCTCGACAAGGTCGCCCACGAGACGGCGGAGCGCGAGAGGCGGCTGGGGAGGAGCCTGTCCATGATGAGGGTGGAGAGCGGGCTGGGGGCGTCTGGGCTCCCGCACATCGGGAGCGTGGGGGACGCCATACGCAGCTATGGGGTCAAGCTCGCCCTGGAGTCCCTCGGACACAGGTCGGAGCTGCTCGCCTACTCTGATGACTTTGACGGTCTGAGGAAGGTCCCTGTGGGCTTCCCTGCCTGGCTGAGCGACTACATCTCGCACCCTGTCTCGCGGATTCCAGACCCTCTAGGGTGCCACGGCTCCTATGCCGAGCATGTGGGCTCGCTCCTCCGCGGGGCCCTCGACAAGATAGGGGTCGAGTACGTGTTCCAGAGCGGGGCCGAGGCGTATGCGTCTGGGAAGCTCAACGGCCAGATAAGGAAGATACTCTCCAGCGCCGCGGTGATAGGGCGGAAGATCAACGAGCTGGTCGGCCAGTCCAAGTACGAGGAGTCGCTCCCATACACCCCGGTCTGCAAGAACTGCGGGAGGATCTACGTCACCAGGGCGCGGACCTTCGACTCGGAGAGAGACACCGTCGACTACGTCTGCGACGGGACGACGCTCGGGGAGAAGAGGGTCGAAGGGTGCGGCTACGAGGGGGAGGTGAAGGTCACGGAAGGGAACGGGAAGCTGATGTGGAAGGTCGAGTTCGCCGCAAGGTGGGCTGCCTTCGACATACGGTTCGAGGCCTACGGGAAGGAGCTGACTGACTCGGTCAAGATAAATGACTGGGTCGCCGAGAACGTCCTCGGCTACCCGCCCCCCTACCACGCGAGGTATGAGCTCTTCCAGGACAAGTCGGGGAAGAAGATGTCGAAGTCGACCGGCAACCTCGTCACCCCTGACGAGTGGCTCCAGTATGCCTCCCCTGAGAGCCTAAGGCTGCTGATGTACAAGAGGATAGTCGGCGCGAGGAACATCTCACTAGAGGACGTCCCGCTCTACATGGACGAGTACGACGACCTCGAAGAGCTGTACTTCTCCAAGAAGAGGGACCCCAACCAGATGAAGGACGCAAGGCTGAGAGGGCTCTACGAGTACGCAGTGTTCCTGAAGGTCCCCCAGGTGAAGGGGGTCCACGTCCCCTACAGGCTCATTGCGCAGCTTGCGGCTGTCGCCCCCGAGGGTGCGGTCGAGGAGTACGTGGTCAAGAGGCTTGCCACCTACGGGATGGTGAGGGGGCCGTCCCCGGACCTCTCAAGGAAGATATCCTGGGCCCGCGGGTGGGCGACGCGGGAGGGGAAGGCCGCGGTGGAGCCCCCTGAGCTCGGGGAAGCCGTCAGGGCCGCGGTGAGGGAGTTCGCCGCAGCGCTCCCCCGGCTGGCCACAGAAGAAGACGTCCAGAACGCCGCCTTCGATGCGGCGAAGAGGCAGGGGCTCAGGCCCGGGGAGTTCTTTCCGGCGGTGTACGCGATACTCCTCGGCACTGACCGGGGCCCGAGGCTCGGGCCCTACGTCATGGACGCGGGCAAGGCCGCGGTGAGCAAGGCCCTCCTCGCCGCATTAGGGAATTGAGCGCACGCAGATCCGCCGCGGAGCTCAGTCGGGCGATCGTGTCGTGCAGGGCCTGTCCCCGCCTTGTGGCGTACAGAGAGGGGGTCAAGCCCAGAGCGTCGTACGCCTCCCAGCCCTACTGGCGGAAGCCGGTCCCAGGCTTCGGGGACCTCGATGGGAAGCTGCTCGTCCTTGGCCTGGCCCCGGCGTCCCACGGAGCCGAGAGGACGGGGAGGATATTCACCGGGGACGCCTCGAGCAGGTTCCTGGTCGCCGCGCTATACTCCGCGGGGTTCGCCAACCAGCCTGTGTCAGAGTCGCGAGACGACGGGCTCGTCTACCGGGGATGCTACATCACGGCCGCGGTGAAGTGTGTCCCTCCGGGGGATAAGCCCACCAAGGAAGAGTTCGCCAACTGCTCCCCCTTCCTCGACGCCGAGGTTTCGCTGATGCCGAACCTGGAGGGGGTCTTGGCCCTCGGCTCTCTGGCCTTCAAGGCATACGTCGCCCATCTGGCGAGGGCCGGGGCAGACGTCAGGGGGATGGTTTTCGGGCACGGCGCCACTTACCGAATCGACGGTCAGCCAGTAGTGTACGCATGCTACCACCCGAGCCCGAGGAACACCAACACGGGGAAGCTGACCATGCCGATGCTCGTGGGGCTGCTCAAGAGGATCAGGCGGGACTTGCGCATATAAGCGGGCTACTTTGACCGCAGCGTGGGCCCGTAGCCTAGACTTTTCCAAGGGGGAGCACGGATCAGGGCATCAGCCTGCGGAGCTGAGGGTCGAGGGTTCAAATCCCTCCGGGCCCGCTTACCTCTTCCGGTACGTCCCGACCAGGCGTCCCTCACGCCTTGCTGCTACAGGTGCGATGGAGTTGAGTCATGCGATGACAAGTTCATCACAGAACCAGGAGCACCTCGTGGGGCTCGGAGCGCCCTTTGAATTACTCTGCATCGGAATATGCGGCCGGCTTTGGCTTATGTTCCCCTGACGGAATAGGCGAGCCCGAAGAACGCGGGCCGGATGCCTGCACGACACGTACGGTGGCTTGCAGAGTAACAGTACGCCTCGACCCACGTTGAACAGGTCCACTGGCAGCAGCATCAGGGAGCAGCTGACGCCGGTTTAAACGTCTTCAGGTATCTGACCAGCTCGACGAAGTG
>JAFLZV010000005.1:0-12230 GCA_029785375.1 Nitrososphaerota archaeon | reverse complement strand
CTTTTCCAAGGGGGAGCACGGATCAGGGCATCAGCCTGCGGAGCTGAGGGTCGAGGGTTCAAATCCCTCCGGGCCCGTTAACCTTTCTCCGTTATGGTCGGGGCCCAAATGCGCGTCCTTTGAAGGCGACAAAACGAATGCCGATTCTGAGCGTTGGCTCTGGCAGCCTCCCTACCTGTGTCAGCGAGGCTCTGGAGAACCGTCTTCGCCCCCTTGGTCATCCGGGTTCTCCAGCTCGATTTCACAGTGGTCGAGCTCACGGTTCGTGTTCTTTCGTGATTCTTCGTCGCCCACCTCTGCGTTCACAGATCCATCAACTCGAGCGCGCCGTACCTCTTTTCAAACCAGTATGCTATGGCCCACGTGCCGCGATCGTCGCGCGAAGAAGCTGCTTTCAGCCATCGTCCTCAGGAACTCAGGTGGTCTTTGGCTTCGGAGCGGCCGACGCAGGCTCGAACGTCTTCAGGTACCTGACCAGCTCGACGAAGTCAGGGTTCTTCTCTGCCCTGATCATCCTCACCGGGAACTCCCGGTTGTTCACCAGCGCCCTCTTCTCGTCTTGAAAACTGGTCTCAGTGAAGTTGACTATCGCGTAGTGGATTATCCCCTTCAGACTCTCGGATATCGTCTCCGGGGTCGGCGGGAACTGGCCGATGACGAAAGCTATCCCGTCAATCCAGTTGACCACGGGGATGCCCGCCTGCTTCTGCGCCTCCGTCTGCTCAATTATCGACTTGAAGAACTCGGGGACGTCTAGTTTCCTGATCTCGTGAACGACGATCTTCTGATACGGGCGGTACTCGATTTCGACCATGCCAGTTGGTTCGTCCACGGGGCATCTGGATGGTATTAAAGGAACAACCTCCTTCCGCCAGCCCATCAGGGGGGCCGAGCCTATGGCTGAAGGTCGGATGGGAGGGCGTGGACAAGGCGCCAATCGACCCGCGAGGGCGCGGCTCAACGCAGACCCGAACGACCTCTTGGGGCAGGCGATTTCAGACGATTTCGTATGTCGCCCTGTTGGCTCGCTACAAACGGCGCATAGAGAATCCAATGGCGTAGCTCACGTTCTCGCTCCGGAACTGCTGGCTGAACCGCATGCCCTTCAGGCTCGGCCTTCGCTCCGCGGCAAATTCACCCCCCGCGATGCCTGACGGCACCGCTCGCATTCGCTCGCTTCGCTCCCCCCTCTCTGCCGCTCCGCCCGTCCTTCGCCCTCGCCCCGCTTCGAAGTGGGGCCGCCCAACTTCGCTCTCCGAAAGAGCTCGTTTCACGGGGGTGTTGCATGTTATGGGCTCGCCAGAGGAGGGAGGGAAAGGGAAGAATCGAGCCATTCAAGAGAAAAGGAGTGCAATTCAAGATACACCCTCGTGCGGTTGCTTGAGGTTCCCTCACCGGTCTCTTGATAATGTTACCTTGACATACTGTCGGGGGTCACATTTCTCCGCCTGCCGCGCATAGTCGTCTTGTCTGCTCGCCCACGCCAGGAGAGGTAGAATCGCTTGCCTGAGTTCGATACCGTTCTGGGTCAGCCTGTACTCGACCCTCGGTGGTATCTCGGCAAAAGATTCCCGACTCACCACGCCACGTGATTCCAGCTGATGGAGAATAGAAGACAGGGTGGACGGAGAGATCCTGTGGAGCTCGCTGTAAAGGTCCTTGAACCGTACCGACCCATGGTTGCCAATGGCGTTGATCGTGAACAGCGCCCACTTCTTCCCCAGGAGGTCCATCGTCCCGTCGAGGGCACACATGCAGACCTCCTCGTTACTCTGTTCATTCATAGTCACTACGCGACTTCGAACTTTATAATATAAATACTTCGTATATTGTAGTATTGGTATGGAATACACGATTGAGTTCTGCGTAGGCTGCTACCTTCCGAACGCCATGGATTTCGCCAACGCACTTTTGGAGAAACACGCCCACGACGCGAGCTTCGCCCTGAAACTCGTGCCAGGGGATTCTGGTCAGTTCGACGTCAAGCGAGACAAGGAGATGATATACTCCAAGAGAGAGACGAAAAGACTTCCAGTACCTGGAGAAATCGAGTCTGGCCTGCGGAGTTTCGCCGGGATAGAGTCGGAGTCTGCAAGCGTCAAGTCCTGCTGCTGACCCCCTTCCGATGGCATCCCAGTGCTTCCTCCTTGAAGGAGGACCCGGCTCGAGCAGTTCTGGACGGCCTCTCTCTGCTCGACAGACTGCTCCCAATCTGGATATTCATTGCGATGGGAGCCGGCGTCCTGATCGGGTATGTCTTTCCCGAGGCCGGTCCTCTCATCGGTTCTTTCCAGATCGACTCCGTCTCCCTTCCGATCGCGATTGGGCTCATCTGGATGATATACCCACCTCTCGCCGCTGTGAACTATCGAGAGTTGGGAAAGGCGAGGGGAGCGAAGAAGGTGATGGGCTTCTCCCTCTTTCTGAACTGGGCCGTCGGCCCCTTCCTGATGTTTGGTGTGGCCTGGCTTCTCCTTCCCGACCTGCCACTCTTCAGGGAGGGCTTAATCATCGTCGGCCTCGCAAGGTGCATCGCGATGGTCCTCGTCTGGAACATGCTGGCAGGCGGTGACAATGAGTACGCCGCCATCATAGTCGCGCTCAACGCAATATTCCAGATCGCGCTGTATTCTGTGTACGCCTACTTCTTCGTGACCGTCCTGCCTCGCTGGCTCGGCACTTCAGCGTCTGCTACCGTGATCAACGTGAACCCATTCGATATAGCACGCAGCGTTGCCATCTTCCTCGGCGTGCCTCTCATAATGGGCGTCCTCTCCAGGGTTGCTCTAACCAGAAGGAGGGGCGAGCAATGGTACAGGGATGAGTTCCTGAGGAGGGTCAGACCAACTGCGCTGGTTGGCTTGTTGTTCACGCTCGTCGTGATGTTCAGTTTGCAGGGTAACTACATCGTAACGCTGCCTCTCGATCTCGTCAGAGTGGCCATTCCGCTCATGGCTTACTTCGTGATAATGTTCGGTGTATCATTCCTGTCATCATGGAAGCTCAAGTTCACGTACGAGGAGACGGTAACAACTTCCTTCACGGCTGCCAGCAACAACTTCGAACTTGCGATAGCCGTCGCAGTGACCGTCTTTGGTCTTAATTCGAGCCAGGCGTTCGCCACGGTCACCGGTCCACTCATTGAAGTGCCGGTGATGATCGGCCTCGTCTACGTATCACTCTGGCTGAAGCCCAGGTTGTATGGGACCAAGATGAATCCGGCCTCCCCTCATTCCGACGCCGGCCCTGACGGAGCAGAGACGGTGAGATGAAGGTCCTCTTCGTGTGCGTCGAGAATGCTGGCCGGAGCCAGATGGCAGAAGCCTTTGCGAAAAGGCTCGGCCTAGTTGCTTCAAGCGCTGGCACAATCCCCGCAGGAAAAATCAATCCCACGGTTGTGCTAGCCATGAAAGAGAAGGGAATAGACATTTCTGATTCGGTTCCGAAGATGCTGACTGTCGAGATGATAAACGAGGCGGATCTAGTCATAACGATGGGGTGCTCCGTTGAGCAGGTATGCCCGCGGCCACTCCTCGCTAGAATGCGGAAGAATCTCTTGGACTGGCAACTGGACGACCCAAACGCCAAGACAGTCCAGGAAGTGAGAATGATCAGAGATGAAATAGAAAGAAGAGTTATGGGATTATCGAAAGGGTCACCGTTCGCGGAAACTGACTTCCAATAGTCCGATTCTGGGGAGGGGGTTCTGAGATAGAATGAGCCGCGAAGATCCTGGGAAGACATGGAGACGTCTAAAGCCTCTGGCCCTGGAAATAGTCGGAGGATTGCTTTTCCTTCTTGCTTTGGTTATCTACATCTGAGCCTTGAACGAAGGGTCGGAGTTGCAGACTGTATTTCTGTGGATGACAATCATCCTGGTTGCTTTGCCCATAGCGGGAGTTGAAATCTTGGTGGAGGCGAGAAGGCTCTCTTCTTGAAATGTTACTTCTGTGACAGTGATGCCAGAGGTACGCGTTCCCAATGTTCCGGAGTGATATGCAAGGCTCATGGGTTGATTTCCAAGTCTCATAGAATTGGGTCTGGAACCACAATCAAATTCACCTGTTGTGAATGCAACGAAGCGAACAAGGCGCCAGCGTAGGGTTCATCAAGTTGGATTGTCGCCTCATATTAGGATTCGCTCAAACAATTAGCTGCATCCCTTCCGGCCCACCTAGGAAATAGCTCAGAATGAGACGCACTAGACGAAACAAGTTCATTTCAAGCTGATTAGAAGGAGGCAACGGTAGCTGGCTTGCTCATTTTTCCGCTTGACACCATAAGAACGTGTTGAATATACCACGACCTACCCGCTTTTGGCTTCTGAACGCACCCAGGACTGATTGTGTCTCTAAGGAGTCTCTTCTGGTGCTTGAACGGAGTTGTCACTTGATCATGCCGACAACTTCCTTGAGTTGGGTTGCGTTCTTCTTCAGCTCCTCGTTGCTACCAGCGCCGTTGACGCAGGACTCCGCCAGGTCTTCGACGAGCACGTTCACAACGCCGTCGAGCGAAGATCTGACAGCTAGTATCTGCTGCACCACCTCCGGGTAGTTCCTCCCCTCCTCAAGCATCTTCCGTAGGGAGTACACGTGACCTTCAATCCTCTGGAGTCGTTTCACCGCCTCCGCTTGCCTCGCCATATCCTATCCTGGGGGATAGGTATTAATATATGCTTTGGAAAACCATACGCATGAGTCAGCAGACAAACGACTTCGTGGAAGCTGTAAAGAAGGGAGACACCTACTCCTTAGAGAAACTGATCTCCAGCAATCCTGCACTTGTCCATGCCCGAGCTGACAGCGGTGAATCGGCCGTCCTGCTCGCCATGTATCACGGCCACGAGGACATCGCAAGAAGGCTCGTAGAGAAGGGGGCACGCTTGGATGTCTTCGAAGCCTGCTGCCTAGGTAACCTGAACAGAGTGAAGAGCCTTGTCGAAGAGCGCCCTACCATTGTTCACTCGTATTCTCATGACGGATTCACCCCGCTCCACCTTGCGGCATTCTTCGGGCAACCGAATGTGACCGAGTACCTGATATCAAAGGGAGCAGATGTCAACGCCATCTCGAAGAACGCGACGTTCGCGGAGCACAACACTCCTCTGGATACTACCATTGCGAGCACAAGTCCTAATGCGATCGGAGTGGCGAAGCTGCTGTTGGAAGCAGGCGCAGACCCGAACGCTCGGAGTCATGGTGATGTCGCGCCCCTTCACGAAGCCGTCGCACAGAGCGACAGCGGGATGGTGGAGTTGCTCCTCGCGCACGGCGAAATGTCAACGTAAGGAAGAAGGACGGGACTACTCCACTGACGATTGCGGAATCGAAGGACAACAGGGGGCTCGCGGACCTGCTTCGCAAGTATGGAGCCCGTTGAAAGGGTCAGGTTCTTGACATCCGTCGCACATGGGGGTTCATCGCGTCTCCACCAGTGGCTCGACTTCCGAGCCGACTCGGCAGTATGTGCATAGTGTCGAAAAGCCTTCTGGTGCGGGTGGGTAAATACCGGTTGATGGTATAGAGTTTCGATCGCTGCCATGATGCCATCGTTTTGTGCCAAGGCTTCGAATCCACCACAATTCAAACCCTTGTCACAGAGGCCAAGGATCTGGGCCGGCAAAGTCGACGAACCAAATGCTCGAGCTCCTTCGATAAGCCCAAATAGACGCGTCCAATAGAACGTGTCGTATGACGCTTCAGGTGCCCGTTCCGGTCCTCATCACGAGGGAGGGCAAGTGGTTCGTCGCGTCCTCACCGATTCTCGACGTCGCGACTCAGGGCAGGACCGAAAGGGAGGTAAAGGAGAATCTGGCAGACCTGATCAACGAATATCTCAGGGATCCAGATACCCGAAAGCCGTCTCTAGACGAGCTGATGTCGCTCACCTTGGCGAACATCCCTGTACGCATTCCGGAAAGCATACTCCATGGCAAGACTGCGTCCTCTCCCTCGTCGTAAGGTAGTTGACGTCCTGAAGGCGAACGGGTTTGAAGAGGTACGGTCCGGGAAGCACGCCACCTTCAAGAAGAAGGTGGGAGACCGGGTCCTGACGACTTGGGTGCCCCATCACAGCGAAGTCACCGTCTTCGTGGTCCAATACATCATCAAACAGGCAGAGAAACAACGCGCGGAATTCGAGTGAAGGCCGTAAGGATTGCAGCGCGTGGGTGACTAAATACCGGTCGCAGAGTTAGGTAGCTGTTGAGTTCATCGGCACTGCTCGGTGCCATGCCTTCGAGTCCCAGTCGACCCGGTTCGCGTCGGGGAGGCCAAGGGTCTGGGCCGGAAATACCGACGAATGAAGTGGTCAGGTTCCTTCAGCCCACCTTTTCATTTTCACTTTACACACCCTGAGAATGTAACACTCTGGTAGATGTAAGATATATTAAGACGTCTTACATCAACTGGAATTCATGCAGAAATTGGTCCCTGTTTCGACGAAGGGGCAGGTTGTCATCCCAGCGCCAATGCGAAAGAGGCTCAAGATTGGGCGCGCCGTTGTGATCAAAGAGCAAGGGAATCAGTTGCTGGTCGAGGCCTCAAGTACACTAGAGGAGAGCTTCGGCATAGGTGGAAAGGAGATGATTGTCGTGGCCCGGGAAATCTCGAGGGCGCGAAGGATAGAAGTTGAGTCTGAACGCTCGTAGTTTCGTCTTCGACGCCGGGGTCGTGTCGCTTTATTACGCGGGGGTGCAGGCTGTCAAGCCGTATTTCGAGAGAGTATTCTATGGAAAGTCACGGGGTTTCATTTCAGAAGTGAATCTGGCCGAGTTCTACTACAAGACGTCAGAGAGAAAGGGAGTCGAGACGGCAGAAGTCTGGTATCTCCAACTTCGACGTTCTCGGTTGCGGGTCGTCGCGCCGAACGAATCAATCACACGTCAGGCCGCACTGTGGAAGGTAAAGAAGAAAGAGCTTTCGTTGGCGGACTGCTTCGCACTTGCAACCAGCGAAGCCAAATCAGGTCCTCTGCTGACAACGGATTCGACTATAAAGGCAGCATCCGGAAAAGGCGCGGTCCACTTTGACGTCCCCGCATAGCCGTCCAGGAGGCCAAGGGTCTGGGCTGGAAGTATCGGCGAATGAAGTGGTCGGGTCCCTTCCGGCCCGCACCCTACACCTCAAGATGATCTCTGTTCGACGTAGTCTGTATTGTGGTCTCGAAGGTTTCGAGATGGCAGCGGTAATGCAGCCATAGAGCGACCCAGTCCCTTGGCAATATGGTGACCGTCAAGCCGGGCGAGAGAACCTACGGGGACGTCAGGCGGATCGCAGGCCGCCTCCGAGCAGAGAGAAGCAGACCGGTGCCCATCGGCAGGGTAATCGGGGACTCCCTAACAGGGGATGGCCTTCCCTGTTCATCGGTCCATGGACGATGAGCGGCGAGGAAGAAGGGAAGACCCTTGGTGCGCTGCGAGATGTCCACGAGATACGGCACTAGGCAGACTAGTCCTAAATTCAGACGCGCCGGTGCCCGACATCCGCGGAGGAACGTCCCTTCCCGAGGCATAGGCAAGAGGGATCCAGCAGCCAAGTCGTAAGCGCATCTGAGGATAGCTAAGCGCAACAGGACGACGCAACCGCTGGCGTAGAGGCCTCTTGAAGCGGGGTAGGACTCGGGCTCGCCGAAGAGTACACCGAACGCGAGAAGCCGCGCACCGTCCCCGCCAGTTCCGGGGAAGAGCTCGTCAATGGCCATCTGAAGGAGATCAGGGCGGGCGTGTCCTGGAGGCCGGGGTGTCCCCCGGGCGAACCGCAGGCAGTCGACTATCCCGGGCCTGCTCAGACCGGTTTCGCAGGCCGTTGCTTTTCCGGCTCACTCGAGGCTCAGGTAGAGGAGTATCGTGTACGCCACCACGGTGAAGATGTCCGCCGCCGAGAAGTAAGGCCCGAACACCTCGGAGAAAGTCCCTACGTATCCGAGCAGGAGGGGGTACTGGAAGACCGACTGGAAGAGGAGCGCGAACATCACCACGAGGATGCCCAGGCTGAACCTAGCCTTCGTCTGGGCGTATATCTGGGCGTACACGGCGACTATGGCTACCAGCAGGGCGATGCTGACCGTGGACAGGATGGTGTGCACCACCATCAGGTTCCTGAGCTGGAAGTAGAACTGGAAGCCAAATGGCCCTGCCTCATAAGGGAGGGGGACGTAGGCCGACAGGGTGAACCCGAGGAGCGCGCCTACAATCAGCACAACAGGCACAAGGACCTTCGAAGGCCCTCTCTTCTTCGCGGCAGCTTCGGGGGGCGGGGGCTGCTCGGTCATCCCTTTCTCCTCGCCCCTGACTTCTCGAGTATCGCCTCCAGCGCGGACCAGTGGGCCTCCATGGCGTCTGAGACGAAGTAGAGCTTCCCATATGCCTCTCCTTCGGTCACTACGATGCGGTTGTCTGCGAGCACCCTGAGGTGGTGGCGGACCGTCGTGTAGTCCAGACCGAGGGCCCGTGACAGCTGTTGGGCATTCCTGGGCTCTTCCTTGACGGCCCTCAGGACCACGGCCCTGGTGGGTGCCCCGGTGCTCCCCGCGAACAGCCACCAGAGTAGACGCTCGAATGGGTCCAACGCGACTGACTCGCCGTAGGCCGGTCGCAATAACAGTATCGTGCCCCCGGTGGCAGCGCAGGAGGGCTGACGGGCCGCTGCCCCCTCTCTGCCGCTAGCGAGTATGCTATGGGAGAGCGCCAACTTGAACACTGATTGTTTCAGGTGCGCCCTCGTGTATCACGCCCAGCTGCACGGTCTGGCCTGGCAGGGCGTTCACCTCAAGCCAGGCGTTGAGCGCGTCGGTCCCTGTCAATTTGGTGCCGTTGACGGAGACTATGAGGTCTCCTCCTATCTGGTATGTGGTCCCTTCCACCGTGATGGTCCGAGCCCCTCCGATGAGCCCTGCCTGGGCCGCGGGGCCCCCTGCCGCCACCGACTCTACCAGAACGCCGTAGGTCACGTTTGAGCCGATGGCCTGGGCGAGCTGATAAGTCATGTCCGCGCTGGCCGATATCCCAAGGTACGGGTGGAGGGTGTAGTTCCCGGTGGTCACCAGCGACGGGAGCTCGCGTGATATTGTGCTGGCAGGTATGGCGAACCCCAGGCCCTGTGAGTTGGTCACCGCAGCTGTGGTGATCCCTACGACCTCGCCCGCAGAGTTCAGCAGGGGCCCACCAGAGTTGCCTGGATTGATCGCGGCGCTGAACTGTATCACGTCAGGGATGGTCACCCCTGTCGTCGACTCAGTGATGGTCCTCCCTGTCTGGCTCACGATCCCCTCGGTCATCGACCCGGAGAGTCCCAGAGGACTCCCGATGGCGTACACCTGTTCTCCAACCGCCACGGCGTCAGGGGATCCAAGGATTCTCACGGGGTGGAATTCGCTTGCCGGGGCGATGGCTTGCAGGACCGCGAGGTCCCTGTACGGGTCGGTCCCCTTGACCTGGGCAGGGTAGGAGTTGCCGTCGGAGAATGTGACCGTGATGTTGGTGTCCCCGCTGATCACGTGGTTGTTGGTGACGATGTAGGGGGTGCCCTGGTACTCGACGACGAACCCGGAGCCCTGCACGCTCTCGAGCGAAGAGATTTGCCCGAAGAAGCTGTTCTGGGTAACCAGCGCGTAGCTTTGGATGGTCACCACGCTGACGCTGAGGTTCGCATAAAGCTCTTCCGCCCCGGAGAAGGACTGGTTCGACTGGCCCGAGGCCGCGGCGAGCTGGCTCTCGAGCGCTTGGTTGTCGGCCTTGAGGCTCGCGACCTCCGCCCGGAGGCTGCTCAGCTGCGGAGCCTGGCCATGGCCGCTGGTCGCCTCGTAGTAGGCTGCAAAGGAGACAGCGAGCAGAGCGGCGATCAACACGGCGGTCAGCCGCCACTTCGGACGAGGCGCCTCGACTTCCACATGTGTGTGCCTGCGGCTCCCGTATTTACTCGATTTCCGGAATCGTTCCCGAATCAATGCCGAATCCTTCGCAGGTCTCACCACAAAGAGCGTGGTCGTGCAGCATGTCATAGAGCAGTCTATAGTTACTATAGACCACGTTGAAATACGAAGGCGTCGGACTCGGAGGGAATGGCGACCACCCTGGAGCTTCCAAGAGCAAGCGTCACGGCTCAGGTCAGCGTTGTAGCCGTCTCGGCTGCCCTCTTCGCTCTGGCCAAGGGGATCACGGCCTACATACGCACCCCGTGGGGGGTAGGTCAGTTGTTCATCGCGTCGTTCATCCCCGTGTACTTCGCTGTCACATCGGACGCCATCCCGGCGGCTCTGGGTGCAGGGATAGGCTCCTTCCTGGGCGACCTCTTCTTCTTGGTCCCGCTCGGCGCCACGACCCCCTTCTTCGCGCTGACGGTCGGCGCCCCCGCGAACTTCGTCGCCACCCTGCTCCTCGCGGTCTTCGTAAAGAAGTACAGGTCATGGTCGTCGTTCGTGGCAGCCACCGTCTGCTTCCTAACCCTTGGCAACTTCATGGCAGGGGCCCTGCTCTGGTGGCTGGCCCCCCTCCCGTCGGTCAGCCTCATCTTGGGCTTCACTGTCTACTGGGACATGACCGCGATACCCGCGATACTCATCGGCGTCCCGGCACTCGTCAGGGCCACGAGCCCCATAATCGGGCGCTCTAAGATGCTCAGGTACGTCCCGGACTGGTCCGGGGTCGGGAGGAGGCAGATGGCCTGGTCCTTGGTCTTCTCTTTGGTCTTCGTCGGGTTCGGGGGTGCCATATTCCTCCTGGCGCCATCGACCCTCAGCGGGTGGCCCGGACTGGCCACCTACTTCGCGATTGCTGGCGTGGCCGTGGTGATCTTCGGCCCCCTGGCGAGCCTCCTCACAGGGAAGAGGCTGGGGGCGACCAGGACTGCGGCTTAACCCCTCAGTCGCCTTCGCGCCTTCGGCGATAACCAACTTCTTCGAGGTCAGTTACGGTGCCTCGGGGGAAGCCATCGGGGCCACCGGTGGGGGGTATATCCTCTCGAAGGGGACCGTCTCCAGCGCAGAAGCTGCAGAGGGGGGCGGGGTCACGACCGTTGTGAACGGGGACGCGTCTTACGACGCCCGCACCACCCGCAGGGCGGTCGAGCTCCTCCTGGCTGCGTCAGGGAAGGCAGGCATCTCTCTGCGCATCGACCAGACGGTGGATACCCCCATAGGGGGCGGGTTCGGGTCAAGCGCTGCGGCGGCAACCTCGGCAGTCTATGCGGCTGCCGAAGCAGCCGGCATACATGAGCCGAAGCGGGTCCTCGCCCTCTCCGCCCACAGGGCAGAGGTCATCGAACAGACCGGGCTGGGGACCGTGTCTGTCGTGTACGACTTCGTGGGTGCCGGAACCATAACTGTCCCCGGGGAGCCCGGGGCGTCGCGCTTCGTCGCCGTGAGTGTCCCCGCCCGGACGAAGATAGTCACCGGATACATCGCCCCCTTCGACAAGAAGGACGCCCTCTCCTCCAGGGCCGTCAGCGACAGGATCAACTCGCTGGGGCGCTCGTCCTTGTCCGCGTTCCTGGCGGAGCCGACTTTGGACGTCCTCGCATCGGAGGGGGAGCGATTCTCGAAGGGGCTCGGCCTAGAGTCCCCTGAAGTGAAGAAGCTCATCGCCGCAGCCAAGGCTGCAGGGGCGAAGTACGCGAGCCAGAACATGATCGGGTATTCCGTGCACTGCGTCACGGATGCGGAAGGGGCGGACAGGGTATCAGCCGCGCTGCGACGGGTCGGCCCGGGGGTGAGGGTGGACGTCTTCGACGTGGGCGCTCAGAAGGCCGGCCTCGTGGACGCTAGCCGCAGGTGACCAGTTCCTTGGTGAACCTGGTGAGGAGCTCGGGCTTCTTGTCGACCCTGAGGGTGTCTTCTATCCTGATCCCGTACTTCCCGACGAAGTACACGCCAGGTTCGTCTGTGATGACGTCGTTCTTCCCGAGCTTTACCTCGTTCCCATGGAATATTCCCGGAGACTCGTGTATGTCGATGCCGACGCCGTGCCCCACGCTGTGGTTCAGGTACCTGTCCATCCTGTGCTTGCGGAGAACGCCCACAGCGGCGTCGTGCACAGCGCCGCACGCCGCCCCGTCCCTAACTGCTTCGATGGCTGCCTGCTGGGCCTCCTTCACCACGGCATAGGCCTTCCTCATCTCTGAGGTGACGCTCCCGACGGCGAAGGTCCTCGTCTCGTCAGAGTTGTACCCTTCGTATCTGAAGAAAAGGTCGGCCACGACGAAGTCGCCGCGCTTCACCTCCCTCCCAGACAGCTC
>JAFLZV010000004.1 GCA_029785375.1 Nitrososphaerota archaeon | reverse complement strand
CTTGGGCTACCGAATGGCAGCAAGGTGGAATCCGATGTCAGCATACCAAAGCCCATCAAGAGGAAGCTCACGACGCGGAATCTAATAGTTCCCTACGTCGTTGCAGCCTATCGTTGCGACGGTGAAAGTGGGAGAGCAAGAATAGCACTCGCTTCGAAAGACGTCGAGAGGCCTTCCAAACTGCTAAGAGACTTGGAAGATTTACTGAGACGTTTGGGATACAAGTCCCTCAGAACAACGCCGTCGACAGTGTATCAGACCGTTCATGGTCTGCATCGAAGATGGGTTCTGAGCCTAGAAGACAAACAAGAGAAGCAACAATTCAAGAAGATGGTTCAAGATTACAGCTCTATCAGTCACCTGGACCTCCAGAGTTGACGGCAAGGCGAAAAGCCGGCCTGACAGGAAGTTTAAACGCAGAACTTTCTGCAACGAAAGTTTGGCCTAGCGATCCTCCAAGTCCTCACTGTTGGGGGCTGGAGGTGACAGAAAAGTTACCCCAGGGGTAACAGGCTCGTCGCGGGCGAGAGCTCCAATCGACCCCGCGGTTTGGTACCTCGGCCCATTGTGGGCCTTGGGGCAGAATCGTGGTAACGCGATTGAAGTATCCGCAGAAAAATACGAGTATCGGCTTATATCGGCGAAACCCGACCTCCTTTAACCAGGAGCCGCGGCAACGCGGTTTGAGGGAAGAGCGGGAGAGGGCAACGCCGAGGGAAGTCCAACGGGACTTCAGCACCCGATCTGATGGAAGTCAAAATTTGGTGACGCCATGAACGGCGTCCCAACAACAGCACACATCTAGCTTGCAGGCAGGGCAGTCGACCGCGGAGGGCGCCTCTCGGCACTCTTCCGGGGAACAGCCGCAGTCTGCACAGCGCATCGCGAGCTTCGTCGGCACGTCCGGCAAGCTCGACTTCGAGTCTAATACGACTTTCATCCGATTGGAAACTACAGGTAGGTTCGGTCAGGCATCATCGCGGATGGCAAGCGCGAGGTTTCAGGGTCGAATCCGGCAGGCCTTAATAGGACCGCGCCGGGTCAGACAATCGCCTGGTCAGACGATCAGGCGTCGGCTAAGCGACTCATCATCACGATGCGGCCGCTCGGTCTGGTCTTGTCATCATCCCCGGCGCCGACGAAACAGCGTCGGGGAGCATATAGCGACCAACCTCGTTTTTGCCTAACATCCCGGATGCCACCGAAAATCAGTCCAACGCAAGTTGGGCGGAGGTCCGGCCGTTCCGTTGTGACCCCGTAACGACTGAGCGCGCAGAAGTGTGCGTAATGAGATGGCCTCGCGGCTAGCTCGAGCATCCCGCAAGGGACGCGTCATGTTCCGACATGGCGCGACAAGGGCGCAAGCCCCTCGGGTGTGCCAAACCGAAACGAGGCTATCATACGCCGACCCCACGAGTGCTCGTGGGTGAAGACATAGTCTAACTCCGGGCGTAAGCCTGGGTAAAGTTGCGATGTCGGCTCTTCCCATCCTGGTCCTGCAGCAGGGGCCAAGGGTGGGGCTGCTCGCCCATCAAAGGGGAACGTGAGCTGGGTTTAGACCGTCGTGAGACAGGTCGGCCTCTACCTGATGGAAGCGGTGGTTCACTGAGGGGAAGCCCTGCCCAGTACGAGAGGAACAGCGGGGCGTTGCCTCTGGCGTACCGGTCGTCCGAGAGGGCGTCGCCGGGCAGCTAAGCAATCGTGGATAACCGCTGAAAGCATCTAAGCGGGAAGCCACTCCCGAGAAGAGTGAGCCTTAGGCCTTAACCCCTGCAGCAATGTGGGGGAGCGGGCCTTGGAGGGGAGCGATAGAAGATCGCGTTGAAGTGGTGGGGGTGTACGCTGGAAGCTTCGGCGACCAGTTCAGCCCGTCCACTAACTATACCCCAACGCAGGATGAGTGACGCCCGGCGGAGGCGCAATGAACCCTTATGCACGGTTTCAATGGCTCGACGAGGTCTATCGGGTCGCCGTGATTAGCAGAACCGGTGGAGACCTGTTATCGTCTTCTCGAATCAATTTCGTAGCGATTTGATATTCTTGCTTCATATCGCCAAGTTTGGTTTCATCGAAGGGAAAGGAGATTGGGGCATAATCTAGGTCAGTTTCGATTGTCTCGAGTTTGACGTCTGCAAATCCCTCGTCTTGGAGCCATCGAACCATCTGCGAAGCTGTCGGGAGCTCAAGCTCCCAGCCTAGCTTCGTCCTCATCGCATACATTGCCCGGTAGCCGGCGTTCAACGGACACTCAAGGTCCGACTCCGCCACAACCAGGCGTCCACCTTCCTTCAGGACATTTATCGCTTCATGGAAGAACCCTCTGATTTCATCCTTGCTCTGAAAGTTCCTGATGGCGTGGATCGAAGCCACCAAGTCAAAGGAACCCCGGCCAAATGGAAGAAAAACGGCGCTGGACCTGACGCCTGAAATCCTCTGCGAGTTTCCCATCAGATAGGACGTCTTCATGAACTCGTCCCACCACCCAGTCCTTCCCCCGCCATCCATCAAGTCCAAGGCTGTCACACTCTCAGTCCTCATTGCGCATGCGAAACTGAAGAAACCCCTGCCGCAACCAACGTCGAGCACCCTGGTATCCTCTGCGACGAACCTGTCAGCGATCAGGCTCCTTTCAGATCCTATGTCGGAACCGCTGAACAGCTCAAACCACGTCACCCCGCTTGCTAACACCCTATCCAACTCCTTGTCGAATGCTTCTCTGGGGACTGGTCCCTTCCTCAGCTTGGGCAGGGCCTGGTTTGCCATGATTCGCAGAGTTCCAGTGCTCAAATGGGAACTCAACGGACATGCTTCGCCCTGGCCTGTTTGTTAGGCCTTTCTCGGCGGAGGGGCGATGAACCCTTATGCACGGCGAGAGGGATGTATGCTAGACCTTCGCCAGCCGTTCCAGTAGCTTCCTGTCCTCGCCAATGATCTCAGACGCAGCCCTATCAAATTCCCTGTCGGTGAACTCCTTCGTGACCTTGAACTTCTGCGCCATGTCCCCACTCACGCGGGCCCTCGCTCGGTTAAATTCGTTTCTATCCATCCCTCAACGTCAGCAACCGATACGCTCCCAGAAGCTACGTCAAGCAGGAAGCGAAACGCCTTGTCTGGGTCACTGGTCAGGTCGAATTCGTTGAGCCTAAGGAACAGCCTCAAGAGCTCGTAAGCAGTTCTCTTGTTTCCGTTGACGAACGGATGCAGTGTCACAACGTTGTAAAGGAGGAAGGCAGCCTTCTTGACAAGCGCCGCCCTGCCGTCGAGCCTCTCGCCCACATCTTTTACGGTGTCTAGCAGGTAGTCGAGATTGGACTTGCTGAGGTAGCCGCGTTCGCCTCCTGACACCCTGATGACCTGTTCATACAGACGGTCGATTTGTTTCAGCGTCGGGTATCTGATTTTTTCGGTCATCTCCTCGTTCCCAACATGCTAAAACGTTCCGCAGATATAACTCCCTACACTGGGCTGAGTTATTCTTGGCGGAGGTGCAATGAACCCCATGCGCGGCATTTTCACCTCTTTCTGGCGTCGAAGGGCACAAGAACAGCCAAACCGTCTTAAGCCTGAAGGCTTCCGCAGCGCTTCATGACGACTCTTGAGAGCAAGGTAGTCTCCATAGAAAGGCGCCTTGAAGAGCTAGAGGAGACGGTGGAGATATTGGGGGACAAGGAGACCACCAGGAGCATCGCCAAAGGGTCTCAAGGATCTGAAGGAAGGGCGGTTCCGAACCTACAAGGACGTCGCCAGCCTCGTCAAGGGAACAAGGCACGTTTGAGCTATCTCCTCGTCTCGACCACGAACTTCGAGCGGGGGATGCGTCGACTGTCCTCGGGCGATTTGAAAAGGAGCAGAGACGTGTTGAACGAAATCGCCCGCGACCCATACTCCTTCAAGGAGCTCTGGGGAAAGTTCCGAGGATTGAGGAGCGCGAGATTCGGAGGCCACAGGATCATCTATGCGATTGAGGGAGAGAAGAAGCAGAGTCACCGGCGCTCCACGGTGGCTCCCGCCAAGCCGTCAAAACTGACCGCCGCAACTCTGGTCCCAGTGGGCTCCCTCACCGCGTTCATGGCCCCGGCGAAAGCAATTTCCTTATGCGCGGGTAGAGCTATCCGCACGCTGAAACTGCCCTAACCGCATGCGCATCGTATATAGGAGAACTCGGCTCGAAGGACGGCGTTACTCATGAACGTCGACGAGTTCTACGGCCACATGTCCAATGCATACGGCAGGAACCACTTCGAGGTAGACAAGCCGTTCCAGTTGATTCTTGGGCACTTCGCGGGCAGAGTCCCCGATCTCGCTCCTCTGGGGGCGTTCGCGGGAAAGGAGCTCTACGAGCTGGCCGACTACGTCGACAAGACAGCGAGGCCCAGGCTGGTAAACTGGAGCATCAACGGAGAGAGGGTCGACGGGGTCTGGCTCGACCCATCCGAGCGCCTCGCCCTGGAGAGGCTCTTCAGGGAGTTCGCTGTCAACAGGTCCCCTTACAGGGGAGGGTCATGGTTCGATCACTATGCCGCGATATACCTGATCTCTGACCCTGGCATAGCCTGCATCCTGACGGTCACCAACCAGACCGCCTATGCCCTCTACAAGTACGGGGACGACGAGCAGAAGGGGCTCGTCGGGGGGCTGATAGGCGAAGGGCCGGTAAAATATGGCGCGACCTGGTTCACAGAACTCCAGGGAGGGAGCGACTTGGGCGCGAACCTGGTCGGGGCCAATCAGGAGAAAGGCACTTGGCGGATCGTCGGCGACACGAAATACTTCGCCAGCGACGCGGGTCTTGCCGACTACGCCCTCGTTACGGCCCGGCCACAGGGCGCGCCCGCCGGCGCGAAAGGGTTGGGGCTCTTCCTGGTGCCCCGGTACGACTCGGGGGGGAGGAGAAACTTTGATGTGAGGAGGCTGAAGGACAAGAGCGCGACTGCGAGCGTGCCCACAGGGGAGGTCGAGTTCCACAGCTCGGAGGCGAAGCCCGTGGGAGACGTTCGGAACGGTATCTACTATACGATGGAGAACCTAATGGTCTCACGGCTGGCGAACTCTTTCGGCGCCCTGGGCGTCGCCAGGAAGGCGTTCCTTGAGGCATACTACTACACCCAGAAGAGGGCGGCCTTCGGGAAGCTCCTGGTGGAGCACCCCCTGGTTCAGAGGGACCTGCTGGACATGGAGGTGTACATCGAGGGCTCGCTTGCCCTTGCGCTCAAAGCCGTCAGCCAGTTCGAGAGGTCTTGGAAGGAGTCTCCCCCGTACACCGACGCCTACCATTACGCGAGGCTCCTTACCCACATTACGAAGAACACGACGGCCGAGATGTCCGCCTATACGACCAAGATGGCGATGGAGCTCTTGGGAGGGCTTGGGTTCCTGAACGAGTACCCGGTCGAAAGGCTACACAGGGAGGCGCTCATCACGCCCATATGGGAAGGGCCCAGCAACATCCAGGCCCTCGACATGCTCGAGGTTATCGCTAAGAAGGGGGCGCACGTGACGATGCTGGAAGACATGAAGGGCCTCCAGGGCAAATTCGTCGAGGGACGAGATGTGGCCGCGCTCGCATTGAAGAGGATGGAAGAGGCGCTGGCAAGCCTCTCTCACTCTGACGATGTCGTGGCGCAGTTTTTCGCCAAGGACGTGCTCAACACTCTGGGCCATGGAGTTGCAACCATCATGCTCTTGGAGGTCGGGAAGGGGCTAGGATCGCGGAGGTTCGTCACCGTGGCCCGGCTGTACGCTGGTCGCTTCCTCGAAGGCAAGCCCTATCCTGCCGAGTCGCTCGCGATCGCGAGGCAGCTGTTCGCTATAGACGAGTTTGTTCAGGGCGTCTGAGCAACCAACGACTCGGCCGCCGCGGAATACAAGACAGTCGCTCCTCAGGTTCGATCTGCCTCGGCGGAACGCATCTGACGAGAGGAGGAGCAGGAATTCCACGGGCGGTCAGAGCCCAATGCTTTAGAGCCGAGTCTACAGAGAACAGTCCAACCAAGGTTGCACAGACCCGTCCTCGTGACAGCCATATCAGGTTCAGGAAGGTCAACGGCATATCGAGAGCTAAAGAGAGGAGGCTACGAGGCAGGAGGCATTGAAAAGTCCCACTCGCTCTCCTCCATGGTCCATGGGAAGACGGGCGCGGCCATAGGCAGATTGGAAACGGAGATGGGCGGAGACAAGACCGCGGACTGCGTGCCGACGGCTGTCTTGCGCTTCGGCCGCCAAAACGCCAGGTACCCGAGTGGTCTTCGCCACCTCTGTCAGCCCCAGGGGAGGCCACGCTAGCTGCACACTCTCAGGATCTACGCTCTGCTCAACGCCCTGGCCAGCAACCTCGTAGTGCCCTTCATCAGCTTCCTGACGGCTTCCGCCGGGGTAGTGGGCGAGCCCCTCGCCCTGGTCTCGTCGGCCGGGACGACGTTTCCCGGCCTGGTCCAGTATGTCCTGAGCAGGATGAAGTCGGAGGCAAAGACCCTGGTCGTCGCAGGGACAGGCCTGGCGGGCGTTCTCTGGGTCGTCATGGCCGTGCTCCAGCTGTCGGGACTCCCGTTCGTGGGGACTTTCCTGGCCATCGAGGCGCTGAGCGGGGCTTCCCTCTTCGGCTGGATGCTTCTGATGGAGAGCATGAGCAGGACGGCGCGGGGGACGACCCTCGCCCGCTACCAAATCTACACCTATCTTGGAGGACTGGGTGCAACATTGTTCGCGGGGGTGGTCGTCGGCCCGCAGTTGTCGTTGATGCGCTATTTCTTCGCGGGGGCGGGCGTCATGTACCTGGTCAACGCTTGGGTGGTCAGCAGAGACGACGCCAGGGTCGAAGCGGCTCCAGGCGCGGGAAAGGCCTCTCCGAGGCTCAGGAGGTTCCTAGGGATCAATTCGCTCTTCGTCTTCGTGTGGTCCCTGGCATGGCCGCTCTTTCCCATCGCTCAGGTCGACATCTTCAACATGAGCGAGACCGAGGTGGCGATAATAGCAGTGATAGGCGGGCTCTCTTCGGTCATGCTCCAGAGGGCTATAGGCAAGGTCGCCGACAAGAGGAGGAGGCTGGTAATGTTCACCGGCAGGTTCACGCTCGCCTGCTTCCCTCTGGTGTACGCCCTGGCTTCATCGGTCTACGAGATATACATGGTGAACATAATCTCGGGCTTTACCAACTCCACGGGCATAGCCTACACCTCCTATCTGTTCGAGAATTCGGTAGACAAGAGGAAGGGTATCGGCCTCTACAACTTAGCGAACGCCCTGGCCGCCGCCGCCGGCTCTTCGTTCAGCGGCCTCGTGTACGTGGCGTTCTCAGGAGGCGACGCCGTCGCCGTCCTCAGGACCATGCTGATCGCCGTCGCCGGCGCAAGAATTGCCGTCTCCTTCCTCTATCTGACGCTCAAAGAGGGAGAAGGCGGGGCCGTCTCCGGCGGAGGGAAGGCGGCCGAGGCCAAGGGCGACCCGGACTAGTTCCCCGGCCCTCCTCTTGGTAGCAGAGGTCCAGGCAGCTGCCGGACGGCCTCCGGATTCGGGGAGAAGGCGCGGCCAGGAATCGCCCCAGAACGACTAAATGTTCACCTCTCTATCCGGGCCCGGGTTGAGCTTGATCCTCCACATCACTGAAAGCAGAAGGTGGGCTCGGACAAGACCGACCGGATCTTACACCGCGAAAACCCAGCAAGAAGACGGGTTCATACACTGTTCCGACCCAAGTCAACTGGCAGACGTCGCCAAGGCTTTCTACAGCGGGAAACGGGGCCTCGTGCTCCTCTGTATCGACCCTAGAAAGGTTAGGGCCGAGGTCAGATATGAAAAATCGGGCTCGGACGTCTTCCCTCATATCTATGGGCCCCTAAACACCGACGCAGTCGTTGCCGTGCTCCCGTTCGAACCCGACGGTCATGGAAGTTCTTCGACGCGGACACACGCCGAGAGTGCGGGCCAGACGTAGGTTCCTTGCCGGCTTCGTCTCTTCAACGAGGCGTAGCTCTGGACAGTATCGGAAACAGTGGGACTGGTGTCACGCATCCCAGGAGGCGGTGACCTGCACCGCACTCGGCACCTTCTCCAAGAGGGCGATGCTGGACGCGGGCCGCGTTCCCCGGATCCAACGCCGTGCTTCTTGCTACCCCATGGTCCAGAGTCAGCCCTCGACATCTGCCCTGCAGCCTGACATCGAAGGAGAAGGCGGCGCCTACAGACATCCACCAGACCGGGACCACAACCACGTCGCAGGCGATCGGCAGGCAGGTCATCATCCTTCAAAGGGGCGCGCTTGGGTTCAGCCGACCTTCCGCCCGGGGAGGTCCAGAATCTCGTACCTCTCCCCATGCGCAAGCAGGTATGATATTCTCTGGAAGAACCATCTGACGTCTTCAGGTATCTCTTGTTCTGCCTCCTCTATCGCCCTAATCACAGGCTTCACCGCATCCTCATGCAGCCAAATCCGCAGGTCCCCCCTCTCGCACCTGAACTGCACCCCCTCCCTTCTCCCGCAGATCTTCTGAGCTTCCGCTTCGATTTTCGCAGCCCACCCGCACCTCTGGTCATTGCCGAACCTGTCCAGATGCATCCCCACCTGGGAGAAGGTGACAACTTTACCTCCCACTATCATCTCCAACCACATGGCTGGCCGCGGCTCGCGCTCCGAGATATAACGGAAGGAGGTCTTGGACGGGGCTCGGGGGAGGGGCCGCGCGAAAGTGCGGAGCTGGAAAACTCGAACGGTCGTGACTCGGACTGACGAAGGCAACGAGGACGTCCACATCCGAGGTCATCAACACAGCCAAGCGGTTCCTCATGGGCGATATGGGCTACGACCGGGTGGCCGTGTCCCCCCGGGGTGGCAGTGGAACCGGACTCGAAGTGGAACGTCATCACAGACACTTGGATGGGTCCCGAATGGAAGGAGGTCATCCTGGGTGAAGATGGGAATGGCGTATCACAAACAGAGTTGGCCGTCAGCAGACCCCCGCCCTTGGGCGGACACGGACAGCACCACTCGAACCTACAGCTTCACGGCCACTGCCTACGCTGCTTTGCTGGCGTTGCCCTTCGCGCCACACCAATCTTGGCGTCAGCCGTCTCGCTTCTGTCATGCCTGTCTGGTAGCGCCGGGCCTGGCGGGATGCGACGTGCTCTGACCTGCCCGAAGTTTATACCCGTTCAAGCCGGGACGGCTTCCAACGTTGAAGTTTTGTCCTTCCTGCGGCTCAAGGGTCAAGGGGACCCAAAGCTCCTGCCCGAAATGCGGAGCCAGCCTGGGACCGAAGTCCAAGACACTCCTTGAGTCCTTCCCTTTCGCAACTCTCAGGCCTTCGCAGAAGGGGGCCCTCGACGACGTGGAGGCCGCCCTGTCGGCATCGAAGCGTTTCATCATACTGGAGGCCCCCGTAGGGTTCGGCAAGTCAGCCATCGCCGCGGCACTCTGTCGTCACCTGGGCTCGGCCTACCTCCTTACCTCCACCAAACAGCTCCAGTCGCAGTACTCCGCCGACTTCCGCTTCCCTCTGGTCACAGGCAAGTCCAATTTTACCTGTCTGGTCCCCACTTCCAGGGGGACGTTCCCCGCCTGTAGCAAAGGGAGGTGCGAGGCCGACTGGACGCTCGCCGAGTGCCCCCACTACCTGACCTTCGAGGAGTACGACGAGCACGTCAGGGGCGTCTGCCGCAGAGACGCGAAGTGCCGCCATCTGAAGGGCGACAAGCTCTGCCCCTACTACGAACAGAAGTGGGAGGCGTTCAGGGACCCCGTGATGGTCGCCAACTACCCGTTCTTCCTCTCGGAGCTTAGCTACACCGACGATGTCAGGCGAAGGAAGCTCCTCGTCTGCGACGAGGCCCATGACATCGAAAAGCAAATGGTCGGATTCGGGTCGTTCTCCCTCAGGTCGTCGACCCTGGGGATCTATTCAGGCGCGGAAGGCGCGCCGCCTATCCCTGACATGGGGGTGGAAAACGCAGGAGCTTGGAGAGAGCCACTGGAAGACGTCAGGGGGGTCCTGGAGCGGTTCGTCGAGGAGAACCTCGACGACCCCGCTATGCAGGACAAGGTGGCCTCCTGCAAGGATTCCCTCGAGGCCCTGAAAGGGTTCGCCGACGAGTTGAGCGAAGACCCTTCGAACTGGATAGTCAACGGAGTGAGGATAACCACGTCCCCCGAGGGGCCATCCGTGGAGGAGGTGGTCTTCCAACCCCTCGACGTGGCGGGGTACACCGGCAGGCTCTTCGACACGGCGGATACCGTTCTCCTGATGTCTGCCACCGTCTTTTCGAAGAACGTCTTCTGTAGGACCCTCGGCATCCCAGAGGAGGAGGCCGCGTTCGTCAGGGTGCCGGACTCTTCCTTCCCGGTGGAGAACAGGCCGATTCACGCCACGAACGTCGCCCAGCTGAGCAGGAGTACGATGGAAGCCTCCATGGGGGCCATAACCAAGGCGGTAGACGAAGTGATGACCCGCCATGCGGGAGAGAGAGGGGTGGTCCACACGACATCGTACGGCCAGGCAAGGTACATAATGGAGCACGTCTCAGAATACAACAGAAGGAGACTCTCGAGCACCGAGAACGTGACGTCCAGATCAGACCTCATCAGGGCCCACGGCGGACGGGACGAGTCGGTCCTGATCTCGCCGAGCCTCTACCAGGGGGTCGACCTGAAGGACGACTTGTCGAGGTTCCAAGTCATGGTGAAGGTCCCCTATCCAGACCTGTCAGAGAGGAGGACTAGGGTCAAGCTAGAGAGAGACCCTGGTTGGTACGACTGGCAGACGGCCCTCAGGCTGGTGCAGACCTATGGTAGGAGCGTCAGAGGTGAAACGGACCACGCCGTCACTTACGTACTGGACTCGAACTTCCCGAAGTTCGTGAAGAAGAATCAGGGCCTGTTCCCCAAGTATTTCTTGGAAGCGCTCGTCTCTCCGCAGCAGAGTCCAAGCTGAATTTCACCAAGCTGTACGGGCAGATTGCACTATACTCGCATATCTTGCACTTCCCTGGACTGCTGCTCGGGACGGCTCCCCTCCTACCGAGCCAGTATCCCTGGGCCCAGGCGACCGCCCGCTCAGCCTCGCCCGCGTCATGCCGGAAGAGAAAGAACCTCATCCCAAACCTCGCTTCCAATTCCTTGGTTTCGCCGCGCATCAGGGAACGCGTTATCCTCGAGAGCATCTCTTCTTTCCGAGGCCCCCTGACGTCTTCCTGCCTCCAACGCACAAGCGCCAGCCACATCTTCGAGCAGTCGAATCCCATCTTCTCCAGCAGCAGGCCGTAGACCCTTACCTGGACCAACTGGTCGTCCCAGAGCCTTGTAGGGTCTCCCTTCGTCGTCTTCAATTCGATCACCCACCTGGGAACAGACTTCTCGAACACCACCGCGTCCGGCATCCCAGCGACATCAACGTCGAGTATCCTCCCATGCACTCCAAAAGAGGCCGTGAGGAGAGGGGCTTTCTCGATGCGCTCCACCAGGTCTTTCAACTCCACTTTCTCCATCGCCAGCACTTCTTCATGGAGGCTGGTCCCGGCTTCCTTGGCTTCGCTGGGGATGTCGCCATGGACGTAGCTCTGCTCTACCTTGGCTTCGCAGTAGTACTGCTGGGCTATGCTAGACGCAGCCACGAAGCTCTGGTCGAACCTGTATGCCTTCCCGGTCGCAAGAGGCTCGGACATCGACCTCTTCCATTCCTCCCCCATTCCAAGCCCCCCATCGAGAGAGCGCACCCACCAGGTAACATACTTTGAGGAGGTGTCGCCTAGGCGCAAGCCTTTGAACAGGCCCACCACCTCGGCGAGATTATAGGGTCGTACTGGCAGGATGGACGTGCCCGTCCTCAGATGCTGTGGATACCTACCACGTGAGTGGTCGGGGCTTTCCGTAGCATAGCCATTTCGTCGCGCCAGCTACGCTGACCCGCCAGGCAGTCGAAGATCATCGAGGTCATCGGGCTCGTCGATGTCGGTCACCACTCCTCTGTCGTCCACTGGAACCTCCAGCAGGAAGTCCCCGTTCCTCTCTACTATTGCCCTCGCGCCGACGTCTCCGCGCACACGCGACATCTCCGGGAAGAACCCACTATCGAAGAGTATGGGGTTCCCCCTCCTACCATGATAGACCGGCACCACGACACGTTTCTCTGAAGACCTGTAACCGGCAATCAGGGCGTCGACGGTGTCCGAGGAGACGAAGGGCTGGTCTGCCAACACGATCAAGACAGCGTCGGCCGCCCCTGCCGCTGCTATGCCTGCCCGGAGCGAGCTGCCCATACCTTCGGCGTACCCCGCATTATAGACCACCTCTTCCTTGTCGAACTTTATCGCGGCTCGTAACTCTTCCAGGTGCGCTCCCGCGACCACGACTACCCTGTCCACCTTCGTCTTCCGCAGCATGTCCAGGACCCTTTGGAGCATCGGGACGCCGCGAACGTCGAGGGTCTGCTTCGGCCTCCCCATCCTTCTGGACTCTCCCGCCGCCAGGACTATCGCAACAATCAACCTATGGCCGTAATCGCCTGAACAAGAATTATTAAGCTGGAACGGCCTTCTCGCCACGTAGCTCTTGAAACAGGCAGATTTCGCCAAAGCGATGGGTGCCCTTGTGGGGCGGGGCGAACCCTTCGCCGTGGCCACAGTGGTCAAGACCGAGGGGGCGTCAATCGGGAAACCCGGGTTCAAACTGATCATCTCCAGCACTGGCGAAGTCCTCTACGGCACCCTGGGGGGCGCTTGCCCAGAGTCTGCCGTGGTCCCCTACGCCAAGAAGACCATCAGGACCGGGCTCCCGAAGACCATCAAAGTCTACCTCGAAAGCGTAGAGGACTCGGTGGGGGCGGTCCTGAAGAGCCAAGGCGAGGACGAGGTCCACGTGGAGACCAACTGCGGAGGAAACATGGAGCTTTACATCGAGCCCTATCTGCCGACACAGAGGCTTGTCATCATAGGCCAGGGGGGTAAGGATGACGTGGAAGATGCCCTGGTCGGTCTGGGAAAAGCATTGGACTTCGAGGTCGTTGTGATAGATCACAGCCCCGTCCTGACCGAGCAGCCTGACCAGGTAGCACGGGATATGGAGGGGTTCGCCTTCTCGGACTCGGACTCGGTGATCGTCCTCACCAAGGGGGCGAGAGACGTGGAGACTCTGGAGGCCCTGTCCAAGTTAAAGCTCAGATACGTGGGGCTTATGGCAAGCGCGCAAAGGGCGAAGGACAACCTGGCCCAGCTGAAGAAGGACGGCGTCCCGGAGGCGTTTCTGTCGTCGCTGAGGACCCCCGTGGGGCTGGACATCGGAGCGATCACCCCCACGGAAATCGCACTGAGCATAATCGCCGAAGTGGTCGCCGACAGATATGGGAAGGCCGCGGTGAGGAAAACACTCGGCATAACCGCCGGCGCCTCAGGAATCAAGGAGTCCAGCTGACCTAGGCTGAAGCCGCCTTCGCCAGGTTGTCGGTCACCTGCCTGACGTACTTCTCGGCTATCCCGCCTATCAGCCTCGCCCCGATTCCGGCCATGGTCCCTCCAACCTGCGCTTCCGCTACCCACTTCGCGACGCACCCACCTTGGGCATCCTCCATCTCCATCTTCATGGTGAGGTCTATTGTGCTCTGCATCCCCTTCCCCTTCCCTACGAGGGTCGCCCTCCTCCCCTCTTCTTTCTCCGCTATCGTGAAGGCGAAGTCTATCGTCCCGCGGATTGGCCCGACTCCGGCTTTCGCCTTGACAGTAAAATGATCGCCGTCGACGACCTTAGACTCGACGACATCGGGCACTATAGTGACGATGCTCGCCGGGTTGGTTATGAACGAGTAGACCTTGGCCCTGCCAGCATCGAACTCCACTTTCCCCTCGTAGCGCATCACAGGCTCTCACCGGGAGGTCCCTGGATTTCTCCCTCCTTACGTCGGCGTGCCGCCGCCCTGAACGACGTCTTCCCTTCCCTGGTGAGCTTCGCGGCGTACCGGACAGACTCGACTATCTTGACATACCCTGTGCATCTGCACAGGTTACCCGCGAGCGCGTTCCTGATCTCCTCTTCGTCAGGGTCCGGGTTCCTCTGAAGAAGGGCATAGGCAGACACAATCATCCCGGGTGTGCAAAACCCGCACTGCAGGCCGTGCTTCTTCCAGAAAGCATACTGCACCGGGCTCAGGTCGTTCGCATCCCCCAGCCCTTCTATGGTGGTGACCTTCCTTCCAGCGGCCTGGACAGCGAGCACGGTACAGGACTTCACGGCCCTGCCGTCGAGTAGGACGGTGCATGCGCCGCAGTTCGAGGTGTCGCAGCCGACATGGGTGCCTGTGAGGCCAGCCTCCTCCCGGATGAAATCGGAGAGCAGTGTAGTCGCATCGGTATTCGACTCCGTCCTAATCCCGTTTATCTCCATCTGGACCCTCATCTCCGCCCTCCTCCAGCCCTTTTGAGGGCGTTCTCGAGCGCCCTCCTTGTGACCACCTTCGCCATCTCCTGTTTGTACTCCGCCGTCCCCCTGAGGTCGGACACCGGCCTGGCCTCTGCGGCCGCCAGCTCCGCTGCCCTGGAGAATGCATCTGTCCCGAGTCTGCTCCCTTGCACCGCTCCCTCTGCCTTCTTCGGATGCAACACCGTCGGCCCGACTCCGGTAAGGCCTATGCCGCATTCACCGACGGCGCCGTCCTGGACCCAGAGCCTAGCCGCCGCCCCGACTATGGCGAAGTCGGTGGCCTGCAACTGCAGTTTGATGTAGGCGCTCCCCCTGCACCTCTCCGCATCGAACCTGATCTCCTTCAGGACTTCCCCCCTCCCCGCAGCAGTAGTGAATGTGTCTAGGAAGAACTGTTGCGCCTTCATCCTTCTTTCCCCCTGCCTGCCTACCAGGACCATCTCGGCCCCCGAAGCCACGGCAACCGCTGGGACGTCGTTGGCAGGGTCTGCATGGCAGACGTTTCCCCCTATGGTCCCCATATTGCGGACCAGGGGGTCGGCAATGCTCACCGCGCAGTCCGTGAGCGCCGGACACGCCTGCTCCACCACCCTGGACCCTCCGATGTCGGCCATTTTTGCGAGCCCTCCTATGGCCAGGACCCCGTCCTCCTTCCTGATGTGGTCTAGCCCCCTCACACGCCCCAGGTCGATTACGTGGCCCGACGCGAATAACCCCAGCTTCATCAGTGGGATAAGGCTCTGCCCTCCTGCGAGGAACTTGGAGTCCTCCCCATACTTTTCAGCTAGGTCAACGGCTTCTTCCAAGGTCTCAGGCGCGTGGTACTCGAAGGGGTGGAGAATCAAAGGGCCGCCACAAGGCGGGCCGAGACCCTCAGCAATAATATTTACTTAGAGTGGCTCCGCACCGACCCCCGTTGGCCTCCACGGTGCAGAGCCTGGCTAGGAACGAGGAGGGAGTACTGGGAAAGCCGATGACGAGGATGGAGGACCCGAAGTTCATCACCGGGACCGGGAAGTTCATCGACGACATCAGGCTCCCTGGTATGCTCCGCGCAGCCTTCGTGCGGGCGACCTACGCCCACGCCAGAATACTACACATCGACATTTCGAAGGCAATCGGGTGCAAGGGGGTGAGGCTCGTCCTCACCGCAGCTGAAATCGCCGACGACATCGCCGAAGTCCCTTCGGTCGGACGGTCCAAGGTGGCGACGGCGACCCACCGCCGGGTCCTGGCCTCGGAGGAGGTGAACTTCGTCGGTGAGCCTGTCGCCTTGGTGGTGGCGGACGATGAAAGGTCCGCCCGGGAGGGGGCAGAGTTGATTGAGGTGGAATACGATCCGCTCCCATCGGTCATAGACCCCGAGAAAGCGCTGGAGAAGGGATCGCCGAAGGTCCACTCCTATCTCAAGGACAACGTGGGCTATCACTTCGAGAATAGCTTCGGGGACGTCAAGAAAGCGTTCGCCGCGGCCGAGCACGTCGTGAGGGTCAATCTCGAATTTCCGAGGCTCAACGCGGTCCCACTCGAGCCAAGGGACATCATCGCGTCATATGACGGGGAGGGGATTCTGACCGCCTGGGTCGCCAGCCAGTCTCCCCACGAGATGAGGAGCGACCTGGCGTCGATTCTGGGCATGCCCATGCCGAAGGTGAGAGTAATCGTCTCCGACATGGGAGGAGGGTTCGGTCAGAAGGGGTTCTACCCAGAGTATGCGTCGGTCTGCTACGCAGCGATGAAGCTCGGAAGACCAGTGAAGTGGGTCGAGTCTAGGGCGGAGAACTTCCTCGCAGCGTCTCAGGGGAGGGGACAGACGCAGCATGTGGAAGCGGCCGTTACCAAGGACGGCAGGATACTAGGGCTGAAGGTCAAGGTGATCTGCGACGGCGGCGCATATAGCGACTGGTCTATCTCGATGCCCGAGACGACCGTCCAGATGTCCACCGGAACCTATGACATCGGGGCGTTCAGCGGCGAGGCGTTCACAGCGTTCACAAACAAGTCCCCCATAGGCGCTTACAGGGGGGCGTCAAGACCGGAGGCAGCCTACCTCATCGAGAGGACCGTCAACGTCATAGCGAAGGAGCTGAAGCTAGACCCGGTTAAGGTCAGGCTGAAGAACTACGTGCCGAGGACGAAGTTCCCCTATCACTCTGCCGGTGGGCTCACCTACGACAGTGGGGACTACGAAGGAAACATGAGGGCGGCCTTGAAGCTGGCGAAGTACGCCGACATGCTCCGCTACCAAAGGACTGCGAGGGCCAGAGGTGAGCTCGTGGGCGTGGCCGCGATAACCTATGTGGAAGTCTGCGGCTTCGGATCAGGATACCCCCAGACGGCCGCGGTCACAGTCACGGATCAGGGGGAGGTCATCGTCACCAGCGGCACCACTCCCCATGGCCAGGGTCACTGGACCCCATTCGCGCAGATAGTAGCCGATGAGTTGGGGGTGGAGCCAAAGGAGGTGCAGTTCCGGTCAGGGGACACCAACTCGCTCCCGTGGTCCACCGTCACGGCCGGGAGCAGGTCGGCAGTGGTCGGAGGGTCCGCCGTGCTGTTAGCGACCCGCAGGGTGAAAGAGAAGATGACGAAGATCGCGGCGAAGACGCTGGGGACAGGGACACGTAGACTGACGTTCTCGAAGGGTAAAATCTACGCAGAAGGATCGGGGAAGAATGTGTCCTTCAATGAAGTGGCCTCGATCGCCTATAGGCCCACGGAACTGCCTGAAGGGATGGAGGCTTCGCTATACGAATACTGTGCTTTCGCACCGCCGGGAAACACCTTCCCGTTCGGTACCCATCTGGCCATGGTAGAAGTGGACAAGGAAACGGGAAAGGTGAAGATCATCAAGTATGTGGCGGTGGACGACATCGGCAAAGTCCTAAACCCCCTCATAGTGGACGGGCAGGTCCAGGGAGGGGTCCTGCAGGGGATATCTCAGGCCTTGCTGGAAGGAATAGTCTATGACGACAACGGCCAGCTCGTGACTTCCACCCTTTCCGATTACCACATCCCCGTGGCCGACACCGCTCCGTCCATGGAGTGCTACAGGACAGAGACCCCTTCCCCGTTCAACCCCCTTGGAGCCAAGGGAGTCGGAGAAGCGGGCACCATAGCGGCCACACCTGTCATAGCCAACGCGGTGGAGGACGCCCTTTCACCATTCGAGGCTACCGTGGAGAAGCTCCCGTTGACCCCTTCCTACATCTGGTCACTCATGAGGGCAGGGAGAGACCGAGCTTCGGAGTCTTCAGGCCATCAGAAAGCAGGACGTCTCACCCGAAGGAGCAGGTAGTCCCGTCTCAAGCGCGAGCTTCGCCGATGGGATCTCCTGTCTTTACCCATCCTTCTTCGATGACTCTGGCGTACCATCCGCGCCGGCCCAGCATCGTCTTCAGGAACGCCGGCCCCCTCAAACTCTGCACGTAGGGAAGGAGGAACAGGTTGTCGCAGGGGTCGCAGGGCCTTGAAATCTGGAGCCTGACCTTCCCAGCCGTGAACGTCTTCCCGACGCTAAACGACGAGTAGGGGATCCCACTGGTGGTGAGGTTCTCGCCCAGGTCTCCGGGCTTTACTGGCCACCCTTCGGAGTTGAGTTCCTCGATCGTCTCGACCGGCATTATCAGGACGGCCGAGTCCGGGTCGTCCTCGATCTCTTCATGTCTGTAGACGTTGAAATCACCCACGAGGCCCCCCCGACCAACGAAGGCGGAGTCCACGGACCCCTTAGGGAGTCCCCTTTCGCCAGGGGTGCGCGCCTTGACATTGATCTGTTTGACTACGCCGGCCACGCCAAGGACCGCTCCCGGCCCTCTAGTTTAGTCTTGGGCGTCGACCCCGTCCCCTCACAATCCCTTCACGTCTACTGCGGCACAGCCGACGAACCGTCCGAGCGCCGCGGCCTCTTTGTGCACCAGCGACGAGACCTTTTCCGAAAGGCCTGAGAACGGCGTGACCTGGATCTGGAGGGTTCCGTTCTTCGTAGTATGAGACCACACCCCGGCCGCCCTGCCATCGACCAGGAGGACAGGAGAGACCCACCCTGCGGGCCTGTAGACGCGCGTGTGGTCCGTCGGGCCGACTATGTTGCGGTGGGACTTGTGCCCGAGGAGGAAGGAGTCGAAGAACGGGAGGAGGCGCACGTTGACCTCATCCAGATGCGAGCTTCGCAGTTCCTCTAGGTCGTCTGCGAGGACAGAGGCGCTCCAGCCTTCCACGTCAACTTGGACTGTCTCCTCTTCTACGCGGGACCAGACGTCCTTCGCGTCACCGGCTGTCATTCCCGTCCAAATACCGAAGTCCGAGGTAGTGGACGGTCCGAACGACCTCAGATACCAGGTGACCAGCTCCTTCTCAGCTTCGCGCCGGGACACGTCCCTCCAGCCTGGTATCCACCTGTCGGCCCGCACGAAAGTGGTCTCGCTGCCGACGCTTGGTCCGGAGCAGTACACCCCCCGAGCGCCGGCTAGGTGCAGGAGATAGTTCACGGGGAGGGTCAGGCCTCCCACCTCGACGCAAGGGACCTTCCGCCTGCTCCCCCACCCTCCTCCATGCACGTACTTCACCTTCTGGTGAAGAGCCACGCTTACCCTTTCCGCCAGGACGGACTGGGTGACTGGTTCCTGCATCGCCCGAAGCACTTCTTCCACCACCGCGTCGAGCTTCCATGCCGGCACTCCCTTCGACAGAACCCATCGAATCTCCCGCTCCGCACGCAACGCGCTCCCCCTTACGAAGGTGGCCAACTCGCCCGAGGGGACGAGGAACATCGTCCTCCTCATGCACCAGGCTTTCGCAAGAGTCCTTTCCTTCCAGAGGGCCGAGTCCAGCCGGGAGAGGTTCATGCCTTTGACTCTCGCCCAGATGGACATCTGTCCCGCCATGAGCAGCTGCGACTGGGCGCCTCCCATGTCCCTCAACACCGAGACCAGAGCCGTCTCGGACCTTCTCCTAGTGAGGTTGTGCCTGGAGAGCCTCAAGGCGGTCGCCTGCTTCCACGTAACTTTGACCGGACCTGATGCTGGAGCGCTTCTACCGCGATAGATGTTCAAAGCGCTCTTCCCTAGCGTCACCTGAACGATATCTGGTATGCTTCCTGCCCTTGGTCAGGGTACTCTTTCGTCTTGGCGATGGTCGTCCGGAGCTCTATTGCTCTCTTTAATGAAGGCTCAGCCGCAAGCAGATGGCCCATCCTGATGTTGCAAAACGTCTGTCCTTTTACCGCTGCTTCCGCCATCCGCTTCGCTCCCACCACCGCATGTCCGATTATCGTGAAGTCTCCGGCTATCTCCTCAAGGGCGCAGCGCCCCGAGTCCACTCCCAGGGCGAGCCCCACATGGGCAGGCAGGTTCCTAGCGTTCTTCCTGTGTTCGGGGAATATCTCAGCCTCGAACGCCTCGTGCGCTTTCCTGCAGAAGAGCATGACCTCCCTGAGGAACCTGGAGGGCTTCGTCCCATAGAGCCAGTACACCACGAAGCCGTCGCCTGTGAACTTGTCGAACCAACCCATGTTCTCCCGGGCGACGCTCCTCATCTTTTCCGTGAACGCGGTGGTGATCATCGCGTACTCTCTTGAGGATACCGCTTCCCTCATCAGGTGGGTCGACCCACGTATGTCTCCTATCACGACGTGGATGCCCGTCTGGTCCCCGGCGCCGAGAAGGCGGACGAGCTCTTCTTTGGAGATGGTCTTCTCCCAATCGGGTGGTGCGTGCAGATCGAGCTTCTGGAGCGCCTTTGCCCCCCTAGCGTCGGGCTTCACTTCAGGCGAGCCGGCTAATCTCTGGCCTTATAACTGGAGCCGCGTTCACCACCTACCGAGCCGCACCCAGGGCTTGGGCGCGACGTCTCCTCACAAGGGCGGTCGGTCACAGCGCCGAAACCTCGGGCCAGACAGCCCGGGACTGCCGCCATTATCAGAGACCCGCCCCTCTCCTTACCAATAACGGCCGATGGAATGCCGTCAGACGAGAAAAAACTATAGCCAGGCTTGCCGGGCGATTTCTTATGAAATCCAGGATTGGGATCATAGGGAAAGGCAACGTGGGAACCATTCTGAAGGGCGGCCTCGAACTGGCGGGCTATCAGGTCAGGGCCGTTGGGAACGAACCAAAGGCCGTCGTCGAGACGGCGAAGTGGGCAGAACTGATCATCCTCGCCGTGCCCTTCAAAGCCCTTGACGACGCAGTAAAGGAGATGGGAGAGAGCGCCAACGGCAAACCCCTCGTCGATGTCACAAACCTCTACTCTCCGGAGATGTTGGCCGCCGTCGGCTCAAAGAGCGGCGCCGAGGTCCTTCAGGAAAAAGCGCCGAAGTCCAAAGTCGTGAAGGCGTTCAACACTCACTTTGCGAAGAACATGGCCCGGGGTCACATCGGGAACAAGCAGCTTACCTTTTTCGTAGCCGGGAATGACAAGGACGCGAAGGCGAAGACTCTGGAGCTGGGCAAGGACCTGGGCTTCGACCCTGTGGACGCAGGCCCGCTGACCAACGCAAAGCTCCTCGAAGCTCTCGGGAACCTGAACATCCAACTAGGTTACGCTCTTGGGCTGGGCGCCGACATCGGGTTCAGGCTGGTCAGGGCAAAGACGCCGCCATAACGCCCCCTGGAAACATCGCCGGGGCCTTGCATCGCACGAAGGAAGGAGACGTCGACTCCTTTTGACCGCTCAGGAAACCAGTCTTGACCTGGTCAACTTATGCCGGAGGCGTAGTCATTCCGCAGGGGGTTCTGACGAACTTTCAGTTAGCAAGGGCCAGAGGCGAGTCTCTGAAGAGGGTTTCAAACGACTGGATTGCCGTTGCGACGTCCCTCGAATCTGAAGAGGCTGCCAGGCGCCTGGGCGACCTCAGCCATCCTCCAGACAGGAGGCGGGCCATGCGTAGTACCGGTCTGGCCCTGGCGGCGGCGCCGGAGCCGGTGAGTACGGTCGCCGGCGTTGCTCTTCTCATAGGTTCATTGGCAATGAACGACGAGCCAGCCACTCTCGGCAGCGTGGGCGACGCTCTCCATACGGATGTGAAGGAACTCTCATCCGCGCTGGACGGCCTAGACCTTCCGCTCTGAGTCGTCCCATCTGCCCGCCACGGCTCTTCGCCGAAGGCCTGGACGCAGTCAACCCTCATTCTGGCGTCGTAGGCCTGTACTTCGGCGGGGAGCGATGGCGGGTGGCTTGTTCGTATGAGTACGCGAGCCTGATGAGCTTCGCTTCGCTGTAGCCGCGCCCCATGAACGTGATCCCAACCGGGAGCCCGAACGCGAACCCAGCGGGGACCGTGATGGCCGGATAGCCAGCGAGAGCCGTGGGCTGTGACGCTCCTCCCAGCCCGTGATCTCCATCGACGTGGTCGATCACCCATGCGGGAGACGTCGTGGGGGTCACCAATGCGTCCAACTGGTGCTTTTCCATCACGGCGTCGATCCCCATTTCCCTGGACCGGCGGCGGTTCTCCTTCAGGGCCCGGAGATACTTCCTGTCCTTCAGGCCCTTGGTCTCATGAGCCTTCAGGAACAGGTCTTGGCCGAAGTACCTCATTTCCTTCCCCCTGTGCTTTTCGTTGAACGCTATAACGTCCCTCAGCGACCTGACCTTCGACTTCTGCAGCCCTGCGAGATAGCCGTCTAGGTCCGCCTTGAACTCGTAGAGGAGCACGGTCATCTCGTCCTCTGACGACGACATCTCCTTCGCGGTCGGGATATCGGCAGGGTCGATTATCTTTGCTCCCAGCTTCCGCATCTCCCCTATCGCCGCTTCTGCGATCTCGTCGGTCTTTTCACTGTAGCCGTAATACCCTTGGCGCGGGACTCCGATGCGGGCGCCTCTGAGCCCGTTGCGGTCGAGGAACTTCGTGTAATCTCCATGAGACTTGCCCGCACTCGAACGCGTCTCGGGGTCGTCTCTGTCGACACCCGCCATCGCTCCGAGCATTGCCGCGGCGTCTGCTACCGTCCGCGCCATGGGGCCGACGGTGTCCTGACTGTGGGCTATGGGGACCACTCCGGCCCTGGAGACGAGGCCCAAAGTAGGCTTGATGCCGACTATCCCGTTGACGGAGGACGGGCACAGTATCGACCCGTCAGTCTCGGTCCCGACGGCGCAGGCCGCGAGGTTCGCAGCCACAGCCACGGCCGAGCCGGAGCTAGAGCCGCACGGAGACCTGTCGAGAGCGTAGGGGTTGAGCACCTGACCTCCTCTCCCGCTCCAGCCACTGGATGAGCCACTCGACCTGAAGTTCGCCCACTCGCTCAGGTTGGACTTTGCGAGGATGACCGCCCCGGCCTCCCTCAGCCTCCGAGCTACGAACCCCTCCTTCTTCGGGCGTGATCCCGTCAGGGCCAAGGATCCGGCGGTCGTCTCCATCTTGTCGGTGGTCGCTATGTTGTCCTTGAGCACTACGGGTATCCCATGAAGCACCCCGCGGGGGCCCTTCCTCTCCCTCTCTTCGTCGAGGCTGCGGGCAATCTCCAGGGCGTCGGGGTTCACCTGGATGATCGAGCGCAGGCCGGGCCCGTGCACGTCAAGCTCCTCTATCCGCCGGAGGTACCAGCGGACGAGCTGCTCGGAAGTGGTCCGACCGCGTTCCATAGCAGCCTGGAGCTCAGATATTGTCGACTCCTCGAAGGACTTCGGCAACTATCCGTCGCAGCAGAATGGCACCTGTAAAACCGTTTGGTCTCCGACCTGGTTCCATTCGGTTGGAGCGGGGGCAACGAATAGCTAGTCCAGCTGCGCGAAACCCAACCTCGGCTACCCGTCAGTTACCTTTACAACCAAGGCGCACGGATTAGACGACTATCATGAGACGTTCGTTCTCCCTGTTCCTCTTGGGGACTCTCGCAGGGTTCGCGGCGCTGGCTCTCAACTTCGTCCTCCGCCTCGGCGGCATAGCGGCTTACCCGCCAGAGTCAGCTCTCAGCGAGTTCCTCAGGGTGGTCCCCGCTTCGGTCGAGGAACCCATGGTCCAGCAGTTCGGAGACCTCGCCGGCCAGTTCGGTCTCATCATAGCCACCATCATCGCCGCCGCTGTGTATGGCGTTCTCCTCCTTCTATACGACAAGTACGCCTCTGCTAGGGCGGCCAGCCTGGGGATGAGCAGGCTCGAGGGGCTCCTGGCCCTGGGGTTTGTCCCATGGTTCCTGTTCGGAGTGGTCGTCTTTCCCCTCGATGGGGACTCCTTCTTCGGGGCGGCTTCGCCGTTCGCAGGCGGGTTCACGACCTTCGCCTTCCCTTTCACATTGCTTCTTTCCCAGTGCACGTTCGCCTGGGCTGCGTCCCTGTGGTATAATCCGCAATCGGTGACATCCGCGGCGCCGGTCCCCCTCAGCAGACAGAACCTCAGTAGGAGGGCGTTCCTCGAAAAGGGGACCATCGGCCTCTTCGCCGTGATAGGCATCTTCCTTAGCCTAGGAGGCGTTGAGCAACTCTTCTCCACCCCAGTGCAGCCTACAGGGGGAAGCCAGCCCGTCAACCTGGCGGGCGCCCCAGCGATCTTCAGCGATCCCAGACTGTCCGCCCTCGTCGACTCAGAGGTCACACCGGACGCCGACTTCTACAGGGTGGCCATCGACATATTCGACCCGACCGTGGACGCTTCGGCCTGGTCGCTGCGGGTAGACGGGCTCGTCAACGCCCCGAAGAGCTTCTCTCTTCAAGAAATCCAGGCTCTCCCAGGAGTCAGCCAGTACACCACCTTCGAATGCGTCAGCAACGAGCTCAACGGGAACCTGATTGGAAACGCACAGTGGGGCGGGGCGAAGATATCAGACGTGCTCGCAAGCGCGGGCGGGGTCCAGCCGGGTGCCAACTACGTGGTCTTCTACTCGGTCGACGGCTACAGCGTGGGGATCCCCCTCGGTAAGGCACTGGAACCAGATAGCCTACTCGCCTACACCATGAACGGGCAGAACCTCCCGGTCAGGCACGGCTACCCGCTGAGAGGGGTGATTCCGGGCCTCTACGGGATGATGAGCGCGAAGTGGGTCAACAGAGTATCTGTGATAAGCTCGGTGTATGAAGGCTACTGGCAAACCAGAGGGTGGACAAACAATGCGGCGATATTCACCGAAGCGTTCATCGTCTTTCCCTCAACCTCATCTGCAAGCATATCCCAAGGCAGTGGTTCGATCATCGTGGCAGGGTACGCGTTCGCTGGCGATAGGGGGGTGTCCAAGGTGGAAGTCAGCTTCGACAACGGCAAGACGTGGGATGAGGCAGAGTTGAAACCCCCAATCTCCGACCTGACTTGGGCCCTCTGGGCCTACAAATGGACCCCCGCTGGTCCGGGCGAATACCAGGTGATTGCAAGGGCCACGGACGGGACAGGACAGGTCCAGACGTCCTCGGTCGAGGGGACCTTCCCCAACGGGGCCACGGGGTACGTCTCGAGAACCCTCCAGGTCACCGACTAAAAGGCCAAAGCACGGCATCGGATGGCGCCGAAGCGATGGCCTGGGAGAAGGAAGGATACACGGCGGTCGAAGATGCGCTCCGCAAGGTGAAGCGAAGTCTCCGGGTAGAAGCGAAGCCAGAGATCATCGCTACGAAAGAGTCGTTCGGCAGAATCGCAGCGCACGACCTCGTCTCCTCCTCTGACGTGCCGCCGTTCGACGTCTCCCACATGGATGGCTTTGCTGTCATAGCCTCGGACCTGAAAACGGCGACGAAAACCAGGCCGGCGACCCTGAAAGTGGCGGGAGAGTCGAAGCTCGGAGCGAAGCCGGGGCCGTCAGCGAGGCACCGGCAGGCCATCCGCGTCTTCACCGGAAGTTCCGTTCCCAGAGGGACTGACGCAGTGGTACCTCTTGAGCGAGCGGAGGTGCAGGGAGACACGATCTCCGTGGCCTACCCCCCAGCCCATGGGAGCTTCGTATACGCGAAAGGGAGCGACCTTCAAAAGGGGGAGAAGGTAGTGAAAAGAGGACAGACCATCAGAGCCCAGGACGTAGGCGCCCTCCTGAGTCTCGGTCTGAAGGAGGTGAGCGTGAGGCGGAGGCTCCTGGCTTCGGTGATAGCAACAGGAAGCGAACTGACAGACAAAATGGAACCGGCGCAGGAGAAGGTGGTCAACAGCCACGGCCCGTACTTCCTCTCGCTTTTGCATGCCCTGGGGTGTGTTCCGGTCGACATGGGGGTTGCGAAGGACAATCCCGGCGAGATTCGGAGTGCGCTGCGGAAGGCTCTGGCGAGGTCGGACTTTGTCCTCACTCTGGGGGGGACTTCGGTCGGACGGGCGGACCTGGTGGGGGAGGCTGTTAGGTCCCTAGCCCCTGATGTCTTCGTCCATGGGATCAAGATGGACAGAGGCAGGGTGGCCGGCATCGCAGTCGTCGAAGGGAAGCCGGTCCTGATGATGCCAGGGCCGATACAGGGGGCAATGAACGCCTTCATCCTTCTTGGCGCCAGGGTGATTGGTTGGTTGCAGGGGGGCGGAAGGATGGGGGTCGAGGTGAGCTGTCCTCTGGAAGGCCAATGGGAGGCTAGGAAGCGATTCTCCCATTTCAGAAAGGTGCTCTACGTCAAGCTCGTCCCCGGGGACCGGACGTCCGCCCGGCCCCTGGCCGGTGACACCGAGTCAATCAAAGTCCTGTGCGAAGCGGACGGCTACGTGATAGTGCCAGAGGAAGTCGCGCGCCTCGCGGAAGGGAGCGTCGTCCGGGTAAACCTCCTCCCTGGCTTCTCCTTCTAGGCCCCGATGGGCTCTCCCTTGGTCCAGGCTTCTCCGCCGCCGGAGAGGCTCTCCCTCTTCCAGAGGGGAAGCGTCCGCTTTATGGTGTCTATGGCGTACCTGCACGCCCCGAAAGCATCGGCCCTGTGCTCCGTGGCTACAGCCACCGCCACGCTCACCTCCCCTATGCGGAGCCTGCCATACCTGTGGACCATCACCATCTTCCTGACGGGCCAATTCGTCCTCACCTCCGCCTCGATGGCCGACATCCTCTTCTCAGCCATCCCCTTGTAGACCTGGTACTCCAGTCCTCTGACCGCCCTCCCTTCGTTCCTGTCCCTGACTGTCCCAAGGAAAAGCGTCATCCCTCCGGCCGAGGGGTCCCGCACCGCCCGCAGGACCTTCGCGACGTCGATGGGAGCCCTGGTTATCCTGACTGTCGGGGCCAACCTATCCTCCTGCCACCGGCGGGAGCACTCCTACTTCGTCCCCTTCGTTGAGCGCAGTCCCGGGTTCAGCGACGTCGAAGTTGACCGAGAACTTGAGCGAACCTCTCAGAGAACTCAGGGCCGGATGCGCCTCTTCCAGCATCCTGGCCAGGTCCCGGACCGACGACCTCTCGGGGACGGTCACAGCTTCGGATTCTGCAGACGCCAGCTCCCTGGCCAAGGCGAAGTACAGCACCTTCAACCTCGTAGGTCGTCACCCTCCAATGGCGTTCATGTTCCTGGGCTTGGCCCAGCCGTCGTTTATCCAGGGCATATATCCCACCCCGTCAGGCTTCTTCCAGACCGCGGCCAGGATGTTCTTCGCCAGCTCCTCGTCGCTCGCGCCGTTCCTAACCGTGCTCCTGAGGTCATGGTACTCGGTGTCGAAAAGGCACGACAGGAGCTTCCCGTCGGCCGTGAGCCTGATCCTATCGCAGTCGTCACAGAACGGCTCGCTCATGGGCGTAATCAGCCCGATGCTCCCCTTCCCATCCTCGAACTCCCAGAGCGCAGACGTTTCCGCAGACCCTCGCCCCCGGGGAACCATCGGATACTTGGCTGACACCCTGTCGACTATCTCCTTTCCGCTTACCACCCTGTCGTGGCTCCAGATGCCGAGTCCGTCGAGTGGCATGAACTCTATGAAACGTATCGCAATCCGCCGCTCGCGGGCGTACTCGACCAGCTCCAGCAACTCGTCGTCATTGAAGCCGCGTATGGCCACCGAGTTGATCTTCACCGGGCTCAGCCCCTCGCCCAAAGCCCTGTCGATGCCGCGGAGAACCCTCGGGAGGGCGTCGACGCCCGATATCTTGGTGAACCTGTCTGCTCTGAGGCTGTGGAGGCTTACGGTGACACCCCTCAGCCCGGCATCCCGAAGTGGCTTTGCCTTCTGCTCCAGGTACCATCCGTTGGTCGTCATATCCACGCTCCGAATCCCTTGAATCTGCACAAGCGACTTCACCAGGCGCTCCAGGTCCCTTCGGAGGAGGGGTTCCCCGCCGGTGACTCGGATCTTCTCTATCCCGAGCGACGCCACCACGCCCGCTATCCTTTCGACCTCCTCGAAGCTCAATATCTCCTCCTGCGGGATCCAAGACACCTTGTCCTTATCGGGCATGCAGAACAGGCAGGCGAAGTTGCAGCGGTCCGTGACCGAGATCCTCAGCTTCTTGGCGACCCTTCCCTTCCTGTCCAGCAGCTTCCTTTCGCCGACCGTAGCCTTTTCCATCTGAGACCGAATCATAACGTCTCCGTAAAAACATTCCCGACTAGGGAACGGCTATAACGGGCGGAGTGGAGCTCATGAGATGTGCCATACCGTCAGGCCGACGTCTCTGAGAAGCCGGTGATTTACCGGGAGGCTATTGCAAGCGGGAGGATCCGGCTGAAGAAAGGAACAATCACTCTCATCAGGAAGGGAGAATTGGCGAAGGGGGATCCTATCTCCCTCGCGGCGATGACCGCCATAACCGCGGCCAAAAAGACACCCGAGGTCGTCGCCCTATGTCACCCTCTCAGGATCGAAATAATCGAACCGAAGGTGAAGGTGGGGGACGGATGGGTAGAGGTGACAGTCAGGGTCGCAGCCCACGAGAAGACTGGGGTCGAAATGGAGGCGCTGACCGCGGTCTCGATCGCACTGCTCAACATATGGGACGTTACCAAGGCTTACGAGAAGGACTCCCGCGGCCAGTACCCGAGCACGCTAATAGAGTCCATCAAGGTCATCAGCAAAGTAAAGGGAGGAAAATGAACCCCCACGAGGAGCACAGGAAGGCAGGGGAGAGGAAGCTGAGTGCAAGGGTCTTCACAGTGAGCACGAGCAGGTACATGGCGATGAAAGAAGGGGCAAAGTTCACCGATGAATCGGGAGATGTCGCCGAGGAAGAACTGAAGGGAGCCGGGCACGCCGTCGCGTCACGCGGACTCATCTCTGACGACGCCCAGATGCTCCGGGAAGCGGTGAGGGAATTCCTTTCCGGCAAGGACGACGTGCTCCTGTTCACCGGCGGGACCGGCGTCTCGAGCCGCGACATAACGATAGAGACGGTAAGGCCATTCTTCGAGAAGGAGCTGGCCGGATTCGGTGAGCAGTTCAGACGGGCCAGCTTCGACGAGGTGGGAGCCGCAGCCATGATGACCAGGGCTACCCTGGGCGTGGCGAAAGGGAAGCTCATTCTCTGCCTGCCAGGGTCGCCCGGCGCGGTCAGGACAGCGCTGAGGGAGGTGACAGGGGAGTTGCCCCACGCCGTCCACATAGCCCGCAGTTAGTGTCTGGCGGCCCCGGCAAGGTGGAAGAGCGTCCCGGAACCGCAGGTCCGTCCCTAGAAGACGGGGAAATCAGGGTCCACAGCGTCCGCCCAGGCACGGACACCTCCACGGAGGTTCCTGGCCTTGTACCCTCTCGACGCGAGGAAGTCGACGGCGACGGCGCTACGGGTCCCCACCAGGCAATATGCTACGACGGGGTCGTTGACGTCCAGCTCTCTGAACCTCTTCTCCAGCTCTCCCAGAGGGATGTGCTTCGACCCTTCGAGCTCACCGAAGCTGTTTTCGAACGGTTCCCTGACGTCGAGGAGCTGGATTCTCTTCCCCTCATCCACCAGGCGCTTGAGCTCCACGGGCGTGATTTCGGTGGGCGACGGCTCCCTCCTGAGGCCGCAGAATGCGTCGTAGTCGACCAGGGCTCTTATCGAAGGGTCTGGCCCGCACACAGGACACGCCTTGTTCTTCTTGAAGCGAAGCTCGTTGAACGTCATTCCCATGGCGTCGAAGAGGACGAGCCTCCCCACCAAGGGGTTGCCCTTGCCCAAGAGGAGGCTGGTCGCCTGCGCCGCCTGGATGCTCCCCATTATTCCAGGGAGGACCCCAAGTACCCCTGCCACAGAGCAGTCCTGGACCGTCTCTGGAGGAGGGGGTTCTGGGAAGAGGCACCTGTAGCATGGACCCCTCGATGCATAGAACACCGAGGCTTGGCCGTCGAACCTGAACACACTGGCATAGACGTCTGGCTTGCCCGACAGGACGCACGCATCGTTGATCAGATAGCGGGCGGGGAAATTATCGGTGCAATCCAAGATGACGTCGTAGCTCGAGACCATCTCGAGCGCGTTCCCCGAGTCGAGCCGCACCGCATGCGGCACAGGATTCACGTGAGGGTTGACTTCGCGGAGCTTCTGGGCCGCGACGTCGGCCTTGCCTCGTCCGACGTCCGCCTCTGTATAGATGACCTGTCTGTGTAGGTTGCTCTTGGCTATGATGTCATCATCGACTATCCCCACCTTCCCTACGCCGGCAGCCGCGAGATAGATTGACGCCGGGACTCCCAGGCCCCCGGCTCCGACCACTAGGACGCTGGACCCCTTGAGTTTCCTCTGCCCCTCCGGGCCTATCTCAGGCATAGTCAGCTGCCTGCTGTATCTTTCAATCTCGTCTCTGGAGAGTTCGGCCGCGTCGGGCTGTCCGGGCATGGTCGTGGAAGGAACGTCATCGGCTCGTTAAAAGATTTGGAGCGCCACGCGCTCCCCATAAATAGCCAAAGGGTTTCCCAGTCGCGCTTGATACGCGTCAAACTGACGGCACAGTTAAAGGACTGGACCAACGGAGTCTCTAGCTTGGAGATGGACACGGTCCCGGACCTCCAGTCGATGGTGAGGAAGCTGGATGCCAGGTTTCCGGGCATCGGGCAGAGAATCGTCGACGATCAGGAGAAAATCAGGACCCATGTGAACATATTCGTGAACTCTGAGAACTCGAAGGACCTGCAGAGGGAGATGACGAAGCTCCGTGACGGGGACACGGTGCATATTTTACCATCTGTCGCGGGGGGGTAGGGGGATAGATGACAAAGGGGGACGGAAGACAGGTTTTGATGGTAGGCACCCGCAAGGGCGCTTTCGTCTTCACGTCTGACAGCGGGCGGAGAAGCTGGAAGCTGTCCGGCCCCGAGCTGAAGGGGAACGAAACCTATCACATGGCCTACGACAGGCGCAGTAGGACCATGCTTGCCTCCGTTAGCAGCAGCCACTGGGGTCCCACCATCGCAAAGAGCAAAGACATGGGCAAGTCCTGGAAGGTCTCCAGGACGCCGCCGAAGTTTCCGAAGGGCTCGGGCCTGTCTGTCGCGAGGATCTGGCAGATTAAGCCGGGCACAGATGACGACGAAGGAGTGGTCTACGCGGGGGTGGAGCCGGCATGTCTCTTCAGGTCGGACGACGGCGGGGAGAAGTGGACGGTCAACGAAGCCATGCTGAACCATAAGACCAGGAAGAAGTGGCAGCCCGGCGGAGGAGGGCTCTGCCTGCACACCGTGGTGCTGAGCGAGCGGCGCCCGAAGAGAATCCTGATCGCGATCTCCGCCGTAGGGGTCATGAGGTCGGACGACAACGGAGAGACGTGGAGTTTCAAGAACAAGCGCCTGCTGGCCGACTTTCAGCCGGAGAAGTACCCCGAGTTCGGCACGTGCGTACACAAGCTGGCCATCAACCAGTCAAAGCCCGACACGATTTTCCAGCAGAATCACACCGGGGTCTACAGGAGCGACGACGCGGGAGACGACTGGAAGGACATCCGGAACAACCTTCCGTCCCGCTTCGGATTCCCTGCCGCCGTGGACGCGAACGAGCCTGAGCGGTTTTACCTCGCGCCACTCGAGGGCGATTTCTCCAGGATACCTCTGGGAGGACAATTCGCGGTCTGGGCGACGGACAACGGAGGGAAGGAGTGGAGCAAGTTGGATTCAGGCATCCCCAAAACGTCATACTTCACCGTGTTGAGGGACGCGATGGTGACAGACCAGGGAGAGCCTTGTGGCCTGTACTTCGGTTCCACGACCGGCCAGTTGTTCGCCAGCAGGGACCAAGGTAACAAATGGGAGAGGATAGCGGACGGCCTCCCCCCGATACTGTCGGTTTCTGTATCTTCTGCGTGATGTGTCAGGGGACACCAGAGGAAGAGATATCGTGAACGGGCGCAAGGTCGGCTTTTCGACATTGGGGATAATGGTCGTGCTCATCGGGGCAGTCTTCTCTCTGCAGGGAGAAGGGTACATCCCAGGGAGCTACATGACCGGAGACCCCACCTACATCTACGTGGGCGCGGTGGTCGCCGTGGTCGGGTTGCTGATCATCCTGGGCGGCAACTGGCCCAGGGCGGGACGACAGGTTTCCACACCCGCGCCGCCTCGATAGGCATCTGTAGCGGATTGCCCCCGTCCGAAGACGGTCACCCTGACAGGATATAGTGCCTGCACCACAGAGGTCGCCTGGGGGCGAACACCCTCGACCCCCCGTCGATGAGCCTCGCCAAAGGGGGAACGAGCCTCTTAAGGGCCTTGACGTCGACAGACACCACTTCTCGGATCCCCGACCTGTTGACTTTGACCACTACATCCTCCCCCTCGTAGCGTGCCCCGTACACCTGTCCGAGGCTCGCCCCTGAGATGGCCGACTCGTCGGAGTCGAAGACGCCGTCGATGGGCCCCAAATCCGCTTCGATGATCGGCCTGACCTCTTCCAAGGGGGCCGGGGGAACCTCGTCCTGAATCCTGGTGAACTCATCCATGCAGGGCTCCGGAAGCACGTCGGGCCCGACGGAAAGGAGCTGTCCGAGCTTGACAAAAGCGGGCCCGAACTCCACGAACGTCTCCACAGCCCTTCAGTCCGTGGGCCCTGTACTTCTCAGCGTGCAGGGTCTTCCCTTCCGCCCCGAGTATCTCCTTCCCGTAGCTCCGGTCCCAGAGCCGCGTCCGCCCAGCTTTCACAGCCGGGAGAGACTTCGCTTACGCTTTGTTCTTGGACCCTACTTCGACGAGTTGGAACTGAGCCTGGTACCGCTTCCCGTTTATCTCGACCTTCTGGGTCGCCCAGTACCCCACGGAGCCGGTCGAGAACTTCTTTTCAGGGAGGCCGATGTCGGCGACCTTCTGTGACCCTTCATACAGTTCGATTCGAGGCATGCCTTGGGCGAGAGGCCGACCTTAGTTAAAGTCTGTCCATGACCCGATGGAACAGCCTTCCACGTACGCCGAAGTCGAGGTCTTCCGGCGGCAGTCTGCCGCCGTCTGACTGTTGGAGACAGGATGGTCAGGCTCCTCGGGGCTCGAACCCCGAGCCGGCCTTGAGGGTGGTCGCGTCATCGACCCTTTCGACCCAAGCCACAAGGCCCTCTACCCGGACCACCCTGATTTTGGTTCCAGGCATCAGCAGGTCTTTGCTCATACAAGTCCACTGCTCCGACCGCACCCTTGCGACGCCCTTCCTTCCAGCGCCGACCTCTCTAACGACCTCTCCTGCCTCGCCCACGATATCCCATTTGGCCGTAGCAGGACGTATCTCTTCGCCGAGTTTGACGGCGAACACGGCCACCCCGCCCACCAGGCATACCGACCCAAGCACTTGGAGCCCCGTCGACCTGACTTCCAATCCATATACGAACAGCGACGCTCCCAGCGCCAGGAGCACCACTACAGAGGCGACGCCGCCGACCCCCCACCTTCTGGAGTCGAACGCCGTGACAGGGCTCTCGTTCAATGGCTCTCAAGGCCCCTCCTATCTGATTTGAGCTCTCCGGTGCGGGGCGCCCCTTGCGCGGAAGGCCAACGGTTTAACATGCCCCTCTTCACCCCCTAAGGACTCGCTTTGGCTTCCTCCAGAAACCCGAAATTCTCGGTCAGCTACATGGACCGAAAGGCAGACCCACGAAGGGACTTCTACCGATACGCAACCGGACGATGGATCAAGACCCACCCGCTCCCCCCGGACAAGTCTAGGTATGGGACCTTCAACGAGGTGGACGAGGCGAACCTCCTCCGACTGAAGAGGATAGCAGAGAGGTGCTCCCAACTCAGCAAAGCGGGCAGAGCTGACCCGGTCTCAGCCCTGGTGGGAGACTTCTACAGGTCCGCCATGGACACCAGGAGGATCGAGGCCCTCAAGTTCAGCCCCATCGAAAAGATGTGGGGGCTCGCAGAAGGGATAGGGTCGGCCCATGACGCCGTCAGGGTCGTGTCCCAGCTTCACCGGATGTACATCGAACCCTTGTTCGGAACCTATTCGGGGCCTGACGAGAAGGACAGTGGGGTCTATGCCTTCTATCTACAGCAGGGGGGACTTTCCCTGCCCGACAGGGACTACTACCTGTCTGGGACATTTCGGAAACTCCGCCGCCAGTACCGAGAGCACGTCGCCCGGATGTTCGTCCTGAAGGGGCTGCCGCGAAACCGAGCCAAAGACTGGGCTGAGCGGGTACTGCGCGTCGAGACCGCTCTGGCCAAGGCCAGCAGGACGAGGACAGAGCTGAGAGACAGCGAGAAGAACTACAACCGGGAGGCCATCGCCAGCCTCGGGTCGGACTATCCGAACCTCTCCGTCAGGAAGTTCCTCGACGCCTCAGGGGTACCCGCAGTGCCGCACATAGTGGTCCGCCAGCCCGAGTTCCTCAAGGCAGTCGACGGCCTCATCAAGGACTCTGATCCGGAGGACCTGAAGGCCTATCTGTGTTGGTGCGTCCTTCACACGTCCGCTCCTTACCTGCACGCCGCCGTGGAGAGGGAGAACTTCGACTTCTTCAACAGGAAGGTCACGGGACAGAAGAAGCCCGAGCCGAGGTGGAAGCGTTCCGTCAGGCTGGTCGACAGCCTCCTGGGGGAGGCCCTTGGGAAGCTCTTCGTTGACGAGCACTTCCCCGAGGAAGCAAGGCGGAGGGCTGTCACACTGGTCGACGACCTGAGGAGCGTGTTCACAAAGAGGTTGGAGGGGCTACCCTGGATGTCCGAGCAGACCCGCCAGCTCGCCCTCGAGAAGTTCCGGACCTTCAGGGTAAAGATAGGGCACCCTCAGAAGTTCCGCGACTACTCGTCTGTAAGGGTCGACCCCGCTGACCTCCTGGGGAACGTCCTCAGGGCTTCGGAGTTCGAGTTCGACAGGCAGGCAGGGAGGGTCGGGGGACCTGTGGACAGGGAGGAGTGGCAGATGAGCCCCCCTACTGTGAACGCCTACTTCGAGCCGACCATGAACGAAATAGTGTTCCCGGCCGGGATACTCCAGCCTCCGTTCTTCGATCAAACGGCCGAAGACGCTGTGAACTATGGAGCAATCGGCGTGGTCATCGGCCATGAAATCACCCACGGCTATGATGACCAGGGGAGGAGGTACGACGCGAAGGGGAACCTCAGGGACTGGTGGACGTCTACAGACAAGAAGGAGTTCGATAAGAGGGCGCAGGGGGTGGTCAAGACCTACAGCTCGGTCCAGGTCCTTCCCGGGCTACACGGCAACGGCGAACTCACCCTCGGAGAGAACATAGCCGATCTCGGAGGGGTGAGCCTTGCATACGAGGCCCTCCAGGGCAGGCTGGCGGGATCGAAGCGCCCCGGGAAGAAGGACGGCATGACCCCCGAGCAGCGCTTTTTCGTCTCTTACGCCCAGGTCTGGAAACAGGTCATTACCGTGGAGGAGGTCAGAAGGAGGACCACCATCGACCCCCACTCCCTTGGAAAGCAGAGGGCGGAGATACCAGCCATGAACCATCCGGCGTTCGACAGCGCCTTCCCGCCTAGGCGCGGCGAAAAGCCCGCGGCGAAAGTCGGCGTATGGTAGTCCGTCGGTAGGTAGCGCCTGCGACTACGATACCTGCGCGACGGAGGCCGCTGCCTTCTGGCGTTCGACGATCTCCGTGTGGGTCTTCATGGGTAGCTTGGTCCCCGCGGCCCACATGGCCAGCTTCGCCTTGTCGAGGTTCTCTTTCATCACGCTGAGCTCCAAAATCACACTCCCGATGCCGACCCTGGCTGCCATGCCTATGGGCTTCCCGAACGCCTTCCTCATCCCCTCCTGAAGACGGTCCGCTCCTGCCGTGGCGATCATTTTGTTCTCCCTGAGAATCGAGAACGGATACGTCACTACCCTCAGGCAGAACTGCTCTTCCGTGAGGATGGCGACCTTCTTGCTTGCTGCTACCCTGGCGGCCTCCAGGGCATTACTTCTTATCTGGACCCGGCCGTCAGAGACAAGGCTCAGTTTCACGTCGTAGTCTGGCCTGTTCTTACCGGTGGTGAACCTGGCTACCTTGGGGTTAGGCGCTCCTGGCGCGTACTTCTTCGAGGTGTACGCCATGCCTTTGATGACACGATAGTTCTTTCCGTGCAATTCCCTAGCCTTTCAGGCCCGCGCGTCCGCGACCCCTAATTAAGCTTCAAAGGGACCGCCCTGTCCCGGGATGCCAGTCTCGCAAGGTAGAGCCGTCGGTCAAACAGGTGCCTTCGCCTTACCTGGAGGTGTCTCGACCATCCATCCGAGGACTTCCCCTCTTCGGTCTCACCCAGCCCCCATCCAAGGCGCCGGAGTCCTTAGGGCGCCTCTGGACGCCTGACGCCGACGTAAAGCCCCCTCCCAGGTGCCAGCGACCGCTTCAGGTACCTTGCTTCCATTCCCGCCTTCCTCATCAGGTCCAAGAACTTGTCCACCTCGAAGAGCCCCATCACCATCCTGTCTCTGTAGGTTTTCATCCCCTTCCCGCCCTCGGCGACGATAATCCTCATGTCCAGGACGGAGCGCCCTCTCTCCACGGTCGCGTAACTGACCCTGACGACTTTGAGGTCGTCAGTCCCCTGGGTCAGTACATGGACATGGCCGTCTTTGAACGTCGACCTCGTGAGCCAAGGCTCTATGATCGCTACGCCCCCTGGTCTTAGGTGCCTGGCGAAGTTGTGGAGGGTCCTGGCGAGGCGGGGGTAGGTCTCGACGTGCCCGACAGCGCTGAAAAGGCAGAGGACGACGTCGAACTCTCTTCCCAGGTCGAACGTCTCCATATCTCCGCGGACGAACTCCACTCCGGCGACGTTCTGCCTAGCCAGCCTGACCATATCCCTAGACGAGTCGACTCCCACGCAGTCGAAGTTCCCTGCCAGCGCCTCGAGGTGCTTCCCGGTGCCGCACCCGACGTCGAGGAGCGCCCTCCCCCGGGACCGCTTGTATCGTCTTACCAGTTGACGTACGATTCCCGACTCCCTGCGGTAGTCTTTCCAGGAGTACATGACGTCGTAGTACTTGGCAAGCTCCCCATATTGCAGTACCTTGTCGACCACGCCGCAACGGGGACTCCCCCCTCTAATCGGTCTTGCCTACCGGTCCACCTTAATACCGCGGGCTGGTCGAGCCGGCCAGTTGCCTTCCGTCCTTCCCTTCTCCCTCCTCGAATCCGACTCCGTCGCAGCGGTCCTGGCTTTCGGGAAGCTCTCCGTACTCGAAGCCTGTTCGCTCTTGGAGGGCTTCGTGCAGCGTGCCGAAGCTCCGTGCGAAAGGGTCTCCGTCCTCCACGGTGACCGCATCCCCGCAGAGCGTCTCGCGGAACTCGCGGGGGTCCACAAGCTTGCACCTCTAGTTTCCTTGCTTGACGGGCCGTCCGAAGTCCAGGGGGCTCTCGCGGACCTGATGGCTGAGCACCTAGACGAGAAGTCGAACGTCTCTCTCAGCGGCTACGAGCTGGAGGAAAGCGATTACGATGACCTCGTCAGAGGGATGCTAGACGGCCTCCGGGAGCGGGGGCTCAGAAAGGTCAGGCTGCTCAGGCCAAAGGGGAACGAGCTCCTCGCCGAGGACGTCCTCGCGAGGAAGGCGCTCGACGTCGTGGCCTTCCCATACCACGGGGGGTTCGCCCTCGGGCCGACCGTGTGGGTCCCCGACTCCGTATCCATGCGCCGAAGGGGGACGCAGAGACCGGCGCCTCGACCTGAGATCGCGCTCTCCCCCCGGCTCGCGAGGACGCTCGTCAACCTGGCGGGGATGACACAGGGGCAGACAGTCCTCGACCCCTTCTGCGGCTCGGGAACCGTGCTCGTAGAGGCGCACAAAAAATCCCTCCGGTGCCTCGGCCTTGACGTCCGGGCGAGCAGGATCCAGGAAGCAAGGGAGAACCTTCGCTGGTCGACGGCCGAAGGTGCCGGGATGGGGTATGACATCAGGAAGGGGGACGCCAGGGACCTCGCTCGGCTGCTCAGGGGGACGAAGGTGGACGGCATAGTGACCGAACCGCTCCTCCTTCCAAGCCTCGACGCCAGGCCCAGGACGGCGACGGCGCAGGCTATGGTCGGAGAGGCGGCGGGGGTCTACAATGACGCCCTTGCTTCCATGGCCGAGTCCGTCCGCCCCGGGGGGCGGATTGTCGTGGTGGTCCCGGTGGTCCAGACGATGGACGGAGACGAAGTCACGCTCACCCTGGACGGAAGGAGCCTCGGCTTACACCTGTTCCAGCCTGGACCAGTGGGGTTCGAATATCCTGTCAGGCTGTCCTTTGAGAGCACCCGCTGGATAAAACGGGCAGTCTACGTCTTCGAGCCCAAGTCCTGATTTTCCAGCTCCGCGACGGCCTTCCTGAAGACCCCCGACAGCAGGTTGAGTTGTGCGTCGGTCATCCGCGAGGTGGCTGCCATCCTCTTCCCCACTTGGAACATACTCCCAGCTCTGTGCTTGGGTACCCTGGACGCCTCGGCTAGCTCGTAGAGGCTCCTGGCGAAAACCTCCCTCGCCGTTCGCCCCTGAGCGGGTCCCCTCCTCCTGTCCCCCCTGGACGCGAGGTAGAGCACGATGGCAGCCGCATGGCCGATGTTAAGGGACCTGTACGCCTGTCCTGTATCTATGGTGCTGGTGACGTCGCAGGCCCCAATCTCTCCGTTGGTGAGCCCCGTCGTGTCCCTCCCCAGGACTATGGACGACGAGCCCGCAGAGGCGAGCACTTCATGCAGCCGGTCGGGACTGACGGTTCTCCTGATCACATTAGATCTCTTTGACGCCCTGACGGCGGTAGTTGCAACTAGGAGCTCGTTCTCTTTTCTCACTGCCTCGAAAGTCGTCACGACCGCCCTGTCGAGGATCTCTGACGCGTGAGAGGCATACACCGCTGCCACAGAAAGGTCGACCTTGGGGTTCACAAGGTAGAGCCTCTCGACGCCGAAGTTCTGGACCAGCCTGGCCACATGACCCACATTGACCGGCCCCCTTGGCTCGACCATAGTGAGCGAGACTCCTCTGGGAAGCATGGGGGCGCCTGGGCTTGGCGGGATAAAGCCGCTACCTTCCGCAGATTTCATGGACCTCGGAGGGCGTGAGGGAATACACTCTCCGCCTGCCATAGTCTCCCTGTCCTTTCATCCCTAGCTCAGCCAGGGCTCCGGCCACTTCGCGCCGCCTCAGCGAGAAGAGCCGGGCTATCTTCAACTCCTCCTCCTGGGTCACCACGCGCCTGGGGGCGATCGAGACGAGGGCCGAGTCGACCCTTGGGCGGGGCGAAAACGCCTCCCTCCCCACCCGCTCCAAGACCTTCACATCGAGGGCGACCTGGGCGAGGGCCGAGACCCCCCGGTAGTCCCTGTCCCCCGGAGGCGCAGTCAGCTTCCTGACGAAGTCCTCCTGCAGCATCACCACGGCCCTGGAGAACTTCGCCCGGCTCAACCAATCGACGAAAGCGGACGACTCGGAGTAGGGGAGGCTCGCCACCAGAACGTCGAATCCTGGCGTCACTTCGAAGGCGTCTCCGAGGCGTATGTCCGCTCCCGTCCCCTCCAGAGCCCTCACCGTCTCTTCGTGGTTCACAGGGTCCACCTCATACCCGGTCAGGGACGCGCCTCTCCCTGTGAGGAGCCTGGTCAGCGTTCCCCTTCCGGTTCCTATCTCAAGCACCCTCTCCCCTGGACCGATGGCGGCGTACGACACCATCCTCCCGACGAGTTCCTGGTCCACCAGGTAGTGCTGCCCGAGTCTATGCCTCTTCATCTACTGCCAAACAGTTACGTCAAACACTCTGACAATCATTTGTTGTCACCATTCTCTCACATACGTTGGAAGGCAGAACCAGCGGGAAACCAAGGCGCCCCGGACTCGACGAATTGATGGGGAGGCCACATGTTAAGCTTTGGCTTGCCGGCATGCCATGTCGCGGCGGCCCGGAATGTAGGCGTCGTGTCAGTAGCTTCTGCATCAGCGCCCGGCCTGTCTAGATCTGGCACATGGAGGAACGGTCACGTCCCGTGACCCTCACCAGTCAAGCAAACATACGCCTCTGGTATTTCGGGAGAAACACGCGGCGTAGCACACGATGGTTCACGCGGGGCCAAAGACATGGTAACTGTAATCACACACCGTCGTTTCTCTGTTGCACCTGTTGGTCTTGTCATCTGCTGCGGCTTGCACGTTCAGAGACGATCTAACGTCCTGCGTGGGTGCCTTCTTTGCGAGAACGCAGGTCATGTCAGAGATTTGGCAGATTGGGTGGCTTCCATAATGGAAGTGACAGGTTATGAAAGGCTGTAACCAAGGGCTCTCGTTGCCTGGACAAGGGCTGCGAGGTAGACCATAGTTCATGAGTAGAAGGAAACTGAGCTTCTGGGAAGCCACGGCCATCGGGTTGGGGAACATTATCGGGGCAGGCATATTCGTGATGGCTGGGGCTGCTGTCAGCGAAGCCGGAGCCGGGGCCTTGGTGGCTTTCATCATCACCGCGGCCCTCGCGACTACGGTCGGTCTGAACAGCGCGGAACTCGCTTCAAAACTGCCGGACATAGAAGGAGGGGTCTACAGCTTCGCCAAGGCCACCCTCGGGGACACCATCGGCTTCCTCGTGGGATGGTTCAGACTCATATCTTACGCGGTGAGCGGCGCGGCAGTTGCCCTGGGCTTCGCGGCTTACCTCATAGACTTTGGATTGCCCAGGATAGCCTACTTCCCACTTGCAGCGACCCTCATCATAGCCCTCTGCCTTGTCGAGATGAGAGGGATCAAGATCGCCTCCGAATTCGAAAAATGGCTTGTGGCCTTCACGATCTTGGGCCTCGGTCTGACCGTCGCAGCGGTTCTTTTCTTCGGGAGGTATTCTCCCAGTAACTTTACCCCCCTGTTTCCACTAGGGTCTTTGGGAGTCATCCAGGCTGCGAGCCTGGCTTTCTTTGCCTACTCCGGCTTCAACACGATTGCAACCCTGACCCCAGACGTGGAGGACGGGGCAAAGAAGGTCCCCAAGGCGATAATGACCTCTCTCGGGATAAGCTCGGTCTTCTACATGTTGGTAGTCTTTTCATTGCTGTACGCTACGAGATGGACGGGGTACGGGACTGCCTCGAACCCTGTTTCGCTCGCCCTCGCCGCGGTCCGGGCCCCGGGCCTGATTTCCAGTGTCGTCAGCGTGGCCGCTCTGACGGCGACTCTGACCGTGACGCTCTCTCTCATCATAGCTGGCTCGAGAACCGCCAAGCAGATGGGAGAAGACAGGATGCTCCCCTCCTTTCTGGGCAGGGGCACGAGGGTACCAACGCTGGTCATAGCCGTCGTGATGCTTTCATCGCTTGCGCTCGGAAACGTGGAGTCTATCGCGCTCGTGGCGAACTTTGGTGTCATCTTCTCGTACATGCTCTCCGGGGTAGAAGTCGCGATAACGAGGAAGAGGCAGATGAGAGGGAGCTACCTCTCGCTAGGCTATCCTTACGTCCAGATATTCTCCGTCGTGCTTTCGGGCTCCTTGATGCTCGGTCTCGGCGAGCAGTCCCTCGTGATCGGGTCTCTGACGTTGCTGGTGGGCCTCGTCTTTCATTCGGTGTACGAGCGTATCGTCAAGGCGTCACCGCGGGAGGGCTCGACGGAGTATGGCCGAGCGATTCGACAAGGCGGCTCGTCCTAAGATCATCCTGCACAGAGTGTGTTAGGTTACTTCTTGACGAAGATGCTCACCCTGGAGTCACCGGCGAGCTCTTCCACAATCCGCTTGGCCATCATCTTTGCGGGCTCCCTGAGCCCTACCCTCTTCTGGACGTCATCGAAGCTGGCGAAGGGCTGCTTCTCCCTCATTTCGACGATCTCCTTCATGAAGGTCTTCCCTATGCCGGGGATCAACTCGAGGGCGTGCAGCCTGGGGGTGAGTGGCTGCAGGTCGTTGAGGTATGCCACGTACTTCTTCTCGTTATCTTTGACCAGGTCTTCGGCGACAGAGGGGAGCGACGCCCTGGCTTCGGGCGTGAGTTCTTCATAAGTGAGCTTCCCAAGCACGCTCGCTATCTTCTCGCGTCCTTCCTTCCCTATCTTCACCTTCTCTCCGGTCTCGAAGTCTTGGTTCTCCATCGCCAGGAGCTCGAGGAGGGTCAGTCTGTCTTCACCCAGAGCCTGGACCATCGGCCCCTCTCGCCCCTTGATCACCACCGACTTCCCCCTCTGGAGGAAGTCAAGGACATAGGCGTTCTCCTCGTACTTCTTATCCGCCGGCATCAAATCCCAGGCCTACACTTCCTTTTTGGGCCAGCTAGTTGGAGGGGGACCTCGACCTGCGGAAGAGAATCGCGAACACGATGTGCATACCCTCCGGTCTTTTCCCTACTCGCATTCAGGGGCGCCTTGATATTTAACGATGTCTTAAGCTAAGACTTCGGATGCAGTATCTTCAGTATCTTTTCGAGCGTCTCGGTCGAGAGGAGCTTCCTCCATCCTGATGTGAACGTCCTCAACTCTTCCACCGACTTCGGCGAGACATTGACCAACTCCACCGCCTCCTCTTCGCTCAGCCCCGCTTCGGTCTCCAACTCCTTCCTAAGCTTCTTGGCGGCGTCCGCCTGGACTTTCGAAAACTTCATCGTGTAGTCTAATGTCCTCTTCTGAATCTGGTCTGCCTTCTCCAGGTCGATCTTCTCTAGTATCTGGTTTGCCTCGGGGATCGACAGCAGCTTCTTCTCGGGCTTCTCTGACATCAGCTTCCCTCCATCCTGACCACGTGCTCCTTCCTGGCGATAAGGGTCTTGACCTTGTCCCCTACCCTGACGTCGACGGTGACGGCCCGCCTCCCTACCTTGGTGACCGTCCCTACCAGGCCGTTGAATCTCCTGTGGGGCATCCCTTTCACCTGAGCAGGGTCGATCTTGATTACGACCTTGTCGGTGGGGGAGTATTCCACCAGGAGGCTGCTGAGCCCCTTCTTCGACGATGACCTAAGGAGCGACCTGGTCCTTCTCCTTGTTCCGTGCGACTTCGGTAAATCTGAAACCCCCTTTCTCCTTGACTCTGCAGATGTCGAAGGTGCGGCAACCGACTTCAGTTTTTAAGACTTCCGACACCGAGGGTGAGACGAGCTCCCCGCTCACGAACCTCTTCACCGGAAGACCCCCGTCCAGTTCGGCGTCTATCACCAGCGCCTTCCCCTTCGCGGAGGCGGCCACGCTGTAGACCTTCTTGAAGGCCGGCCTGTTGCCTGGCCTCTCGAAGGTGACCTCAGCCCTGCGGAACCTCGCGCGGAGCTCCCTGAGCCCTTCGGGGGTGATATTGGCGGCTGCTCTTGCCTTAATCCTCGTAAGGAATCGGAAAGGCGGGAGCGTGACCGGCTTGGACGGGAGCGTCCTCCCGGACGACACCGAGACCAGCCCTCTCTTGACCCTCGCTCCGAACCTCGTGGGAATCCTTCTCTTCTTAGGGCTCTTCACCTCGACGACGAACGGCCTCCCAGGAGGGAAGACCCTGCTCTCCCTGTCCTCGCTGCCGAGCCAGGTGAATATCATTCTCTCACTCCCGGTGAACTCCCCTATCTTCCGCCTGAGGGCCTCCTCGACGCTCGGTTTCCTGTCGAACCCAGTCCCTCCGCACTTCTGGCACCCTCCTCCTCTGCATTCAGGACAGAGCAGCCTCCGCTGGGAAACCCCCGCAGGCTTGGAATACCTCCCATAGAAGAAAGCCGGTCTGGACGAGACCGAGACCCCGCCCGTCCCGAAGTCGGCGAGGACGCTGAGGTCCGGTCGCGCTTTATCCACCCGCTTGCGGGTCGACCGGACCACCCCCGAGGCGACGAGCCTCGCCGCCTGCGTCTTCACCGTCTCGTTCCCCTTCAGCCTGAGTTCCGACCTGAGTTCGTCCTCCCTTTCCTGAACCCCTTCCGGAAGCGTGACTCCGACGGCGAACGTCCTGAACTCATACGCCCTGACCTCCCTCCTCGTCCGCTCGGCCATCTCGTCCGTCGCATCCATGGTCCCTGAGCAGACGGAGCACTCGCTCCCGGGGACGACCTCGAAACGCGGCGCCCCTGCCCCTTGTCTCTCAGAACAGAGTCTGCAGAGACGATGCCATCGCTGCGTCAGCTGCACCTATCCTTCGCCCATGCGGCGCATCATCTGCCTGAGCTCGCGCCCCTTGCTGGTCTTCACCAAGGTCTTCATCTGCTTGTACCTCGTCAGAAGCTCTCTCACGTCCTTGTCACTCCGGCCTGACCCCTTTGCTATGCGCCTCAGCCTGGAGGCGTTTATCGTCTCCGGGTTTTCCTTCTCGTCTCCCGTCATCGACTGGATTATGGACCTGTAGACCTTGACCCTGTCCTCGGCCTTGTCAAGCTCCTTGGCGTCCACCTGGCCCGAGAACCCGGGGATGTGCTCCAGGATCTTCTTCAGGGAGCCGAACTTCTTCATCTGCTCGAACTGAATCAGCAGGTCATTCATGGTCATTTTCCCCGACATCACGCGCTGGGTCATCTTCTCGTCGACCACCACCTCAGACTCCCGTACCATGTCCATGAGGGCCTTCAGGTCCCCCATCCCGAGGAGCCTCCCGACGAACCTCGTGGGGACGAACTCCTCCAGGTCGTCGATTCTCTCTCCGGTGCCGATGAAGTGGACCTTCGCCCCGGTGGCTGCCGATGCAGCCAGGGCGCCGCCTCCTTTCGCGGCACCGTCCAACTTCGTCACTATGATGCCCCCTACGGGCGCAGCCTGATGGAACGCCTTTGCCTGGTTGTAGCACTGCTGGCCTATGGTCCCGTCTATTACGAGGATGGTTGCGTCGGGCTTAACGCCGCTTACCACCTCTTTCATCTCCTGGAGGAGGCCCTTCTCCTCCTTGTGCCTCCCGGCAGTGTCTATGATCACTAGGTTCTTGGACCCTTCAAACGCCTTCCTCCCATCCTTTGCTATCTTCACCGAGTCCTTCTCCCTCTCGTCGCTGTACACCTCCACTCCGGCCGACGCCGCCAGGGTCTTCAACTGGGCTACGGCTCCCGGCCTAAAGGTGTCTGCAGCCACCACCCCGACCTTGAATCCGCGCCTGGAGTACAGCCGCGCCAGTTTCCCGGTCGTCGTCGTCTTCCCTGACCCCTGGACCCCGAGCATCACCAACACGTTTGTCCTGGTCTTGTCGAGCTTGAGCTCCCCTTCGCCGCCAAGGACCCCGGCGAGCTCCTCGTACAATATCGAGACTATCTGGTCCTTCTTGGTGACTCCGGCCGGGGGCTTCTCCTCCAGGGCCCTTTTCTGGACCCTCTCTGTCGCTTCCAGGGCTATCCTTACGTTGACATCGGACTGGATGAGGGCTCGCTGCAGGTCACGGACGAACTCCTTAACCGACTTCTCGTCGACCAGGTTCGCCCCGACGAGTTTGCGGACAGCAGCCTGGAGCCCATCTCGCAGAGAGTCTAGCATGAAACGAACTCGGAACTCCGCGTTTCCGGTTCTTTAATAGGGTTGAGTCCGCAGGAGGCAGGTTTGCCCAGGTCAAGCACAGCTAAGCTGGACGACTGGGACGATTTTTCTGACTGGTACGACCGGGAGCAGGGGGAGTCGGGGGACCTCTGGCACTGGACCCCCATCGACCCTGGCCTGCTGCGTGTGGTCAGGGGCTGCAGGGGGAAGGACGCCCTGGACCTCGGGAGCGGCAACGGTTACCTTTCTCGCAGGCTCACGACACCGGGGACGCGGGTGACAGCGGTGGACGAGTCCTCTATGTTGATTAGGAGCGCGCAAGCCCGCGACAAGGGCGCCGGGGTGCCGGAAGCCCCGCTCCACCTGGTAATCGAAACGTCAGAATCGGAATGAGGGTAGGCGTACTCTGGTCGGGAGGGAAGGATTCCACCTACTCCGCCTGGCTGGCCTCCAAGAAGGAAGAGCTCGCCTGTCTGGTAACCATCACCCCGAAGTCAGACGAGTCATACATGTTCCACTACCCAGACCTGAAGTGGACGACTCTACAGGCCGAAGCGATGGGGGTCCCACAGCTCACATCTGACACCGAAGGGGTCAAGGAAGAGGAATTGAAGGACCTGGATGACACTCTTGCCGAGGCGAAGTCCAGGTTCGACCTCGAGGGGGTGTACACAGGCGCGCTGGCGAGCGTCTACCAGAAGAGCAGGGTAGAAAGGGCCTGCGAGAAGCTCGACCTGACCTGCGTCTCGCCGCTGTGGGGCGCGGACCCCGAAGCCCACCTGCGGAGGCTGGTGCGCGACGGCTTCTCCGCCATGATGGTGAGCGTGTCCGCCCTCGGTCTGGACGAAGGGTGGCTGGGGAGGATGCTAGACGAGGGTGCAGTCGACGAACTTCTCGCCCTAGGGAGGCGGTACAGGCTCCACCCCGGGCTGGAAGGGGGCGAAGGCGAGACGTTCGTGCTGGACGCGCCCATCTTCTCCAAGAGGGTGGAGGTCCGCTCCGCACTGAAACACTGGCGCGGGGACAGAGGATACCTGGAGATAACCGACGCCAGGCTGGTCCCCAAGCCTAGCTCGAGGGTGGAGGCGGCCTGGTCCCCAGGACCAAATTGATGGTCATCTGCTGCCCGTCCCTGATTATACCGAGGGACAGGGTCTGCCCGGGGAGGGTGTACTCTTCCAGGTAGGTGGACAGCGAGTCGGAGTTCACGACCTTCGTCCCGTTGACTGCCGTGATTATGTCCCCGCCGATGAGATAGCTGCTCCCGCTCACATCTACCGTGCTGGTCCCTCCCTTCAGCCCAGCGGCCTGGGCCGGTCCTCCGCTTGCGACCTGCTCGACTAGGACCCCGTATGTGACGTCGGTGTTCTCCAGTTGGGCTAGCTGGTAACTCATGTCCACGGTCGTGATCCCCATGTAAGAATGGAGGTCGTAGGAGCCGGTCGTTACTAGGGAAGAGAGCTCCTTCAGGATGGTGTCAGAAGGGATGGCGAACCCGACCCCCTGAGAACTCTGGACCGTCGCCGTCGTTATCCCCACCACAGCCCCACGGGAGTCCAACAGAGGGCCCCCAGAGTTCCCGGGGTTGATCGGGGCGCTGAACTGGATGACGTCGGCTATCGCGAAGTTCCCTGCCAGAGGGTCGGAGATGGTCCTCCCCAGCTGGCTGACTATCCCCGCGGTCATCGACCCGGCAAGCCCGAAGGGGTTCCCAATGACGGCCACTGGCTGGCCGACGGCCAGGAGCGCCGAACTGACTAGGTCGAGGGGGTGGAACTCAGAAGCGGGCGCACTCACGTTCAGCACAGCGAGGTCGCTATACCCGTCGCTTCCCAGCACCATGGCCGGGTAGGCGTCCCCGTCCTGGAACGTCACCGTGATGCCGTTCACCCCGCTTACTACATGGAAATTGGTCACGACATAGAAGTTCCCGGTGTAGTTGACCACGAACCCCGACCCAAGGACTGTCGAGTTCGTCCCACCAGAGGTGCTCGTCCCTTGGACGGTCACCACACCGCCGGAGTCGGCCTGGTAGATTTGGACCGTGTCGAGCCCCTGGAACGTGCCGTTCGTCTGCTGGGTGCCCGCCGCCAGCTGCTTTTGGAGCTGGGAGTTCTCGGATATCAAGGAGTTGATGAGAGCGCTGTCAGACCTGGCCCTCGACTGGCTCACCTCAGAAACCGCAGAGAAGGTCAGGACGGAGGCAACCACCACGGCGACAGCCAGCAGCCCCCAATACCCCGTTCCTGCTCCCCTGCGGACCTTCATCTTCGCGGATTTGCCCGCCGACCGGCACAAAAACCTATATCCGAAAACACAACTTGACGCGGTTGCTCTAGATGAAGGGGTTTCGGGAAGAGCCGTCTGAGGTATCCGATGAAGAGCCAAACCATCGATAGAGCACTCCTGGCTTTTCCACTATCGCCATGAAAACAAAGCGGAGGGGAGAGCCGCAAGGCTCTCCGTTCAAACTGGATTACCCGCAGTTGCCTTTGCTAGGGGCTTCCTCTTCGACCTGAGGACGAGATACCCAGCAGCGAGGGCCGCTATGACGACTGCCGCCCCTACTTCCAGGTATCCTGCTGTCGCTGGCGGAGCCGAAGCCATGACCAAGGTGTCCCCCTGGGCGTTGGCGTATCCCTGGATCGCCACCACCCCGGTGGGGTCGGACACGGCCGACAGGGTGTAGTTCTGGTTGTTGACCGAGTAGTCGGCGGTGAACCTCGACTGCCCCGCAACGGTCTTGGAGAACTCGGTGGTGTTGGTGGCGGAGTTGTAGCTCCTGGTCCAGGTGCTCAGGGGAGCGTTGAGGGCTGTGAAGTTGAGGGTAGGCATCCCCCATATGCTGTTTCTGCCGAACGCATACATGAGGAAGCCGGTCGCATAGGTCTGTGAAGATAGGGAGTACTGGAAAGCCGAGCCGACCTGATTGACGTCGACTATGTGGTTCTCCATGTCCAAGTTCATGGGGCCTGCCACCACGAACGACCTCCAGCCGAGGCTGGCCTCGACGGTGCCGTTGACCACGGTAAAGACCCCGGTAACCCAAGCTGTGATGTTGGTCACCTTGTTGATGACCAGGGCGGTGGAGTTCCCTGTGGCCGTGTAGTCTAGGGACACCGACATGTTGCTCACCGAGACATGGCTCCGGGAGTCGCCGTCCTGGTGGTCGAAGCTACCCTGGAGTTCCGTTACCCCTTGGTCGCTCCCTGCGAATGACGAGTTCAGCTTGACCGACGAACTCACGTTCTCAAGGTGGCTGGCCACCTCGGAGCCTGCGGGGTAGGTGAAGATGATCTTCGTGGTGCTGACGCTGTCGACTCTGGCCGTCTTGTCGGTGGGGTTGAGTGTCACGGTCAGAGTAGAAGCTCCGACGACGGGGGCGAGCGAGAAGAGCGCGATGACGAGTGCTGCGAGTGGGAGTATCCTCTTCGTTTTTTCCATAGGACGGCTAGGTCGTGGTTTCGGGGTTAAACCTACAGATTTGAACGGCCGCCTAGCTCCCGCCTTTCACGCGCATTATCCTGTTCCGGCCCAGCATCGCCCAGTATTCGACCTCGACCCCGGGGACTATGTCCCCGCTGAGCTCGGTCATCTCCTCGGGCGTAGGCTTCGGCGTCTCAAGTACCTCGAAGGTCTGAAGGTCCATGATCTGGACGGCGTTGTCCATTATCGAAGTGATCTGTCCCGACCTCTTGTCTATCATCGGTATGTCGACCCTGGACTCGGCCGGCGCTACGTAGCTCTTCTTCGACCCCGTGAAGAGAGAGAGTGCGACGAGCCTCACCTTGGCACTCCCGTGCTTCCCCGGCTTGAAGTGCTCCCGGCTGACCACCTTGCATGGCTCGTCGTCGATGATTATGTAGCTCCCTTCTTTCACGCTTCCGAGTTCTGCGGGTCTGCTCAAGAACTGACGCGTTTGCCTTTTTGTTAAAGTAAATAAACGTCTCACCGAAGGACAGCCTCCACAGGTCGATGATGGCGCGTCCCCAGGCCGGCACCTGAGAAAGGCAAGATCGAGTCTTTGAAGGCAACAACAATTGTCTGAGCCGGCGTACGTCCTTGACTCTACAGCGTTCTACGCGGGGATACCCTATCAGGGGAGCGGCCGATATTATACCACGTATCTCGTCCTGGAAGAGGTCAAGCACCACAACGTAGGGTCTTCGTTCATCCAGACCCGGGTGATGGTCACCGAGCCGTCCCCCGAGTCCACGAACCGGGTGAAGACCACCGCGGCAAAGTCGGGGGACCTGGGTGCCCTGTCACAGACGGACATCTCGCTGCTGGCGCTCGCCCTCGACCTAAAGGGCACCGACGGAGGCGCGAGCCTCATCTCAGACGACTTCGCGGTCCGCAACGTAGCCGAGGTCCTCTCCATCCCTCTCGCGCCGACCGCCATGAAGGGAGGAGAGTGGAAGAACATCACCTGGAAGATCTATTGCAGGGGGTGTGGGAAGAACTACACCAACCCGAAGCTAGTCGTCTGTCCCGTCTGCGGGACACAGCTCGTCAGGAAGGCCACCAACGCCTGAGGCAGGGCCCGTGACGGGACTCTTACTTCCTGCTCCGTCTTCGCACCTCGTTGGGGATGAACGGATATCGCTTCATCGACTTCGTTCCACACGTTCTCGTCATGGGTACGGCCGTCCTGATCCTTACCGTGTACAAGCTCTTCCAGATTTCTAGGGAGCCGGAATACTGGCGGACCAGGGCGATACTTGAGGACAGGCGGGTGAAGGTCAGGACCGACTGGAACCTCTACATGGGTTCGAGGCTACCGTGGTGACGGTCTTCCTTTCCCGGGGCGCCAACCAGAGACTGATGCCGAAACTCTTGTCTGAGTTGCGGCCGGGAGCGAGGGTGGTATCATACGTCTGGACCTTCGACGGGTGGACGCCTGCTTCCAGAGATGCGACCGACAGACTGTCGCGCTATGTCGTCCCCGCCCTTGGCTGGACCTGTTTCCAGCCTTCCCGCGGGAGTGCCGCAAGGGGACTGACGGCTCTCGCACCGGCGTTCTGTTGCCACGGCCTTGCAGCAAGGAAGGAGCCGGTGAGAACAGGGCTTCTGAAAAGAAGCGCGAACGCGGCCAAGGCTTGGACGTCCCGAACCCGTGGCCAAGACTCTCTTTAGAATCATGTTCCATTGGTATGCTCAGGTTTCGCTACTAATGCAGAGAATACTACCGCACTTATATACTCAAAGTTGTATACTAGCCACTGAGTGAATAGATATGAGATATACTAGAACATCTGTTCTTCAAGTTTCAGACAGGTGCCCCCACTGTGGAAAGCGGACGCTAGTCGAGGACGTCAACACCGGCGAGTTCTCCTGCAACAACTGCGGCTACGTGATCACGGAGAAGTCGGTGGACCAGGGCCCCGAATGGCGCAACTTCGGGGACGAGAAGGGGGCGGACAGGGCCAGGGGCGGCGCGCCGATCTCCATAACCTACAGGGACATGGGGCTGTCGACCATGATAGGTGGCTCCAACAGGGACGCCTCAGGTCGCGCTTTCGCTTCTCCCATGCGCAGCACGATTGACAGGTTGAGGAAGTGGGACAACCGTTCCCCCGCCTTCGGCAATCAAGAGAAGAACCTGAGCATAGCCCTGCGCGAGCTCGAGAAGATGGCCGACAAGCTAGGCGTATCTCAGGCGGTGAGAGAGCGCGCTGCCTATATCTACAGGAAGGCCCTCGAGAGGGGGCTCCTCAGAGGCCGATCCATCATCGGCATATCAGCGGCCTCGCTCTACGCGGCCATGCGCGACACGGAAACCCCTAGGACGCTCAAGGACATAGCCGAAGCCAACAACCTCGACAGGAAGGCGGTCGCGCGCGACTACCGAATCCTCCTTAGGGAGATGGACCTCACGATGCCGGTTGCAGACGCCGCCAGGAACGTGAACAGGATAGCGTCCCGCGTCGGGCTGTCGGAAAGGGTCGCCCGCAAGGCCATAGAGATAGTCAGGATCACAGAGGAGAAGGAGATTTCCGCGGGCAAGTCCCCCATGGGGCTGGCGGCTGCCTCCTTGTACCTCGCCGGGGTAATGGAGGGCGAGGTCAAGACTCAGAAGGACATCGCGGAAGCGGCAGGTGTAACTGAGGTGACGGTCCGCAACAGGTACAAGGGGCTCCGCGCAGACCTGGGGACACAGCTCGGCCTGTCTGAGGCCGAGGCGCACGTCGCAGTCCAGTAGCCGCTACGAGCGAACGCTGAGTTCGTCTGTCTCCTGGTAGCAGGAGCCGTGTACGCCCTCATAGGTACCGGTTGGTATCATCTGCTCTATCGTTCTACGTAGGGCCGGTCATCCCAATTATCTGCCGCTCCCTCCACCGCGCCCGCCGTCTGACCGGTTGCTGCACGGTCAATCACTTTCTGTGAGCCGACAATATATCGGCCCCTGCCTGTACCAGGCCCGTGGCGGAAGTCCCCGACGAGTCGAAGCCCAGCTACTCCGCCCTCCTGAAGAACAGACCCTTCTCGCACCTCTTCGTGGGCCAGCTCATCTCCCAGTCTGGGGACGCCGTCTTCGATGTGGCCCTCCTATGGCTCGTCTTGGCAACCACGGGTTCCACCGTCCTCGTGGGGCTCACCCAGGCCGCAGTGCTCGTCCCCGCCGTCCTAATCTCTCCCTTGGCCGGTGTCTATGCCGACAGAGTCAACAGACGGAACATCATGGTCGTGAGCAACCTGTTCCAGGGCGCCATCACCGCGGTTGTTTCTGTCCTTTACCTGCTAAGCTCGCTTCACTACGCGGTTCTCATCGTCCTGGTCCTGGCCCTCTATACTGGCGCCCAGTTCTACAGAGCTGCGAGCGGAGCTATCATGCCCCGGATGGTAAGGAAGGGAGACCTGGGGGCGGCCAACGGGCTGTTCACGCTCAGCCAGTCCTTCAACCAGTTAGTGGGATACAGCGCAGGAGGGATCATAATCTATGCCCTGGGTCCCGTGGTCCCCATCACCTATGATAGCCTGACGTTCTTCGCCGCCTCCTTCATTTTGATTCTCATAGCAAAGCCATATGGGGTTCCAAGAGGCGCTTCATCAGACCCGACCGGTCCCCGGGCCAGCTTCTCAGTAGACTTCAAGGAAGGCATCAGATACGTCCGCGGGAACAGGCTTTTCCTCGAAATCATGGTTCTCGGGCTTCTAGTCAACTTCTTCTTCACCGCAGCTTCCACCCTCCTGGCCCCATATGCGAAGTTCGCAGTTCACGGCAACGCGTCCACCTACGGCTTCCTTTTGTCCGCCTTCGCGCTGGGGGTGGTCGTCGGCTCTGTCCTGATTGGCAAAGTGAACTTCAGGAGGTATGTCGGAAAGCTCGTCTTCTTCGGTATAATGGGAATTGGCCTCCTTATAGCGACAGCAGGCCTGGTCACCAGCATACCGGTCGCGTTTGCAGATTTCGTGGCCGTCGGGGTCGTGCTCGCCGCAGTAAACGTCCCCATCAGCACCGTGATACAAGCACGCATCCCGGGGGAGATGCTGGGGAGGGTGAACACCGTCCTCGGTGCCACTCTGGCCGGCGCTCAGCCAGTGGCTGCGGTCCTAGCCGGAGTCCTGGCAGGGCTCACCACGGTTAGCACAGTGTTCATAGGCTCCGGGGTCGCAGCCGCGGGAGCGACGCTGGCGCTCTATCCGGTATTCAAGGAGCTGGTAAGCGCACAATACTGATTGGAGTGGACCGGGGGGGAATTGAACCCCCGACCTTGGGACCCCTTGGTTCTCCCGCGTGCGAGGCGGGCATTCATACCGCTGAACTACCGGCCCACAAATCCAGCTGAATGCCCGTCGTATTTAACAGAGCAACCTGAGAACGGATAAGTCGCCCCTTTTCCCACAGGACGCCATGGACGGCGACAGCGGGGTGCTGAAGCAGGAGTTCCTCGAGAGGAAGATGAAGCTCGTCTGCGAAGCAATGGACGAGCGAGGGATAGACATGTGGATCACCTTCTCCCGAGAGGGGAACGAAGACCCGCTCGCCGAGGACCTGCGCTTCAACAACCTGACCTGGCGCTCTGCGGCCATCATAGAGCGAGACGGGACCAGGACGGCCATAGTGGGAAGCCTGGAGGCGGAGCTCGTGGAGGGGCGAGGGGTGTACCGGAAGGTGATCGGCTATGGGCGAGAGGGGGCCGCCCCCGGGCTGAACGAGTTCGTCACCAAGCGGAGTCCGAAAAAGATCGCGGTCAACTCCAGCCGCGACCTCGGGGAGGCTGACGGCCTCAGCTCCGGGATGGAGGGGTACCTGAAGGTCGCGCTCAAGGGGTACGCTAAGAGGCTCGTCCCCGCGGAGGACCTTGCCATCGCTCTCCGGGCCAGGCTCATCCCGGAAGAGGTCGAGCTCCTCACGAAGTCGGTCAGAGAGTGCGAGAAGGTCTACGACGAACTGGAGGGTGAGATACGCCCCGGGAGGACCGACAAGCAGGTCCACGACGCCGCCCACCTCCTGCTAGACGAGAAGAGGCTCCCTCCCGCCTGGGCACCTGACCACTGTCCTTCCGTCCAGGTAGGCTCGGTCCCGGCGGGACACCTCGGGTTCCGTGGTGCCGAGATAACGAAGGGAGACATGGTCAAGCTCGACTTCGGGGTCAGGTACGAAGGTTACTGCAGCGACATACAGAGAGTCTACTATGTCGGAGGCGGCTCCATCCCAGAGGAGGTGAAGAGGGCCTTTGCCTCGGCCCGCGGCGCCAACGACGCCGCCCTCTCCATCCTGAAACCAGGCGTCCCTGGCTGGAGGGTGGACGACATAGCCAGGCGGCTGATAGTGAAGGACGGCTTCCCAGAGTACAAACACGCCCTCGGCCACGCCCTCGGAAGGAGCACGCACGAGATAGGCCCCCTCCTCGGGCCGAGGTGGCCTAACAGGTATGGGAAACAAGGTGAGAAAAAAGTCGAGAGGGACATGGTCTTCACCATCGAACCCTCGGTCGAGGGGAAGGCAGGGACCTGCAACTTGGAGCAAGACGTCTTGGTCACCGCGAGGGGGTACAGGGAACTCTCCAAGAGCCAGCGCGAAATCATCAGAGTGGGCTGACAAGGGGCGTCTTTCGGAGAAACCCTTTTGCGCAGGGGCCGCGCCGCAAATCAGCCATGCCCCACGGAGACCTGGACGACAGGCTCTTCTGGCTTGCCACAGAGAAGGAGATCAGGACCGCCGCTGCCACGGACGCCTACTTCCTCCACACGAAGAAGGTTCTCAGGAAGAACAACATCGAGTCTAGGGTTGTCATGGAGGTGTTCGCCCGGGACGTCCCCTACGCCGACAACTGGGGAATCCTGACCGGGGTCTACGAGGCGGCCAAGCTCCTAGAAGGGCTCCCCGTGGACGTCTGGGCCTTCGACGAGGGGTCTGTCTTCCTCGCTGACAAGAGCACGGCGATGTACGAGCCACTGATGACGATAGAAGGTAGATACTCGGACTTCCTCGAATACGAGAACCCCCTGCTGGGGCTGCTGTCCTCTTCCACCAGCGTTTCGACCCGTGCCGCAAAGCTCAGAGTGGCGGCTGGCCCAAGGCTCCTTCTCAGCTTCGGGACGAGGCGGATACACCCTGCGCTTGCTCCGTTGGTCGAACGGGCGTGCTACATAGCGGGGTTCGACGGCGTCTCCAACGTGCTGGGGGCCAAGCTCCTTGGGATCGAGCCGTCGGGGACCATGCCTCACTCCCTCGTCCAGATATTGGGGAGCCAGGAGAGGGCTTGGCGTCTTTTCGACGAGGCAGTCCCAGTGGGGATCCCCCGCGTCGCCCTGGTAGACACCTTCTGGGACGAGAAGACCGAATCCATCAAGGCATTGGAGGTCCTGGGACCGAAGCTCTGGGGGGTCAGGCTCGACACGCCCGCCTCCAGGCGCGGAGACTTCGCTAAGATAGTCGAGGAGGTGAGATGGGAGCTCGACATCCGCGGTGGCAAGAAGGTGAAGATCATCGCGTCAGGGAGGCTGGACGAGGAGACTATGGCGAGGCTGAACCCCCTGGTCGACGGCTACGGCGTGGGGACTGCCGTCGCATATCCGCCTGTCGTAGACCTGAGCGCAAAGATCGTCGAGGTCGCGAACGGCGATAGGATGGAGTTCAGGGCAAAGCGCGGAGGACTCGGCGGTAGGAAAGCGGTGTTCAGGTCTCAGGGGTTCAGGGACCAGGTCGTCCTCGAGAAAGCGGCCAAGCCCGGGCGTGCGGTCCCAATGCTCAAACCGCTGCTCTCCAAGGGGAAGATGGTGGGGACCTTCAGATCGGTCGACGAAGTGAGAACCAGGGTCTTGAAAGACCTGGCAGAGCTTGGCAGGTCGACCCCGGCGCTCAAGTGGAGGTGACGCTCGGTGCGACCGGCGCTCCTGGCGGTCGATGTACAAGTCGACTTCTGCCCCGGTGGGTCCTTGGCTGTCCAGTCAGGCGACGAGGTGGTCCCCGGGCTGAACAGGCTGATCCTGGAGTTCCAGAAGCGCGGCCTCCCTATCTTCTTCACCAGGGACTGGCATCCGCGCAACCACGCGTCGTTCAGGAGCCAGGGAGGGATCTGGCCCCCGCACTGCGTCCAGGATACGAAGGGTGCCGAGTTCCACCCGGAGCTGAAGGTGCCCGCAGGAGCCCCAATCATAAGCAAGGGAGACGACCCGGCGAAGGAGGCGTACTCTGGTTTCCAGGAGACAGACCTCGAGTCGCGCCTGAAAAGGGCCGGCGTTGACGAGGTCGTCATAGGCGGCCTGACGACGGACTACTGCGTCAGGCAGAGCTCCCTCGACGCGGTCCGCGCAGGCTTCAAGGTCGAGGTCGTCGTAGACTGCGTCAGGGCCGTGAACGCAAAACCTGGGGACGGCGAGAGGGCACTGATTGAAATCGGGAGAGCCGGTGTCCGCCTGCTGAGCGCAGAGGCCGTGGTCAGGGAATTGGCCAGCACGCAGCATTAGGTCATCATCCCGGCCCTTGGAGTCGGGCCAGTCCAGATCGCCCGTCGTAGCGCGCCGCGTGCCAGACCGGTTTTTGCATCTCTTCTTTCTATTTATCCGTTCCCGGCCTGTAAATCGGCTCGGTTTTATTAGCAGGCCGCGCTTCGTCCGTCCTGTTGAGCGAAGCGGAGGAGTACGTCAGTTGGTGGCTGGCCCTCTCAAGGGACCCCGACTACTACACCAACACGGAGCAGGGACAGAAGGAGCTGGCCGACATGATCCGCAAGGAGTCGGAGCGCCTCCTCGAAGAGATCGGGAAGCTGGTGAAGCCGACGAAGGAAATCATCTGGCTGTCGAACTTCTGTAAGTCGTGCCGCTACTTCAAGTCAGAGGGGAGGAAGACGTCATGCAACAAGTGGCACGTCCGCATCGTCAAGCCCTTCTACGGGAGAGCCGTCTGGAAGCAGGTCAGATCGAAGCCCAGCGACGACGAAAAGGAGTTCGTGGTGGACGGCATCGACTGGGACACCAGGTGGAAGGAGGTCTCTGAGAAGGTCGTCGACATGGCCGTAGGCATGGTGAACGGCGGGTACCCATACTTCTGCTACAAGGGGACGTAACCCGTTCAAATTCTGTGGGCTCATAGGACGCGCAGAGCCTTTCCACGGCTGGCTCGTCATTACGTGGGGGTTTCGCGCCCGAGCCCAAGGTGCGCAAACACTGGGTGAAGGAAGCACGGCGACGTCGAATCCGTCGTCATAGCCTTCAGGAGAACAAGAAGGGAATCGCCGCACCTTCTGGTACTCATAGGAAGCTGCGCTCCCCGCCTGTGAGTACTCCGGGGAACTCCTGTCGCCTGTGTAACATCGTTTTTACGACCGCCTTTCCTTCCCTTGGCTGTGGCCCAGGACGCCCCATCCGTCCAGACCGCCTCCCCCGGTCTCCCTCCTTACACGAAGAGCCTCCTGAAATGGAGCTTCGCCATCGGCGTCATCCCTCCGGTCGCCCTAGTGGCCGCCCTCGCCCTGAAGAGCCTCTACATGCTTGACTACGTGCATGTGCTCACAGGGGGCGCCTGGACCGGGTTCGACCTCTACACCGGCCTAATCTTGTCGCGCATCCTGAGGTCCCTGGAAGTCCCCGCCAGGGTCGAGGTCGCCAAGAGGCTCACCCCCACGACCTTCTTCATCCTCCCGTCCCTGTCTGCGGTCGCCATAACCGCGGGCATCTATCTCGCTCAGAAACTCGGGGAGTTCAACCTGAACGACCCCTGGATACTCGCCGCCGGGGCCATAGTGATCATCCTCGTTGCCCAGGGCTTCGGGATTTTCCTCCCCAACGGGGTGAGGATATTCCTCGAACTGGCGAAGGCGAAGCCCGACCCTGCCTTGATATCGAAGCTGACCATGAGGAACGTCCGGCTCGCCGCCAGCCAGGCGGTCTTCCAGATTCTGATAATATTGGTGATGGCTCACCTCGCGGTGTATTAGATGAATGCAAGCGCCCTCCTCGCCATTGTCGCCTTCGCCGGGGCCCTCCTCCTGGTCTTCGGGTACCTCTACAGGATAGCGGCCAAGAGCCACGCGAAGGGAGAGCTGGCCGACGAGGGGATACGAATCCTCCGCTGGGCACTGTTGGGGCAGCTGGTCATCTTCTTGATACTCGCCATAACCGCGTTCCTGACCTGACCAGGCTCCAGGCATAATCGGAGAGCCTGTCGCACGCACAAAGACACGCAGGCACATGGGCGTACAGGCACGAGCGAAAGAGAGCACATTGAAATGAGAGGGCCAGAGTTGAGCGACCTAGTCAGCCCGCGGCCTGTAATCACGCTTTGATACGGCATCTTCACCCGCATGTCTTCCCCGGTGCGTATGGAGAGCTCGTCGAGGCGCTTGCCTTTGGGGACGGCAGAGCTTTAAGACGCGACTGCCTACCTTGATACTGCAAACAAAATGATCGTAGAGGTAATGAATATCATCGCAGGCCTGGTGCTGGCCGCAGGCATAATGACAAGCATACCGGCCGTGGGAAAGGACATAGCGAGACTAGCAAAATGGCTCGGAAGGTTCCAGACGATCATAGGAATCATCGCGATTATCGTTGCAGTCGTCTACTTCTCGCTACTCCAGGGGACGGTGGCCATAATCGCCGGGCTAATCCTAGTCATGGGGATACTCCCAAGCATCCCTGCAATCGGGGCAAGCCTTGAGAAGCTGGCGAAATGGCTCGGACGATTCCAAACGATCATAGGAATCATAGCAATCATCGTCGGCATCTTGGGTCTCATCTAAACTACGTAAAGCGACGAGGAAGGGACGGGCGAGGCGCTACTCTAGCGGTAACTCCGCCTCGTGGCGGCACGTGGCTGACGTCGGCTTGGCACGGTTGCCAAGCGCGACAATCATGTTCTCATTGCAAAATCGACCGCTGGAGGCATGTGAAACGTGAGGCGGTCGGACTGAGCAGAGAGAGTGTCAAAGAGGCCCTGGGTGGGATTTGAACCCACGATCGAGAGGTGACGGCGCAGGCCTCGTGTCACGGGGCCGGCTCCACAGCCTCCTATGCTAACCAAGCTGCACCACCAGGGCCGCTCGTTGCGGCGGGTCGCCGACCGTCTTTATGTCTTAACTGGTTCCCCACGAGCGGACGCAAAGCATATCGGCCGACCCCGACCGCGACGCGCCGTTGATCAGGTGGTCCTTCATAGAGCTAGACGAAGTCAGGTCCACCCAGGAAGTGGCGAGGGGCCTCGCAGCGGAGGGCGCACCAGAAGGCACGACGGTGGTCGCCAAATCTCAGGTCTCAGGCACGGGGAGGCTGGGGAGGAGGTGGCTGTCCCCGGAAGGCGGGCTCTACCTGTCGTTCGTGCTCAGGCCGGACCAGATTGCCCTCCCCGAGCTGGCTACCATCGTCTCCACCACGGCGGTTGCCGAAGGCATCGAGAAGAGCACCGGCCTTGCTCCAACGATTCGATGGCCCAACGACGTCATGCTCGGTGGGAAGAAACTTGCAGGGGTGATCGCCGAGGCGCAAGCGTCGGGGGGCGTGGTGTCCTCAATCATAGTCGGGATAGGGGTAGACTGCAACAGGCGCTCGGCAGGCCTGCAGTCTCTGGGAGGAGAGGCGACCACGGTCGAGGAAGAACTGGGCAGGCCTGTCGCAATCCCCGAAGTCATGCGCTCCATCCTCGGCTCTTTCTCCGTGCTCTACGCCAGATGGGCCGCCGGGGAGGACGTGCGGGAGGAATGGACGAGGAGGGTGGCCACCCTCGGGAAGCAGGTCCTGGTCAAGCTGAAAACCGAAGAAAACCCGTTTTCATGCACGGCAGCGGCGCTCGAAGACGACGGAAGCCTGTCGGTCTCGCTTGCCGGGAGAGCCAGGGTCGTACGCGCCGAGGATCTCGAGTGGCTCAAGGAGCAGGGCTAGCCCCTTCGTCAATCGACTACTGGCGACCGACGGCACGGCCCCGGCTGCCCATCCTTTTTATCGACAGACTGGGCCCGACCCCCAATTGAGTGCAGGCGACGCCGAGAGGGAGCTCGGAGAGATGAACAGGGTCGCGGAGCTGGGCGGAGGGAAGGACCGGATCGACGAACAACACAGGAAGGGGAAGCTTACGGCCCGCGAACGGATAGACCTCCTCTTCGACCCGGGGACGTTCAACGAGCTGGACAAATTCGTGACCCACAGGTCGACAGACTTGGGGATGGACCGCTCGAAGCCGCTCGGGGACGGCGTGGTCACTGGGTACGGGAGGATTGACGGCAGGCTCGCCTACGTCTACTCTCACGACTTCACGGTCTTCGGCGGCTCCCTCGGTGAGGCGCTCATGAAAAAGATCACGAAGGTGATGGACCTCGCGCTCAAGAACGGCGCGCCGATCATCGGGCTCAACGACTCCGGTGGTGCCAGGATACAGGAGGGGGTCTTAAGCCTCGCAGGGGTGAGCGAGATGTTCTTCCGGAACACCCTGGCGTCCGGAGTGATTCCACAGATCAGTGCAGTCCTCGGGCCGAGCGCAGGCGCCGCTGCCTACTCGCCCGCCCTGACCGACTTCGTGTTCATGGTAAAGGGGATCGGACAGATGTTCGTGACCGGCCCCGAGGTGGTGAAGGCCGCGCTGGGGGAGACTGTCACATCCGAAGAGCTGGGCGGAGCCGCCGTCCACTCTGCACAGAGCGGAGTAGCCCACTTCGTTTCTGAGAGCGAGAAGGAATGCTTCTCGTCCATCAAGCGGCTCCTGTCCTTCCTCCCACAGAACAGCTCAGAGCTCCCGCCCGCCGTCACGACCCCGAACGAGGCGGCCAAGGAAGACCCGGAGATGAACGCGCTCGCTCCCAGCGAACCGTACAAGACCTACGACATGAGGACCATCATCCTGAGGCTTGTAGACGATCAGGACCTCCTCGAGGTGCACGCCGCCTGGGCGCAGAGCGTCATCGTGGGGTTCGCACGGCTCGCAGGCAGCACCGTCGGCATAGTCGCCAACCAGCCCGCATGTCTCTCAGGGGCGCTCGACGTCGACAGCTCTGACAAGGCCGCGAGGTTCGTCCGCTTCTGTGACGCGTTCAACATCCCCATCCTCACCCTGGTGGACGTCCCCGGGTACATACCGGGTACCGACCAGGAGCACCGGGGCCTCATCCGCCACGGCGCCAAGCTCCTGTACGCCTATTCGGAAGCGACCGTCCCGAAAGTCACAGTGGTAGTGAAGAGGGCCTACGGAGGCGCCTACTGCGCCATGGGGTCGAAATACAGCAAGGCAGACATCTGCTACGCGTGGCCCGGGGCGGAAATCGCGGTCATGGGCCCGGAGGGAGCGATCAGCATAATCTACAGGAAGGAGATAGAGGCCTCTGCCGATCCGGACGCCACCAGGAAGCGGCTCGCAGCCGAATACAGGAAGAAGTTCGCCAACCCCTACGTCGCGGCGGGGAGGGGAATAATCGACGAAGTGATCTCGCCGACCTCGACCAGGCCCAAGCTCGTCGCAGCCTTCGGGTCCCTGAAGTCGAAGTCCGAGTTCAGACCAGCCAAGAAGCACGGGAACATCCAGCTGTGACCTTCAGTTGTTCGACAGCGTCCTCATAGCGAACCGGGGGGAGATAGCAGTCCGGATAATCCGGACCTGCAGGCTCCTTGGGGTCAAGACGGTGGCGATATACTCCGACGTGGACGCCGAGGCGCTCCACGTCAAGCTGGCCGACCAGGCGGTAAGGATAGGCCCCGCCGACCCCGGGGACAGCTACCTGAACATAGACAAGCTCGTGCAGGCCGCCGCGGACGCCGGGGTCGACGCCCTCCACCCGGGATACGGATTCGTCTCCGAGAACTGGAACCTGGCTGAGAAGTGCCGCCAGGCCGGGATAAAGTTCGTCGGCCCCAGCCCCAGAACCCTGGTAATCGCCGGGAACAAAGTCGACTGCAAGAGGGTCGCGAGACGGGCCGGGGTCCCCGTTATCGATGGGGGAGAGACGGTATGCTACACCCCGGAGAGCGCCCTGGACGCGGCCCGCGAGCTCGGCTACCCGGTCCTCCTCAAGGCGGCGTTCGGGGGCGGAGGCCGTGGGATACGGGAAGCCTACGACGACAGGCAGCTCGCCCAAGGGTTCAAACTGGCCTCGACCGAGACAAGGCGTTCCCTCGGGAAGTCGGGGCTCTTCGTCGAGAAGCTCGTCAAGCCTGCCCGGCACATCGAAGTCCAGATAGTCTCGGACGGCAGGGGGAAGGTCATCCAGCTTGGCGAGAGGGAGTGCAGCATCCAGCGCAGGCACCAGAAGCTGCTCGAGATGACCCCTGCCCCTGGCCTGGACGAGCTCGCCAGGATGATGGTCGCAGGATACGCCGTCGACCTCGCGAAGGCGCTCTCCTACGAGAACGTCGGGACAGTCGAGTTCCTGATGGACAAAGACCAGAACTTCTACTTCATCGAGGTCAATTCCAGGCTCCAGGTAGAACATCCCGTCACCGAGATGAGGGCGGGTTTGGACCTCGTGAAGGAGCAGCTCGAGATCGCGGCCGGGGAGGGAGTGGACTACGGGCAGGACGACGTTGAGCTGACGGGGGCGGCCATGCAGTGCAGGATCAACGCTGAAGATCCCGCGGCGGGGTTCGCACCGTCGAGCGGGAGGATAGAGCGGCTCTTCTTTCCCGGGGGCGCCGGGGTGAGGATAGACACCGCCGTCTACCCCGGTTACGAAGTCCCCGAGTACTACGACTCCCTGCTAGCCAAACTGGTGGTCAGGGGAAACGACATGGAGGATGCCCGGAAGAGGATGCTCCTCGCCTTGTCGGAGTTCGAAATCGAGGGGGTGAAGACGACTGTCCGGCTCCAGAGGTTCATCCTGGAGCACGAGGAGTTCACGGGCTGGAATCTCGACGTCGAGTTCCTCAGGAGGAACAGGATCGTCGAGTCATACGTCGAGAAGGTCGCCGCCGACCGGGCCGAGCTCGCCAGTCAGGGAGCGGCCATCGCGGCAGTGATAATGGAGTCTGGAACAGGCACGGGGCCGGTGGTACGAACGCGGCCCGCCCCCATGAGGCAGCAGCCAGTCCAGAAGGCGAGGCACTATGACGCGATATGAGCTGAACAGCGACGACGGCGACTTCACCGTCGACGCGGTCTCTGCGGGCGACGCGTACGGCGTGACGGTGTCAGGGAAGGCGTACAGGCTGAAGATCAGACCAGGGTCGTCTGCGGGGACGCTCGTTGCCGAGCTGTCTGGGAGGCCCCTCATCGTAACCTCTGTCAGGGCGACCCAGTCCAGTCTAGAGCTGACCATAGGCGGGGAGCGCTTCGCCTACCGACGTGTAGCAGCTGCGACCCGCACCGTAGCCGCAGCAATCGCACCGACTTCTGCGAGTCCGAAGGACGTCATCGTGGCTCCTATGCCTGGCAAGGTGATTTCAGCCCTCGTCCAGGAAGGGGCGAAGGTGAAGGCTGGGGACCCCCTGGTGATACTGGAGTCGATGAAGATGGAGGTGGCAGTCAGGGCGGACCGCGACTGCGAAGTTGCGGAGGTCCTGGCGGAAGAAGGGGCCGCCGTCAGGCGCGGCCAGGGGCTCGTGAGGGTCCGCTAGAGCGCCTTGTCAATGGCGTCGAAGTCGGGGTATTTGCCCGGGTTCTCTCCTACCCACTCGTAGACGATCTTCCCCGATCCGTCTACCACGAAGATGGCCCTGTTGGCGCCGTCGTACCCCTCCATCCCTCCTAGGTTCTTCCAGACGACACCGTACTCCCTGATTGCTTCTCGCTTGAAATCACTGAGCAGAGGAAAGCTCAAGTTGTGCTGCTCGGCGAACGCCTTGTTGGCGAAAGGAGGGTCGACCGAGATCCCGACAACATCAGCTCTCAGCTTCTTGAGCCCCTCATGCATGTCTCTGAACGCGCACATCTCCTTCGTGCATACCCCGGTGAACGCCCCCGGGTAGAAAGCGAAGATCGTCTTCCTCCCAGCGGCGAGGAAATCCTTCGTCTTCCTCAGCTTCAGGTCTGTGTCGTAGAGGGCGAAATCAGGTGCCTTGTCTCCTACCCCTAGCATGTCCAACCCGTTCGGCGGGGACTGTATTAATCCTGCGGGGTAGGCCTCATACCTTCGCCCTTAAGTGGGCGGCCACAGGCTTCGCCCCGACGTTGCCTGTCACACCTGTCATCTCGGGGATTCTCGGATGGACTCTGTTCTTCCTTGGGGCAGCGATGCCCGTCTACATCGTCTTCGGTCTCATCGGCCTATCTGGATTGAAAGAAATCACTAGGTATGAAGGCCATGATTCTTTCTACTACCGCCTGAACCCAGTCACAAAGATAGCGGCCCTGTTCATGGTCGCCCTGGCTACTTCCTTCGCCGGCCTCTACCTAGGGCTCCTGGCCACGGGGGTGATACTCGCTTCCTATGCGACCCTCTGCAGAGGGAAGGAGAAGTTCAAGATAGGAGCGCTCTTCACAGTGGCCGTAGTCTGGGGGACCGTCTGGGGCTCGGTCTCAGACCGGCTTTCCTTCCTTCTTAGCTCGGGATTGGCCGCAAACCCCCGGGGCTTCTCCATCTTCTACTACGAACTGACCAGGATTTTCGGGGAAGAGGTCGCGGTCTCGGGGGTTTTCCTGATGGCGCTGATTCTCGTGATGACAAGTACCCCTTCATCCGTCATGCGTGCCCTGAAGAGGATCGGCCTCCCCAACCCCATTACATTCTCAGTCGTTGTAGGCATGAAGACCGTTCCCGCCCTGCTGGAGGCTCTCAATGCGACTACCAAGGTCCAGCTTATGAGAGGCTTCGGGACGAGGTGGGTGAACCTGCTCGGCCCCCTGTATGTCCTGGCTGCGGCGGTCCTCGCTCTAATCCCTTCCCTGATCTATCTGCTCCGAGGCGCGAGGAACACGGCCATATCGACTGGGACTAGGGCGTTCGGAGCATACAAGACGCGCACATACATCACGAAGTCACCCTTCGGCGTCGCAGACGTAGTGGTCCTCCTTCTGGCCGCGGGCTTCTTGGCGAGCTCAGTTATTTTGTGACCAGGTTTCACTAGGCCGTTGACGTCGCACCGCAGCTAGAGCCGACCGCCGAGTACGGGATTGCGCGCCCGAACCCATAGATGTTCGAGACCACAGCAAAGACGACGAGGGCAGCGACGACCGCGAACAGGATGTAATCCTCCCTGGAGAAGGTGAAGGGGGTCAGGAATGTGCGGTCCTTGTAAGCCCTGAACGCCCGCGTGTCGGCAGAAATCGCGGTGTTCTGTGCCCCTCTGAAGAGAAATGTCATGGCCGGCACGATGCTCGACAACACGCCTCCGAAGAGGTAGAACACGCGGGTGGCCTTGTTCGCGCGCGACCCATACCCTCTCATGAACTGGACTTTCACCGCCGTGTCGAGAGAGTCGAAAATTCTCGGGACTGTCCTCAGCCCTACGACCAAGGCGAATATCAGGACGATGGGGAGTTTCAGCTTCCCCAGGCTCCGCAGAATGGCCGAAGGCGTGCTCGTCATCACCAGGATGAGCGCAGCCAAAAGGACGGCCCCTGTCCTCGTCGAAACCTGGAGACCATACAGGAGCCCTTGCAGAGTGAAGACCGGCTGGAACCCCCAGTACTGGAAGTACGAGGCCCAGGTCCATAGAGGCGTGAAGTAATGGAGCCATGCGGGACTCATCGTCGGCGGGGCCACGGTCAGGCACTGGCGGGTGAACGCGTAGATGATGAGCGTGTAGGGGGTGGCCGTCGAAAATGTCCATGCCAAACCGACCACCGACGCAAACGCGAGCGCACTCCCCAACAGGAGCTTTCTGAATCCTCTCCTGAGACTCAGGTACGACACGAGTATTATCAGACCTAGCGCCAGGTCGGCTGACCACGCAGTTACAGCGACGACGAAGGTGAGGACGATGGTGAACGCGATCTTCGTCAGCGGGTTGAGCCTGTAGTAGAATGTCTTGGCCTCCTCATACCTCGTCAAGTCCTTGAACCCTGTGAGCCCCATGTATCCGAAGATCAGATAGATGGGGAAAGCGAGCCCGAATAGGAACAGGACCCAGCTCCCGGCGTTGATGTAGACGGCCTCGAGGAGGGTCACCCTCAGACCCCCAGCATCCCGAGCTCGGGGATCTGTATCTGGGGGTTACGCAGGTAGTACTCCGTCGGCGGGATCACCGAGTACCTCTGCGACACCGCGAAGACCTCCTCGGGGGTCCCTTCGAGCACCTTCTTTCCCCCGTCCAAGATGAGCATGTAGTCGGAGTATCGGTACACGAACTTCGCGTCGTGAGTGACTATGATGAATGAGTACCCCAGTCCCTTGAGCATGGCGATTTCTCTGGCGATTATCTCCTTGTGGTAGAAGTCCTGTCCCGATGTAGGCTCGTCGAGCATCACGATCTTCACACCCGCGGAGAGGGCGGACGCCATCGCTACCCTCCTCCTCTGGCCCACACTGAGCATAAGCGGGTCCCTCCTCCTGAAGTCCTGCAGTCCAAAGAGCTTCAGGAACTCTTCAGTCTTCTGCTTGTGGTCCTTGACCCCCCGCTTCCTCAACGAGTAGGACACCTCGTCCTCCACCGTTTTGTTGATCAGCATCAGGTCGAAGCTTTGCGGGACGAAGGCGATGTGCTTCCCCCGCGTCTGGATGTTGGCTCTGCTCAGGTCAACCCCGTCCACCGTCAGGGTGGACTTCGCAGTCAGCTGCCTGTCGAGGAAGTTCATGATCGACTTCAGGAGCGTCGACTTCCCCGCCCCATTCCTCCCCATCACCGCCAGGACCTGTCTTTCTCTCAATGTCACCTCGGCGTCTACCAACACCTTCCCCGGCACCTCAACAAGTGAACGAGCGTCGAGGATGACTTCCCCCCCCTTGTCCCTCTTAGGGACGCCGAGCTGAAGCCCCTCGGTGGCTATCCTTTTCCTTATGCCATCGATGTCTGAGGGGTTCATCCCGAACCTCTTTGCATAGAGGTAGTGTTCCGGCACGTCGATGCCGGCTGCATGGAGCTCTTCGACGTAGTCGACCAGCTTCGACTTTTCGATATCGAAGACTATCTTCCCTTCGTCGACCAGCACCACCCGGTCCACGAAGTGAAGGGCCCTCTCGAGCTTATGCTCCACTATTATCAGAGTGCTCTTCCCTTTCAGCCCAGTGAGAGTCTGGAAGACTCGTGCCGTCCCCTCGGGGTCGATGTTGGATGTGGGCTCGTCCATGATGAGCATCTTGGTCTTCATGGCCAGGACCGCGGCCAGGGCCACCCTCTGTAGCTCCCCTCCGGAAAGTACGTAGGTCTCCCTGTTCCGCAGCCCTTCGATGTCCGTCGTGGCTATGGCATCGTCTACCCGCCGTCGGATCTCCTCAGGAGGGAGCCTGAGGTTCTCAGGTCCGAAGGCCACCTCCTCCTCGACAGTGTAGTTCAGCACCTGGGTTTCAGGGTCTTGGAGGAGTGTCCCAACCATGACCGAGAGCTTCGGAAGGGGGGTCTCTTTCACGACATGCCCATAGACGACGACCCCTCCTGGATTGTTCCCATGGAAGATGTGAGGTATCACCCCGTTGAAGCAGTTCACCAGGGTGGACTTCCCTCCTCCAGACTTGCCGATTATCAGGATAACTTCACCATCGTCTACGTGGAACGAGTCGACCGTTAGGACCGGCCTGCCTACGCCGACGTAGTTGAAGGCAAGGTTATGAACCTGCACGGGCTTGGCCAGGGATACCTCGGTCGAACCTGTCTCGACCACGGGGCCAAGGCGCCCCCGTCATGCGCTTAAGTCTTGCCGAGGCAGGTCCTGCAAGGGACCGAGCATAACGACACAATGGGCTTCTTCTCTATGGGGTGGGGTAATACCGGCTTCCTGTGACCCTGACAAAACAGGTCGGGAGGAGGCCTTGCAGCCTCCCCTTTCCCTCCTATCTCAAGTCGGTCTCGCTGTTATCCACCTATGGCCCTTGACACACGATTCGCGATTACCCCGCCCAGCGCTCCAGCCGGGATGCCGCTGATTACGTTCGTTGTCAAAGTCCTGTAGATGGTCTGCCAGTTGACCTTGCTTGCGTTGATGAATGGGCCGAAGAAGGCCGAGTATATGATGGGATCTGGGAATGCGAAGAGGAAGCCGATTATCGCGCCCTCGATGATCATCAGCGCGAGGAGCTTCCCTGACGAACCACCCCCTGACGTTGCGGTGGCCTCAGCCGATGCTTTGATTGAACTCTTGACCCCGAAGATGTTGCCTCCAGTCAACGCGATTGTGAGGTCGAGGAAGAGCCCATAGGTAAGTCCTTCATAGATGAAGTACATCGGCTCTCCACCGAACCCGTAATGGAAGATGTCGCTGAGGAAGGAGTATACGACGAAAGACGTCATACCAACGCCTACCTTTCTCACGAGCGCTGCGACCACCATCATGGTGATCAGCTGCCCGCCGATGAAGCCGATGCCTATGTAGGCGCTCACCGAGGTCGGGAGGAACCCCCCAAGGAATGCGCCGATGAACCACTGCCATACCACGGCGAATGCGACGCCGATGCCTATGTAGACGAAGTCGAGTGTTGTGAATGAGCTTAGTCCACCTGTTTTCTTTCCCAGGACGAATGCCACTACCAGGGCTATCACGAAATAGCCCACGACATACTCCCAAGGAATCTGGCCAACCTGGTTCAGCGAGCCCGCAATGTCGTTGAAACCCATGTTAGTGAACACCTACTCTTCAAGAACTTCTAATAAACGTTCGCAGTGCTTCCACCTTCGAGCCCGCTCTCTTATACCACGCACGATGGGCGATGGCGGAACGCTTATTAGAATTGGGCGACGAACCCAGACCTCGGATGTCCGAAAAAGTCCTTAACGCAACGGGGGCTTCCGCAACTGGCATCGGACCCGCACCGCGAAAATCAATCAACTTAATGTACTTCGATTGGCTTTACATTCTCATCGGACTGTCGATTTTGGTCTTCGGCCCCTTGACACTGTACTATCCGAAGAGCTATGAAGACGTGTGGACCCCCGCGAGCAGCTTGAACACTACGGACGTGGCAATCATTGCCCTCCTTGGCGTTCTCATCGCAGTGTTCGGCTTCCTTGACTGGAGGAACACGAGGTCGAAGTCGAACAAGCTCTATTTCGTACCGGTCATCATCGTCCTCGGCATCGTACTCGTCCCACTCTACACCTACTACGGAGCTTTCAACGGGTTGCTCGGGAACAGCTACGACCTCTCTGGGCTCGGCATGGCCGGGATCCTCCTGATTTTCGCAGGCCTCAGCCAGATTTACCTGATGCGGAAACCACCAATGCAAATGTGAAATCTGCCACACGCGCAAAGTGATGGAAGGGCGCTACGTAGGGCCACCATAGGCCCTAGCTCGCCTTTTTGGACTGTGACCGACTCTCAGATACGCGCGCTCTCCGCCATTCTGGGCGGTAACTCCACTCGTGTCCTGGCGCTTCTTGAGTGACCTTCCGTACCTCGCAGCTAGCACCAGCGCGACCAAAAGTAGCCCGGCCACGGCGCCAGTGAAGGGTACGCTCTGGTAGAACGGAGTCACCGTCGAGTTGGAGGCGGCCAGCGTCGAAACCCCCAACGAGGCGAGGTCACCGGCATAGGACCCCTGCCTTTGGTATGGGAGGCTCGTGAACGGAATCTGCGGCTCCACCGGGAACGAGCTCCCGTTGCCGAGCACCACAGGCTGCCTCGCGAGCGAGCCTCCGGGGTATGTCTGGTTGAAGTCGAACATGTCCAGTGGGAGCCCGGAATCGGCTACGAAGGTGTTGAGGGCGGGGAGTTTCCAGTTGTAGTCTACGAAGGCCAGCGTGGACGCGTGGTTCATGACCGTGTGGGAGACGTAGTTCTCCTTTGCGTAGGACGAGATGACGAAGAACGGCACCCTGAACCCCAGCTGCACCCCATCGACGGTCGGTGGAGGGACGTGGTCGTAGTACCCTCCTCCTTCGTCATAGGTTACGAATATCGCGGTCGAGTTCCAGTAGCCGCTCTGCATCACCCTGTCCACCACCCCAAGGAGCCAATCCTCTCCCACTGTCATGTTGGCCGAGGGGTGCTGGTCTACCCCCGTCGCACCTCCCCCGACCGGCATCACCCAGGACACCGACGGGAGGCTTCCATGCTGTAGAGCGCCGTAGAACGAGCCCCAGCTCTGGATCTGGGACGAGTAGGCTCCTATGCCATCGAAGTAGTTGAGAGGGAAGTTATCCGATGCCGGGTTCTGTATGTAGTACCCCCAGCTCACCCCGTAGCGGCTCAGCTCGGAGAAGATCGACTGGTTCACAGGTATGTATGGGGGCGGCCCGCTATCGGTGGTTATCCCAGCCCCGTATCCAGCTAGAGAGTAAAGCCTGTTCGGGTTGGTCATGCAAAGGCAGCTCGAGAAGTACCTGTCGGCTATGGCGTACTGCTCCGCCCAGTCCCACTCCACCGCCACCTGCGATGGGCCGAAGTACGTCATCGACACGCTCCCGCTGTTCGCCGCGAACCCGTCCATCTTCCCACCGTTCCAGTCCGCAGAATAGACCCCCTCGTTGGGGTCAGCCGTAGAATAGACTCCGTTGGGGACCTGGGTGAGGGCTTGGGTGGCGGACGCCGGGGCACCCAGGAGATCGTCTGGGGCCTGCAGCGACGACAGCAGAGGCGAAGGGGTGCTCGAGTTCATGGTCGGATAGAGGCCGAAGATGTTGTCGAAGCTGTGGTTCTCCATCATCACGATTACCACGTGCTTTATCGGGGTGGCCGTGCCCGACGCGGTAGCCGCGGGGACTGCACCAGCCATGGCCTGGGCCGCAAGCAGGGAAGCAACGAGGACCGCCGCGAGCCTCCAGGTGGGAGCCGGAGCCATGCCTTCGGCCCAAGCAACGGCTGAGATATATCGGTTGCCGGAGCTTCGGGTCCCTTCACAAGGCATATCAGCCCAGCGGCCGAGGCGTCGTCGTTGCTTCCCCCTGGCGCCGTGAGACCTGACTACGAAGGCTATTGCCTATCCAATGTCCCATCGACGGTTCAATCCATCTTCGGCCTGGACCCTGGGAGACCGCGACTTCCGAATGACGCGCTGGGAGACGTGGATACGGCCGGAGTCGACAACGTGATACTCATGGTGTGCGACGGACTGGGATACAACGAGTGGCACAGATCTCCCCGGACGGGCCTCTTGGGCGCCTTCGGCTCGAAGGGGAGCGTCAGGCCAATCACCACCATCTTCCCCTCTACCACGGCCGCGGCGCTGACCAGCGTCAACACAGGCCTGACACCACAGGAGCACGGGCTCCCGGAGTGGTTTGTCTACATGCAAGAACTTGGGGAGATAATACTCACGCTTCCCTTCTCCAGGCTGGGCGAATACGGCCGAGACACCCTCAAGGGGAAGTTCCCCGAACGTTCCCTCTTCGACGGAACCCCCGTCTTCAGCCGGCTGAAGACAGCAGGGATCGGATGCATGACGTTCACGGGCGGCTACCTTGCCAACACGGTCTATTCTACCCTCATCAGGGCGGGGACCGGAGTCACGCCGTATTCGAGCGCGTCAGACCTCAGCGTGTCCCTGAGGCGTTTCGTCGAAGGGGCGAATGGGAAGAACTTCGCCTATGTCTATTGGAGCAACATCGACCACATCGAGCACACTTACGGCCAGGGGACGGACGAATCCCTCGTCGAGACGTCACTTCTGTCACACGCCATGCAGGAGGGGTTCCTTGACAAGGTGGACAGGGAGGCCGCAAGAAGGACCCTGATCCTACTGACCGCGGACCACGGACAGCTCACCATCGAGCCGGAGAAGACGGTGTACGTGAACCGGTTCGCCAAGCTGACGAGGAGCCTGCAAAGAAATCCCCGCGGAGATATGATCCCTCCATGGGGCAACACCAGGGACACTTACTATCTGGTGGATGAAAGCAGGCTGGAGGAGACGGAGAGGTACATGCGGGAAAAGCTGGACGGCGTGGCCACGGTCATGAAGACCGCCGACGGGATAAAGGAGGGGCTTTTCGGCATCAACAGGCCGAGCGGGAGGTTCCTGAGGCGGGTGGGGAACCTAATGGTCTTGCCCCACGGGAACAAGACCGTCTTCTACAGGTACAGGAAGGGAGCCCTCCCCGACCTCAAGGGGCACCACGGCGGGCTCACCAAGGATGAGATGACCATCCCCCTCGCTGCCGCGAGGCTCTCGGACCTGCAGGGTCGTTAGGCGCTTCGGGCCGCCCTGGCGTCTACCGAAATCAGCTCTCTTCCCTTCGCCATGAGCGGGTTCACCTCGATCTCCTGGACCTCGGGGTGCTCCAGGAGTATCTGTGAGAACTTGGAAACGGTGTTGGCCAGCTGCGCTATGGAGGCCCTCGGACCTCCTCGGTATCCCTTCACCAGGGCCCCTAAGCTGCCCCCGCTGATCATCGACTTCGCCCAGGCCGGGGTCACGGGCGCCACGGCCAACGAAAGGCCCCGCACGAGCTCAGTGTAGGTCCCTCCGAGCCCCACCGCCACCACCGGCCCGAAGGTAGGGTCTCGCGTGCACCCCACGATCAGTTCCAAGGCGTCCTCCACCATCTCCTGAACCAGCATGCCTCCGAACCGGACCTTCCTTTTCCTGGCTAGGCTCTGGAACCGGGCGAGGGAAGCTCCGGCCTCTTCAGGGGACCGCACTCCCAGGACCACCCCGCCGACGTCTGCCTTGTGAGGGAGGTCGGGCGACAGCAGTTTGCAGGCGACGGGGAACCGCCACTTCTTCAGTCCCACGAGATCGGCCTGCGTCTTGATCATCATGGAACGGGGTTCCGCTATGCCATGACTGGCCAGCAGGCTCGCCAGCCCCTCTCGAGTGAAGGGCATGTCCGTCTCTCTCGCCTTCCGCTTAGCCGGCGTCGCCATCGCCAGAGAACTCCTCTCTTTCTGCATCTGCGCGTATTTCAAAGCCGCCGCGAGGGCTCGGACCGCCCTCTCCGGGGTCGGGAAACTGGGGATGCCAGCCTTCATGAACTCCAGGTGGATGCGGGAGGCGAGCTCCGACCTCCCCACGACGCACACGCACACAGGCTTCCCGGTCCCCCTGATGGCGGGAATCAGCCTGCTTGCCACGTCGGGGTCGATGCCTGGGGCCTGATGGGTAGGGAGGACGAGGCCCACGTCGTATCCTTCTGACGAAACGACCTCTTTTACAACCCTGGCGAGTTCTTCGGTGCTCACAGACGCCGTGAGGTCGACGGGGTTCCCGAGGGACGCGTTGTATACGAAACCGGACCCATTGAACTCGGAGCGGATGCGGTCGGCCACCTCTTTTCCCAGCGGGTCTGTCTTCAGGCCTGCCTCTTGTGCTTCGTCGATCGCGATGGTGCCGACCCCTCCTGCGTTGGTGACCACCGCAAGCCTCCCGCCCGCTGGCTTCGGGAGCATCAGGAGCGCCACTGCCAAGTCGGCAAGCTCCTGAAAGCTCACCGCCTCGACGATCCCTGCCTGCCGGAACGCGGCGCTGTATACGTCATAATCCCCGACGAGAGACGCCGTGTGGGTCAGCGCCGCCCTGGCTCCGCCCGGCGTCTTCCCCGCCTTGAACACCACCACAGGTTTTGACCTGGACGCTCTGCGGGCTGCGCTCAGGAACTTCCTCCCGTCGCGCACCCCTTCCAGGTATAGGACGATCACCTTCGTTTCCGGGTCGTCTGCAAAGTACTCCATCACGTCCTCCGCCGAGACGTCTGCCTGGTTCCCTGTCCCCACCAGGGCCCTTATCCCCACCCCTCCGGCGGTTAGCTCTTCTATGAGCGCCTGACCCAAGTGTCCGCTCTGGCTGACGATCGCTATCCCGCCGCGCAGCGGTTTCAGGAGCGACGCGACCTGGGTGCCGTCGGGGAGGGTCTTCGTTGGACGCAGGAAGAGGGTATCTACCCCTGACGCCATGTCGACCAACCCTATGGTGTTGGGGCCGAGGATTCTCATCCCGCTCTCGGCGGAGATCTCCGCCATCCTGGCTTCAGCGTCCGCCCTGCCGGCTTCGGCGTAGCCGCTCGTCACGACGATGGCAGCCTTCACGCCGGCCTTGGCAGCCGACTCTATCACCCCCAGAGCCTGCGGCCCGGGGACGGCTACCACAAGCAGTTCGGGGACCTCAGGGAGGGAGCCGACCGACGCGTATGCCCGCTGGCCCATCACAGAACCATGCGTCGGATTGAGGGCGTAGACGCTCGCCCCAAGGACTCCCCTCTGACGGTTCTCGAGGAGATTGGCGAATATTATCGACCCCATCTTCCCGGGGTCTGATGAGACCCCCGCTACGGCTATGCTCCGGGGCGCGAAGAAGCTCGCCATGCCCGCGGCGCGGTATCCAGACGTCGTCATGTCCGCCCGGTACCGGCCGGCGGGCTAAAAGGCGACGCGCGACGCTGACCGCAGCGTCGCTCATGCGACCGAAGGCGTTCGCAGGCGGACCTTCATCCCGGAGTCCTTCAGGACCTGGACGGTCGCGTCGACGAGGCTCCTTGCCCTGACGTCTCCCACCCATCTGCTGACGTTTGCTACCGGCGGGCACCCCGGCGGCGGGATGCAGAGCAAGTTGAGCCTGTCAAGGTCGGTGTTCAGGAGGAGGGTACCATGGACCAGCAGGGCCCTGGGGGTGGCCCTCGCTGCCATCCCTGACACCTTGTACCCTCCCACGTCGACCCTGTTTGGGGGCGCGAACCGGGCGGGGACGCCGAGCCTCTCGAGCGCCCTGACGATGTAACCAGAAGCCTGGCCGAAGAGCTTGGCTGGAGAGTGAAAGGGGCCCGCCGACCTGACGAATATGCTCCAGTTCAGGTTCCCGCGGTCGTGATAGACCACCCCGCCCCCGGTCTCTCTCTGGACGACCCTCACCCCGAGCCTCCGCGCCAGCCCCTCGTGATACCAGCCGTACCTGACGTTCTTCACCTTCCCCCTCACAAGACACTCGGTGTCCACCCAGAACCTGACCGACTCCGGGAGCTCACTGGCTTCGACCTTCGCGAAGACCTCCTGCTCCATGGCGACGTTCTTCTCTGGGTTCAGGGTCCGGTCGTAGCGGACCAGGACCTCTTTCCCTGAGAACATGGCTAACCATTGGCTCCTCTCAGAACCTCGGGAACCTGAGTTTCCCCACATATTCGAGTATCCATTCGACCAGCCTTTCGTAGACATCGTGCCCTTCCTCCGTAAGAACGACGTTCTCTTCGCCATCCATGCGCACGAACCCCTTCTCGTTCATCCATCCCAGGTACCTCACCAGGACGTCATAGGAGAGCCTGGTCGCCGTGGCCAGCTGGGTCCTTTTCATCGAGCCATTGTCGCTCAACTCCTTCACTATCCTCGCTACGACGTAGAGGTCAGGCTTCGAACTTGGCTGCCTTGAACTCACCGCTGAACCACCGCAACTCCCACATCAGATTGTCAAGCGACACGACCTGTCTGTACTTCTTCTGAAGGTCCCCCCTGGCAACCAAGACGACCAAGACGAATGAGACTAGCGCCAGGGCATACATGTTCGGGGCGAGATGGAGCGCGGACATCCCCACGTCGTAGGGGAAGAACAGCACCACGAACGCGAGCATCCAGTACCCCGCGACCTTCACAGTGAAATATACCGAGTACCCTGACTTCGACGCCCTGATGTCGTCGAGCACAGAGTCCCAGTTCAGCTCCTGAAGCAGCTTGATCGCCCCGGGGATCCCTTCTCCTAACACTCCTTTCCATCCTTCGACCTCGACCTTCTTGAGCCCCCTGTCGACCCAGACTATCCCTCCCAAGAGCCCAGCCATCGGTATCAGGAGTATCGCGAGGCCGGAGAAGAGCTGCACGGCCAGGGGCAAAGCGGCGGATGAAGCGGTACAGGTGAACTCACCGAAGGGCGCATAGTAGCACCCGGTCGCGCTCCCCAGCCTGTAAAAGTCGAAACCCAACTCCCACCCCAGCAGGACCGCGATGGCGGCGAGGAAGATGACGGCGAAGTCGACCAGCAGCCTCGTCAGGGCCTTGTATCTTTTGACCTGGTCGAGGGCCCCCATCAGTTCCTCGACCTTGGTCAACACCTGGACTTCGCTCATATCGCAACCACATACCCGGAGACGTAGACCTGGGCGTCCCCGTAGATCACGAAGGCATAGGTGTCGACGGCTGGCTGCATCCCTCCGTATGCTGCCGATACGGCGTTGAGGAAGCTGGGGACATCGGCGACGTTCTGGGTCATGGTCACGTTGAGCGGCTTGCTGGGCGTTAGAGCCAGGCCGGCTCCCGGTCCTCCATAGGTCCCTCCGCTGCAGAAGCAGTCCCCAGTCCTGGGGAGTCGGTAGGTGAACGAGAACGGTTGGCTCGATGGCGCGTCTACCCTGGTCCCATTGGGGAAAACGACCTCGGCGCTGAAGGTACCGTTATGCAGCAGCGCGGGCGTTACGGTGACACGCACAGACCCCTGGGCGTAGTCCCACTTCCCGATGACGACGACCGAGTTCCCAGTGGCGTACCCGCTGAACTCTACGTCATGAAATGCGGAGAGGATTGCGAGCTGGGTCGAGATGACGAGGAAGAGGAGAAGTACAAGCCACGCCCGTCTCATGGTCTCGCAGGCCGGGCCAGCGGATTTAAGGGCGACTCGTCCGGAATGAGTGGCAAGCCTGCATCTGTCTTCAAGAGATTTGGTGACCTGTCCGTGGACTCGCGCCTATGATCGTTCGGTCAAGAGGCCATCAATGGCCCTGTAGAACCGGAACGGTTCCGGAGAGGGTCATTCAGAACACCCATTGCCTTTCCCGGCGTTTCGCAAATTTGGCTAGGACGAGGCAAAAGCTGCGCGGGCGGCTTCCAATGGTTCGGCTCCCGCAAGCGCTAGGCTGGGTCAGAGCCTCTTCGAAAGCTCTCCCAGCATTTTGGGACCGTCGGCCGACTTCAGCGGCTCGCCGTGGCCGCTCAACATGACCTGGAAGTCAAGGGCGGCGAGCCGTTCTATGGAAACTTTCGCCTGTCGCATGTCCTTTGTGAACTGCGGAGGGGGCCCCTCTAGCTTACCCTTCATGTATCTAGCCGTGTCCCCGACGAAAAGGACCTTCGATTCCCTGTCGAGGAGCGAGATGCTCCCTGGGGTGTGACCGGGGGTATGGATGACCGAAAGCCGGCCCACGGCATCTCCGTCCTTCAGCTTCCTTTCGGGTTCCACCGGCTTGACGCTCATCATCGACGACGCAACCTTGAACGCGAGCCCTACCGCCCCGCCCGGTGAGGGATACTTCGCCCTCCCAGAAACGAAGTCTGCGTCTGCCTCATGGACTGCTACGGTGGCCCCGGTCGCCGCCTTCAGGGCAGCCAGCCCCCTTATGTGGTCGACGTGGCAGTGAGTGATGACTATCGTCTTCACGTCCGAAGGCTTCCGATCTGCCGCTTCGAGGAACTCCAGGATCTTCTTCCCGTCTCCCTGCATGGTCGCGTCCACAAGCGTCAGGGCGCCGCCTTCCTCTTCCACCAGGTAGGAGTTGGCGTTGGTCCCGTCTACATACTGGATCCCCTTTGCCATCTCCGTCAATGTCTCCCTCTCCCGGCTCCGGGCTTCCTATAAACAGAGGGGCGCCTCAGGCGTGCCCGGTTACTGGCTGAGGAAGGTACGGCTCCTCGAGGTACTTCGTCTCGCCTTCCGAAAGCTTCACGTCCAGGGCTCCTATCATCTCTTCCAGGTGCTCCACCTTTGAAGTCCCGACAATGGGGGACGTCACCCCTTTGTGCAACAGCCAGGCTAGGGCGACCTGGTTGGGGGTCGCCCCCTTCTGCTTGGCCGTCTCCACGAGCCTTCCCACTATCGTGTCGTTCTGGGGCTTCCCCGCATATCTGCTGTAGCCCATGGTGCCGGGGGCGACTCTCTTGCTGTCCCCCTCCTCCGGCGCCAGCTTTCCGTTCACGAGATACTTCCCCGACAGGAACCCGCCGGCGGTCGGCCCCCAGGGGATGAGAGCTACCCCCTCGGCCTTGGAGAGGGGTATCATCTCCCTCTCCTCTTCGCGATAGAGGAGATTGTAGAGGTCCTGCATGCTGACGAAGCGCGCGTACCCCTTAATGTCGCTGGTGTAGAGCGCCTTCGCGAACTGCCAGGACCACATGCTCGAGGCGCCGATGTAGCGCACCTTCCCGTTCCTCACCAGGTCAGTGAGCGCCGAAAGCGTCTCCTCTATGGGGGTCTCGTAATCCCACCGGTGTATCTGGTAGAGGTCCACATGATCGGTCTTCAGCCTCTTCAGCGACTCCTCCACCTGCCACATGATGTGGCCCCTGGAAAGCCCTCGCCTGTTGGGCCCCTCGCCCATCCCACCGCGGACCTTCGTAGCCAGCACCGCATCGTCCCTAATCCCCTGGAGGAACTCTCCAACTATCTCCTCAGACCTCCCATTCGAGTAGACGTTCGCGGTGTCGTAGAAGTTGATCCCCATATCCCAGGCGCGCTTCAGGACCTTCTTCGCCCCTTCCCCGTCCACCATCCACGCCTCTTCGTTCCCGAACGTCATGCAACCGAGGCAGATGCGGGAGACCTTGATGCCTGCCTGTCCTAGCCTGACGTATTCCATGACTCTGACACCACTATCTTTCGTAGGTGCCTACGAGGCGGGCCTGCTCCAGGCTGGGGTCGGAAATGGCGTCCCTCAGAGAGGTGGGTGACGCTGGCCGGAATCCCGTACAACACACAGTGGGTGAACCCACATGGGAGCGGTGCGTCGGGGTCGTGACAGACCAGCGCGGACTCCGTCCCATCGGGGCCCCGCTCCACTCAAGATGCGGAGGCTTGCCCGAGTCCCCTCCGTACTTCTTGTCCATCCGTCCGGAGGGCCCTAAGGCGGGGCTCGTCACCCGGAAGTTACCAAGTTTGAGGCTCATGGGTCGGGGACGGGGACCAGAGCGATAAAAGACTAGTTGCCCGGCCCCACCGCATCCTCGCGGCCTTCCAGTTCCCATGCTTTACCTTCGTCGCGCCGTAAGGCAGTAGTTGTAGCCGCATTTCACGCTCAGGGTCAAGCGGGTCGAAGCCGGAGAAGAGGGAGAGGGATCCTCTTTCTTGAAGTAATGATGCGGGACGCTTTGCTCGTCTCCGCCCGCCGGTACATACGTCCCGGGCCCGGGCTCGGTGTAGGACTGGGGTTTGTGGGCTACATAGGCTGGAGACTCCACGTACAGGAGCCCGCCGCTCCTCGTAAGGCGGGTGATCTCAGCCGCGATCCGCATGACGTTGTCCGCGCATGCGCGGTGCATCACCTCCATGACTAGGATGCCCAAGCCCCTTGTCGGGATACGGGGAGGGGGTCCTGTTCATGTCCCAGACGGGGGCGTCCTCTTCCAGGCCCGGTCTGGAGGGCTCTCGCCTGCAGGGGGTGACCGACGCAGTAGACCATTCGAAGCCGTGCACCTCGAATCCCATCCTGGCAAGGGTAGACCGTGTTCCTTCCCGTGCCGCAGCCGAAGTCGAGGACCTTCGAGAGGCGTCCCGCATGGAGCCTCTCGGCGAAGAGGACGACGTCTTCTTCGACCTTCCTGTCCTGGTACCAGTTCAGCGATGCGCCTTTGATCGCTACTCCGCGGTGCACGTCCACCTAGAGTCCACCGGTGTCGCGTTCCACGGCCTCCCTCAGGGCTTTCAGAGGGATCGCACCTCTCCCGAGGACGGAGTCATGGAACCTCCGCGCGTCGAACTTCGGCCCGAGCCTCCCCTGGGACTCGTTCCGGAGCTTGAGGATCTCCAGTTGTCCGGTCTTATAGGCGAGCGCCTGGCCGGGCCAGGTGATGTACCTGTCCACCTCGTTGACGATGTTGTTCCTGGCCAGCGCTGTGTTCTCCGTCATGAACCGGATGGCTCGCTCCCTGCTCCAACCCATCGCGTGCATCCCGGTGTCCACGACGAGCCTGCAGGCTCTCCACGCGTCGTAGGAGAGGATGCCCAAGCGACTGAGGTCTGAAGAATACAGCCCCATCTCGTCCGCGAGTCTCTCCGCATACAGCCCCCACCCTTCTATGAACGCGGTCACCCCGCTGTTCTTCCTGAACTCCGGGATCCCTTCCAGCTCCTGCGCTATGGCGATCTGGAGGTGGTGCCCTGGGACCGACTCGTGGAAGGCGAGCGCCTCAGCCTCGTACCTCGGCCTGGTCCGCGGCTCGGAGGTGTTGATGTAATACCTCCCGGGCCTGGAGCCGTCGGCGGCTGGCTGCCGGTAGTACGCTATCGTCGAGTGCTTCTCCTCATGCTCCTCCATCCTGACGACCTCGCAGGGGGTCTTCGGGAGCCGCCCGAACCACTTCGATATCGCCGCGTTCGCCCTTGAAAGCGCTGACTCGGCCGCCTCCTCGACTTCGTCCCTGCTGTCGAAGTACAGCGAAGGGTCTGTCCGCAGCCTGTCGAGCGTTTCCTTTAGCCTGGAGGCCCCGAAGAGTTTCTTGCCGAGCCGCTCCATCTCCCCGTCAATCCTCTCCACCTCCTTGAGCCCGGTCAGGTGGACCTCCTCAGCGGCCAGGTCCATCGAAGTGTGTACCCGGACGAGCTTGAGGTATGCCTCCTTCCCTCCGGGGATGTGCATGATGCCGGCTTTCTCCCCAGGCCTGGCCCTGGGGAGTATCTCCGCCTTCAGGAACTCGAGATACCCGGTGAACGCGGGCCTGGCCTGCCTCCCGACTGCACCTTCCAGCCCCGCCCTGAACTCGCGCCTCTGCCCCTCGGTCCAGTCGTCATGGGATGTGGAAAGGGGTCTGAGGAGAGCCCATTCCCTGTCGGGCTTCGCCAGCAGGTCTGCTAGCTCATCCACCACCTTCTCCACCTCCTCTCTGACCGCCATCTTCCGTGCCGATGCCCCCGCTCTGAGGTTGGCGACGTGCTGAGCGAGGTGGGTTCCGATTGCCTGCCACCGCCTTACCATCGAGGCCCCCTCGTCAAAGGTCCGGACGGGCTGATACGACTCGACGTTCAGGAGCTCCACCTGGGGTCCGCCCAGAGGATCGACGACCCAGTCGTCGAGGCCGCATGAGAGGTAGTCTGCCGCGGCGCTGGCGTCTACCATGAGCGCGGTCCTGGTGAGGCGCTCCTCGGCTGGCAGACCCTTCTCGGGGATGGCCTCGCATCTTCGCACCACCTCCGCATACTGCCTGCGGACCCGGTCCCTCCCTTCCGGCGTGATGTCTGGGAGCCTGTCGTCGAACCTGCGGTCGCCGAGGGCGGTCGCCGAAAGCGGCTCGTTAGACATCCTCTCCTCCCAGTAGCTCTTTGCAAGTCTCGCGAGGGTCTCGCGGGGGTCTTCTGGACGCTCCATCCCACGGCCAGGGAGCCGCATGTCCTAAACTGTTACCGAAGCAGTCCCGATCCACGGCAGAGGGTGGTGGCCTGCGCTCGCACCGTCAGGATACCAGCCTGGTGCAAGGCCGGGTGAAGAGCGACCATCCCCCGGTCGAGGGGTCGTACCTGGAGTTGACGAACACATGCCAGTTCTTCTCATCCAGCGCCGGGTAGTCCGACCGGTAGCAGTACCCGGGCCATCTCGTCTCCTTCCTGAACAGGGTGTGTCTGAGCACGGCCTCTGCGGTCACCACTCTGTGGTGGAGCTCCCAGGCCCTCTGCAGCTGATGCAGGTCCTCGGCTCCCAGATGGTCGAGGTCCTCCCTGAGCATCTCCAGCAGCTCCAACCCTCTGCCGAGCAGCACCTCGTTGGTGGTGTAGAACGAGCCCCATCCTCCGACGTACTCGCCCATTATCTTCTCCAGGCGAACGACCCCCTGGTCGGGATAGATGCAGAACGGGGACACTGTCCCCTTCGTGATCATGTTCCGTCCGAGCCTGAACGTCTTCACGGGCTGGAAGATCTCATCTCTGAAGGCTTCGACCTTCTTTTCAGTCACCGAAGGCTTCCGGTCCGCGACCCGCTCCGATATGTAGGCGACCGCCGCCTTCCCTGCGAGCCGCCCTTCCGTGAAGGAGCCTGAAGAAAACTTGTGCGCCGAGCCGCCTACGGTATCCCCGGCCCCGAACAGCCCCTGCACTGTGGTCATCCTGTTGTACCCCCAGAAGCACTCCTTCGGCGAAAGGTCGGCCGGTCCGCTGACCCAGGCTCCCGAACAGGTCGCATGCGAGCCCATGATGTACGGCTCAGACGGGAGCAGCTCGGACGGACGAACCTTTGGGTCGATGTTCTGTGACGCCCACACTATGGTCTGGCTCATGGTCATGTCGAGGAAGTCCTCCTGGCCGAGCTCTTCCTTCTCCCTGGTGTCGAGGACCTTCTCCGTGTGGATGTAGATAGGGCTCCGTCCCGCCCTGATCTCCCGGAGCATCGCGTCGTTCCTCAGGCAGGTCGGGAAGGGTTTGGCGTCCACGTAGTCCCCGTAGAGCGCGCGCTGCTCCTCCTTGTACTTCATCTCGTAGTCCTCGCCGTAGGCGTTGGACGCCTTCGCCTTCAGCGCCAAGAACCACGCTCCCACCGGACCGTACCCGTCCTTGAAGCGGGTCACCACCAGCTTGTTCTCCATCTGCGTCATCTCGGCTCCCGCCTCGACCAGCAGGGCGTAGGCCGACCCCGTGCTCCAGGGAGAGTACCAGGTCCTCCCTGCCCCCTCGCCTACCGACCTGGGCCTGAACACATGGGTCGCCCCCCCAGCGCAGACTATCACCGCCTTCGCCCTGAAGACGTAGAACGCTCCGTCCCTCACCCCTATCCCGACCGCCCCCGCTATCCTTCCGCCGTCCTCCTCGTCCGTCAGGAGGTGGGTGACCATCACCCTGTTGTACACTTCCGTGGCGGACTTCGTGGCCGCCTCGGCGACTATCGGCTTGTACGACTCCCCGTGTATCAGGATCTGCCACCGCCCTTCCCGCTTGTACCTCTTCGTCTGCTCGTCGTAGACGATGGGGAGCCCCCACTCTTCGAACAGGTGCACGGTCGCGTCTACGTGCCTCGCGATGTCGAAGACGAGGTCCTCCCTCACCAGCCCCATCAGGTCGTTCCGGGCGTATCTGACGAAGTCCTCGGGGGTGTTCTCGTTCCACCGCATCCCCATGTAGCAATTGATTGCTGAAAGGCCCATGGCGACTGCGCCGCTCCTCTCTATGTGCCCCTTCTCGACGACGACTATCTTGAGGTCCCGCCCCCAGTACCTCGCCTCGTAGGCAGCGCCGCATCCAGCCATCCCGCCTCCCACGACGAGGACGTCGCAGTCCACCGTCTTCGTCTTCAGAAGCAGCATCCTCCAGGACCGTGCGGAAGCGTCATCGTGTCGTCACCGTGACAAGGCCCCTCTCCGACTTCAGGTACTCCGGCTCGTGGGCGAGGAGCTGCGAGCCGAACTGCTCTCGGGTGGGAGCCGGATGGCTCTGCGCCGGGGGGATAGACCCCCACGGCGTTGTGCGGATCGGGAATTCGAACTCCTTCTTCGTCCCGTTCCTGTACTTCAGCTTCCAGCTCACGGAGTTCTTTTCCTTGTCCCTCAGGACTGTCAGCTTGTGGTTAAGGGGGTTGAAGTCCGCGTACCCCCTCATGTCTATTGCGTGCTGGGGGCATTCCTTCACACAGGAGTAGCACTCCCAGCAGTAGTCAGGCTCGACGTTGTAGGCCTTCCTCCCACCAAAGACGCTGTTCGAAAGGTGCATTATGTCGCTGGGACAGATGTCGACGCACTTGCCGCAGCCGTCGCACTTGTTCGGGTCCACGTAGGTCGGCACTAGGCCTGCCCTGCCTCCCTGGTCTCCGCGGCGGGCACCGGGAGGACAGGTTCCCTCCCCAGCCTGGCGTCGACTTCATCATGGAAGATAGAGAGCGGCTTGGAGACGGCGTGGAAGAACTTCGTGAAGGGAGCCGTGGCGAGCAGGACCACCACGAAGGCCATGTGGACCCAGAAGGCGTCAGAGACCCAGAGAGACCCCCCCGCCGAGTAGACCGCCTGCTGTGTGACGAACCCCGTGACGACCGCCAGGAAGAGGGTGAGCATGAACAAGTCGGACCGGGTCAGCCGCCACACGGGGGCGTGCTCGCGGTACCTGACGTGGAACATGAAGACGAACCCGATCACGATCAGCAGCCCCCCCGCGTTCCCGAAGACCTTCACGGGGTTTGTCAGTGGCAAGACCCTGTTGTCGGGGTTGGTGATGAACGCCAGCGTCGTCGATATGCCCAGAAAGACGAAGCCCCAGAAGATGGCGAGGTGGGCCCCCCGCTTCAACCTGCTGCACGAGTCTAGGACCTTGGTGGTGAACACGTCGCGGAACAGGACCGTGGAGAAGCTCTTCAGCGACGTCCCCTTCGGGACGTCCGCTTTCGTGGGCGGCTTCAGCACGTCCCACCTGTCGAAGTGATGCGCGGACCCACCTTTCAGCTTGTACAGCGCGCCAGCGACTACCGCGAGCAGGACCACGACGCTCCCCAGGTCGATGAGGGCGTTTGCCACGGGCAGGTCCATGAACGACAACGCTACTCCGTCCCCCCGGTTCGCGCCAACTGCCGCATCACTTGCGTAAAGACGCGGTTTTCCGAATTATTAATCGCTTTTCGCTGCGAAGGCGACCCCCGGCAGGGCCTGACTTTGCGGCGTCCTTCGCATGGGAGACGGCCGGACCCGGGGCACGACTGTCACGCCGAGTCAGGGCGCTTCGTCGCGCCGCTAGCTCCTCGCTCTCTGGACCAGTTCGAGCGGCTGCCTCCCCCTCGATGCCGGCAGCCCTGTGATCCCTCCGACGAGGCTCTCCGCGGCCACCCCCTTCCTCTCCAGCGCCTTGGCCATCATCAGCGAAGTGCCCCCGGCCATGCACACCAGCAGCAGCGGTTTCCCGTCCTTGGGAAGGAGTTCCCCGAACTCATCTGAAGGCTCCGACCCGTTGAGGACCGCCTGGACGTCCCTCGCGTCGGCGACCTTCACCGACTCCCTCCTGACCCCCAGTGAAGACGCGATGATCTCGACGCCCTCGTCCCTGGGCGTGAAGCTGTTATGCACCCAGAGCACCCCGCCGTACTCTACGATGCTCGATGCGGCCTCGTTGAGCCTCACCTGGTCCCTCTTTCCCTTCCTGGCCACGGCCTGCACCTCGGAGATGTATTTCGAGGAGCCGTCGGCCACCATGACCACGAACTTCTTCCCCACTCCGTAGTTGAGGAGCTGCATCGTGGCATACAGGGCGAGCGCCCCGCTCTCGCCGACGTCGTACCCCTTCCGGTTGAAGAACCCGAAGACCCTGCTCGCTTCCTCGAAGTCCGCCTCGTGCTCTCCGGCGTAGGCCCCCGGCTCGTAGAACTTCAGCCCGACTGCCTTCTGCTTCGTCCGGATGCCGGCGACGTCCTGCCCCGAAAGCGGAAAGACCACCCTCGTCCCCTTCCTTCCATGCCGCGAGGCGACGTACCTGCTTATCCCTGTTGCCGTCCCTCCGGTGCCGAACGCGCAGACGAAGTCGACCTCTCCGAGAGTCTGCCCTTTCTCCCCCAGCTGGGCGTCCACCTCAGGGCCTGTCACCGTCCTGTGGACCTCCACGTTCAATTCGTTGTCGTACTGCTCGGTGCAGAACCCGCCGTAGGCCCGGGCTAGCACCTTAGCGAGCCCTATCGCGTCCTGCCGGGCCAGGAGCGCCTCCGCCTCGCCCCTGACGGCATCGAAGCGTTTGGGGTCGAACCCCAGTCCCTCGAGCTGCTGTCTGACGCCCTGGGCGACCGCCTTCGCCATGGCCACGTCCTCGTCGCCGACCATCCCGGGAGCCGGGCATATGTCGATGTCCAGGTTCAGGAGTCTGACCCCTTCCGCGCGCAGCCGCTCCGTGACCCCCTGCTGCAGCCTTCTGGAGACTAGAGCCACCACGTCCAAGCCGAGCTTCCCGATCTCCCCGAGGGCGAGGCCGAAGTTCCCCGACGTAGCCTCGAAGACCGTCTGGCCCTTCGTCAGCTTCCCGCTGGCTATGGCTTCACGCAGGATCGCGACCGCCGGCCTGACCTTGACGGAGCCCCCGGCGAGCTTTGAGTCCATCTTGGCGAACACCCTGACCCCTTCGGGGGACAGGTCCAGCCCATATTCCGCCTTGGCGCACTCGAGTACCGCGCCAGTCACTTCTACCAGCGGGGTCGCGTTGGCGGCCTTCCCGCCCGCAAGGTGAGGAACCCGCGCCAGCACCTCCGAGTCGAACCGCGCGAGGAGCTCAACATCGCCGTCTGTCTTCTGCATGAAAGGGCTTTCCACATGCCTCTTTATATAACATATGTTATCTCTTGGCTTAATGCCGTCTAGGTACAAGGCTCCCGAAGTGCCTGACTCCCAGGTCACGCCGACCTTTGTGAGAGACGAGCTGCTGAAGTGCTTTGAGAGCGCCAACGCCGAGTTCGCCGCCGTCCTCCGCCAGCCGGTCGCCGACGACCAGCTGAAGAGGCAGGTCAAGACCTTCGTCGAGAACGTCTTCTCGCAGTGCGGCGTCAGCTATGTCTCGCCCACCAAGGAGGGGGTCGTGGCGGCCATATCGGAATGCAGGCGGAACGCGGAGCAGATGATGGGGACGCGCGGCGCCGAGATAATCGACCACCACTACTCCGAAATGATGAAGCTGGTCGACAGGCTCTAGTCCCCGAACCGTTATGTGCGCCGCGGGCCGGCCGCCTGCGATTGAGAGCTCCGTCGGGGCTGACCACCCTCTTCTGCGACGTGGGAGGGGTCCTCATAGAGGTGCCCTGGGTCTCGACCGCACGGACCCTGGCCCCAAGGCTCGGCATGGGCGAGGCACAGGTCTTCGGGCTCCTGACGCGGCTCAGCATCAAGCTCGACAGAGGCGAAATCACGCTCAGGCAGTACCACCTGGAGCTGGAAGAGTCCGCAAGTCACGAGGTGCCGTACCGTCTCTTCTCAGACGCTCTCGACTCGGCGTTGAAGAAGATAGCTCCGGTCTGGGGGCCCGTCAGGGACCTCAAAGCCTCCGGCGCCATGGAGGTCGTCGCCCTGAGCAACATGTCCAGGGAGGTATGGTCGTCCCTTCAGAGGAAGTTCAGGATCGGCTCCCTCTTCCACTCCTCCGTGCTCTCGTTCGAGCACGGGCTGCTGAAACCCGACCCGAGGTTCTTCAAGCTCGCCCTGGATGTCACAGGGGCTTCGCCGGGGGAGTCGCTCTTCGTCGACGACAGCGTGGAGAACGTCAGGACCGCGAAGTCCCTCGGCTTGCACGCCTACCGCTCAGTGCGTCCTGAAGACACTGCGAACCTGCTGAGGTCCCTCGTGGACGCAGGGAACGGGGGCCGTCAGGCAGCGTTCCGCGCGGTCCTCCGCACTACGCCTCCAGATGCCCCCTCGGGGCAACCTGGACAGGCTGGTCCGCGCGAGGTAAGGGGGGTTCCGGGGCTGACCGAGTGAAACCGCTTAAATTGGATTCAGATGCAGCGCGGGTCGTAGCTTGAAGGGGATCTCCTGGAGGAAGGCGTGAAGGGCCAGCCCTTCCACCGGCGCAAGGTCAGGGTTCAGGAAACCCCGGCGTTGAACTTCGACGAGCTGAAGGCGAGGACCGTCAACGCCCTGGAAAAGCTCGGGGGGCAGAGGTTCTCCGCCGAGCCCGGCGGATATTCACTCGAGAACTGGGTCAGGGGGGTGAACGTCCTTCTCGACGAGTTCGAAGAGAAGGCCGGGGCCGCGAGGCTTTCGCCTGAGTATCTGACGAAGCGCCGTGAGCTGAACGCCACGCTGTCAAAGCCGGTCGTAGTCGCGTCGATAGATGACAGCATCTCCGAGCTCAGGTCGGGGATGGCTGCCGTCGAGGGGCGGATCGAAGCCGAGAGGACCAAGAGGGCTTCAAGGGTCGCAGAGCTGAAAGCGGAAGAAGCGCAATGCTCAATCGAGCTGGAGGAGGAGAGGAGGCGCGTCGCGGGCGAGGCTCCATCCCCGGTCAAAGGCTCGTTCTTCAGTCGCCTCCTGGGGAGGTCCGAGACGCCCGCAAGAGTCTCTGAAAACAGAATCAGGGAGCTTGGCGCAAAGCTGGCCGCCCTTTCCGAAGAGGTTGCCGAGCAGAAGAAGCAGCTGAAGCTGGTCGACCTTCGTACCCCCGGGTCGCCGTTTGTCGAGGACTGGGACCAGCTCGACTCGATGCAGGCCAGGCTGAAGGAGCTGGAGACGGAGAGGCTCGCGAGGGCCCAATTGGTCGCAGAGAGGGCGGAGATGATGGGGTCGATGGCAGAGGCCCTCTCAAGGATGGAATAGCCGCGCCCGGGGCGCGGCCGGGGACCTGAACGACGGGGTTTCTGCTGGCTGCAGACCCAGCGGCTGGCATCTTCCCACGCGGGCCGACGGACCATCAGCTCGAAGGGCTGTTAACAAACGCTAAGAGCCTGGAGCCTTCGAGGCGCCCACGGCTTGGCAGGAGAAACGGCGCCCCTCTGGGTAAGGAACGGCCCCGACTTCCCCTATGACCTCTGCTTTGACTTCGAGAAGAGCCGGGTGCTGGTCCTCAGCGCCGGGAGCCTTGCCCGTGGCTACGGCTACCTGGGCTCCTTCATCGGGGGATGGAAGCGGGCACTGAAGGGGCAGTACGAACTCTTGCAAGAGCTCACCGTAGAGGAGAGGCTCTCGGCGGACAAGGGGAGCCTCCTCATCCCCTTCAGCAGCGTCGTCAAGGTCACACTAACCAAGTCGTGGGGAAAGGCGCCTGTCCTCATCCTGGCGACAGCGCTCGAGGGGGAGTCGAGGCAAGCTTCCGACGGAGACCAGTACGTGATGAGACGCGAGTTCAGCCTCTCGAGCAACCGGAAGCTGCAGAGCCAGCAGGTCAGCGAGATCAGGGGGGCGCTCCCCCGCTCCGACCTCGGTACGAGGTTCGAAGACAGGATCGGGTGAGCCTGCCACCTCTGCCCCGAGGCGACCTTCGGGGGCCCTGCCAGGAGCCAGGGTATAGAGCTGCGGCGGCAACGTGACTGTCGCTCCGCACCACGTCCAAAGCCTCTTTGGGAGGCTGTCCGCACGTCGTGAGATGGCGTCCTATCGCAAGCGGATGGAAGAGAAAGAGCGGCTGAAGGACACGAAGGGGCACAACCACCCGGCCGACCAGAAATGCGGCCCGCACTGCCCCAGAAACGAGAAGTACAAGGGCCCGGAGAAGAAGCCGAACATACTTTACAGGAACAGGAGATAGCAGGGCCAAAAACACGGCGAGGTTCGGTCGGCCATCGCGCGTCGCGTCCTCAGCGCTCCGGGTCCGGAGCCGGCCTGGGAACTTGGAGCGCATGCGTCGGGGAAAGTGCGGGGGGCCAGACTAGAGCTAAATTTACGAGCGCCCGAGAGCAACTTCGATTCAGGACCGAGCCCCGAAGGCCTAACCTGGAGGGTCCGAAGAGTGGATTCCAAGGAACTTTCAGGAGGGTGTCTCGGCGGCCGCGGGCTCAAACGGGATGACTGGGATGGCGTTACCTTGAAATTTCTTCATTCAACACCTGGTATGCTCTGGGCCCGAGCCGTTCCTGCAAGACCAATACGACATCATCGTAGCTCAAGAACGCGTCGAGGACGCCCACTCCATTCCGGTAAAGCAATTCCGTGATGAAGGATGCGATTCCAGGGAGTTTCTTGGTGGAGATAGACAGCTGAATCGTGATCTTGGCCAAATCCCTAACAACCGTAGTCTTGTGGTTCTCTCCCAGTGCCTCCTCAAGAAGTTGCGCGTCTGCTTCCTCTGCGATCAGCTTGACGGAGTTGGACAACTGGAAGATGTACGGAATCGCGTTGAACCTTTCCTCCAGCTTCAGGAAGTCTTGCAATATCTGACGATGCTGAGCAGACTTCGCCTCGACTCTCACTTCGACCATCCGTCCGGCGAGATCCAGCTTGGATCCCTTCAGGCTGGCAGACATTTCTTCGATCCTTCCTTCACCCAGTCCGTCCGAGAACCTCTTGATTGCGACCACAATGGTTGCCGCCTTGGCCTTCCTCCCCGTCAACTCCTCCACCTCTGGCGCGATCCTGGACGCGAGCCGATGATAATTGACTATTTTGAGCTTCAAGGACTCGAGAACGATGTAATTCCTTGAGATGACCGTTGAGACGGCTTCACTTACCGGAAGACCGCTTACTTTGGATGGCTGCGCTGGAACTCTACCCACAGAGTCTACGACTACGGGCGGGGTGTAATAAACGTACCATCATAATTAGATACATATATATACTGTCATAAATATACCAGAACTGAAACACCATGATAACCACAAACATGAATCCAACAACCATCACAGCCTCTGTTCAGCCGAGGATGCTCGGTCAAGTGACTGAGCAGCTAAAGCACACTCAGGGAATAGCCTACTTTTCACCACTCGCCGGCCGGTTCGATCTCGCGATCGAGCTCAAGGCCGCGGACCAGAAGCAGACCTACGACCTGGTCAACAAGATCCGATCCATCTCCGGGATCACAAGCACAAGAACCTACTCGCCATTCGAAGGCTTCACCAACGGCAAGAACGTTCAGGCAACTGACGCTCTGGCGCTGGTCCTGTTGCAAGTCAACGAGAATGCGCAGAAGGTCCTTCAGTCCCTGGAACAGCACCCACAAATCCGCAATGCATCCGTCGTACCGGGCGAATTCGACATCCTAGCGACTGTGTACGGAAAGAACCACGAAGAGATCCTTTCCTCAGTTTCGAAGATCGCCGAAGTGCAGGGCGTAGAGTCAACCGAGACGCTGTTAGCCTACAAGCCCGTCTGGGCCTAGGCACCCCTCTTTTTTCTTTTCTATCAGATTCACTCCGGTCTTTGCGTGCAAAGAAGCTTTCACGCCTGATTATTCATTCTTCAGCCTGGAGGGACCGGCTCCGGCAGCTCCGCATTTCACTTGCCCGAGACGAGAACCTCTCGATTCATCCCAAGACCAGCCTGGTCTCCATGGCGATCGGATCTCCTGGGCGGTCCCAGGCTACGTTGGCTTGGGGGTACGAGTAACGCTTTGTTCAAGCCTGTGCTGGTGGGAAGAGTGCCTGCGCTTCCTGATCACTGCCCACTTCTTCCTGCGTGCGAACGTCATTCTATTCCGTGCCTCCCATTCCGCCGGGGCCTCCTTGAGGCGAACGACCTTTCCTGCCGCCGGCGATGACGTCGTCTATCCGGAGTATCATGCAGGCGCACTCAGTGGCCGACTTGATGACCTGCTCCTTGACGGAGATCGGCTCTATGACGTCCTTGGCGAACATGTCCCGGACGCCCTTCCCCATGACGTCCACCCCGGCCCACGTCTTGCCTGCTCCGTGGCTCTCTCTGAGCTCGACCTGGGTGTCTATCTGGTCGAAGCCGGCGTTCGACGCCAGGGAGAGCGGGATGCTCTCCAGGGCTTCGGCAAACTTCTCCACGGCAAGCTGCTCCCTCCCCTCTACCGTGGCAGCCCACTTCGACAGGCGGTAGGCTAGTTCCTCCTCGACCGCGCCGCCACCGGCCACTATCGCTGGGTTCTCCAGAACGTCCTTGACGACCATGACGGCGTCGTGGATGGACCTTTCGGCCTCGTCGATGACCCTCTGGCTCCCGCCTCTGATCAGTATCGACACCGACTTCGGGTTCTTGCAGTCTACCACGAACACCCACCTGTCATCCTCGAGCTTCCTTTCCTCGACCAGCCCCGCCTGACCCAGGTCTGCCGTGGCCAAGCCATCGACGCCGGTCACCATCCTTGCCCCGGTGGCCTTCGCCAGCTTGGCCATGTCGGACTCCTTCACCCTCCTTACCGACAGGATTCCAGCCTTCGCCAGGTAGTGCTGGGCCACATCGTCGATCCCCTTCTGGCAGATGAGGACGTTGGCTCCAGAGTCGATGATCTTGTCTACCATGCCCTTCAGCATCCGCGTCTCTTCGTCGATGAACTGTTGGATCTGCTCGGGCCTGACTATGTTGATCTTGGCGTCGAACTCGGTCTTCTTGATCTCGAGCGCCGAGTTGACCAGCGCTATCCTCGCCTTCTCGACGCGCTTCGGCATCCCGGAGTGTACGACTTCCTTGTCCAGGACGATCCCTCGCGTGAAACTTGTGTCCTTTAGAGAGCCTCCGGCCCTCTTCTCCACCTTCAGGTCGTCGACATCCACCCTGTAGGCGCCGTCCGCCGTCTTCTCGGCCACCTGGAGGAGGGCGTCGACCACCATGGCTCCGAGCGCGGCGCTGTCGTTCGAGATCAGCTTCGAGGCCATGCTGGTACGTGCTATCTTCCTCAAGGTGGCAGTGTCCTCTGGTTCGACGCCGACGGCGATCTCCTCCAGGATCCTCTGGGCCTTCTTCGCCGCGGAACTGTAGCCGTTGATGATGACCATGGGGTGGACTCCCTTCTCAATCAGCTCGCCGGCTCCCTCCAGAAGGGCGCCCGTCAGAACCACCGAAGAGGTGGTCCCGTCTCCTGCTTCCTTGTCCACCGTCTTGGCTACCTCGATTATCATCTTCCCGATTGGGTGCTCTACGTCCATCTCCTTCAGCATGGTCGCTCCGTCGTTGGTTATGGTGGCGTCCCCAAGCGAGTCCACCAGCATCTTGTCCATCCCTCTGGGACCCAGCGATGTCTTCACCAGGTCGGCGATGAGCTTGGCCGCAGAGATGTTGTTGTTCTGTGCCCGCCTTCCGCGGTTCTGCGTACTCCCTTCACGGAGGATCAGAACCTGCTGTCCTCCTGACGTGGTCACGAACGAAGCTTCTGACATCATTGTTCACCCAGGATGTCCAAAGGACCTGCAGAGTCTCTAGCGGCTCAGCCTCGCCTTCATCCGCCGGAGGTAATCCATGACCCGATTGCCCGACTTCGTCTCTACTGCCTTCGTTTGCTGGCTTGTTGCCATCTTAGTTCACGAGTAGAAACGGGCATGACCGCATATAGGCAGGACGTATTTTCTGCACGCGGATGCAATCGAGGTCGAATCTGCCCTGCGCTCCCGCAAAGACCGACCACAAGCTAGTAACATACCGGGCTTCGACAAACCCGAGCGCCGCTTGAGACCAAAGACCACCACAGCTTCGTTCAGATTGGACGAATCCGCCCCAGGCGTCCTTCAGGAGGACGCGAGGGAGCAGAACATCAGCGTCAACGCCCTGATCAACCAGCTGGTCCTCGCCTATGCCAACTACGCCCATCCGATGAAGAGCATCAATTCGCGGACGAACCGCAAGTTCTTTGCGCGTCTGTCTCCAGCTGTGTTCCCACCCGGTTTCAGTGATATCATTTAATATCACCGAGCAACAACGAAAAAGGGAACCCACCGCTTGCTCACCAAAGAGAAAAGTGTTGCCGACCTAACCAAGAAGTACACCTTCGGGACCTGGAGGTACCAAAGAGGCTGGAGCCCTCTTCAGGTCGTCGACGCAGAAGGCTGCTACTTCTCCGACTCCACGGGGAAGAAGTACCTCGATTTCTCGTCGCAACTGATGTGCTGCAACTTGGGCCATAAGAACAGGGCAGTCATCGAGGCGATATGCGACCAGGCCCGTAGCCTTCCATACATAGCGCCGTCTTTCACCTGCGACGTGCGAGCGGAGTTGAGCAAGCTCCTTCTCGAGGTGCTCCCCGGAGGCCTTGAGAAGTTCTTCTACTCGACATCTGGCACCGAGGCGAACGAGGCGGCGATCAAGATAGCGAGGATGTTCACAGGCAAGTACAAGATAATCTCGCGATATCGCTCTTATCACGGCTCCACCGGAGCCTCCATCGCGGCCACGGGGGACATGAGGCGACTCGCTGTGGAACCCGCCGGAAAGGTCGATGGAGTGATCTTTGCCCCCGACGTCGACACCTACAGATCCCCGTTCGGGGTCGAGTTCGGGGACCGGGCCATCGCATCGGCGAACTATATCGATTACATGATCAGGAATGAGGGGAACGTGGCCGCAGTGCTCATCGAGCCTGTGGTGGGGACCAACGGGGTGCTCGTCCCCCCCAAGGAGTATCTCCCGATGCTCAGGGAAGTGACCGACAAGAACGGGGTCCTGCTCATCGTCGACGAAGTCATGTCCGGGTGGGGGAGGACCGGAGAATGGTTCGCCGTGGACCACTGGAAGGTCGCTCCCGACATCCTGACGACGGCGAAGGGGATAACCGGGGCTTACGCGCCCCTCGGCTTGACCGCCACGACCCGCGAGATAGCGGACTATTTCGAGGACCGCTACTTCGCCCACGGGCACACATACGAGGCGCACCCGCTCACCCTTGCGCCGGCCATCGCCGCGATCAAAGAGTACAAGCGCCTCGACCTGATCAGGGGCGCGAGGAGGAAGGGGGAGTACCTCGGAAAGCGGCTTGCCGAGCTGAAGGCGAAGCACCCGTCGGTCGGGGACGTCAGGGGTCTCGGGCTGTTCTGGGCGGTCGAGCTGGTCAGGGACAGGAAGACAAAAGAGCCGTTCTTCACCGCCGAGGACAAGCTAGCCGGGCGCCCGTCACCGCTCGGCAAGGTCGGGGCGGACATGATGGGGAATGGAGTCTACCTGCTCGACTGGCTGAGCCATTTCGTGATAGCGCCTCCACTGATCATAACAGAGGAGGAGATGGATGAAGGGGTGGACGCACTCGATAAATCCCTGGTCATCGCGGACGAGGGGGTAAGGAAATGACCCAGGCGGCCAAGGTCGCGTCAAACTACGGGAGGCAAGAGATGCTCATCGACGGGGTATGGCGCGGCTCGGGTTCCTCACAGGTCCAGAGCACCTTCGACCCGGGCAGGGGGGTTCCCATAGGGGAGGTGCCCTTCGCCACGCGTGAGGAGGTCGAGGCGGCCATCGATTCATCCCAGGTGGCGTTCGAAAAGTGGAGCAGGATTTCGATATTCGAGAGGGTGAAGTATCTCTTCAAGATGAAGACGGTCTTGGAGTCCCACTTCGAGGAGCTCGCTGCGACGGTTACGCAGAACCACGGGAAGACGATCCTTGAGAGCAGGGGGGAGGTACACAGGATGATCGAGAACGTGGAGGTGGCCATTTCCACGGCGTACACTTTGGCCAAGGGGGAGACCCAGGGCCAGATTGCCGAGGGGATAGACGAGCAGTCGGTCAAGGAACCGCTCGGGGTCTTCGCCGTGATCACCCCGTTCAACTTTCCGCTCATGGTCCCGTTCTGGTTCGTCCCATTCGCCGTCGTCCTCGGGGACACGGTCGTCCTGAAGCCGAGCGAGACCGACCCGATCCCGACCACCCAGGCGATCAGGTTCATCCAGGAGGAGTCGGGATTGCCTCCGGGCGTCATCAACCTGGTGCAAGGGAGCAGAGACGTCGTCGAAACCATGATCGCGAACAAGGCGGTGCGCGGGGTGACCTTCGTCGGCTCGACCCCGGTGGCCAGGCGCGTCTACGAGCTCGCGGGGAAGCACGGCAAGAGGGCCCTGGCAAACGGCGGGGCCAAGAATTGCATCGTCGTCATGCCAGACGCCAAGATAGACAGCTACGTCCCGGCCATGGTCTCGTCTTTCTTTGGGAACGCAGGGCAGAGGTGCCTCGCCGGGTCTGTCCTCGTCCCGGTGGGCGGGGAGACGCATGGGAAGCTCATCGGGAAGTTCGCGAAGGCAGCAGGGGAGTTCAGGGTCGGGTACGGGATGGACGAGGCGACCGAGATGGGGCCCGTGGTCACGAAGGCCTCGAAGGAGAGGATTGAGGGCTCTGTCGAAAGAGGAGTGGAGGAGGGGGCGAAGCTCGTCGCAGACGGGCGCGGGAAGGGCGTCCATGGCTACCCTGACGG
>JAFLZV010000003.1 GCA_029785375.1 Nitrososphaerota archaeon | reverse complement strand
CCGTAGAGTGTCATGAACCCGGCTATGACGGTCGACGCTATCCCGAACCCCACCGTCCCGAGCCCCAGGAGGATGAGCTGCCTGTCCCCTATCACCGCAGCCAGCGCCTTCCTGTCCACCTTGGGGGCCTTGGCCGCGCCGCCCTCGGGGACGAAGAGCGCCACCATCACCCCAGTCACCAGGCCGAACACCCCTGAAAGCACGAGGCTGGGCCTCCAGCCGGTCACCGACGCCACCACCACCCACCCGAAGATACCGACGATCCCCCCAAGGTCGAACGTCGAGTTCATCACCCCGACCCCCATCCCAGACTTCCCTCCGCGGAGCAGGCGAGCTACGATTATCGTCGCAGGCGCGAAGACGAACGCCATCCCGCATCCCACGACGAACCTGAGGACGGCCACCTCGGCTACGCCAGCCGCGGATGCGGTGGCGAGGGCCGAAGCGGAAGAGATGAAGATCCCGAGGACTACGACCCTCTTCGGTCCCCACCTGGCGGCGAGGACCCCGCCGGGGACCTGGAACACCCCGAGCCCCAGATAGAACGTCGACGTGATGAGCCCGAGCCCGGAGACACCGGCGCGCAGGTCCGGCCCCATCAGGTAGAATATCGCCCCGACGTTGACCCAGTTGATTGCGTAGACTAGCCTCGCGGTGACCAGCGACCCGAAGGCCCGCCGACTCTGCATGGTGCTGGTCAACTGCGGCACGCTCCGCCATGACGCTCCTAAAACCGAATCGCCGCGTTTGGAATCTGCCCCTCCCAGGGCTGCGAGGCATGAATCTCGTTCATCTGTTCCAAATCGCACCGAACCCAAGGACAATCCCGACGGCTCCAACCTGCGAGCCCGGCCGCGTTTGCCGAAATCAGAAATGAGTGACGGTAGGGCGCTCCCCTAGCCGCCGAATCTCGAAGAATCTGGGACTGTCCCGCTTCGGCGCCTAGCCGTTGGAATCCCAAAACGCCTCCAAAACAGCCCCAGGCCCGAAAAAACCTCAATTCAGGCCCCGTTGGCTCAGGTTTATATAGCAAACTGCCCGGATTGGCTGCCGAGGCAATCGCAGTGGTAACTGGATACTGCGTCTACGAGAAGAAGAAAAATCGGGAGATCAAGAATCCCAAGCAAATCAAACTGAAGAACGGCCGCCCCGCCATCAAGGGGACCTGCGCCTCGTGCGGCAAGGCCATCTTCAGGATTGGCAAGCTGAAGTAGTTCCTAATCTCCCGTTCCTTTTATTTCGCTGTCCCCCGCGTGCGTTCTACATCAACGCCGACTTGCGCTGTGCTCCCCGGTCGTCCACTCGTCGCTCGCGGCGACTCACCCCGTCTCGGACATCCTCTAACTTTTATCTGAACGGGGGGAGGCTCCGCAGACCTTGCTCCGGCTCTTCAACAGCCTTGGGCGCGAGATGCAGGAGTTCAGGCCCATCAGGGACGGCGAGGTCAGGATATACAACTGCGGCCCGACCGTGTGGAACTACGCCCACGTCGGGAACTTCAGGGCCTTCGTCTTCTACGACGTGCTGAGGCGGCACCTGAAGTTCAAGGGGTACAAAGTCACTTCAGTTATGAACATCACAGACGTGGAGGACAAGATAATCAGGGCGGTGGGACAGACCGGGAAGCCCCTGAGGGAGCTCACGGAGTTCTACATCGCCGCATTCATGGAGGACCTCGCTTCCCTCAAAATCGAGAGGATGGAGGCGATGCCTAGGGCGACGGAGCACCTCCCTGAGATACTCGGCCTCGTCCGTACCCTGGTCGAGAAAGGGTACGCCTACAGGGCCGCCGACGGTTCGGTCTACTTCGACGTGTCCAAGTTCAAGCGCTACGGCGCCCTCTCGGGGGTCAGACTCGACTCACTCAGGCCGGCCGGGAGGGTGTCCAGCGACCACTACGAAGAGAAGAAGGAGGCGGCTGACTTCGCCCTCTGGAAGGCCTGGGAGCCTGGCGACGGGGACGTCTTCTGGGAGTCCGAGTTCGGCAGGGGGCGACCCGGCTGGAGCGTCGAGTGCTCCGCGATGTCGATGAACTACCTCGGAGAGACCTTCGACATCCACACCGGGGGGGCGGACCTGAAGTTCCCCCACCACGAGAACGAGATCGCCCAATCTGAGGCGGCCACCGGGAAGAAGTTCGTCAACTACTGGCTCCACTCCGAGTTCCTCAACGTCCGAGGAAGAGAGATGCACAAGTCCAGTGGCAACCTCGTCACCCTCCGGGAGCTCTTGACGCGGGGGTGGGACCCGCTGACTGTACGCGCGTTCCTCGTCTCGGGGAGATACAGGGACCAGGTCGACCTCACCGACGCGGCACTGTCACAGGCGAAGGCGCAGAGGGGACGGCTCCAGGATCTGCTGGCGAGGCTGCGGGGGGTCAAGGGGGGGACGGGGGAGGTCCCGGGCGCCGTCGGAGAGTTCCTCGCAGGGTTCGAGGCGGCCATGGACGACGACCTAGACACCCCCCGGGCTCTCGCAACCATGCTGACCTTCACCAAGGAAGCGAACGCCATGATAGACTGCGGAGAGATCGGGGGGACAGGCGCCCAAGCAGCGATACAAGCCCTCGCGAGGGCGGACTCGGTCCTCGGGATCCTCGAGTTCGGGGAGGATGACCTGGAACCGGAGCTCGCGGAGCTGGTCAGGGAGAGGGAGGCCGCCAGGAAGAGGAGAGACTTCGCCGAGTCTGACAGGCTGAGGGCGGAGCTCTTAGCTGCCGGGGTCGTCGTGGAGGACACCCCGGAAGGGACCAGGTGGAAGAGGGTCCGGGGTGGTTAACGGAACGTCTCCATCAGCTCAACTCCAATAAATCCTCCCGATATTATCCCGCCCGAGGCGCAGTCCCAGGCGTGGCTGCGACAGCAGAGTCGGTCTCGGCCTCCGCCGGCTTCAGGTCCTCGGCCTTGAAGCGCCCACTGATCCTCCACTCGGGTGGTTGCAGGCTGCTGGTTGACCCGGACGGAGCGGTCAGGTCGTTGGAGTCGCTCCCAGAGAAGAGGGCGCTCTTCGGCCTCGAGCAGGTCTGGGTCTACAAGGTCCAGGCGGGGGTGGTCGTCCCGGCCCAGAGGCCCGACTGGCTGGTGAGGCTCGCTCCGAAGACTGCGAGCCTGGCAGGGAGGATGTTCGAAGTCGACTTCCTCCAGTCCATGGAGTTCTTCCCCGGCCCTTCTTCCGGCTTCGTCAGGCGGGTGACCCTGAGGAACTCCGGCCGCTCCCAGGTGAGGCTCAGGGTCATACGGGTCAGCGACGTGGCGGCGGCCCACTTCGAGACGCCGTCACGCTGGGGCTCCCTGGGGGTCAACGCCTTCAACAGGGAGAGCCACGTCGCCATGGACGAGGTCTCTGAACCGCCGGCGGCCAGGGTCATCGGGGCACACCCCTCCCCGTCGAGGTACTTCATGACGACCAGCAAGCCGCGCGCCCTTGACGCCGTCGCCTCAGGCGAGGTCCCCGAGGGGACCGCCGGGATGTCCGGACAGGTCCTCGCCCTCTCCGTCCACGAGTTGGACCTCGCCCCCGGCGAGGTCAGGGAGGTCGAGTTCGGGTCCATCTACACCCCGGGGAAGCTCGAGGAGGCCCTCGCGGAGTTCGGACGGCTCCGCTCAGCAGAGGGCGTGGCGCGCCCACGCCCCGTCGAGCTCTCCTGCTCGGATCTTTCGGTCTCCGAGGCTGCGTCCTGGGCCCTGGAGGCCCTCAGGGCGGCCCCCTGGGCCGACGACCTGCTCGACAGGTACGAGTCGCTGAGGGCTCTGCACTATTTCGAGCCGAAGCTCGCCTCCGCCGTCATTTCAGAGGCCAGGTCCCTGGCGCGCAGGGACGGGTCCCTCCCCCACTCCCTGGACAGATCCCGGCCAGGGGTCCTCGAGAGCGCCGTCTTCCTCCAGGCGGCTTCCTACTCGCTGCTGCTGGGCCAAGACAGGAGGGCGTCGAGGTCGTCGTACCCTTTCCTCAGGAAGCTCGCCGCCTTCCTCATGGCGGATTCGAAGGATGCGGCGGTGACCACCGACCCTGCCCTCCCCCAGGGGTGGCGGAGGCGACTCGGGCGGGGGTACCCCACCAACGAGCTCACGGAGGTGTCCCTCGCCGCGGCCGGGGCGCTCGAAGGTGTCTCCCTCGTAGCCCGGGCGACGTCGAAGCCGGGGGACGCGGCGAAGTTCCTCGAGCGCTCGAAGCTGATCGCTGACCGCGTACGAAGGCGGCTCCTGGACGAGAGGGGGTTCATCTCCCTCTGCAGGGACTCCTCCGGGCGGCTGAGGTCAGACGAGACGGCTGACATGGCGGTCGCCGCCTATCGCCAGGCGTTCATGGGCTCCGCGGAGCAGGCTGCGGCCCACAGGCTGACTGAAAGGGACTTCGACACGCCCTACGGCCCCAGGACCGTCCCAACCTCGAACGTGATGTATTTCAACGGCTCCTACGGCGACGGCCAGCTCGGCGGCGTCTGGACCAGGGCCACCCTGGCACACGCACTCCTCTGCTACCGGACAGGCCTGGCGGGGGTCGGGGGGCTCGCGGTGGCGAAGGTGGCGAGGACGGTCGTCGACGACTCGTTGAAGCTCGGCGCCCCTCCAGGCTTCTTCCCCTCCTGGGTAGACGCCGACACCAAGGAGGCCCACGGCGAGGGTCCTGACCCCGTAGCCGCCGCCAGGTTCCTCCAGTGCCTGGTCGAAGGGGAGCTGGGCCTTCCTCAGGGCGCTGAGAAGGGCGCTATCGCCCCGCCCCCCTCTTCGGTCTTCGACTGGGTCATGGCCGCAGGCTTCTGGGCCGTACGGGACTCTGCCGCCTTCGTAGGGAGGGGGGGCGGGAGGGGGCACCTGTTCTTCAGCGGCGGGAAGCTCGAATCGAAGGGGGGCTGGTCCTTCTCGGGCTGGGAGAGGGTCGAGTCGGGGACCAAGTCGGTCAGAGGCGTCTCCTTCCACACCCCCGGGCAGGTGGTCTGCCTGGGGAACGTTTCTTCCGTGCCGGCGAAGGCGTCCGTCACAGTCCGGCCCAGAGCCGCGGAGCTGGCGAGGCGGCTCAGCACCCCGTTGGAGGAGTTCGACCCGGTCAGGGGCTCATGGACGAAGATAGGTACCGTAAGGGTCTCGGCCGCGATGGGCTTCGAGGCCTCCCTCGGGCCCGCGGGTTGGAAGGCATACCGTGTCTCTACACCTTAAATCCAGACCGAACGGTCGGTCTCCGCATCTTGGGGGGCGCATCAGTCACCGCCAACGGCGGGATCCAGGTCGACCTGGAGGGGAAGCGCTACGTCCTCGACCCACACTCGCACGTCAGGGCAGACTACACCTTCGTCTCCCACGCCCACATCGACCACATGCACCCACCGTCGAAGAACGAGAGGGTCATCGCGTCGTCAGTCACCGGGGAGCTGGCCAGGGCGAGGGGGTATGACCTGGGGGAGACCACCGAGGCCGTAGAGGGGGTCGAGCTGCTGGACTCCGGGCACATACTGGGGTCTAGGGCGATAAGGATAGCAGACGAGGTGTACTACACCGGGGACGCCTCAGGGAGGACTAGGGCCTTCCTCGGCAAGTGCAGGACGCGCCAGGCGCGGGTCCTGGTGATGGAGACCACCTACGGGGCGCCGGAGTACGTCTTCCCCCCCACGGCGAAGCTGGTGAAGGAGGTCAATTCGCTGATCGCTTCCGCCTACGACAGGGGTAACCCCGTGATCCTGATGGGCTACCCGCTGGGGAAGGCTCAGCTCCTCTCCTACTTCTTCTCCAGCTGGGAGCCGCTGTTCTACCACGAAAAGGTGGCTGCGATGAACCGCGTCCACATCGACCACGGCGTCCCGCTGAAGCGGGGGGCGGCCTTCGACCCGTCCAAGGACATGGACAGCCTCCCCCGAGGCCCCTGGCTGATGATCAGCCCCATGGCGAGCGGCAGGGGGAAGATCATGTCCCACCTGAAGAAGAAGTACGGCGCCGTCGTCGTCGCATTCAGCGGCTGGGCGTTGGGCAAGGGATACAGGTTCACCATGGGGGCCGACTACTCCTTCCCGCTGAGCGACCACTGCGACTACCAGGAGCTGGTCAGTCTCGTCAAAGCCGTATCCCCGGAGATGGTCTATACGGTGCACGGGTTCGCCGCCGAGTTCGCCCAGGACCTAAAGCGCCTCGGCTTCTCGGCGAGGCCCCTTGCGGCATACCAGTCGTCCCTCCCTGACTTCGACGTCTGAGCCTGTTAAATAATCTGCAAACCCGGCCTCCGCACCGCCCCGCGGCGGAGCATGTTGACAAAATGGGCCTCAAGAAGATTCTGAAGCTGAGCTACTGGCTGAAGTTCATCAAGTTCAACGTGGTGGGGCTCTCTGGCGTACTGGTCAACGAGGGGCTCCTCCTCGCGCTGGTCTACGAGGGGGTGTACTACCTGCGCGCCGACGCCGTGGCCATCGAGGCGGCCATCCTCTCTAACTTCTTCCTCAACGACTACTGGACCTTCAGGGACAGGCGCCACGGGCACATCATTGTCCGCCTGCTGAAGTTCAACGCCCTGATGGTCGTGGGGCTGGTCGTCAACCTGGTGATCCTCTACGCGTTGACCGCCTACCTGGGGGTCAACTACGCCGTCTCGAACCTCTTCGGCATAGCGGTCGCCTTCCTGCTCCGCTACTGGCTGAGCGTCAGGTTCACTTGGATAAAGAAGGAAGAGGCGTCGACTTCTCCGGCCTAGTCTATCTTGAAGTAGACCGGCCTCCCGTCCAGCTCCGCCTCCGACCACCCTCCCCCCGCCCTCTCAGCGGCCACGCTCACCCTCTTCGCCCTCACCAGGTAGGCGAGCTTCTCCCTCAGGGGGTCGACCAGCTCCAGGTCCTCGGGGTCAAGCCCAGCGACCGACGCAGACCTGAGCATCGCAGCCGGGACGAAGCCCTTCTCCTTCCTCATGGCCTGCAGCCTCCTGGCCAGGTCCCTCACAAGCCCCTCGGCCACCAGCTTCCTGTCCCTCTCCATGGGGATGGCGACGAACACCCCTCCCTTCTCCGCCACCTCGAACCCCCCCCTGGGGGTGACCGACAGGTCGTAGGCCGAAAGAGGGACGTCGAAGGACCCGGCCCTGACCGGCCTCCCGGAGAAGTAGGCGGCGAGTGCCTCCCTCCCCTCCATCGGTCTGAGCACGGGGAGCACCTCTTTCGTCCTCTCCTTGAACAGGGCCCCTACCCTGGAGGTGTTCGCCCTGAGGACGAAGGACGCCGGGAACCCCTCCGGTTCGGTCTTCACGGCGACGTCACTGACGTTGCATAGAAGGGCCACCGTCCCTCTCGCCCTCCTGGCTACCCTTTCAGCCGCCCGTTGCACAAGCAGCTCCGCCACCCTGAGCGGCCACCGCCGCTTGAGCTTCGCCCTGGCCCTGGCAGAGTTGCACGCCTCCTCCACCGTGAGGGAGAAGTCGACGACCTCCTCGGCTTTCTTCGAGCCACGCCCGGCCGACTCCTCCATCCCCGTCGCCAGGATAGGGGTCGACCACTCCCCCCCCTCGAACACCTCTTGGCAGAGGTACTCCGTCGCGAAGGGGGCTATGGGGTGCAGCAGCTCGTCGGCCCTCCTGAGCGCGTGTCCCAGGACCGCGTAGATCGCCAGGCGCCTTCCCATCCCCCCGGGGTCGTCGTCCCAGAGCTCGCTCCTCACCAGCCTGACGTAGGTCTGGCTGAGGCGGGTGATCACCAGCTCTTCTATGCTCTTCGCCGCCTCGTTGTACCTCCCTGCGGAATAACATCTCTCCACGCCACGCTGCGCCTGTTCCAGCTTCTGCAGCATCCACCTGTCCACCAAGGTGAGGGCCCTCCGCTTGGCGGCCCAGGCCAGGTGGTGCTTCTCCGGGGCGTAGCCGTCCAGGGCCCCGTTCTGCTGAAGGTACAGGTGCAGGTGGTAGAGGGTGTTCATCACCTGGTACGCCCTCCCGGACATCTCCTTCAGGTCGAAGTTGACCGAGTCCTCGGGGGACGCCTTGGCGAGCACGTAGAACCTGGCGACGTCCACCGAGTTGTTGCGGAGCAGGTCCAGCCCCTGCACCACGTTCCCAAGCCTCTTGCTCATCTTCTGGCCGTTCTCGTCCAGGACGTGCCCCTGGAAGAGGAACGCCTTGTAGGGGGCTTCGGGCTTCCCTGTCCGGATCACGTTCAGGAGGAGCAGCGTGTACGCCCAGCCCCTGGTCTGGTCTATGGCCTCGGTGAGGAACTCGACGGGGACGAGCTCGGCGAACTCCCTGTCGGTGAGCGAGGAGTAGGGTGCTGCCCCGCTGTTGTGCCAGGTGTCCAGGACGTAAGGCTCGCGCTTCGCCCTCCCGCCGCACTTCGGGCACCGGAGGACGACCCTGTCCATCCAGGGCCGATGGAGCTCGAACTTTGGCCCGTCGGGGAGCTCCAGTGCCTGGGCGACGACCGCCCTCCTCGTGAACGCCCCGGTCTTCTCTCCGCACGCTTCGCAGACCCATATGGGGAGCGGGGTCCCCCAGACCCTCTCCCTGGTCACGCACCACGCGGGGGACTCGGCCAGCCCCGCGAGGAACCTGTTCCTTGGCCCGTCAAAGAAGTACTCCACCTTCTCGGCAGCCTCCACCACGTCCGCCCTGATCCTGTCCACCCAGTAGAAGTACTCGCGCCGGGCGAGCCAAACGAGCCTGTCGTCCGACCTCCAGCAGACGGGGTAGTCGTGGACTATCCTCCCGGACCGCACGACCGCCCCCCTCGCCTTCAGCTCGTCTATCACCGCCTGGTCCGCGTCCCTGGCGAAGAGCCCGGCGAACCTCCCGGCCTCCTGGGTGAACCTCACCCTGTCGTCGAAGGGGGCGAAGACAGGCACCCCCCTCTTCTGCGCCACGGCGAAGTCCTCCTCGCCGTTGGCCGGGGACATGTGCACCAAGCCTGTCCCCGTGGTCACGTCCACATACTCCTCGGCCACCACCTTGTGCACCCCCCCGCTCAGCTTCAGCTCCGTCAGCCCGGGTATGACGTCGAGCAGGGGGTGCTCGTAGCTCAGCCCTTCGAGCTCCTCGCCCCTCACCCGCTTCTTGGTCTCGCCGAACTCGACCCCGAGCTCCTTGGCCAGCGCCTCCTTCCTCTGTGCGTTGACCACCCAGACCTCGTCCCCCGCCGCCACGTACTCGTACTCAGACCCCGGCTTCACCCCCACCAGCTCGTCGGTGACGACCGTGAACGGCATCGTGGTCCAGACGATCAGGTATGCCCCGTCCCCGGCCTTCACCTTGTAGTAGAGGCTCGGGTCCTCCAGCTTCTCGTACCCTCCGAGGCTCACCTCCCCCGCGCTGAGGGCGGTCTGGCACCTTGGGCAGTAAGGGACCACCTTGAACCCCTCCCCGAGGAGCCCGCTCTTCCACGCCTTCTCAAGGTAGGACCACTCCCGCTCTATGTAGTCGTCCCGGTAGGTCATGTAGGCCCGCTCGCGGTCAAGCATCAGCCCCAGGAGGGCGTCTGCCTCGTCCCAGTCGGCCCTGTACCTCCCTATGATCCGCTTGCATTCGGCGACCAGCCTGTCGACCCCTATCTTATCCAGGTCTTCCCACTTGTTCCCCGAGAGCCCCAGCTCCTTCTCCGCCTGCAGCTCCACCGGGAGCCCCTGGGTGTCCCACCCGCCGCGGAAGACTATGTTGTCCCCCTTCATGGTCCGGTACCTGTACCAGAGGTCCTTCATCATCCGCCCCCTCACGTGGCCGACGTGGGGCTGGTTGTTCAGGGTCGGGGGCCCTTCGATGTAGCCTAGAGGCTTGCTCTTGGACACCGCCTTGGCCGTCTTGGCCTTCGTCCGCGGGGACGCATAAAATCGCCTGACCTTCGCTTCGATCTTCTTCCAGTCGTAGTCTTGGCTGAGCGTGGTCCGCTTACTAGCGCGTCGGGATAATTTTGTAACCACCGGCTCTGTTCCCCAAGACTCCCGCCTAAAGTCCGCCCGGCGGGGGTCTTAAGCATAACCTCGCCCAGGGGGCCAGTCCTGCGCCTCGGGGCCGGCCGAGTCCCCCACGAGGGTTCATGTCCCGGCGCGCAGCCTCTGAGAGAAGGACTCGGGGAGCCCGGCGTCGAGTATCTTCTTCGCCGCCCCCTCGACGTCGTACTCGACCCTCCTCTCCTCCACCTCCACACGGCCGCCGTCGAAGGTGACGACAGCGAACGCCGCCCTCCAGTCGCCGTCCCTGGGCTGCCCCACCGAGCCTGGGTTGAACACGGTGCGCCCCCCGTCCTCCCAGACGTAGGGGACGTGGGTGTGCCCCAGCCCGATGGACTTGGCCCCGACCTTATCCAGGTAGTGGCCGAAGAGGTCCTGATGCGTCCTCGGGTCCACGTACTCCCACAGCCTGTCGTCCGGGCTCCCGTGGGCGAAGTACACCTGCGCCCCGCCCATCTCCTCCTTCAGTTCCAGGGGAAGCCCCTCGAGGTACCGCCTGCTCTCCTCTGTGATGTGGTCCGCCGTCCAGACCGAGCCCATGGCCGCCCTCGCGTTGAACCCTGACCTGTCACCTGTCAGCGCGGCCACGTCGTGGTTCCCTGCCACGCCCCTGGCCCCCGCGTCCTTCAGCGCCTCGATGACTTCGTTGGGTTGGGCCCCGTAGTCGACGTAGTCCCCGAGGCAGTACACCTCGAGCCCCCCCGCCTCGCGGAGGACGGCGCTCAGGGCCTCAAGGTTCCCGTGGACGTCCGACAGTATCGCGACCTTCACGCCACCACGCCGGCCAGGGGGGGAGAAAAACCTCGGCCTCTGACCGCGTGTCAAGAAAAAAGAACAATAGTTAATGAGTTGGTGAACCAGATTATACTACTCCCCACTTAGAGAATTTGGGACCGTTGATGCTCGAAGCTACCTATGTCCACGTTCGCAGGTAAATGGGAAAAGCAAAACAGCCAGAGTTTCGGAACTCGGGTGAGGGATTCCGTGAGGAACCCCGGGCCCCTGAAGCCGAGGCTAGACCTCGCAGTCCGCCAAATCCAAGTCCAGGTCGCCAAACTCGACTCCACATCCACCAAACTCAGAGAGAGAGACAACTCGATCTTCACAAAGGTCGTTAGCTCTCTACAGAAGCACGACACACAGCACGCGTCCGTCTTCGCGAACGAGCTTGCCGAGATCAGAAAGATGAACAAGATGGTCACCCAGGCAAAGCTCGCTCTGGAGCAGATAGTGCTCAGACTCAACACCATCACAGAGCTGGGTGACATCGTCGTCACCCTGACACCGGCCATGTCTGTGATACGCAACGTCAAGCAAGGCTTGGTGGGCGTGTTGCCAGAGGCCGAGAACGAGATCGGCGAGATCTCTGGTCTGCTCAGCAGCATCCTGGTGGACGCAGGGACCGTAGGTGGGTACTCCCTCAACTTCGAAGCCGCCAACGAGGACGCCGAGAAGATCTTGGCCGAGGCCTCGGCCGTGGCGGAGACGCGCATGCGCGAGAAGTTCCCGGACATCCCCTCGTCTCTCCCGTCTGCCGAATCTGCTTCCACCGAGGGTGCCTCGTACTAGACGGGGACCCTCGCTCCTTTGTTTTCAGAGCGTGCAAGACGGCGCTAGAAATCCCGGAATCCCGTCCCAACCAAAACTGCGGTGGATAAGGAGACCCCCAGCGCGACCAAGAGCCTCCCAGCCCCAGTGGCGTCAGCGCCCAGCGGCTCGTTAGGGACAGGGAAAGGGACCTAGAGTACGAGCGGGGCGAGCGTCGGGACGAACCTCCCACGGCGTGTTCGGACCACATGTCGCGCCGTCGTGTAGAGCGACTTTCGTCCACCGAAGCTGAAGAAACGCGGAACGCAGGAAGGATGGCGACAGCGATGGCGAAGTGACCACTCTGCGTCTCTCGCCACGCTTGCGGGACCGCGCCACTCAGAGGTCGAACTTGCCGCCGAGAGCGTATCTGGATGCTACCTTCTCGTCTAGGTCGACGCCAAACCCAGGCTCGTCCCCAAGGGTGATGTACCCGTTCTGGATCAACCTGTCCCCTCGCTTTACAATCTTCCCCCAGATGGGGACGTCGTGACCATGAAATTCGAGAACCCCTGAGTTGGGGATGGCGGCCATGAGATGCGCTTGTGCCATTGTCCCGATGGGGCTGCTTATGTTGTGCAGAGAGACTGTCACTTCCCCCATAGCAGCCATCTGCGAGATCAGCATGCATTCGAGGAGGCCCCCTGCTTTGGCCGCGTCCGGGGTGACAACCCGTATCCCTGTCTTGAGCACTTCGGCGAACTGATATCTCCCGTAGTGGTTCTCACCCGTCGCTATTGGGACGCTAGTAGCCGAAGTGACCTCCCTCAGTAGTGCCACGTTCTCAGGCGGGACAGGGTCCTCCAACCACATGACCCCGTGCTTTTCGATAGCCTTGGCCAGAGCGATTGAACTCTTCACGTCGTATTTCCAGTGAAGGTCGAAAAGGATGTCCGTGTCATCGCCCGCTCCCTTTCTAACAGCCGAGACAAGGTCGGCCAGGTACCCGACCTCTCTGTTGCTCAGCGAGCCGATCTCCTGTGAGTGGACGGTAGTGTAAGGAGTGGGGACATCGAGGTCGAACTTTATCGCGGTGTAACCTTCCTTCTTCATCTCCTTCGCTCTCGCCCCATACGCGGCCGGGCTGTACTCGTCAGAATAGTCCATGGGCGCGAGGCGTCCGTGGTGCGGGACGTTCTCCTCTCCCTTGGCCTCCTTCGCACCCGCTTCCTTCGCCCACTTGGGAGTGATAGGGACTACTATCCTGCTCAGGGATTCGAGGGACTTCCCCGCGTGAGTGTCGACATAAACGCGCACCCTGTCCCCGAACTTCCCCCCTAGCAGGTCGTAGACTGGCACGTTGAGGTTCTTCCCGAGGAGGTCCAGGATGGCGAGTTCGATGGCTGAGAAAGCATGGGAGCTCACCCCCCAGGGGCCGTGGGGGATGGCGGCCCACCTTAGCTTGTCCATAATCCTCCTCAGGTCAGAGGCGTCCTCACCTATGATGAGCGGGGAATACTCTTTCACTACCGATTCTAGCTGGGGCGCCGGGAAACCCTCGCCGATGCCGAACGAGTCCCCCGCGTATACTTTGACGAACGTCCACTGGTAGTTGCCCTCTACTGACGCCGCCTTGACGTCTGAGATTCTTAGCTTCATTTTTGAACAGTGACCGCCTAGAAGGAGTCTAGATTAACCTTAGCGGTCCTGGAAGATAAGAGCGGCGTCTGTATGAGCGACAAGGCTAACGAAGCAAGTATCTATTGTACCTCACGACGTTGTCAGGATCGTATGCAGGTATGATGCTCTTGCTCACCATCTTGAGATAAGAGTAGGCGCCAAGACATTCGCCAACGTCCTCCGCGATACCTATGGGGATGTTCTCCTCCAGGTTCTTCCAGGTGAAGGCTGAGTCGGTGATGCTGATGATGCCGTCCTTGGTCTGCAGGAGGACCGACATAGAACTCCTGTGGTGTCCTCCGGTCCATCTGACCGAGACCCCTTCGACTATCTCCTGGTCCTCGACTAGCCTTATCCTGTCCCAGGCATCTTCGAAGAGGAATTGGCGGACGTATTTGGGAAGAAACACGTCCCGAGAGATGAATGCCGACTTGCCTGGGGTCACAACGTCCTCGAACCAACCACGCATCGAGAAGTAAAGCTGGGCGTTCCGGAAGAGGTCCAGTCGCCCGACTGTGTAGTCTTGCACCGGGGTCACTACCACATGAGCCACGTCCGCCGGCCCTACGCCTGCCTTCTTCAGGGCGTTCTCAATCTTCTGATCCTCGGAGACAGTGAATTTGCATCTGTCGTCATTCGCCCACTTCTTGAGGAAGTTGTTCCGGTCCGTGAGGTCTTTGGGGAGCCCTGTGTTTACCAGAAGATACCCGTCCGCGGTATCTACGAGGAAGGAGTAGAAGGACAGTCTCACCCAGGCCCCGAACCCCTGCATCCAATACACTTCCGGGGCTGGAACATCGCCATGCTCACCGACCTTGAACATCCAGAGATTTTTGATCAACGGCTCCCGCACCTCTAAGGAACAAGCACGTAACGACCAAGGACCTCCCCCCGGTCGAGGCCTTCAATTGCTTCGTTGACGTCAGATAGCCGTTTCTTGACGATGTAGGAGTTTATCTTCCCGTCGGCTGCCATCTTTGTGACAGCGGCGAGCTCTTCGATGGTGCCGTAGTTGCTGCCGATGAGCTCGTGCTCCCAGACAGTGGTCCCGAAAGTAGGCATCACCAGGTTCTCGCCTTCCATGCCGACCTCTATTATGCATCCTCCCCCTTCCAGAATCTTCTCTATGTTCATTGTCGACTCCGCGGTCCCGACGAAGTCGACCGCTGCCCCCGCCCCCTCTCCATGCGTTTCCCTATCCACGGTCTCCCTCAGCTTCTCGGGGGTGATTCCTTCGTCAGCCCCGAGCTCCATGGCCCATTCCAGTTTTTCCTTCCGTCTTGATACTGCAACGATCTTCGAAGCCGGGGCGAGCGCCTTAACAAGCTGGATGGCGTAGCCAGCCAACCCCCCGACGCCGTAGAGTATCAGGAGAGAACCTGGTTCCGTCTTGCTCAATGCCTTCTTCACCGCCGAATAGGAGGTCACCCCGGCGTCGGCTAACGGCGCCGCTTCAGCGAGGTCGATGTCACCCGCACCGACCAGGAAGGATGAGTCTGGGACATACATGTATTCGGCATACCCACCGTAGTAGTATGACTGCCCCGGGATTTTCTGGTTCTTGCACAGCATCACATAACCCTGTCTGCAGTACCTGCAGGTCAGGTCCCCCCAGACAGCATAGACCACGACCTTGTCCCCTCTCTTGAATGCCTCGACTCCACCCCCCGTTTCGTATACCACGCCTGCGTTTTCATGGCCGAGGACGAAAGGCAGGACGTATCCAGGTCTTGGCTCCTTTCCCCGCCAGAGTCTGAGGTCTGTCCTGCACATCCCAGCCCCGCCCATCTTCAATACGACCCCCCGGTCACCCTCTCCGGGCTCTGTGACCTCGATTTCCATGGGCATGAGCGGCTTCCCGGCTTCCACCACAGCCATCGATTTAGACTTGACCGTCAACGGCGACGCTCAGTCCCCCTCTTGCTGGTGTCCATCTTCATCCTTTCAAGTTCGATGGCCTTGTTCAGCCTGACTCCGAACCCTGGCTTTCGGGTGAGTCTGACCTTCCCCCCCTGCGGGACGGGTTCGTCTAAGAGCAGGGGGTGGAACATCGGTACGACAGAAGCCGCATCCGGGGCCATCATGAGAAACTCAGCGAAAGGGGTGTTCTCCCTCGTCATCACGAAGTGGTAGCTGTACACGCTTGACCCGTGAGGGATGGTCAAGACCCTCCTGGAGTCGGCCAGGGAAGCGATCTTGAGGAGCTCGGTGAGGCCACCGCACCAGGTCACGTCCGGCTGGATGACGTCCGCCCCTCCCGTCTCGAGCAACTGCGCGAAACCATATCTCGTGTATTCGTGTTCCCCGGTCGCAACAAGAACCCCCGGAGGGACGGAGCGCCTCAGCTCTGCGTAATCGGAGTAGTAATCTGGGAGGAAGCACTCCTCTATCCACTTCAGTCCTTCGGGGGCCAGCCTGTGGGAAAGCTTCTTGGCGTATGGCAGGTCGAGGCTCATCCAGCAGTCGTACATCAACATGAATTCCTCCCCCACTCGGTTTCTCATCTCCTGGAAGGCTGATACGTTCTTCTTGAAACCCTCCTCCCCTTCTGCGGGAGAGTGTATCAGCGGAAGCTTTCCCCCCACGAATCCCATCTTCTTAGCTAGGTCAGGGCGGGGCCCCGTCGCGTACATGGGCATCTCCTCCCTGACCGTTCCTCCAATCATCTCACAGACCGGTTCGCTTCGCTGCTTGCCGAGGAGGTCCCAGAGGGCCAGGTCAACCGCAGATATCGCATTCATCACGAGCCCCTTCCGCCCGTAGTATGCCGTCGAGAGGAACATCTGGTTCCATATCAGTTCTGTCTGGTCAGGGCGCTTGCCCAGCAGGAACCGAGATAGGTGGTTCTCGACAATCCAGGCAGCGGGGAATCCACCCGTACTCACCCCTAACCCGGTGGTCCCGTCGTCCGATTCGACCTCGACGACAAGGGTTCCGAGGACGTCGATCCCCCACGACTTCCTGGTCGCCCTGTACTCGGGATACCTCGACATGGGGGTCGAAATCTTACCGACTATCCAGTGCCTGTTGTCTTGGTCGTGATAGTCCCCTCCCCCTCCACTAGAGTAATACGCCCGCACTTCAGTTATCTTCCTCGTGACTATCGAACCTCTCGCTGCCCCCGTGGAGGGGTGAAGGATTAAAGGATGTACCGACTGCCCCTTGGCGCTTTCGATTTGAGGGCCTTGGTGTGGGTAGGCATCCGCAGGATGGAGCTCCGAGATGTCGTCAAGGAAGGGCCGCCTGAAGGATGGGTGACCATAGAGGTGAGCCATACAGGGATTTGCGGCTCCGACCTGTCGGGGTATCTCGGAGAGAACGACCTGCGCAAACCCCCGCTCGTAATGGGGCATGAGTTCTCCGGGACGGTGCGGGACGTGGGGAAGGGTGTCCCCGACGGGATGGCCGGGAGGTTGGTGACGGTGAACCCCCTACTCTCCTGCGGAAAGTGCAGTTACTGCCTCGCCGGTGACCGGCAGCTCTGCCTTGACCGTAAGGTCATAGGGATTCAGGTCCCCGGGTCGTTCGCTGACTACGTGAACGTCCCAGCGACGGCGTCCTATCCAGTCACCGACCCCGTTAGAGGGGCCCTCGTTGAACCCTTGGCATGCGCCATCAGGGCGGTCCGGCACTCCGGCGTCAGGGTGGGGGACAGGGCCCTGGTCATGGGGGCGGGGGTAATCGGGCTCATGTGCGCCCGGGTACTAGCGGCCAGCGGCGCTTCTGAAGTTGCGGTCGCCGACGTGAACGGGAGACGCCTCGACGGAGCGAAGAGATGGTGGGGTGCTACCGATGTCGTAGACACTTCGGGGAAGGACGCGGACACTTCGTTGAAAAGGCTGGCCAACGGGGGGTTCGAAAGAGTAATCGATGCGGTAGGGCACGGGCAGACAAGAAGGCTCGCCATAGAGAGCGTGCGAAGAGGCGGGACCGTAGTCTTCATCGGCCTCCACGAGAATGACACCATTCTCCCCGGGAACGTGGTGGTCAGAAGTGAAATAGCGGTCAAGGGGTCTTTCTCCTATGCGGACGATGACTTCCGGCGAGGCGTCATGTTGTCCGGGAACCTTCTTGACACTTCAGGAGGGTGGATGGTTGTCAGGGAGCTCGCCAAGGGCGGGGAAGCCTTCGCGGAGCTCGTGCGGGGGTCCCCCTTCTCGAAGATTCTGCTCGAGTCCTGACGCCTAATGTGCGTGCACAGGGGGCCACGTAAATGGCGGATAACGTATCATCGCCCCGATACCCAGGACCGTCGACGGATGGTGTCGTTCAATACTTCCTCCTCGGCTGCTCCTCGCTCTCCTTCCTCTTCTGTCGACCTAGAGGGACACTCAGTGACGCACGACCAAAGTAGCGCGTTCCGTGCTTGAGAACGAGAGCCTGACCCAAGTCGCAGGGGAATCTATCACGTTCAATCCCTTCGTGATATCATTCGCGGCAGGGTCGTCTGAAAGTGACAGGACCGACTCCAGAGTCCCGGGGGCGCTAGCATGGACGAGAAGCTTCCTTCCCCCGGCGACATAGTACCATTTGCTCTTGGTCCCTGCGAACGAGCCCTTCAGCTCTGGGTATGACCTAGGGTCGAATACGCTCGTCTTCACACCGACCGACCAGATTTCATGATGGTACCCCTCCTTCGACGTGTCTCGCTGGGTACTCCAAGAGTCCCTAAACGCTGCTACCAACATCTTGGGCCGCCCGTCTGGGAGGGTGGTGTAGTGGGGGTGACCTATCTGGACGAAACTGTCGTCCAGCCCGAGCAGGGGCATGATTGACGCTCCCAGGGTGGCGATGCTAGAGTAGTCGTTGGCTGTCACTTCGTCTGGCGTAGGTCCGACGTATGTCTGCAGCGCCCACTTCGACGGGGTGTCGTGCTCGACGAAGATCTGGAACCTAGGCACGGTCACAAGGTCTATCACGTCGTTCCCTTTCCCCCAGCGGGCCACCTCTCCGAGGTTCTCCGCCTTGGCTTTCGAGACATCATCGAAATCTCTGACCATGTAGACATCGACTGCGTCAGACGCGAGGTTCGGCGACACCCCGAGGGCAGAGGAGCCGGCGCCGTAGACCCCGAACGGCCTCACGGGGAACCCAGCGTCTTTGACCTTGCCGAAGTCCAGGAGCTCTTTGTGCCCCTTCCTCTCCCACCTCCCGTCGAAGACGGTGAGTATGATCTTCGGGCCATGGGATGATGTGACGTAGTATTCGTCCCTAGCCTGGTTGAAGGCGCAGCGGACTGTGTTATTCGTATAGTTCGTCTCAACAGGGAAGTTCATGGGGAGTATCTTCTTGCACGTCTTCAGGTCGACGTTCATGGCGTCGTCCATCGCCGCCACGTAGCACTCTCGCTTCAGCCCCTTGGGGTCGGACCATCCTGTGAAAACCATCCATTTCTTGTCCCTGACAGGGTCGTAGACGAGGTTAGGGGTAGCCACCCCTCCCTTCAGGTCAGGGACCGGCGAACCATACGGAAGGAGAACAGGCGTTGCTTTCATGCCACGCTAGGTACCGGCACGTCCCGTAATAAATGATGACAAGGCGTCCTCGCATATGGCGTAACGACCGCGGAGACAACGCCCCACCCTTTCTTGCGCTCCCCTTCGGAGCCTATCTCAGAGCAGATGGTGACGCATCCCTCTCTCAGAGGTGTAGTCCGCTCGACTGCAAAGGATTTGACGTGGGGGTCTATGATGAACCTGGTCTCTCCTCAGGCCCGTTTTCACCTCTCCGGTCATCCGACCTGATTGCGCGTCTTCAGCCTTCTGAAGTAGTCCTTCGCTACCACTAGGTCTTCCAACGCTTCCGAGGCTTCACAACGCGGCCTGGACTTCCCATCTACGGCCTCTATGAAGTTCGCGGCCTGATTGCGCATCGCGTCGATGGGGGGCAGCTCCGGGGTGAGGGTGTAAGGAGGGACGCCCGCGAAATCTCTGAAAATCGTCACGGAGCCGGGCACCCCCCTCGCGAGTGGGGGAGGGAGGTCGGCCCTGATCCACCCGTGATCGAAAGAGACGAAGGCCGACTCCTGCCATCCGAGGGAAGTCGAGTATGGACGCATCTCTATGGTCGCTGGAACGCCGCTTTTGCTCCTTGCGACGAGAAGCCGCATCGACTGGTCCGCGTATTCCACGTCATAGCTCTCACCAAGGAGGTGCCTAAGGAGGTTGACCTGGTGGATGTAGTAGTTGATGAAGGACTGGAACTCCTTGTATGTCTTCCCGTCCATATCCGCCGGTAGCGGTTCCCTTTCCAACTCAGGCGGCTCTTCTTGGGTCCTGACCAGGTCATCGAACCCCCCTGCTATCCAGTCCCCTGGTGGCATCGTTATCCTTACGTAGGTCATACTCCCTGCTTCCGCGCTCTTCACCCAGCTCTCCACCTCCTCCTTCATTCGGACTACTGCGGGGTCACTCCGTTTGTGATAGCCTACCATCACCCAGGACCTGCTCCGCCCCAATTCGCTGGTTAGCTTCCGCGCCGCGTCGACCGAGCCTGCCAGTGGCTTCTCGACGAACAGGGGGAGCCCTGCTTTCAGGAGTTCCGGGATGAGCGCCCAGTGGTTAAGATATTGCTGGGGCGCAACGATGGCATCGAGCTCTTCCGACGCGAGCATCTCCATGTGGGTCCGGTAGACCCGCGGAACGCCGTACTTCGAGGCCACGGCCTTTGCCAGCTCTGGCCTTAGCTCAGCGATAGCCACCACCTCGCAGCCGGGAAGCGCCGCATAGTTCCGTAAGTGGGCGCTCTGACCCATCCTCCCCACCCCGACGAACCCTACTTTCACCCTCGGCACGCGAATCACCCTCCCCTGCTCTTCGTCCGACCCGTGCCTTCCGTTCCAAGGTTCTGAAACATGTAGAGACCTTCCTTTCCCGGTGCCACAATGTCCAGGCGCCCGTCCCCGTCCAGGTCAGACACAGACATCTGGATGCCTGTCCCTGACGCCGAAGGGACCGTCCCGTGGTCGATCACTTGCTTGGTGAATGACTCGCCGTTCCACTTGAATGAATATAGCCCCACGACCTCCGTCTCACCTGGATCGTTTCCGCAGTGCGCCCTGTACCTGTTTCCCGTCAGGATCTCCGCCGCGCCGTCCCCGTCCACATCTGCGAGGGCCAGTTCATGATACTGGGAGTGGTAGGGGTCAATGGAGTGCTTCACCCAGGGGCCGGAGGAACCCGATTTCTTCTTGTAATAGTCGAGCCCGTAACCGTGCGCCTGCCCAACTACCATCTCGGCAGCGTCGTCCCCGTCAATGTCGGACACCACGATCGGGACGCTGGCCCTCCCCATATCGAACCCGAACGGGGTGAAGGCCCACCTGCCTTCCAGAGGTCCCTTCGGAGGTTCGAGCCATCCGTTCCCGAGGACGAATTCTCCTCTCCCGTCTCCGTCGATGTCTCCGAACCCCAACCCATGTCCTGAGGGGCCGTCCCATAGAAGATGGCGGCTGAATGTCCCTTTACCCCTCCCATTTCCGTCCCTCGTGAGCTTGTACACGCGGAGCGCGCCATCAGGAGTGTTCGGGACTACCTCGAGTCCCCCGTCCCCATCAACGTCCCAGGCCCTCGCCGTCTCGATGGATCCACAACCGTCTATGGAGTGGGTCTCCCACTCCTTCTCTGCTCCCCCGGGGTTACAGCGCCAAACTAACTCCTTACCCCACCACCCTCCTGTGACGAAATCGGTGTATCCGTCCCCGTCCACGTCCATCGGTATGTTGCAAAGGTCGTCATAGTACTCCCCGAAGGCCCTGACATCGCAGACCTTGTGCTTCTGCCATCGTGGGTTCTCGTACCAGTAGGCCCCGCAGACTACGTCCAGGCGCCCGTCCCCGTCCACGTCGAAGACTGACGAAGACTCATACGCCCCGCCATCGATTTTCTTTTTCATCCACTCCGTCCTCCCGAAAGGCTTGCCCCCCAACCCCATAGGCCGGCATTCCTTCGAAGATAAACACGCCTGAGGACAAGGCCCTCCGTTTGTACGCCCCACTCCATCGGAATGAAAGGAAGCCCTTCCTGTCCTCCGCCTAGCTGAAAGCAATCGCCTGTGGAAAGGCCAGATGAAGGTCGAGCCGGGAGGGGGACGGCATCGGGGGCGAGTCGAGAGATAATCCGGAAACAGACTCTGCCGAAGTCTTGGTGGCGACTGGCCGTCTTTCATTATCTCATCGCTCTCGAACGGCGTGATTTCACATGTGTCCCGTCTCAACACGCCACCCTGAGAGCCTTACGCGCAGCCGGCTTCCTATTCGCCCCGGTCGCCATAAGGCGCGGCCCATGGTCTCATGCGCAGACCGTTGCCATCCTCTTATAACTGGTGACTCAGCGGTGGGCGCGAGATGCCCACCCGACGGCTGAGTCCGCGGCCATATGCCGAGCGAAAGGGGAGAGTCTGGTCTCTCAACTCCGAAGGCATGTCGTATGTCATGGGCCTCTCCGACAGCGGCCAACTGGCTAACATCTACTGGGGTTCTCGAATCGACGACGAGACAGACTTCGCCAGGCCGGCCGGGATGCGATACCCCTTCGAGCTCCAGAGCAAGATGCTGAGGGAAGAGTACCCTGCCTGGGGGGGACCACATTACCGGGAAGCATGCCTCAAGGTGAGATACAACGACAGGGTAAGGGACTGCGACCTCGCGTTCCTAGAAGTTTCCTGTGGGAAGTCAAGATCTGACGTTGTGGCAGAGCTTGGCGACGAGGCTTACGGCCTTAAGGTGAGGCTCCACTACAAGTTGTACGACGGATACGACCTGCTGGCAAAACACGCGGAGGTGCTCAACGTGGGCAGGCATCCAATGCGTATCGAGAGCGTGCTGTCGGCTGCATGGTATCTGCCGTCGGGGAGAGACTGGAGGCTGACACACCTAGCCGGGGCGTGGGGGAGGGAGATGCGGTTGGAACGGGACATCCTCACGCCTGGAAAGAAGGTCATAGAAAGCAGGAAAGGGACAACAAGCCACCAGGCGAATCCGGTCTTCTTCGTGGACAGGGGGGACGCGGATGAGGCGAAGGGAGGCGTGTGGTTCGGCTGTCTGGCTTGGAGTGGGAGCTGGAAAATTGTAGCCGAACAGGACACGTATCAGCAGCTGACGCTGGTCGGGGGAGTCAACGACTTCGACTTCTCGTATCTACTTCGACCAGGTGAATGCTTCAGGACCCCTCCTTTCATTGCGGGTTACTCCTCCCGAGGCTTCGGAGAGGCCAGCAGAAAGCTGCATAGGTTCGAAGTCGGGAATCTGTTGCCTCGGAGGTTTGCAAGTTCAGTCAGACCCGTGATATTCAACACATGGGAGGCCACGGTCTTCGATGTGGACGAAAGGAGAGCCCTGCAGCTCGCAAGGCTGTCATCCAGGCTCGGGGCCGAATGTTTCGTGGTGGACGACGGTTGGTTCAAGGGTAGGAAGGACAGCACAGGAGGTTTGGGAGACTGGGTTCCAGACCCGGAGAAGTTTCCGCATGGGCTCACCCCCCTGGTGAAGTCTGTCAACAGCATGGGGATGAAGTTTGGTATCTGGGTGGAGCCGGAGATGGTCAACCCCAAGAGCCAGCTTTACCAGGCCCACCCCGACTGGGTCTATCACTTCCCGAACAGGAAGAGGACTGAGATGAGAAGCCAGCTGGTCCTGAATCTGTGCGACGCAGAGGTCGCGGACTACGTGCTGAAATCAATGGACGAACTCATCGGAGACAACAACATAGAATACGTGAAGTGGGACATGAACCGGTACTTCTCGGAGCCGGGTTGGCAGAGGGCCCCCCGTGGAAGAGAGCAGGAGGTATGGGTAAGGCATGTCGACGCGCTTTACGAAATCCTAGACCGCCTGAGGTCCAGGCACCCGGGGGTCCTGTTCGAGGGATGCTCGGGGGGCGGGGGGAGGATAGACTTGGGCGCGCTCCAGAGGTTCGACCACTTCGCCGGGAGCGACAACACCGATCCGACTGAGGTGCTCTTCACCCACGAGGGGTTCACGATGGCGTACGCCCCCAAGACGATGCTCCTCTGCGTTGGCGGGTCCACGAACGGCCTGACAGGGAGGGAGGTCTCCCTGGGCTACAGGTTCGATTTTGCCATGATGGGTACTCTCTCAATGAGCCTCGACATTCGGGGGTGGAACAAGGAGGAGTTCGAGCTCGCCAAGAGGAAGGTGCAGTTCTACAAATCAATCAGGAAAGTGGTCCAGAATGGCGACCTGTACAGACTGGCTCCCCCTTCGCTGGATGGCATTTGCGTCAGGGAGTTCGTGAGTCGGGACTCCACGGAAGCGGTCCTTTTCGCCTTTTCCCACGTGCTGAGCAAGGCCTCGGCCAAGACGACGGTTAGGCTGGAAGGGCTTCGCCATTCCTTGCGCTACGGAATCGAACCGGGCAAAGTGAGTCTGGGCGGGGGTTACCTGATGCGTCATGGAGTCGATATCAACCTAGGGGGAGACAACGACAGCGTCGTGTATCGTCTTAAAGGAAACTGAAGAGGTACCTCCGAGTCGGCCCGCTCGATTGACCAGGAGGTGGCCGTCCTTCCGGCGGGACGAACCGCTCCCAGAGCTGGCGCTCCGGTCTTGCTCAGGGAGGGTGGAGGTTCCTTCGGGGTCGGGGAGCCTGCCACCCGGGCTTGTATCAGCGCATCTGAAAATGTGGCAGGACCATAGAGTTCCCTCCGGTCTGACCGGTCGGGAGCGTCCGCTCTCCTCCGCCGGCGATAGCTGAAGACCGGCCCCTGGGACGCTCCCAGGCAGAGAATGTTGCGAAGCGTGGAGCGCTCCCCGTCGGGGGGCACCGGCCCGGACGGGATGATCTAGCAGAGTTGTCCCCAAAGCGCACGCCCGCGGGCTAAGGGCCTCCGGTCGTTGACGAGGTAGGGGAGCGGAAACCGTTATCGAGAGCAGGTGGTGGGACGCCGGGGGAAGAGCCCCTCGCGGGAGTCTCCCTCCGACCCCGTTCGGTGCCTATGTGTCTGTCCGTGGTAAGGAAAAGCGCTGTGTCTGCCTTACTGTATCCCCATCTTGTTCAGGTTCGCCAGACTGACAGCCACGCTATCGAGAGGCGACCGCCAGCAGCTGTCCTGCTCCACGATGTACCACTCCACCCCCGCTTCTTTGCACGCGTCCAGGACGTTGGGCCAGTTGATGTTACCTTCACCCACCTCGAGCGTCATCTGCTTACCATCCTTGACGCCGAGGTCCTTGGCGTGGACCGTAGGAACCCGCCCCTTCAGATTCCTGATCCATCTGGCGGGGTCCGCTCCGGCGTACTGCGCCCAGCAGATGTCGAGTTGGGACTTGACGAACTTTGGATCAGTCTCTCTGTATAGGATCTCGAGGCCCACCCCTTCGGAGAGTCTTTCGTACTCGAACCAGTGGCTGTGATACGAGAACCTGAGCCCTTTTGAAGCGAGCTTCTTTCCAATCTCCGTCAACCTCGCAGCTTCCTTCCGGAGCTCCGGGTAGCTCCTGAAGCGTTCGTGAGGCATGCTGGAGAGGCTTACTTCTTTGCACCCGTACATGGCGCACCTCTCTTCGGCCTTCCCTGTCCCAGGCGTGAGTTCGTCGTAGGACACGTGTACGGAAACAGTTTCTAGCCCGAGCTCGTGGAGGAGGTCGCGGAGGCGCTGCGGCGCCAGCGACGCCACTCCCGAGTGCTCCACAGCATTGTACCCAATCTGGCGGACCTTCCGCAACGTCTCCTCAGCCTGCTCCGGTGTCTTGAGCAGATCGCGTACGGTGTACAGTTGAAGGGCGACTTTAGAAGCCATGGCGCGAGGCGGCGTAAGAGCGCAAGATAAACAAATCCTGTCCTGCCGGTGGCCATCAGGCGAATCGATTCCGGCAGGTAGGCTATCCGGATTGGACTCGACTGAAGAGCTGGACTCCTCACTTGGTTACAGGCCCGGCTGGCGGCTATCCTCCTCGGAAATCAAAAAGGGGGGGCTTCCCCAGCACTTTCTCGTTGAATGGTTGGATTCTCGCCATTCTGTCCAGTTCGGGCTCGGTTCACGTTCTGATTTGTGAAACCACCAAGGACAAGCCTTATATCCTGACCCAGAACCCGGGCGTGGAAGTGGTGCCGACAAGCAAACTTGCGACTGGAAACGGACCTGGACAGTAGTCTAAGGCTGAGGCCTGAAGTAGTCTTCGTCGACAGGGATATCCTCCTCGTGGAATCGGGCGGGAAGAGGACCCTCTCTGTCAATCTTGCCGAAGTGACCAAGGCGTACGTAGAAGAGGGGACAGGGATTGCGAGGCTCGTGCTCGAGACGAAAGGTGAAGGACCCCTCGAGGTCGCCTATTTCACAAAGAGGAAGGCCAACGAGTTCAGGTCGTTCGCCGTAGCTCTGAACAACCACTTGCTGGGAGAAGGCATCATAGAGCCTTACAGAGAGGAAGGGAGGAAGTGGAGCCGGTCAAGCACGTTGAAGTGGCTCTTCACCTTCCTCACACCGTACAAGAGGAGGCTGATAATAGGCGTCTTATTCTCTGTCATCCTCACGGCCCTGAATCTCGTCCCTCCGTACCTTCTTGTCCTGCTGATCGACTCCTTCAAGACGGGGGCGACCGATTTCGGCTTCTTCGAAACCCTCACCCTTGTCCTCCTCGGCACCTACGCCCTCATCGCTCTGGCGACAGTCGGGCAGGGGTACTTCCTCAACATCCTCGGACAGCGCGTCGTCAACGACCTCAGGCTACGCGTATACGAACGCGTGACCCGCCTTAGCTCTACCTTCGTCGAAAGGATGACGACCGGAAGGATTCTCTCGCGGCTCACCACGGACGTGGGGAACGCCCAGTGGCTCATGGTATGGGGTACCCCTACACTCCTGGTGAACGGCCTCACCCTCATCGGCATAGGTGTCATCCTCTTCTTCCTTGACCCCCACCTCGCCCTATTCGTGCTCATCCCAGTTCCGTTCATAGTCTACGCGCTCATCAGTTACAGGTCGAGGTCTCATCTGACCTACCACAGGAACTGGAGGAGGAGCGCAGACGCGACCGCAATGGTCACAGACACCATCCCAGGATTCTTCGTGGTGAAGTCCTTCGCCAAGGAGGACTTCGAGGCAAAGAAGCTCTCGAGCGCCCTCGACAACCTCTACCAGTCGCAGATAGACGCGACGAAGATGAACCTGAGTTATTGGCCCCTTCTCGGTTTCGTGACCGCGGTGGCGACCGTGGGGATCTGGTGGTTCGGCGGAAACCAAGTGTTCTTCAATGGCGTCAACTACGCGATTCTGGTGGGTTTCGTTGCCTATATGGCCCAGTTCTATGCCCCGATAAACAACCTGAGCAACATCGTGCCGTTCATACAGCAGGCTGTCACCTCTGGTGACAGGCTCCGCGAGGTGATGGAAGGGGAAATGGAGGACAACTCCAAGTCTAAGAGGCTCAGGCCGTCCCTGAGCGGGGACCTCGTCTTCAAAGATGTGTGGTTCGGTTACGAGCCGTACAACCCGGTCGTCAAGGCGCTCAACCTGAATATACGTGGGAAGACCAAGGTCGCTGTCGTGGGGAGGAGCGGCTCGGGGAAGACCTCCATCGCGAAACTCCTGTTGAGATTCTACAAGGTGGACAGAGGAGAAATCGCAATCGGAGGGACGCCAATCGCCGACGTGGACCTCGCCTACCTGAGAGAGAAGGTGTCCTATGTTCCTCAGGATGTGTTCCTCTTCGACGCGTCTGTGGCGTACAACGTCAGCTACGGCTCGATGGAACAAGATCCGCGTCGTTTCAGTCCAGGCAAGGTCCTTACTGCGTGCGTCGAATCGGACATACACTACGAGATAATGCGCCTGCCGATGGCGTACGACACAAGCCTGGGGGAGAAGGGCTCCCAGCTCTCGGGGGGGCAGAGGCAGAGGATCTCCCTAGCCCGGGCCATAATGGAGGACCCTGACGTGATGATCCTCGACGAAGCGACCTCGCAGCTGGATGTCCTGAGCGAGTACGAAGTCTTCCGGACCATGATGAAAGTCGCCGAAGGGAAGACCACCATTCTCGTCACGCACAACGCCCGCGAGGCGATGGCGGCTGACAGCGTGGTGGTGATGAAGGAAGGGGTGGTTGTCCAATCCGGCGCCCCAGGGGAGCTCCTCGCCACCCCGGGGGAGTTCAGGAAGATGTTCCAGGACTACGCCGAGTTGGGACCGCTTGCAATCAAGAACGGCGGAGACGTAGACCACCAGCAGTCAAGCGTGTACGTACTGTCTTCTCCGAAAGTCGTAAGTGGGAACAGGCAGAGTCGAGTCACGGTAACCTCTGGGAGCCAGAGGTTCGAGAACGTGATGCCTGTCAGCCCCTTCCCCATCTCGAACCCTCGGTTCGTCCTCCTGAGCCAGGGGATGGACAGGGCCCCCTCACTCCCGGTGATAGAAGACTATGAGTCCCTGGACGCGGAGTCGCAAGACGCGCTGGTGAAGGCTCTCAGGTTCAACAGGTTGAAGTTCGAGGTCGACTCCGTCGAGAAGATAGAAGTGAAGGGTGACGAACTAGTATGGCACGTGTCCACGAAGGAAGGGGATGCGGTGGTGAACACCAGGGGGAGGAGGAACGTCATCGTGCAGGAAAAGTCGATTGTGCTCTTCGACGTGAACGACAACGTGTACGAGATTAGCACGAAGAACGTCAATCATAAGAGCCTCAAGATGCTAAACAGGACTCTCTGAGGCGTCGAGGAAGAGCCAGGCGACCCGCCTTCTTCTAGCATTCGTCACTCGATGCCTCGTCTGTGTCAGGTTGCTGATGCGGGGGGACCTTACTTCCGGCCGGGTTCCAGTTAAGCGTCCACTACGAAGTCCGCCGCCCCTACAGGCATGGGTTCTGGCCTCTCACAGCTGCTTTGTATCTCGACGTGGCGCCCCGCCTCCGAGGATTCGTGAATCGCCTGCATCACATCCAGGACGTGATACGCTACTTCAAGGCTAGCCCTATGCTCCCGTCCGCGGCGCCTTGCCTCGACCATGTCGACCAGGCCGAGCCCCCTCATGTTGGTCGTGTTCCGGAACGGAACGCTGAGGTTCTCCCACCAGGTTGTCCGGGCCATCCTGTACCTGACAGGCCCCGAGAACGAGTTTGGGTCCGGGAACTCCACCGTCCCTTCCGAGCAGTAGAGCTCTATCCAGGGGAGGTTGGCTGCCCACACGTCGAATGTGGTCATGAGACTACAAATCACCCCCGACCTGAAGTCTAGAACGGCGGCCACGTGAGTGGGGACTTCCACGTTAATCTTCGTCCCGTACTTCTCCCTGCTTGTGATTATCCTTTCCGGGAATGACTTCCTGGCCGAGCTTGTGACCCTCCTGACCGGCCCGAGCACGTTCACTAGAGCTGTGAGGTAATAGGGACCCATGTCGAAGAGCGGACCTGAGCCACGTTCGTAGAACCACCTTGGGTCCCCGTGCCAGCTCTCAGGACCATGAGACGCCATGAACGCCGTCGCCGCGACGGGGAACCCCGCGCGCCCGTCGTCGACAAATTTTCTGGCCGTCTGAAGCCCGCCTCCGAGGACCGTGTCTGGGGCGCATCCGACCCTGACTCCTTTCGATTTCGCCGCTCTTAAGATAGCCTGCCCCTCTTCTCGGGTGGCCGCCAAGGGTTTCTCGCCGTAGACTGACTTCCCCTTCTCTATGGCAGCGAGCGTGACCTGACCGTGCGCCTTCGGGACGGTAAGGTTGAGGACGACGTCAATCGAATTGTCGTCCATCACCTCGTCCACGCTGCACGACTTCGGGACATTGAACTGCGCCGCCCTGGCAGCTGCCCTCTCCGGGATGAGGTCTGCGCACGCCTTGACTCTGATGCCCGGGCGCCCCGTGAGGTTCTTGAGGTAGATTTCACTTATGACTCCGCAACCAACTATCGCTACACTCGTTTCGTCCATACCCTGCTGCCCACACCTTTTCGCATTATAAGGAAAGCGCTCCTCTCCATGGCGCGCCTTCCTCGAGCAGCCTACCGGTGCGATCTACACCAAATCGCCCGGAAGGTCACAGACTTCCCGGGAGACTTCTTGCAAGACACGACGCGATAACCGTGACCTAATCTGCTCGACTCCACCACTGAATGAACTTCCACGGAGCGATGACTGCTCACTTTAGGGAAAGAGCAAGGACAAATTCTGTGCGTGTCCTTCGGCCTCATTCCAGGGGGAGGGCGCGTGCCTCCCCCCAGGTCTCCGGCCTGCCTGGTCTGAGAGCCGAAGCCGGACATCGGCAGACGCCCACGCCTCCGCACGCCCGTCTTCCGCTTGGGGAACCCGCTGAGAGGGCTCGCCTTCCACGAGCGTCTGGGGGTGCGCGACCGATGGAGGACGGAGCTCGTGTCCCGCTCTAGACCAGGTGTAGCCTCCGCCATGCGTTCAAGCTGGCCTAGGTTGGCGTGCCTGGCACGTGGGGCTGGCCGTACCCGGCAGCCGAGTCCTTCCTAAAGGGCGCGTTTAACTCCCGGGCATTCAAAACTCCGCTTGTCGGTTCACCTTTAAATTCACCCGATAGACCTCTCCTCCCACGGTTTAGGATGAAGCTAGGCGTCCTCACTGTGATGTACGATGAGCTTCCACTCGAGAAAGTCGCCAAGCGGGTCTCCGAGCTCGGTTACGAAGCCATCGAGCTAGTGGCGTGGAAGGGGGGGAGGCATCTTGACATAGACGCCGTGGTAGACAGGGGAGACCTAAGGGTCAAAAGGCTAGCAGAAAAGTACGGGCTGACAATCTCAGCCCTCTCCAACCACATGGAAGGGCAGCTGGTCCTCGGCCCCCACGACGCCTCCACCGACCCCATCTACAAAGGGGCCCCCTCAGAGAAGGTGAAGTACGGGATTGCCCGGATGAAGAAGACCGCGGAGGCCGCTAAGCAACTCGACGTCCCCGTCGTCTGTGGCTTCGTCGGGTGCCCCAACTGGAGCGCCTGGTACAACTTCCCCCCTGCATACGAGAAAGAGTACGACGGGTACTTCAAGCTCTTCGCTGAGAGGTGGGGGGAAATAATGGACAAGTACCATTCTGAGGGGGTGAAGTTCGCCCACGAAGTCCACCCTCAGGAGGTCGCCTACAACATCGAGACCTCAGAACTGGCCCTCAAGGCGATCGGAAAGAGGAAGGAGTTCGGGTTCAACTTCGACCCTAGCCACTTCGTCTGGCAGCTGATTGATCCTGTGCAATTCATCAAGAAGTTCGGGGACCGCATCTACCATAGCCATGCCAAGGACGCAGAGCTGGTGGAAGAGTCCCTGAGGGCCGAAGGGGTCATACCCCACGGCGCGTGGATGAGGCCCAACAGAGGCTTCAGGTTCAGGGTCCCAGGTTGGGGGCAAGTCCCATGGAGACGCGTGTTCACCGCGTTCGCAGAGGTCGGGTACGACTACGTGATGAGCTATGAGCATGAGGACCCTGTCATGAGCAGGGAAGACGGGCTGGAGAAGGCGATGTCTTTCCTCAAGCCTCTCCTAATCAAGGAGAGGCTGAAGAAGGTCTGGTGGTGACAACTGCTACCGCGATGTGGCCTTGATGGAGTTGAGGGAGATTGAAGATAGCCCGCTACATGCATGACGGGAATGTCTCACTCGGCCTGGTGGAGGATGACAGGGTACTCGACATCAACAGGAGCGCGGAGGCTCTAGGCTTCGAAGGGCTCGCGAAGGAGACGTGCGTCGAGAATCTCCTCGAGGACAAGATGGATTCTCTTAGATCTGCCGCCCCGAAGATGCCCGGACTCGGCTTCGCGGGTCCCATCGCATCGGTCAAGTTCTTGAGCCCCATCGCAGAACCAGAAAAGATTCTATGTGCCGCCGTCAACTATAGGGCGCACGGCAAGGAGTCTGACATGGCGCCCCCCGCCGAGCCGTACTTCTTTACAAAGTTCAGGAACGCCCTGATAGGGGACGGAGACCCTATCGTCATCCCTCGGATGTCAAAGAAGGCAGACTGGGAGGTCGAACTCTCGGTGATCATAGGGAAAGCAGGGAAGGACATCGCCAGAGAGGACGCGATGGAGCACGTCGCAGGGTACGCGGTCTCCAACGACGTCAGCTTCCGCGACCTCCAGTTCCCGCAGTGGTGGAAGGGGAGCAGCCAATACGGACAGAACTGGGTGAAGGGGAAAGGGCTCGACACCGCATTCCCACTCGGCCCCTGGCTTGTCACCCGCGACGAGGTCAAGGACCCTCTGAACCTGAGTCTCTCCCTGTCAGTGAACGGGAAGGTGATGCAGAAGTCCACCACCGCCGACATGGTCTTCGGCATCGACTACCTAGTGGAATACCTTTCCGCGGGCATGACGCTGAAGCCGGGGGACGTCATCTCAACCGGGACGCCCTTCGGGGTGGCTCTGGCTACGGGGGAACCTTTCCTAAAGCACGGCGACTTCGTGGAAGCGTCGGTCGAGGGTGTAGGGACGCTCCGAAATCCTGTTGTCGCCGAAGGGCGATAGAAGCCATGCATGCGTTCAGGCCGAGGCTCGCAAGAAGCACAGTTCTGGCTCCATTTCGGAAGACGAGTGTTCCGCGTAATCTGGCTATGGGTTGTTTGTCTGCACTTCTGTCTTTGCGAAGTATTTCCCCGTTTTCGCATAGCCCGACAGAACCGCCGCTACGCCTAGCTCGCTAGGGGCCCTCTAACTGTCCAGGGCGTTCGAGGGCGTCGAGGTAGCAGAATTCGACCCCCTCTGCAGGGAGGGTGGAGCCCGGACGGTTCTTTCAGGGGCTCAGGTCGTTCGTAGACTCCGCCGAGGACGTCCCCGACCGAAGGACGCCAAGGAGAGGAAGACGCGTTCCTCAGCGAACAGCTAGCACGCTGCGAAGACCCAGCTCGCGACGAGCGGGAAAGGGCCGATAATCCACAAGCCTCGCCACGCAAGGGGAGGAGAAGGCGAGACCTTGATGTCTCCAGGCAGGAGCGTCCGTCGCTCCCGAGGGGTGGAGCGCGAATTCGACCGAGGGGACGATTGTGTCCGGGACTCCCCCCGTGTCAACCGCGCCATCCAGTCAGGGGGGAGGCAGTGGAAGAAGGCGCAAGGGAGAGCATGCTCCGAACCTCACGGCCAAGAAGGGGTACAACAGCGAGCTGAAGTCGACGGGAGTGTCGGACCGCACCGCACCGAAGTCGAGGAAGTTCGACATCTTCGGCCAGGAGCCCAGGAACAGACTCGGCTTCTGCGACACGATGAAGTGGCCTCTGGAGGCCATCAACTTGAGGACCCTCGGGGGGCAAGTGAGGGTAGAAGCGCGACCGGCGCGCGGGGAGGCGGACAGGGTGGTGCGCATGCAGAGCGCCGACGAGGCGAACCACGCAAGGTATCTGATTAGCGGCATTCCCGCGCATCGCTCCTTTTAGGTCTGGGGTGGTGGATGTGGGCGTCTGCGACGTGTTCGATCCAAACGAGCTCGACTCGCGCAGACCAGGAGCCGACCCACAAAAGTCATAACCATTTAAGCGCGTTCGAGGCAAGGGGCTTACATGGCGAAGGTCCTCGTTACCGGCGGCACGGGCCAGGTCGGCGGCTTCGTCTGCAGAGAGCTGGCGAACCGTGGGCACGAAGTGGTGGTGTACGATGTCAACCCCAACATGCAGAATCTCGTTGGGGTACGTAACGTGAAAGTTGTGAACGGCGACACGGTCGACATCGAGGAATTGATGGGGGCGATAAGAAGGTCTAGAGCGACGCACTTGGTCCATTTGGCGGCGATGGTGGTTATCGAATCCAAGGAGCGGCCGGCCAAGGCGTCGAAGGTCAACTGCATCGGGATGGTCAACGTACTCGAGGCAGGAAGGATACTGGACCTCGAAAGGATTGTCTTCGCCAGTTCGATTACCGTCTATGGCGGTCCAAAGGCGTATCCTGCGATGGTTGTGGACGAAGACGACTTCCCGCAGTGCCCCGCGGACCCGTATTCCGTCACGAAGTTCATGAACGAGAAATACGGCGAATACTATCATGACGCCTACGGGCTCGACCTACTCTGCCTGCGAATTGCCGCTGCCTGGGGGCCGGGGAGATACACCGGGTACACAGGCCAATTCAACTCGTTCGTCCGGGACGTCGCCACGGGGAAGAGTGCGAAGTTCCCCGAAGATTTCGCCTATTCGGGAGCGAAGCTGAGATGGTTGTACGTGAAGGACGTCGCACGCGCCTTCGTGCACGGCATCGAAGTTGAGGAGAAGTCGATTAAGAGGAGCGTCTATAACCTGGGGAACAACGAGCCGTTCAAAGCCGCCGACGTAGTGGAAGGGCTGACGAACATCCTTCCAGATTCCGTGATAGGCTTCGAGGAGACGCGGGAACCGACAAGAATCTCGGCCGGGATCGCAGGCACCTCAGGCCTCGACGTGGAGTGCGGAAGGCTCTATGAGGACCTCGGCTTCAGGGAAGAGCTAGGGCTCCGGGGAGGGCTTAGAGACATGGTCCAGTTCGAAAGGTCCAAGGCAGGGCTACCTCCGATTGGAGCGTGGGCTGGGCGCAAGGGTAGATGAACCGTCCGAGCGACCTTCCACGTGCGTGTTCTCCGGCGACGTCCACCACGAACTCTCGCCAGCTGCGGTCTTCACTTCGCGAAGACGGCTTCCCTGAGTCCGACGATGTAGCCGATTGCATGCAACCTCCCGAGGACTGAATAGCCGGGGACTTCCGCGGCGTCGCCTTCGAGGGTCGGGGTGTGGTCGCAACGCATGATTCCATCGAACCCCGCATCTCTGTATGCCTTCATGCACTCCACCGTGTCTGTCTTACCTTCGTCGATGAAGGTCTCTACGAATCTGCGCGCTTTCCCGCGGACGTCCCTGAAGTGAACGAAGAATACCCTCCCTGTCTTACAGAAGTGCCGGATTACTGACGGAAGGTCCTCGGTCATCAGCGTGAAGTTCCCCTGGCAGAGGGTTATTCCGTTGGCGTGGCTGGGACTGAGCCTGAGCAGGCGGTCGAAGGAGGAGACACTGCCCAGAATCCTCGGTACCCCCCTTATCGAGGGGACTGGGGGGTCGTCCGGGTGCATCGCGAGCCTGACCTCTGCGTTCTCCGCGACAGGGACCACCTCTTTGAGGAACCGTTCCAGGGTTCGCCAGAGGGTCTCTGCTGTTATCGCCTTCCCGGGGAAGGGCGGAGAATCCGCTGCCACCTCCTCGTCGAAGCCGGTGACTATCGCACCCCCCCTCCCGCGCAGGTTCGTTGAAGTCCTGATCCAACCGAGATGCGCCGTCCAGTTGTAGCACCACGTCTGTACCTTCAGCCTCCCCATGTTCTCGATAAGATGGCATACGTTCTCTAGTTCGTCCTTGCGCCCCTCGGTCCCGCATTTGATTGCATCCATAGGAGGGTTGTCTTCGATGGAAACGAGCTTCAGCCCCTCTTCTTCTACCATCTGCTTGTACTTCCGGAGGGGGAAGTAGTCCCAAGGCTGTTCTGAACTCGACCTTCTCCAGTCGGCGTAGCCCCTCGGGAGGACCCCGACAACCTCGGTCACCCCAAGCTGGGGGAGCATACGCCAGAAAGGAGTGGGACCTTCTTCCAGTATTATCTCTGCGATGCGCCACCGAGCCTGTCCGGACCGCGCGCTTCCAGGAGCCCGGGCCCTGGGAATGAAATCCCACCGCCCGTCAATCCCACTCCTCGTTCCAGCCTTGACGCCCTTCCCCAAAGCGCTCCCCCTGAAAGGTCCCACGCCTGGTTTAAAAGAAGTCGAAGTTCGCTGGATCGGGTTCCCTCGTCCTCCGACGCAGGGCACGGTGTAGGAGTCGGAGATTGGAAACGGGGCCAGTGCGAGGGGGCGCAGGGTGACGGGCGCAGAAGCCACCGTCAGGGTCGTGTGGGTGAGCCCCCAGCAACGACCATCGTGGTTGCCCTCTCCGCTTAAGGCTAGGCGTCTTCCTTCCCTGGAGTGGGCACTCCGGCGGGCTGGTGGCTGCTCGAAAACCACTCCTCAGGACACCTGGGTCCGGAGGCCTGTCCGGGAAGGAAGCTCCGGAAGAAAGAGGAGCCGACTCCGAAAGGGCGCGTCTCTGACTAGGCCCATGCTTCTCTAGGGCTGGTGCTCGGAACCAAGCCGTCCTCAGTCCTGGTGAACGCTACGATGCGAACAATGTAATCGAGCTCCCCCGGGCCCTGCTGGAGCGCCGGCCTTCGAGTGCGTCCGTGGTCAGCTCCTCGCGAAGACGAAGGTCTCGTAGGACCTGGGGGGGACCCTCACCTCAATCCCATCCCCTTCCACCACACCTACCTGTTCGATGATTTCCTCCAGAAGGTTGGCGCGGTAGGCCTTGAAACCGACGAGCGCCTTCGAAGCGAGTCTCAGAACCTTTTCTTCTCCGTCCATTTCCAGGAGCCTGATGACCATCCCTTCTCCTAGGTCCCACTTTTTGATTGTGGTGACCGCGACATCGGGAGGCTCGAGCCTGAGATCTGCGTCCAGTCGCCTGCCGATCACAGGGCCAGCGAAGAACCTCTGGACTTTGCTGGGCCTCAGTTGCGAGGACGAAGTCAGTCTGTATCTGAACGCCAGTTCGCCCCCCTGCGACGCTTTGTAATTCGTGTGCCAGTAGTTGTTCATGACGTAGGAAAAGAGTGTGGAGACGTCCCCTTCCACCTTCGGCCTCCACTTGCCAGTGAACGGCTCTCCAAGCGTTACTAGGGGGGCGTCTTGGCTGTGGAACGCGATGTCGAAATCGCCTTTCAGCAGCACGAACTCGTTCATCGAGAACCACTCGACGCACCCTCCGCGCACGTACTCTCGCTCCACGTCCGTCACCACCCCAGGCTCTTCCACTTGGAAAGACGGGCTCTTCAGGTTGAACGGAAACGCGAAGTAGATGCCTTCCTTCTCAAAGGTGGGGGTCTTCCTGACGGTGTTCTCTACTATCACCTCGCGTCTCTTCTTCGGAAGAATCACCCTCTTCCGAATTCGCGCCAGATAGCCGGTCGCCTCGACTTCGAGCCCCAGGATGTCGTCGTTTTCGAAGGCCGAAACAAGCTTCGATGAGTATTCGCGATATGTCACGTAGGCTGGGGGCGTGATTCCTCCCGGGGAACGGGGACCCGGATAGTATGTGCGTTCCATGCCCGTCGATTTCCCCCCGGCAAGGTACACGTACTCGTCAAATCCGAAGCCCTTCCCAAGGAGTTCGCCCAATTCCGAGTCAGACAGCGAGACGATCTTCCCCCCTTCCACTCTGAGTGAGTAGAACGGGGTCGCGAACTCGCCATCGTTCCCTAGGACGGGTATTTCATCCACGCTCTTCGCCAGGAGGGGAGCCGACCCCATGGGAGGGAGGGCGACATGGGAATTCCCCACAACGCCTTCCGCACTGAATGGGAAAGGGTTGGAGACATACTCCCCTGAAGACATCTGTTCAGCGCCGCTAAGCGCGTCCAAGGCGAACCGCGACTTCACCCTCCACTCCTCGAGGACTCTGGGATTGAGCGGGTCGCTTATGGAAGCGTGGTCCCCCCAGGTGTGTTCGTCGAAGAAGAGGACATTCCTCCGGATCGTTTCGAGCTCAGACCGGGGGTAGGGAGCCCCCCTGAGATACTCGAACGCGAAAAGTGCTTCAAGGAAGTAGAGCAGCTTCTTTGCCCTCCTGTTCACGGCCAACTCCTTGGCTGACGAAGCGGCTCCGTCTGCCCAGTAGTCCCCGAAGTCCCCCTTCACGCTCTTGAGTTCGGCCCCTTCGAACTTGCGGAAGAAGTCGTCGGTGGTCGATAGTACGAGGGATGGGTTCTCCCACTTCTCCCTGAACTCTTCAACGACCTTCACGAACTTATCGGAGACCGGGACGTTGTCGCTGAAGAGCCCGTACATCAGCATATCCTCGTGCGGATACCCTCGGGATACGAAGTTGTGCAAGAATTCAGCGATCCCTGCCTCGGCCTCTCCCAGGTCTCCCAGGAGCCCGGCGCTTGCGCCCTGATTGTATCCAGAAAAGCCAGACAACAGGCCCCTGTAGCCCCCCGAGAACCAAGAGACGATGCCAGAGCCGTCAGGCCCGACCCAGCAGAACGGCGACTCAATCTCCTGGTTGAGGTAATGCAGCGGGCCTCTGTCTGCGTTGGAGGCCTGAATATACGCGGCGATGCCCGCCCCCTTTAGCACCATGGGGAGGCTCCAGACCGCCGTGGGGATGTCGTTGAGGGCTGCGACGCCTATCTTGAATCCTCTCTTCCTGAGCTCTCTGACGGGGTAGAACATCCTCACCAGCTCTTCGTGGTCACAGAGCCCAGTGAGGACGTTGAGGGGGAACGCCTGGACGCCCACCCTCCCCTCTGTGTTGTGACGGAGCATGCCTTTCATCCCCTCCCCCCCCGACTGTTCGAGCACCTCGACTACGAACTTCCCTCCCGCCGACGCGATGGCCGACATCTTCTCCATGTTTTCAGCGTGTATCGCCTCGGTCCTCTCTTGAAGGTCTGTGTATCCCCAGTCGGTGTGGACAGTCGGCGCCAAGTGAATCCTATGGGTCCGTTGCGGTGGAGAGCCTAACTTGAATTCGAAGTGCTCTCCGGTTTCGAAATCTGCTCTCAGGTTGCTATCCTTGGTCTGGGAGAAGTGACGCGAGAAGCCTGGCTGCGCCCGTTGCGGTTTGCCTGAGATGTTGAAACGCACTGGGTAAGGGTAGGGGTTCTTGACATACACCAAGACTCCTACCTCGCCACCCCTCGTGCGCATGGGGACCGAGAAAGCAGACGCTTCGACTGGGAGCAATTCGGCTGCGAGACTGACGTCCGAGGCGCTCTTATAGTTAATCCCTCACTAGTTGCTATGTCGATGGGGGTCAACTCCTCGTCTGCATCGAGTTGGGCTCCTTTGGACCGAAGGCGTCGCGGACGCCCGCATTCACGATTCCAGGTGTGTAAGCAGAAATGTCCGAAACATAGGGACTCCCTCCTTGTTGTGGGCAAAGCTTGCACCGCGTATCCCTTTGGTATGAAGGTCAGGAGAAGCCGATCCGTCAGTTCTTTCGGTCTTCCCGGTCCCGAAGCACCGAATAGCCGAGCCGAGTACAGCGTTGCCCGTCCCTGGGATGCGGAGAGTCTCTCCTGTGCGGCTGCGGGGATGGTCACCACGGCATACGCCCGCTCGGCTCGTCGCCTCGAAGGTGGACAGGATAGTCTGCGCCCGGAAGTATGGAAGCGTGCTCAACCGGCAGCACCTAGACTGTCTCTAAGGTCGCCTATTTGTCAAAGCAGAGCTACTTCTTTGCTTCTTGCAAGTTTCGACCTAAACACACCTCTCGCGCTATGCACGTATCACCCTCCTAGTGTCAGGTACACGGTGGTGATAGAGGTCGAACCCTTTCCTAGGCTGTAACAAGGCGGGTGCGTGGTCCGTCTGATGTTGCGCCCGAGAAAGCGGCGCAGCAAAGAGGGCATTCAGAAGCGGGGATACTCGGTGTCGGCGGCTTCTATCCGCAGAGTGTTATGCGAGTGACTGCCTGCGAGCGAATCTGGGATGCGCTTTCAGTCGAAGAAGTCCTCGTCTTCTTCGGAGAGACGCTTCCTCGTGGCTCTCTCGTTGAGGCCCACCCCCATTCCTGGCCTGTCCCAGACTTTGATGAACCCATCTTCTACGATGGGGTTGGGGAGACCGTCGACGATGTCGTACCACCACGCCGGGTTTCCAACAGGATACTCGAAGGCGATGTAGTTCTTGGGCAAGGTTGCCGACATCTGCACGAGCGCTGCTAGCCCGATGAGCCCGTTCCCGGTGCCGTGTGGCGCGACCTGTATCCCGTGCAGGTCGGCGTATTCTGCCGCCCACTTCAACTCCGCTATCCCGCCTATGTCGCAGGGATCAGGTCCGATTATCCTGACGGCCCTTTTCTCTATCAGATCTATGAAATTCTGTCTCAGGTATATCTGCTCCCCTGTGTGTATTGGGGTGCTGGTGGCGCTCGTCAACTCCCGGTAGACGTCAGCCAAGACATACGGAGTGTAGTCGCCTGTTATCATGTCTTCAAGCCACATGATGTTCAGTTGCTCTACTGCCCTCGCAAACTGGATTGCCGAAGTGAGTGACCAACCTGGGCCACAGTCGAGGGCGAGCCCTACCTCGTCGCCGAGGACTTCTTTCATCGCCTTTACACAGGCGATGATGTGGGCCAACCCCTTCTCTGTCAGTGAACCGCGGTTAATGTAAAGAGAGCCTCTGTCAACCTCGCCATAGAAGAAATCTGGGACTTCCTCTCTCATTGCAGAGTGGAAGCCTATCTTCTCCTTCACAATGGTGAAGCCTTCCCTCGCTTGTTTCATACCCCGAACGCTTTCCGCGTAATCCTCAGGGGAGTGCCCTTTCAGCGGAGCCCGCACAGCGCCGTCATAGACGCGAACCCGATCGCGTATCTTTCCGCCGAGAAGCTTATGCACGGACACTCCCTCAATCTTTCCCGCCAAGTCCCAGAGAGCGGTCTCGATGGCGCTAACCGCGCTCCCCCACGGCTTGAAACTTCCGAGCTTTCTTATCCTCAGCATCACTCTTTCGACATCGGTTGGATCCTGCCCGACGATGTACTTTTCGTAGTACAACACCTGGGGTTTGACGTATGGTTTGCTGGATTCTATCTCTGCGAAGCCGCTCACGTCCTCGTCAGTGGCAATCCTGACGACAGGATTCTGGCCTATGACCGCGCACTTCAGCCCTGTTATCTTCGCCATAGTTCAACCGACGGCTGCTGGCAGTTTCTATATTACATTTAAGTCCCTCGTGGCCCGCGTTTCCTTCTTACTTTCTCGGCGATCCAGCTACCTGCCTGGCGAAGCGCGTCACTCGTCTTATATAACCGAACCGACGATGCAACGCGTCCTGTCCACAGGGGAAAATTGTGCACATAGTTAACCCGCATGAGTCTGTGATAGAGCTGACCCGCCTCAACCCGTATGGCAGGTTTCCTGACGGAAGGCCGCGCGTTCCAGACGAACTGGTTGAACGCATGAAGGATGTCACTACTGAGCAGGCCTGGGGCGTGCTCCACGGGCATGGTTTCACCAACCAGTTCGAAGGGAACTGGTTACGTTCACACCCAGAGCGCATCCTCGTTGGCAGGGTCGTCACTGCCATGATGGTCCCGAGGAGGCCCGACCTGAACGGCCTCGTCGAAGATACAGGAAGGAAGGAGGGGCGAATAGGGGGACAAAACTCGTGGGTCATAGACACCCTTGTACCTGGAGATGTGATGGTTGTAGACATGTTCGGGAAGATCAAGGAAGGAACTTTCGTAGGAGACAACCTGTCAACGTCGCTACGCGCGCATACGAAGGCGGGTGCTGTGATTGACGGAGGTGTCCGTGACTTTCAAGGCATTCTCGTTCAACCTGATTTCGTGATCTTTTGCCGAGGGATAGACCCGACGCCAATCTCCGAGACGACCTTGGTCGGCGTCAACATACCAATTCGGATTGGCCGGACGACCGTCCTCCCAGGGGATGTTGTTCTTGGAACCGTGACTGGTGTCGTCTTTGTACCTCCTCACTTGGTCCAGGAGGTCGTCGAAAGATCCGAGGATATCCGCATGCGGGACGTCTTCGGTAAGAAGCGGCTCTTGGAAGGGCGATACACGCCGGGTGAAATCGATACAAAATGGACCGAACAGATAGAGCAGGACTACCACGACTGGCTTAGAACGAAGTAGAAATGAGAAATGCTCGCGAAACTCCCCTCGTGGCCAGTTGCCCTGCCCGGGAATCCTGTCAACGCCGCAGCCAACATGAGCAGCTCCATCTGCTTCAGAACTAGTGTCGTGTCCTTCAGTGACGGCTGGTACATAGCTTGACCATCCTGGAGATTCAGGTCGGCACAGCACCCTCTGGGCCGACGCACCCCAATACCGCGTGAGATGGATCTGCAAACTCTTCTGCGTACTTCGTGCGCGCGAGGCTCGGCCGACCCAGATGAAAGAATGGCCCTCCCTGAACTCCCACTCGAACAGGCTGGGACGTGGTCGGACCAGATTTCCCCTTCGGCAGAGAGGAACTCCTTCCGATTCAGCGACGTAAAGGGAACCGGGAGGTAATGGCTCTTATCGCGATTTATGCTTCATAATGCTGTCAACCTTTTCGCACCAAAGTGTTCTTGACGAGAATCGACTCTTACAGCCCATGCGAGGCGCGGGCGACCGAGTTTTATCCCACACCCTCTTGGCGCGCAACTCGTAAATCTTCGTTGGAAGAGCCTCGGCCCCATGAAGGTACTCGTCGTAGGAGCCGGTGCTATGGGAAGGAACCATCTTAACGGCTGGCTCAGAGCAGGAGTGGACGAGGCGGCAGTGGCGGATGTCGACGAGGATAGGGCTAGGGGGACCGCGAAGGAGGCAGGTGCGCGCACTTTCTTCACTGACTATAGAGAAGGGATAGAATCTTTCAAACCTGATGCCGTCTCAGTATGCACCCCGGCTAACCTGCACGCCGACGTATTCGAATTCTCCGTGAAGAAAGGGGTGCATACGCTCTGTGAGAAGCCGCTCGCGCTCACACTGGACCAGGGGCGGAGGATGGTCAGGGCGGCAGACCGGAGTGAACTGAAACTAGCCATTGGCCTTCAGCGGAGACTGTCCGAATCAATTCTGAAGATAAGGGGGCTTCTCCACGCCGGAACGTTAGGGAGTCCTGTCGTATTCTCAGTCGAGAACTGGGCCGAAGTGCGCTTCAAGCTTGCCATGAATGACAAGAACATGAACGGAGGGCCGATAGTTGACTACGCTCCTCACCTGATTGATCTCCTTCACTTCTTCACGGGTGCCCAGCCCAAGGAAGTGTTCAGCATGGGGACCGTCTTCGCCAGGGGAAAGGAGGAGGTCAAGCCCATCAAGGAGCTCGCAACGGACACGCTGAGTACCATCGTCAGGTACGAAGGGGGGAACTGGCTCTCCCTCGACATCAGCTGGGGGCTCCCCAGAGGAACGAAGGGGACGAACTCAGAAGCCATCCATGGTCCCCTCGGTTCGATAGTCGGGACCCCTGAGCTGGAGAGGGGGTATCACCTCCAAGCCCAAGGCAAACCAGCTGACGAGTACGAAGCGGTTCAGGGGAACCTGTACGATAGAGAGATAGCGGCGTTCAAAGAGTGGGTTCTGAAGGGGAAGACAGAGCACAGCCTCGCCTCGGTTCGAGACGGTTTCAGCGCCCTTGCCGTGTCAGTGGCGGCGCTCAAGTCAGTTGAGACGGGGAGTGTGGTGAAGGTCGAGCAACCATGAAACGAACAGCCAGACCCTGACAGCCATGGCAAGGGTAGTCTCGCGGCTATCCTGGACGGGACAGGGGCCATGTAGCCAGCCTCTGGTATTCGGTCGAAGGGCTCCTCACGTCAGAAAGGGCGAGCCACGGCCCCGTCTAGCGGACGGCGCCCCGCGTACTATACCATGAAGTCAAAGCGTAAAACCCCGCCTGCCAGAGCCCAGGATGGTTTGGTTCGCAAACTCAAAGTCGCAGCAATAGGGTGCGGTTCGTGGATCCAGGCTGTACACCTACCCGCGATATCGCAGAACGAATCGGCGTCCTTGATCGCATGTGCGGACACTGACAGTTCGAGAGGGCGTGCAGTCCAGCAGAAGTTCGGCATACCCAAGTTCTACGAGAGCTATGAAGAGATGCTTGGAAAGGAAAGTCCTGACTTAGTGCTCGTCGCGATACCACATGCTCTCCATGCGCCCGCTACTAAGCAGGCGTTGGAGTCTGGAGCCAACGTGGTCGTCGAGAAGCCGATGGCCACGACGCTCGAAGATGCCATCGGTTTGGCACAGCTAGCCCGGTCCAAGGGAAAGTTCGTGGTCGTTGGGCACGAGATGCGTTTGCAGAGAAATGTACAAGCTGCGAAGCGCATGGTGGTAGAAGGGAAGCTGGGAAGGCCTTATTTCGCCCGCGCTTTGTATCTCAGGAGGAGGGGTGTCCCCGCCACCGCCACCTTCCTTGTGAAGGAACTTGCACATGGGGGATCAGTTTTCGACATCGGTTCGCATTCCGTCGACGCCGCGCTCTTCATGCTCGGCTTTCCGAAACCAGTCTCGGTTACAGGCCGAACCCACTCCATTTTCTCGACGAGGAAGGAAGTGAGGTACGGGTATCGCACCAGGCCAGACTTCTACCCCGGACCGGTGGAGGTTGAGGATGTCGGTTTTGGGATCGTGGAGTTTGAGGGGGGTCTGAGCGCCTACCTGGAGACATGCTGGGCTGGATACATCATGGAAGACACGCAGCAGATTGCCATAGAAGGTGATCAGGGAGGCGTCCACGTCGAGGGGAATTCCCTCCATGTGATAGGAGCCGAGGAGGACTATAATACCCTGACCGAGTTGGCTTTCAGCGGTCAGCCCGGCTCGGTCCAATACAAGGAGTTCTACGGGCTGGTCTTGGACGCGGTCCAGAAGGGGGAAACAGAGGCGCCCTTCCCGCTCTGCACGGTGGACCAGGGAGTGTACGGCGTGGCAGTGATGACGGCCCTGTACGCGTCAGCAGAAGAGCACGGTCAGCACCGAATAGGCCTCCCTACCTGGTTGAGGCCGCAGCACCAGCCTGAACCGCCTGCCGCAACCCCGCCCTGACCGCCCAGGTCGAGGGGACGGCGGCAGCCGCGACCCTCTTGTCCCCTCCAAGGACACGGCTGCGGATTTATCGGATGAAAGACGTGCCGACCCTGAGCCCGCCGGTGCTGCTCCCAGTGCACAGGGGACTGAGGAGCCTTTGATGCCCAGGCTGTCTCAGCCGAAGTCCTCGTAAGGCTGTGGTATCAAGGACCGCGACACCCTCCCCGCCTTGGCGTCTTCGTGGGTCAACTCCAGCCATACAGCGTCTCAGTCGGCGGCAAGACAGATGAACCCTCCCACGGAGGCGTATAAGCGGGGGGCAACTTTCCCCCAGCGCGACCCGTTGTCTCCAGCCTCAGTCCCTGCGCTCGGCTTGCGCTTCAAGGAAGTGGGCTCCAACAGCCAGGTAAGGAGGCGAGCGGGAGGAGAACGAATGGGGGCCCAGCTTCCTCATGAAGAGAGACGGGGGGCGCTTATTCATACTGTTTGCAGAGGACGCTCGCGTCGTCGTTGTCGTGCCCAGACTCGGACGCCCGCTCGAAGAGCCTCAAGGAAAGCCTGACCAGAGGGATCCTGCTGCCGTTGTCCTCCGCGTTCTTCAACAGCAGGGTGACATCCTTCTTAAACAACCTGACCATCGCTCCGTCGGAGAACTCGCCTGACCTCACCACTGACATGAAGTGTCGGAAGACCGGGGAATCCCCCCAACTTGACTGTATCACTTCCAGAATGGCATCTCCGTCAATTCCCGCGCGCCTGGACCAGGGGTACAACTCTGATACGACCCCGAAGTACACCGATACGAGCCCTTGGTTGAACAACTTCATCTTCTGGCCGGACCCCGACGGGCCGACATGGAATACGTGCTTCCCGACCTTCTCCAGGAGGCTTACGCTCCTTTCGAACGCTGACGCATCTCCGCCAACCATTATGGAAAGGGTCGCCTTATCGGCGCCCTCAGGTCCGCCGCTCACAGGCGCGTCCAGAAAGTAGCAACCCTTGGCAGACAGCTCTTCAGAGAGCTCCACCGCTACCTCAGGGTCTACTGTGCTTGTGTCTATGACGACTCCCCCGTGAGATAGCCCGCCCACAAGCCCCTCCTTTCCAAGTACGACTTCCCGTACCACCTCCGTCGTCGGGAGAGAAAGGAGAACGGTCCGGCACTTCCTCGCGACTTCCTCTGGCGTCTTCGCCGCTGCCGCACCAGCGCCCACAGCCTCCTCCACCGCGCTAGGAATCTTGTCATACACAACGAGCATATGCCCTGCACGGAGCAGGTTCCTCGCCATCCGGCTCCCCATCACCCCTAGCCCGACCATTCCCACAAGGCCCGGCACGGAGCCGTCCCCCAAAGAAGGACCCTCCCTCAAGCAGCTCCTTCTGCCCCTCCGCCTTATTTGAGCGTTGAAGCGCCGGAGGCCTTCAGCGCCATCGTCCCAATAGCTTGCGCATTTACCCCTCGGCAGCGAGGGCGCGTCCATCCCGCTCGGCAGCTTCCCACCGATCCTCCGGGGGAGCTCGGTCTGGCCCGAGTTCGACCAGGCCTCCAGGGGCTGTCGCGTTACGTCTCCTTGGACTTCTGGAATCCCTCGACGAACTCGTACGCCATCTCCCTCCAAGGGGGGACCAGCAGCAGGCGCGACGCCGAATCCGGCAGTTCCCCGTCAGGTTACACCATCCCTCCGGCCCTCCCGCTTGACCTGAAGATACGCAGTTTGTTGCTGACGACGTCTCGCACCGCCACGGTCGCGGACCGCATCAGCTCAGCGAGGTCAGGAGGCTGGCTGTGCAACCCCTGGCTCAGGGCGCTCACGTATGCCCCGCGCAACTCTGCGTTGACGTTGAATTTTGTGACGCCGAGGTCAATACAGCGGCGAATCGATGGCTCCGAAACTCCCGAGGCTCCGTGAAGCACGAGGGGGACAACCACGGCGCTTCTGATACGCGCCAGCAGCCCGAAATCAAGGCGGTCTTTGGTGCCCGAGCGCCCATGCGAGTTGCCGATGCACACCGCAAGGGCGTCCACCCCTGTCTGCTCTACGAAAGATGCGGCTTGGTCTGGATCAGTCATGCTTCCTTCGGACTCCGGAACGACCATGTCCCCTTCTGTGCCTGCAAGCCGTCCCAGTTCCCCCTCGACTGCGACCTTCTTGGAGTGAGCTAGGGTAGTCATCTTCTTCGTGAATTCCACGTTCTCGGCGTAAGGCAGCCTAGACCCGTCCGCCATGATTGACGTGAAGCCGATTGCAAGCGCCTCCTCTATTTCTCCGACTGAAGAACCGTGGTCGAAGTGAACTGCCATCGGCACGTTGGCCCCCCTCGCGGCGGCCAGACACAGAGCCACCAGTGGGGGTCCGCCGCTCTTGACTGCAGGAGAATGTAGCTGTATCGCCGCAGGGCTTCGGGTTCTCTCCGCTGCTTCCACCACTGCCAGCGCCCCTTCCAGATTGTAGACGTTGAACGACCCCACAGCGAACCCGCCTGCCTTCGCCTCGGCCAAGAGGTCCGTCATCGCCGCTAGCATTTCAGCTGCTCCCCTTGGTTCCGGTCTTGAGCCCCAGCGCTTCCACAACCTCCGTGAGAGCGTCGAGTCCCCCCACGTTCCCGGGGAAAATCAGGTATGCCAGGCCTGGGAAGCGGCTCTCAGGCCCGAGACGCCACACGGGGACGCCTTCCGCAATCTGCCCTAGCACAAAGGCCCGGCGAACACCGAGGGCCTTCGTAGCGATGTCGGCGGATGTCACGCCTCCCTTGGTGAGGACGTAGCGCGGCCTCCTCGAGATGCCGTGAACCACCGCTGCCACGCCGTCAGATATCTTCTGTGCGACTGTAAGGCTGGCGTCGGGGAGGCCTCCGATGAGGACCTTGCGACTGGTGAAGACAACGACGTCTTCGCCCCGAGAGAGGCGGGCCTCTGTAAGGCGCACGACTCGGCTGATTTCGTCTGCCCTGCCGTTCTCATCGAGCAGAGTCTCCGCATCAACCTCTACGGCCGCGACCTTCGTGTCATCTTTCAGAAGCGACTCCAGCTGAGCGGTAGACTTGGGGACGTGGGAGCCGACTACCACCAGTCCCCCTTCACTACCGGACAGCTTCAGCTCCCGCCGTGTGAGCAGGTGGGACCGTCCCTGGCCTATCCGTACCTGCACGAACGACGCAGCGGTGCGATAGAGGTACCTCCTGCCCTTCGCCTCGGCCTCTGATACGCCGAGGGTGAAGACCTCCAGGTCGCGGAGGCTCGCCGCGTTCACAACGCAAACGCTCCCCCGGCGGAGGCCCAGGACAAGCTCTGCTACACGCGACGGGCCGCCCAGGCGTATCTCTTCCAGCGAGATAGAAGTAACGTCTTCCGCTCGGACTCGCCCCTCTGTCTTCTCTTCGACCCAGCTCTTCAGGTTCGACGAAGAGTACCCAAAGGTGGCATCCTTCGCGTAGTCTGTCCCTCCCACAGGCACCAGCCAACCGTCTTCGGCTGCATAGTGGATGTCGCCGATTGTGTATCTGTGGCCCTCTCGGAAGAAAGGTATCAGAAACCACGCATCGAAGCCTCCTCCGAGCCCTTCTTCCAGCGCCTCCATCTCCCCGGGGAAGTGTCCCCTGAGGGTGGAGTCGCTGCGACTGATGACTACGAGCCTCCGTTCCAGCGTCCGACTAGCTTCGGCCAGTTCCAGGCCGATGTCCTTGTTAAGGGCTCTCGCCTCGGCGAGCGGAAGACTTCGCGAGTTGGAGAGCAAGAAGAAGGCGGGTGAATCGTCTGCGAGCTCAGAACGCAGAGAGGTGGTCGACCACCGGGTCAGTATCGACACGTCATGGACCGTCTGAGCGCCTGTGGGGTCGTCGTCCACGACGACGACCTTCTCTCGGGCCTTTATCCGTCTCGACCTTAACTTAGGCAGAAGTGAGTGCGGCCACTCGGGTGGGAGGACGCCGAGCGCCTCGCTCAGCACCAGACGACCGGGGCTCGCTTCGTTCATCGTTGACTCCTGGGACCGGGGGGAGGCGTGTTACAAGTGCTTTCCCCTTGAAGCCCTCTTAAGAGTCTGTGCAAACCTGGAAACTCGCCTCGTAAGGGGTCAGAGGGGTGTAACCTCAGGCCACACGGACCCTTAAGGTTCAACGTGGCGTGGGAGGGCCTCTCTCCACATGCCAGGCGGAAGGGGGGAACCTAGAGCGCCAGCGCGACCCGCTCTTACATCGGCAGGCCCTCCGACTCACTGAGGCATTGGCACAACTGCGTTATTCTAGTGTGAGAGGGGCGCGGACGATGATGATATGAAGCGTCCTAGACGAACGACCGTCTACCCTCCTGTCTGTCTGGCCTTCCCGATGGCGCCGAGTTGTTGCAAGAGCCCGAGCCAGTCTCTTGTCACCCATCCCTCTATGATCATGCCGCCTTTCAATCGGAATATCTCCTTCTGGAGCCACGAGACCCTCTTGCCCGAGGGCGAGACGCCTAGGAAATGTCCCGTATGGTCGGCTGTGCTCAGGCATTCTGCTGCCATGTCCTCCTTCGCAAAGAGCAGGGCAAGCTCCACTTGTGTCTTAGAAAAGGCGGAGGACAGCGCCGCCAGCCTGTCAATCAAGCCCTCGCGGCCGGGTCGTGACGCACGATGTAGTTTTCGTCCCAGAACTCAGCCGCTCTTTGCCTGACGCGCATCGACCGCTCGTCGGCATTCTTCGCGGGGGGTCGCAGGACGTCATTCACCGAGCTGCTGACCAATTTCTTGTCCGCATCCTCGGCTGGGGAGACGTCACGCAGCTTCTCCCCACGCCCCACGTTCATGCCTTGATGGGGCTGCTGGGCACAATTGTCCCGAAGCCACTTGTTCGCAAACTGTTATATGTTCTAAGGGGGGTTCGTTTCTCGGGGTTGTGGATGGACGCTGGAGAGTTGATACGTCTGTGAAGGAAGCATCGAAGCGGCAAGAGGAGATTCCTGAGTTAGGGGTAGGTATGCTAGGTTACTCGTTCATGGGTAAAGCGCACAGCAACGCCTACGCCAGGATGCCTGTCTTCTTCTACCCTCCCCCGGCGCGTCCCCGGCTCGTAGCCATAGCTGGGAGGACCGAAGGGAAGGTGAAGGAGGCCGCCGTCAGATTCGGCTTCCAGCGCTACTACACCGACTGGAACAAACTGGTGGCGGACCCCGAGGTAGAAGTGGTGGATAACGGGCTCCCCAACGACATGCACCTCGGGCCGTGCGTCGAGGCTGCTGAGCGGGGGAAGCACATCTTGTGCGAGAAGCCCCTAGGGAGGAACCCGGGGGAGTCGCAGGCGATGCTCAGGGCGGCGGAGAAAGCTGGGGTCAAGCACATGGTCGCCTTCAACTACAGGTTCGTCCCCGCGGTCAGGCTGGCGAAGCAGTTCATCGACGAGGGGTACATAGGAAAAGTCCTCCAGTTCAGGGCGGCTTATCTTCAAGACTGGGCGATGGACCCTGACGTCCCCCGCACGTGGAGGTTCAGGAAGGAGTCTGCCGGGAGCGGGGCTCTCGGTGACCTTGGCGCCCACATAATAGATCTCTCCAGGTTCCTAGTAGGAGAAATAGGTGCGACTGTCGGGATTGCGAAGACGTTTACTGGCGCGAGGCCGCTCCCGGGCGACCCCACAAAGAAGGGAGAGGTGGACGTTGACGACGCCTTCGTCGCCCTTGTCAAGTTCACGGGAGGGGCAGTCGGGTCCCTGGAAGCATCAAGATTCTGCGCCGGGAGGCGCAACTTCCAGAGGATAGAGATACATGGCACCGAAGGCTCGATAGGATTCAACCTCGAGAGGCTAAACGAACTGGAGGTCTATTCGAACAGAGAGCAGTCAGACAGGAGGGGGTTCAAGACGATTTTGGTGACTGAAGCTGACCACCCCTTCGTCGGGAAGTGGTGGCCCCGGGGGCATATCATCGGCTGGGAACACGCAATGGTGCACGAAGTCTATCACTTCTTCGACGTGATAGCCCGTGACGGGAGGGTGGCCCCATGGGGCGCCACTTTCTACGACGGGCTGAGGGCAGACGAAGTCATCGAAGCGGTCCAGAAGTCAATCTCCTCACAGAGATGGGAAGCGCCGGGATTAGCAAGTTAGCCGTAGGGCCGAATGCAGCGCGAGCTCTTGCAATACTTTATTTCTCGGCCTGAGTGGGCGCAGCCATGCTCAAAGCAGCGATAATCGGCTGTGGAGGAATCTCTTGGGCCCACGCCAGGGGGTACGAGGCGCTCAAGGGGCGCGTCGAGGTGACAGCTGTCGCGGACGTCAGGAAGGATGCAGCGGAGAAGCTCGGCGCTTCGCTCGGAGGGGAGGCGTACACGGACTACGAGAAGATGCTCCGGGACGCCGATGTAGACTTCGTCGACATCTGTCTCCCGCACAAACTGCACAAGCCTGTCATATTGAAGGCCTTGGCGGCGGGCAAGCACGCCATGTGCGAGAAACCAATGTGCCTGACGGTGAAGGACGCTGATGAGATAGTCGAGGCTGTCAGGAAGTCAGGGAAGAAGTTCATGCCCGCCCACAACCAGCTCTTCGCGCCAGCCCTCCAGGAGGCGAAAAGGTTGATAGGTGAAGGGCTCATCGGAAAAATCCACTTCATCAGGACCCAGGACTGCTTCAGGAACAACGGAATCAGCGGCTGGAGGACGAACCGGGATGAAATGGGAGGGGGGGAGCTGATTGACACAGGGTACCACCCCAACTACATGATGAACTACTTCGCCCCGGCTCCCGTCGCGCAGGTATTTGCGATGGGTGGAAGGTACAGGGTGACGATGGACGGAGAGGACACCGGCTTCGTCGCCTTGAAGTTCCAGGACGGCTCAATGGGGAACATACTGTCGTCTTGGGCCTTTCCAGTCCCGTCGGGAGGGTATATCTTCTCTGTCACAGGGGAGAGGGGTGAATTGCTCGGAACCCACAACCTTCTGGTGCTGAAGGCGCTTGGGATGAGCGACGCCAGACGCGAATGGCCGAACGCGAAGGATACGTTCATCGCGGAGATAGAGCACTTCGCCGAATGCTTGGACACCGGGCGCGAACCTCTCCAGACTGCATCTGACGGGAGGGATGTAGTCAGGCTCATAACGGCGGAGTATGAGTCTATGGCCACGGGGCGGGCCGTCAGCTACGGTGGCTCGGCGGGACGCCAGAGCGCCAGCCATGAGGTGGTGGCAAGAGCATGAAAGTGGGGGTCTTCACTGCAATCTTCCACGACAGGTCGTTCGAAGAAGCGCTGAAGTTCGTGTCAGGGATCGGGTGCGAGACTGTGGAGATCGCCGCCCACCCGGGTGACCCGCACATAAACCTCGACAGGGAGCTGGTGAACAGGGGCGCGGACACCAAGAAGGCGGTGTCGAAGTACAAGCTTGGCATCTCTTCCCTCAGCGGGCACGCCAACCACCTCGCAGTGGACCCTGCGAAGAGGAAGACGATAAACGAGAACTTCAAGAAAGCCGTGGACCTGGCAAGTGCGCTCGGCGTCCCCGTGGTGAACACGTTCGCGGGCGCCCAGGCCCCCGAATGGGACGAAGACAGGACGTTCAAGGAGTTCGGAGAGTCGATGGGGGACCTGGTGGATCACGCCTCTTCGAGGAACGTGAAGATCGGGGTAGAGGTCCACTGGGGCTCGGCGGTCTACAACATCCCGCGAATCGAGCGCATGTTCAAGACCGTCCCTTCGAAGACCCTCGGCCTGAACTACGACCCATCCCATTTCGTCTGGCAGATGATAGATTATAAGACGCCCGTAGAGAAGTTCGGGGACAGGATCTACCACGTCCATGCGAAAGATACGGAGATCCTCAGAGACAGGCTGTCGCGAGACGGGGTCAACGCCAAGGGGTGGTGGAGGTTCCGCGTCCCAGGCGAGGGGCTGATCGACTGGACGGAGCTCGGCCACAAGCTCAAGGAGGCAGCATACGCCAACGCCCTCTCCATGGAGCACGAAGACCCGGTCTACTCCCCTGAGGAAGGGGTAACAAGGGGCGTAAAGCACCTGAAGGGGACTGCGGCAAAGGCATAACCGCTTGTCCGCGAGTGCGTTCGGGTACAGGGCCGAAGAAGAAGGGCACCAGCCGAGCAGGCTCCTGGAGTTCGCGAAGAGAGCGGACTCGGCTGGGTTCGAGTTCGTTGCCATAAGCGACCACTTCCATCCTTGGTTCCACACCGGGGCGGCCGGGGGTTTCGCTTGGACTTGGATGAGCTCTGCTGCCGCGGTCCTCCCACGCATGAGGTTCGGAACCATGGTCACCGCACCGATAGGGAGGTACCATCCCGGGCTGGTCGCCCAGGCCTTCGCCACCATGGACGAGATGTTCCCCGACCGCTTCTTCCTAGGCCTAGGGACGGGCGAGGCGATGAACGAAGTCCCCCTCGGCCTCCGATGGCCCCGGTTTGAAGAGAGGCTCCAGCGGCTCCGCGAGTCGATCGAAATAATCAGAAGACTCTGGACCGAGGACTTCGTGACGTACGAAGGAAAGTACTTCAAGCTGAAGGGGGCTAACCTATACACGAGGCCTAGAGGAAAGGTCCCGATTTACGTGGCCGCACTCGGACCAAAGTCCGCCGAGCTCGTTGGGTCCCACGCCGACGGATACGCTATCTCGAGCCCCTTTCTGGGAAGGTTCCGAGACACCTGGGAAATCATAGCCCGATCCGCCCGCAAGGCGGGGAGGGACCCCTCCACCATAAGGAAGAACCTCGAGCTCTTCCTCTCCTTCGACGAAGACTACGACAGGGCGCTGAGGTCCGCCTCCAAGTGGAAGCCTGGCTTGATCCCCGGCGTCCTTGGTTCAGGGCTGAACGACCCGAGGGAGCTAGAGCGTGAGGGGGGAGTTCACTCGGACGAGGAGCTATCGAAGGCTTGGAACATCGCAACTTCCGCTGAAGACATCATAAAGAGCGCAATGGATGCTATGTCCTATGGTTTCGAGGAGATTCAGTTCCATAGCGCAAGCCCTTCCGAAGAGAAGTTCATAGATGCCTGCAACAAGGAGGTCATCCCCTGCCTCCGCTCGCTTGACGGGAGGGGGCATGCCAGGGAGGGTTTGGCATGAAGATTACCGGGCTCGAGACATACATCGTGGGGAACCCGTGGAAGAGGTGGGTGTTCGTCCAGCTTGAAACGAGCACAGGGCTACAGGGGATCTCCGAGGCGACCCTCTACGGGGAAAGTTCGGCCGTGGTGGCCGAGTTAGAGGAGAGGAAGAAGTACTACATCGACAGTGACCCCTTCCAGATTGAGAAGAACTGGAACGAATGGTACAGGGACTCCTTCAACAGGAACGCTTCGGCGGTCAATGTAACGGCCATGGGGGCTGTAGAGACTGCATGCTGGGACCTGCTCGGAAAGCACTACGGGGCGCCCATACACGCCCTCTTCGGGGGGGACGCCTCGTCTACTGTGAAGGTGTACGCCAACGGCTGGTACACGGGGGCCAGGTCTGCCGACGACTTCGGAGAGAAGGCAAAGGAGGTCAAGGCAAGGGGGTACACCGCGTTGAAGTTCGACCCCTTCGGAACTGCATACATGTCCGCGACTCAGGGGGAAGTCGAGAGGGCCATAGAGAGAGTCCGCGCGGTAAGAGAGGCCGTGGGGGACTACGTAGACATCTTGGTCGAAGGGCACGGTAGGTTCAAGCCCGAGACAGCTGTGAGGATCGCCAAGCTGATGGAGGAGTACAACCCCAGATGGTTCGAGGAGCCCGTCCCCCCCGAGGACATCATGGCGCTGAGAGAGGTGAAGAGCAAGACAACGATACCCATAGCCAGCGGGGAGAGGGTGCTCACCAACTATGGGTTCGCTCCCCTGATTGAGAGCCGGGCCGTGGACGTGGTCCAGCCAGACCTTGTCAACACAGGAGGTATAATGCAGGGGAAGAAGATAAGCGCCTTGGCAGAACCTCACTTCATAACGGTGGCTCCACACCAGGCGGAAGGGCCCGTCGCGACGGCGGCCTGTCTCCAGCTTGACGCATGCATCCCCAACTTCGACATTCAAGAGAGCTTTGACGAGTTCGACGTGGAATGGAGGAATGACCTGCTGAAGGAGGCATTGACGGTTGAAGGAGGGGAGATGAAGGTCCCGACGAAACCAGGGCTGGGGGTGGAGCTCGACATGAGAGCAGTCGAGGAGCACCTCGCCACCGACGTCACCGAGTTCAACATCTTCCAGGAGGGGTGGGAGGACAGGAACATGAAGGGGACTCGGCGCACAAAGAAGAGAAGATGACCATCTCGGTCGGTGACGGGGAATTGGGCCGAAAGAGAGCCTGTGACAGGTCACTCATCAAATGCGTAGGTGGGTAGACCTCTGGCGCCGACCTGGGCGACAAAGAGCCCCCCCGAGTTGGGGACTTCGGAGAGCTGTTCAGCGTCTAACCCTGTCCTCGCCGTGGTTATGTACAACCTGTCCAGTTTCTCCCCCCCGAAGCAACAAGAGGACACCAGGGGTACGGGCAAGTCCACCTGGGAGAGGTTCTCCCCTGTCTCGGGATTCCATCTTGTCACCCGCCATCCTCCCCAGTGGGCGACCCAGAGCTTCCCCTCCTCGTCTACGGCCATCCCGTCAGGGTTCCCAGGCTGACCCCCGAAGTCGACCACTGTCCTCCTGTTCTTTATTTCCCAAGTGTTTATCTCGCAGTCGAAGGCCGACACCTTCCTCGTGGGGGTGTCGATGTAGTACATTGTCCCTCCGTCGGGACTCCACCCAAGCCCGTTGGAAGTGCTGACCCCCCCAAGCACCTTCCTAATTTTTCTGCCCCGTTCCAACACGTAGAGCGCGCCGTTCCCCTTCTTCCCTTTCAGGCTCATGGTCCCGGCCCAGAGCCTCCCAGCAGGGTCGCACTTCCCGTCGTTGAACCTGTTCTCCTCTTCGCCGGCCTCCGCCACCGCAAGAACCTTGACTTTGCCGCTCTCCAGATCCAGGGCGCAGACCTCGTGCTGGAGTGTCATCACGACCCTTCCTGACTTCGAAGGGACCACGGAACTCACGAACCTCCCCACTCTTCTCGACTTGTTCTCCGAGGTTGAGGGGTGGTAGGTGTTCACAAGGCCTGAGATTATGTCCACCCAGTGGAGGACCCCTCGCCTCTCGTCCCAGCTCGGCCCTTCGCCAACCTGCGCCTTGGAGTCGTAGGCTAGCTCGACTGGTATGCTGTTCCCCATGTCGTGTCCTGGGGCCCAGGGCTATTTAGAGCCGGTGAAAATGTCGACTCGGGCCGATTCGTCGTACCCTCTCCACAAAGGAAGCTAACTTCTCGTGCCTCCCTTCCTTCTCCTAACCCCCCCTCCCCTTCCCCGGGGAGGCTCAATCCATACCCTCGTGGCTCCAATGTGCTTGATTTCCAACTTCAGTTCCCCCCGGCCTTTTGTGGCTCTCACATGTCCAGGCGGGTCTGACGAAACTTCCCCTTCGACCCCTGAGATGCCCAGTTCCGTGACCTTCCCCGGGTAGTTGTTGACGTGAAGGAAGACCCTGTCTTCAAAGGTCCCTATGACGTAGCTGTTCGGCCCCAGCTCCCCCCTAATCTCCACCCCTTCGACTGTCACAGAAAAGCGCTGAATGACGTCGATGTTCTCGTTGGAATTCGTCAGGAAGACTTTCTTCCCTACTTGGGTGACGTAGGCGTCCCCTTCGTAGGACCGCGGGTAAATGGTGTCGAAGAACCTTCTGACATCGTGCTCCCCCCAGAACTGATTGGGACATATCACCCTCTCGAATCTGTTCATGACCTCCATCCTGGTGTATTTAGGGAGGACAGGAATCCAGTAGTACCGTCCGGTGTCGGGGATCATCTTGTACTCGTGGGCGAGCCCGTAAGTCCCCTTGTAGATGCTCCCGCTCCCCGACAGCCTCCTGCCGTGCCGCCCAAAGAGATCGTTGTCCGGAGCGAACCCCCTGTAGTAGTCGATGTCGCTGGTCTCCCCTTCTCTTCTGTCCTCGAAGTCCGCCACGTAGGCCACCTTCACCTTCTCAGCAACCTCCTCCTTGGACGGGATGAGCCTCTCCCTGACTATGTCCTCGAGGAGTGGGAAGAGGACCTCGTGGGCTGCGGGGGGGTAGGCTCCCTCGTCCGTGAAGAGGACGTCCTGTCTGGGTTCGAAGTTGTAGACAGTGGCCCCGGAGTTCATCCCCAGAAGGATCATCTGCCCCCACATCGTCCGCGGGAACTTCGACCTGTCCCCCTCCCGCCACCCTTTGTTGTTATTCTCCCCCGGCTTGTTCAGGTCTGTGAACCCACAGTCTAACCAGTAGAAGGACTGGGGCTCGAGCCCCCAGTTCTCCACGAACCCTGCCATCCAGAGCCCGAAGACTGAATCGTGACAGAGGTACATGTTCCGCGGTATGTTCATCTCCCACTGAGGGAAGAGATACCTGCCGTAAGCCTCGACGTCGTCGCTGAACCACTTCTCAAGGAAGGCGTCGACCCAGATATTGCACCCGTCGTTCCCCTCCCTCCAAGAGAGGTAGCGCCCCTGCCTGGCGCACGCTTTTAGCAGGTCGCTCACGTAGAGCCTTTCTTCTGTCGAAAGACCGAAGCAGTTCAACTCGCAGATCTGAACCCCCTTGATGCTATCGTGCTCGGAAAGGAGCCGCTCCACCTTGTCGACTCCCACGCCAGGGCCTTGCATCCCGTTGTTCCACATGCGATGCCAGACGGGGACCCACGTCCTCACCTGCCAGAGGAGTGGGAAGTCGTTCTTATCAGCGAACTTCGCCCACCTCTCCATCGTCTCTACGCTGAAATGCTCGACTGGGTAGACCGAGTACTCTTTGAGTTCGTCAGGTATCAACTTCCAGAGCTTGTAGGCCGATTCGGGGTCCGTGTCCGCGGGCCCGGACCCGCCGAGTATGAAGAGCGGATGCTCTCTTGAGACCTCGGTCGTCAGCCCTCGGAGATTAGGCAAGGTCCCCCCTGACAGTCAGGCGACCAGGAGGGTATGAAAGAGTTTCTGTGACTGCCAATTCACTCCCCATTGCGAGCCCTCCAGCCAGGGTCCCTTAAAGTGAATGGGTGGTCTGCTGGCGCTGTCAACTTAAGGAATGAATTGAGCTGATGCTCTAGCTTCGTTGCTTCCTTCGGGTTTGAGGGGATGATGCCTCCCACGCCTCATGGACTCTCCAAAGTTCATGGAACGTGAAAGGACATCCCTCCCGCTGGTTCTTTCCGGGACGTTCGTCTCTCTGTGTTCGAACAGTTTGAGGAAGGCGTCGATGATTCTTGAGCCCTTCGTCGAGAGGTCTCACGAGGCCATCCGCCAGTGGGTCCAGCGACTGGCTCCGGTCTGCGACAGGTTCGACGTCGACAGGAAGAGAGTGAGGACCTTCTTCGTGGACGAGACGATGATACGCATCAGGGGGAGCCAGGCGTGGGTGTGGGTCTGGGCCGCCTACGAGCCCGCCCTGAGGGTCTTCCTGCACTTCCGGGTCTCGTACAATCAGAGCGGCCTCGACGCCTACCTCTTCCTGAAGGAGGTCAGGAGCAGGTACGGTCTTAAGCCCATCTGGACCGGCGTGGTGGTTTGATACCCCGAGGCGCGCAGGCTCCTCCGCCTGGAGCACCGCGTCTATCCCGTCGAGTGGAAGAACCTCATCGAGAGGTTCAACCAGGCCCTGAAGTACAGGCTGGAGAACTTCGACGACCTCTTCCCCTGCTTCAGGGAAGAATGCGACCACGGGCACGTCAGGAATTGGATTTCCGTCTTCAGGTACTTCCACAACGTCATCAGAGAGAGGGACGACCAAACGAGTATCAGCGGTTCATTCAGAGCCTTCCGGAGGCCCTAAGTTGACAGCGCCATCTGCCGATAATTTGCTCCTCTGTCGCCTGAATGTGACGTGCGTGTGTTTGACTACGTCACCCCACCGTCTCCTATGGCCGAGCGAGGATCCAAGGGTGCATGGAGGGTCAAGGGGAAGGTTCGCGACGAGCTCTTCGAGATTTTTGAGGAGGACGCATCGTCGCTTCCTCAAGGATATCCGATGCGCTGTCCGAGAGGACAGGAGTGAGAGTCTCGAGCAGCGGAATCAGAGACTTCAGGGCCGTCTGGAAAAGGGGGTAAGCGACGAGGCAAGCCCGGCTAACACAATAGCTCCCCCCCACCGACCCAAAATGTAGGCCAAAGAAAGAGTACGTCGAGGAGCGTCTGAGGCTCGAAGGCTTCAGGGGGATGCTCTGAACTGACGCCCTTGACGGCCTAATGGCGACCCCCAAGATTACGGATGCTTAACAGAGCCCCGTCGGCCGATGGGAGTTCCTGGACCGGGGGGATGGGACCGTCGGGGAGGGCGACGCCGATGAAGCGAAGGCGGGGCTGGAAACGAACCGGTTCGACCTCCCACCCGAGGGGAGCCGATAGCACGCGGAACATCCATTTTGATTCGCTCTTGATTCACTCTTCAGGCGGCACTGAGTTCGCTGAACAGCACAGGACCTGGAGGATGCAAGACAGAGGCTCCTATCCCAGAGAGTTGACTGCGGCGGTTCGAGACCCGAGGAGCTCACCCTTCTGCAGGAGAGGGCTGCTGCTTCGGCTTCCCGCTCCTAGCAGAAAGATGTCCCGCCCAGTTCCTGCTTGCCTTGGACCCCCGTCCCTCCCGCCTGGGTCTTTCTGAAGTATGAGCCGAAAGCCTGCCGCATGACTTCGACGGTCTCCGCCTCTTCCCGCGCGACATTTCTTCTCTCATGGGGGTCTTTGCTCAAATCATACAGTTCGCTCTGCTGTCCTGGGGGCCTTTCGATGTAGGTCCATCTCTCGTTACGTATGCATCTGTCGGTGCTCCCGTGGTATCCGCTTATCGCGAACCGGCGGTGGGAAGTGCTCTGATTCGTAAGTACGGGCAGGAAACTCTTCCCGTGGAGGGAGGCGGTGTCATTTCCGAGACCGAGCAGGTCGAGTAAGGTGGGCAGAACATCAGGGAACTGGACCACCGCCTCGGTCTTGTGAGCGTGTTCCCCGCCGGGCAACCTGATCATGAACGGGACCTTCAGGAGTTCGTTGTAGAGCCTGTCCGGGCCTTTCAGGAACTTACCGTGGTCCGCTAGCGGGTGCCCGTGGTCCGCCAAGACGAGAATCGTTGTATCGTCACCCAGGCCTAGCTCGTCGATTGTCTCGCGGAACCTGCCAAGAGAGTGGTCCACGAAGGCCGCCTCCCCCGCATACATCCCCCTGACGTAGTTGATTTCTTCGGGGGTTGCCCACTCCGATGCCATCCCCCCCATGGGTAGGATGAGTTTCGGGCCGGAGTGGTTCCTATCTGTGTATGTGTTGAACTCGATGGGCGGAAACCAGGGCTCGTGAGGGTCGAAGCAATCCACCCAGAGAAAGAAGTTGCCTTTGTTTGAGTTTGCTCTCAACCAAGAAGATGATTCTTCGAATACCCTTGCCGCAAACCAGTCGTCTTCTTCTTCGAAATCATCCACGTTCGCCAAGTACTGTTCGATGAGCTTGATCCAAGGAGTCTTCGTTCCAAGAAAGAGGTTGTTGCTGGTCGCCTCCCGGTAGTTCTTGTTGACGTAGTCGTCGACGTTCCTCTTCTTAGGCGGGGCTGTACGAAATGCGTCATACTCCTGACCGCGGATCCAGGAGAACGAGTTGAACCCCTTGTGGAAGTTCATCCCTGGCTTGAACAAGTGATAGTTGTCTGCGATCAGCCCGGTGACGTAGCCGTTGCTCTTCAAAATCTCCGCCAATGTTATGTCGCTTGGATGTAGCGGCTCCCACGACCTGTAGGGAAGGGTGTAATGACCCGTCATCAGCTCCGTCCGAATCGGGATCGTGGGCAGACCTGCTGGATACGCGTTGCTGAACGTCACCGATTCTTTGGCTAGCTCGTCGAGGTTCGGGGTCTTGCAGGCCTCGACCCCGGGGAACGCCTTTCCTCCTCCGTTGTAGTAGCTCACATGATCCTGCCTCAGAGAGTCAATCACAAGTACGATGAGGTTGCTCCTGTTCAAGGTCTTATGCTGCACTTCGATTTTATAACGTTCTTAAAGTGAACGGGTAGTCTGCACCACCCATTCAAGTCACTTACATTCCCTGCCTTGGGCCCGGTTAAGCTGCGGAAGTGGGCAACGCCTATAGCTCCGCAGAGCTGGGCGGCGCCTGGGTTGAAGGTCCTGGTGACGGGAGGCAGGGGGAGGCTGGGGAGGTATGTCGTATCGGAGCTTTCAGGAAATGGGTACGAGGTCGTGGTAGCAGATAAGGTCCGCTCAGGGGCTCGCGGAGAGGGTGGATCCATCGACATCGACATCACCGACATAGCCAGGGTGCGCGACGTTCTGCGAGGCATTGATTCCGTTGTCCACCTAGCTGCCATCCCGACGCCAGACATGGCTCCCCCTGAAACGGTGTTCACTAACAATGTCCTCGGCGCCTTCAATGTTGCCCAGGCTGCAACTGAAATGGGCGTCCGGAGGTTGGTGTACGCGAGCAGCACCTCCGCGCTCGGCTTCGCATTCGCGAAGAACCACTTCTCCCCTTCCTACTTCCCCATCGACGAGGAACACCCCCTCCTCCCGCAAGACCCCTATGGGCTGTCGAAGGTGGTGGGAGAAGAGATACTAGGAACTTACAGCAGAAGGACAGGGGGTTCGGCCGTGAGTCTCCGGTTCCCGCTCATACTGTCGGAGGATGTCCGAGGCGTGCTGCCGAGTCTTCGGAGCGGCCCCTCCAAGGGAGCTGTCCATCTCTGGAGCTACATAGACCCCAGGGATGCCGCTCTGGTGTGTCGCCTGGCCCTCGAGAGGAGGGCTTCAGGGCACGAAGCAATGTTCGTCGCGGCTGACGACACGTTCATGGACGAGCCTACCGTCGAGCTCATACAGTCTGTCTTCCCGGAGACCGTACGGATAGGGGATGGTATGTCAGGCCGTGCTTCCCCCATATCATCGGCCAGAGCGAAGCGGGCTCTAGGGTTCAAGGCAAGATTCGGATGGGAGGTAGAACGCTAGGTTGGGACTCCCAGGGAGTCGGTCGCCCTCCCCCTCTACCTCCTTTACTGGGACCTTCCTAGGGGGGTGTACGGCATGAAAATCAGCGACGTGAGGTCATACCCAGTATGGGTAGGTTCGCGGAATGTCCTCATGGTTGTCGTGGAGACAAGCGATGGTACCTATGGGGTAGGCGAGTCGGGTGTGTCCGGGCGCGAGCTCGCTGTCAAAGGGGCTATCGACCACTTCCGCCAGTCCCTCCTCGGGAAGGACCCTATGAGGATTAGCACCCTCTGGCAGGAACTCTATCGGAGCCAGTACTTCGAAGGGGGGCGGGTGCTCACAGGTGCCATCTCTGCCATCGACATCGCTCTCTACGACCTTGCGGGGAAGAAGCTCGGCGTCCCGGTTTTCCAGCTTCTGGGCGGGCAGCACAGGGGGATTGTCCAGTGCTTTGTGACGGCCAGGGAACCGGTGGGGCCGGAAGCCCCCAGTGCTGCGGAGAAACTGGTCAAGGCGGGGTGGCGGGTGATCAGATTCGCGCCGGCGAGGCAGAACCAGGGCCCTGACGGGAGGCTGTTCGAACCGCGCGACTCGATTGCCACGACTGCCAACTGGTTAAACAAGGTGAGGGAGCAGGTTGGACCGTCCCCCGTCCTAGGGCTCGACTACCACCACAGATTGAGCGTTGCAGAGGCGGCTTCCTTCTGCGGGAAACTCAACCGCGATACTCTCGACTTCCTTGAGGAGCCGATAAGGGCCGAGAGCCCCGAGGCGTACGTGTCCCTCCGCACAATGGTCGCCGTCCCCTTCGCCATTGGGGAGGAATCATCGAGCAAGTGGGCATTCCTCCCCTTCGTCGAACGAGGGATTACGAACTTCGCGAGGATAGACGTCTGCAACATTGGAGGTTTCACTGAGTCGATGAAGGTCGCCGGGAGCTGCGAAGCCCACTACGTTGACCTGATGCCCCACAACCCCCTCGGCCCTGTGAGCACTGCTGCGAACATCCAGCTCGCCGCCGCGGTCCCGAACTACGCTTGGCTGGAGCTGCAGGGGCATTATGTCGGCAATCCTGAAGGCTTTGACAAAGCCCTCTTCCCAAAACAGCCGAAGCTCGAAGGGACCGGCTTCCGCATCCCTGACTCCCCCGGCCTCGGGATTGAGTTCGACTTCGAAGCCGCGTCCAAGGACTTCAAGCCCTGGGAGCCGCCTCACTGGCACCGAGAAGACGGTTCGTACACCAACTGGTGACCGTCGCTGGGGGTGCCTGCAGGCGATACCTTTTTTCTGCATGACCGTCGGCCTCGCCGCGCAGCCACGATGAAGAGAGGAGGAGGAGACGACGAACTTCTCAGGTACACGGTGTCGATGAAGAGGGCGAACACCCACTACTTCGATGTTGACCTCGTGATACCCCTTCCTCCAGAGGCGGGGAAGTCGTTGAAGCTGACGATGCCAGTCTGGACTCCAGGGAGCTACAATATCGAAAATTTCTCTAAGAACGTCCTCGACCTGAAGACTGCAGACGGGGATACAGGCACCCCCCTCGGGAGAATGGAGAAGGAGTCTAAGAGCACGTGGACGCTGAGCTGGGACGAGGACCCGAGGACCATCCGCATCAGCTATTCTGTCTACGCCTTCGCCTACGAAGTCACGAAGAGCTACTTGGACACGTTCCACGCGGTAATCAACGGGGCTAGCGTCTTCATCTATCCTGTCGGGATGGAGAACGAGAGGGCCAGGGTGACTCTTGTCCCCTACAACGGGTGGAAGCGAGTCTCCACGGGGCTCGAGCAGGTCTCGGACTTCGAGTTCCTCGCAGACAACTTAGACTTGCTCATGGACTCCCCCGTAGAGGTCGGGAACCAGGACATACGCACGTTCGAAGTTGCGGAGATTCCGCACGAAGTCTCCATCTTCGGGGAGGCCCCTGTGGACAGGGAGAGGCTCGTCGACGACATCAAGAAGATAGTCGAGCGGACGAGCGAAGTGTTCGGCGATATCCCGTACAGGAAGTATGTGTTCATAGTCGATTTCACCGAGGAGGGAGGGGGAGGACTTGAGCACCTCAACAGCACCCTCTGCATCATCCCCAGGCTGAGGTTTGTCCCGAAGGAGGAATATGACTCGATAATGAACCTGTTCTCCCACGAATTCTTCCATACATGGAACGTGAAGAGGATGAGACCGAAGGGCCTCGGCCCCTTCGACTATTCTTCGGAGGTGTACACCAAGTCTCTCTGGATAGCTGAGGGGTTTACGACATACTACGGCGACCATCTGCTGAGGAGGGCGGGAATCTACTCGGTAGCGGAGTACCTTGACTCGCTGGCCAGAAACATCAGCCAGATGAAGAACCTTCCCGGATGGAAATGGCAGAGCGCGCAGGAGGCGAGCTTCGACACCTGGATCAAGTTCAACAAGCTCGGAGCGAACCAACAGAATGTCACGATGTCATACTACACTCAGGGGGCGCTCGTTGGGTGGATGCTTGACCTTCAGGTCCGAAAGAACACAGGGTGCGAGAAGACGTTGGACGACCTCATGAGGAATGTCTACCGCCGTACATACGTTGAGGAAGGCCGGGGATACACTGACGAGGAGTTTGAAGCAGCGGCGGTGGAAGTCGGCGGCAGTAGCGTGCGGAGCATCTTCGGCGCCAGGGTCAAAGGGAGGGAACCCATCGACTTCGACAGATACCTTGGTTACGCTGGGTTGAAGCTCGCTCCGAAGGATGCCGCACAGAAGGAGGAGGGTTTCCTCGGGGTGAAGCTGAGCAGCGAAGGGGGGAGGATGATAGTGAGGATGAGGCTGCAAGACTCTCCTGCCGAGGCTATGGGCCTGGCTGCGGGGGACGAAATAGTCGGGATAGACGGGCTCAGACTCTTGGGAGAGCGGGCGTCGTTCTACATTTCGACTACTGCGCCTGAGACGCCGATTAAGCTGACCGTCGCCAGGAACGGGGTCCTGAAGGGCTTCGAGGGGAGGCTAGGGAAGAAGCCAGCGTTCGAAGAGAAGGTGGTGCCTCTCAAGGAAGCCGACGAAGAGCAGAAGGCCATCTTCAAGAGCTGGATGCAGTCTGACTGGTCGCCCGAGATAGTGTACCCCGAGTTCACCAGGTCGCCTGAAAGGAGGCCCGTCTTCGACTACGTTTGATAGCGGCACGCTCCCGGCCCATCCGGGGCCACGAGTGCTCCTTCAGACATCCCCTTTGCTCCTGAAACTTTCGGCGTCGTCGACGGGCGAGTAGCCGAGCACCTCCCTGGGGTGTGAGATGTCCCAGAACCGCCATTTGTTGTTCGACACCCCGTAGAAGACGTCGAACTTCAAATCCCCGGCGTCGATGCTCCTTTCTACCAGCTGGACCAAGTCCCTGCGAGACAGCCACGAAGCGAAGAAGAAAGGGGAGGGCTGCGGAGGCTTGTCGCCTGGGGGGACCCACCCGAACCTGAGGCAGACCACTGAAAGCCCGTATGTGTCGGTGTAGTAGCGCCCAAGATTCTCGCCGAACAGCTTGCTGACAGCGTAGTAGCTGTCCGGCCTTGGAGGGGTCTGGTGAGATATCATCTGGAGGTGACCGATGTCGACTTTGTCGTATTCCCCGTTTACGATGTAGGAATAGGGCGGCTGCGAGTGGTACATCCATGTGACATGGACCGTACTGGCGAAGACTACCCTCCTTACATCGGACCGCCTGCATGCCTCGAACACATTGTACGTTCCGATTATGTTCTTCTCGTGGATGGACTCCCAGGATGCTCCCACGTTGGGATCGGCCGCAAGATGGACCACAACCTCTTTCCCGCGGCTCAGTCGTTGGATTTCGTCGAGTTTCCTTATGTCCGCCGCCACGGTGCCATCGTCCGAGGGCGCGACGTCCAGGGATGTGATGTTCCTTCCGCGAGAGCATCCTTCCCTTACCAGCCTGCCTATCCGACCTGAGCCTCCGGTCACAAGGACTTCCAAAGCCGGCGTTGGGAGAATCTAGTAGCTGATTTAAACGGCTTGTTCGGGTCGCGCCGTCACCGGCGCTTGTAGCTTCCCTGCGGTGCCGCCAGTCCGAAGGGGGCTGGCGGGGCATCGCCCCTGCTACCGAGGCGGCGCCTGCATCGGGGTGATATACGGAAACGAGGCTTTGCATCCTGAGAGGATTCTTCTAAGGAGAGACATTCCCAGCCTTGGGAGACCATCTACGCGGGGTGCAGAATGGACATAAGCCAGCAGGTAAGTCGTCAGCGAGAGATGAAGCTAAGTTGCTCTTCGCTGTCCACCCTGCTCTACAGTCAGCTGCCGCAACAGCTAGGAACGGGGCGCAAAAGCACAGGCAGCAACCTCGAGCCTGACGCGCAGGCGATTGTACGGACCGTCAGGTGGATTAGCGACATCGGCCTCGAATCTATGGACCTCCACGTCACGAGCGAGACCCACCTGTCAATGCTTTCGACAGATGAGGATGCGGAGAAGATTGCCCAAGCCTGTGCAGAGCATTCGGTCGAGATAAACCACGTTAGGTGCAACTTTCTTGGCAAGAGGATCTTCCACCGGCCCGACCGTCGTTCGGTCGAAGAGGTGTGGGGGTCCATCGCCAAGCTCGCCGGGATGGTAGGCGCGGACACGATCGAGACAGTGAGCTCGCCTGTCCCCTTGGAACACTTTGGGGAACAAGAGAGAGGGAACCCCGCGTGGCCTATTCAAGAAGAAGTTCCGGCGCCTGGATTGGTGACCTCCTGGGAAGAGTCTTGGTCGACCTTCGTGGCTGCCATGAGGCGCCATGTGGGATTGGCAGAGAACCATGGGCTCAGGCTGGCATTGGAGGCGAGACCGAGGGAGTTTCTCGCCAATACTGATTCGCTGCTCAGACTGATGGATGCCGTCACGTCGGAGCGCCTAGGAGCCGTGTTCGACGTCAGTCACGCGCATGTTGTAAGAGACACCCTGTCAGTCTCGGTGCAGAAGCTTGGTGCGAAAATCTTCTGCGTCCATCTGAGCGACAACGACGGGGTGACGGAGTCGCACTGGCCACCCGGCCAGGGCCAAATCAACTGGGGGTCGGTCATAAGAGCGCTCAACAGGGTCGGTTATGACGGACCCGTATGCCTCGATGTCTCCGGAGTGGATGTCGAACACGAAGTCTTGGAAGGGAAGTCGTACGTGGAAAGTCTGCTAAGGAAGGTCGCATACAGCTCTCAGAGGTTGAGGGGTTAAGCGGCGCTGAACGGCCTACCTCACTGTGAGATGTCTTTGCTTTCGGCGCTAGGATGAAGCTGATCGATCGCCATCTCGTCTTGGGGTGCGGCAGATGCAGGAAGAAGCGCGCGTTCCGCTCTAGACAGGATGTGGGCTCCACTATGCCGTCCTTCAAGGTTCCCCCCGGGGGGCGCGCCTGGTCCGTGGAGCGGGCCGTACCGGCAGACGGGCTCCTTCCGAAGTGCCCTTCCGCTGCAGGTCCCCCTCGAGGGCAGTCGGGGCGGGACCAGGGGGAGGGGGAGACCTAGGTGGAGATGAGCTTGGCCAGACCGAGTTCTCAGCGGCAAGGGCTTAGGTTGTGGCGCAAATCGAGCAATTCGGTTTCACGGTGCAAGATTGCCAAATATTCTCGCACGGTCATCTTGGCTTGACTCCGGAAGTTAGCACGTTGGTGGTTGCATCCGGAGTTATGCTACAACCTAAGGGGCTTGGGAAGCCTTAAATCAGAACAAAGGAGGCTCGGCTCCGCAAGTTGCAGCTCGAGAACAGTTCGAGCGTCTTCGAGGAACTGAAGATTTCCGCTATCGAGAAGCCTGCGTATAGCGTGAGGGCTAGCGAGGACGGAAACCTCGACCTTGCGGCGTCGATCATGCGCCAAGGTCTTCTCCAGCCCATCATAGTCCGCCCCGGCGAAGGCAAGTTCGAGCTTGTCGCGGGGTCCCGGAGGTTGGCTGCGTGCAAGACCCTCGGCTGGAGGAAGATTCCATGTCAGATCGTGGATCTCACAGACAAGGAATCCTTCGAGGTCGCCCTCTCAGAGAACGTCGCTAGGAAGTCACTCGACCCCCTCGAAGAAGCCAAGGCCTTCCACGACTACGTCGAGAGGTTCGGGTGGGGCTCCGAGAAAGAACTCGCGTGCAAGATAGGCAGGAGCCCGGCCTACGTCTCCAAGCGATTGGGACTCCTTGAGCTCCCCGCCGAATCCTTGCAGAGACTTTTTCGGCGCCGAAAGAATCCGAGCTTGGCCGAAGAGATACTCGCAGAGCAAGACATGGAATTGAGGAACTACCTGCTCAACGTGAGCGCGGAGCAGAACCTCACCGGCAAGGAGGTGAGGCGTCTCAGGCGCGACCTGGAGAGAGGCGCCGGAGAGAGAGAAGTCCCATGGCCGGAACGGTCCGAAGGCGACTACGAACAAAGGAGCAGGGTGGTGAAGAGCTCCATCAGACGGACGGTCACGGCGTTACGCGTAGCGCTCAACAGGCTCGACGAAGTCATCGAGAACATAGACGATGAGAACTGGATTCTGAAGGAGGTGCTGCTCGAGCAGCGGACTGTCCTGCACTCCCAGATTGATCTGGTTTACAATCTGACCAGACGTCTGGAGAAGATGTTTCCGCCTGGATATGAACATTAGCCGAGCGGCCTGGCGCCTCGCGCACCCGTCCCGCCGGGGGTGCCGGCCGCACCGTGGGCGCTTCAAAGGTCAAAACCGTGTAAGAGGCGAGTAACAGACGTGGAGAAGAAGTTCTGGATTCACTCGAAGCAAGACCCCGTCGGCGTCGCGGTGGAGACGATCGCGGCCGGGGAGAACGCCTTCAGCCACTTTGAGTTCAAGCGCCTCATGGAGATGGACGCCTTGACCTACCACCAGCCTGACGTCGCCAAGGTTGGAGAGGTCACAGTTGCGCTCGCGCTCCTCCGCCCAGCAGGGCGGCACAATGCGAAGATCACACCCACAACAGGCCGGACAACGGCTGGGTGAGCACGGTAGCCAGCGCGCATCTGGCTGCGGCTCGGGATCCGAGAGCGATGGTCGAGAGCCCTCCCAGCGGGATTCCGCCTGGGTTCTTCAGATTCGAAGGTACGATTCGTCAAGACGGCATCAAACCAGGGGGAGGCGGGTTGGGAATCGAACCGCTGAACAAGGCTCCACAGTCAGGCGAACCGAAGGCATTGGTGTCCCACGAAGACTAGTTCCAGTCTTCGGCTCGTTGTCCCTTCGCCGTGCCCGCTCGGGTGGCAGGCGGGAGAGGCCCATTCTCTTTGGCCTCCGCCAAACGACGGCGAGGGCGCGATTTCAGGTGAGCAAGACCTTAAAGGGAGCGGCGGAGGGCAAAGCTTAGGGAGCTACCTTACGCGCGGACCCGTTCTTCGGCAGATTCTTCCTACTCATGGGGATGGTCCTCCTTGTACTCTTCTTGTACACAGTCGTCGAGGGGACTGCCTTCGGGCCAGACACGGGGCTTTCGTTGATTTCAGGCTCGTTGATAGCCCTCTTCTTGATCGTCGGCGCGGCTATCGTAGTCGCATCAAGGAGTCAGCCGCTGGATTGAGTCTTCTCCCATCGACTCCTATTTCGGGCTGCACCGCGATTTACCGAAGCGCGCAGGTTTTAAACAGTGAATAGGCGAGTACGCGCGCAAAACTTGCGCTTTGGGGTGCCAGTACTGGGGATTAGTCGTCACGGGGGAAGTAAGGTTTCGGGGAGGAGGGAACCCGCGAGTTGAGCGATCCCATCCTATCCGTCCGAGACCTGACTGTCGTCTATAGGACGCGCAGGGGAATCGTCCGTGCGGTAGACCACGTAAGCTACGACATCGCCAAAGGCGAAGTGTACGGGCTCGCGGGGGAGTCCGGGTCGGGGAAGTCCACCGTTGCCCTCGCCCTCCTGGGTCTAATCCAGCCGCCTGGTGAGGTCGTCTCCGGGGAGATTTACGTCGACGGCAGAGACGTCAGGAAGATGACCGAGGACGAGCTCAGAAGGTTCAGGTGGGCATCAGTAGCGATGGTCTTCCAAGGAGCGATGAACGCGTTTAACCCAGTGATGAAGATAGGGGAGCAGCTCGCCGATGCCATGACAGCCCATTCATCCATCTCGAATGAAGAGGCGTTGAAGCACGGCAGGGAGCTGTTGACACGGGTCGGGATTGACGAAGAGTTCGCCGGAAGGTACCCCCATGAGCTCAGCGGTGGGATGCGCCAGAGGGCGGTAATCGCGATGTCATTGGTTTTGAACCCCAAGCTCCTGGTAGCGGACGAGCCAACCACGTCACTCGATGTGATCGCGCAAGACGAGGTCATCAAGATGCTGAAGTCGTTCCAGAGAGACCTCGACCTGTCAGTGCTTTACATAACCCACGACCTCGCCGTCCTAGCCAAGATAGCGGACAGGATTGGGGTGATGTATGCCGGGCAAATCGTCGAGGAGGGGGGCTTGAACCAACTCATGGAGAAGCCGTCTCACCCCTACACATCTGCCCTTATGGACGCCATGCCAAGCCTGTTCGGGTCGCTGAGAGAGCTGAAAGGGATACCCGGGTCCCCACCAGACCCCGATGCGTATCCGAGCGGGTGCAGGTTCCACCCCCGCTGCCGGTTTGCCATGGAGAAATGCAGGTCGGACGAGCCTAGTCCAGTGGTGGTAGAAGAACGGCACTACGCGGCATGCTTCCTCCTCGAGAGCCAAGGAAGCAAGGGGCAAGAGAAGCAGTAGGGTCTGGGGGAAGAGACTTGCAAATGGTTGGCTCCCCTTGGAGTCATGAGGTGCTGAAGGCGCAGGGGGTGAACGTCGTCTTCAGGATGAGGTCGAGCGCCCCCAAGGGTGACCATCTGGCTTCGGTGGCGAGAGAGTCCTTCTACGTCAAAGCGCTTCGGAACGTGGACTTCCAGGTTTTGGAGGGAGAAAGCGTCTCCCTCGTTGGCGGGAGCGGGAGCGGGAAGTCTACACTCGCGAAGGTCTTCTTGGGCTTCCTCAGGCCAAAGGAAGGGTCCGTCGCATATCTTGGCAATGACATTTACAGGCTGAAAGGAAGAAGGATGCGTGAGTTCCGGATCAACGTCCAACCTATATTTCAAGACCCGTACAATTCTCTGAACCCTGCTCGCAAGATCTCTCACAGCGTGCAGCTCGGTCTCTTCCTGCATGAGATGTCGAAGGAGCAAAAGGAAGAAAGGGTGGCGCGCACCCTCGAAATGGTTGGCCTAACGCCTGTCGACCTCTTTCTAGACAAGTATCCGCATCAGCTGAGCGGTGGACAGAGACAGAGGGCGGCAATAGCCAGGGCATTCATAGGCCAGCCGAAGGTCATCATCGCAGATGAACCTGTCTCCATGCTCGATGCGTCTGTTAGAGCGGACATCCTGAACCTTATCCTGAAGATGAAGCAGTCCAAAAATACAACGTTCCTGTACATCACTCATGACCTGGCCACAGCTAGGTATCTGACAGAGAGGATGGCGGTGATGGAGCAGGGGGAGATAGTCGAGCTGGGGAAGACGGAGGACATCATCGAGAGCCCTGCGCACGAGTATACGATGCGGCTCATGAACGCTGTGCCAGACATCTGGCACCATGGGTCGAGGGCTCCGGACCGCCCCGTGGTTCCCCCGAGGTTCGGCGTCGATTCTGACGGCGAAAAAGACGAGACCTCGGGATACGTGGACCTAGGAAACGGGCACTACGTAAAGAGGGGGTGACCGCTCCCCCGTCGTAATATCACAGGCCCCCTGACAGCAACCTTGGGGAACGATGCACAGAAGCTCCGCGCGCCTCGTTTTGGGCCTTCGGAAGCATACTTTTATGGCGAGGCCCCCCGACTATGGTAAGGGAGCCAATCCCCAGTGATCACAAGAAGGTGGGTTCTTAGGAGGCTGGTGCTCCTGACGGGAACCTTTGTGGCTGCCCTCCTCATAGACTTCACTCTGCCAAGGCTGATGCCAGGCAACCCGGTCCAGACCGAGGTCACAAACCTGATCGCAGCGGGGTTCACCCTTTCCCCGGAAGCTATCAAGGGGATGTACGCACTGTACGGCTACAACCCCAACCTTCCGATTTACGTGCAGTTTTATGACTACATAGTCCAACTATTGCACGGCAACCTAGGCGTTTCCTACATATTCTTCCCTCAGAGCGTGTCGTATCTCATCGCTCAGCGCCTCCCGTGGACGATATTCCTCGTCTCGATAGCGGTGGCGGTGAGCTGGATCCCAGGGACCTTCATCGGGATGTTTGCCGCCGGGAAGAGAAACGCGAAATTCGACTCCATATTCACGCCGCTGCTGAACTTCATCTCCAGCATACCGAACTTCTGGCTCGGTTTCCTCTTCCTGATCTTCTTCGCGGCAGACCTCAAGATCTTCCCGCTCTTCGGGGCGTATTCGAACACGGTGACGCCAGGTGCCAACCTAGCGTTCATCTTAAGCGTCCTACACCATGCGATACTCCCCATCTTGTCGTTGGCCATAGTCGCGATGGGTGGCTACGTCATACACATGAGGAACACGATGGTGGGGGTGATGGGAGATGACTTCGTGCTCGTTGCCAGAGCGAAGGGGCTCTCCAATAGGAGGATTGTGAGGACCTATGCTGGCGCCAACGCGCTCCTTCCGAATATAACGATGCTCGCCATATCCATGGGAGCGGTCTTCGGAGGGAACATACTAGTAGAGACGATATTCACCTATCCGGGCATCGGTTACCTAAGCGCGGTGGCAGTCTCCGGCGAGGACTACTCCTTGATTCTAGGAATCTTCCTTATCTTCACCATCGCGATACTCGTCGCGAATCTCATGGCGGACCTCCTTTACGCGTGGCTCGACCCCAGGGTGTCGTTGATATGAGCGGTGGGAGCGCTGGCCGCTTGGGCGGGACGGCGATGGCGCTCCTTTACAGTTTCCGCTCGGTGATGGCTGTCTTCTGGAGGAACAAGAAATCGCTGGTTGGGCTGATCATTGTCATCACCTTCGTCCTAATCGCCGTCCTCGCTCCCTACGAATCTCCATACAATCCGACCGGGTTCAGCACCGGACCCGCCTGGCAGCCTCCAAGCCTTGCCCACCCCATGGGGACAGACTACGTGGGGCATGACCTCTGGTCGCAATTCGTCTGGGGCGCAAGGATATCGCTCGAAGTAGGCTTTCTGGCCGGCGCCATGGTCCAGATCCTTGGCAACACGCTAGGTATACTTTCCGGGTACATAGGAGGGAAGGTGGACGACGGCCTCATGCGAATAGTGGACATTTTCCTTACGTTGCCGACGCTCCCGCTGATCATCCTCCTCATCGTATTCCTCCCCTTCCATGGGCCGCTGGTTGTAACCCTTGTCATAGTGATCACGTCCTGGGCAGGCCACACTAGGAACATGCGTGCACAGTCTTACTCCTACCGCGAGAGGGACTTCATCCTCGCCGCCAAGGCGTCCGGCTATGGGTCGCTGCGGATATCTTTCTCCGAGATCTTCCCGAACATACTTTCACTGGCGATGGCTGGAATGATGTACTCCATAGTGGCCGCGATAGGCGCGGAGGCCGCGCTCGATTTCCTCGGGCTGGCATCAGGCAACACAGTCAGCTGGGGGACGATGCTCTACTGGGCGCAGTCTGAGGGGGCGATAATCAACGGGACCTGGTGGTGGATAGTGCCTCCGGGACTCGCCCTCGCGCTTATTGGATTTGGCCTAGTCATGATGAACTACGCCTTCGACGAGCTCTTCAACCCGAGGCTTAGGGTCCTGTGACTTGAGTCCCGACTGGCTCCTCTGAAGGCAGCTCACGAGCGAAAATGGGGGGAGGTCGTTCATGACGAAACCCTTGTCCCCTCCGTCGTGGACCTTGACCCCAGAAGCGTCGACGGCAACGCCGTAAGGGGGTTCTACTCGGTGAGAGGGTCGTCCAGGTTCGTTTTCCTCATGTTCACCCTTCCGCCTAGGGTATAGTAGTCAGGCCCCTTGGGCCGTCCGCGGACCTGGAGAGGGGTGGGATTACCTCACGTCTCCCTGAAGCGGCGGCGTATGAAGAGCCTGACGAACGCCAGGGACCTGGTGCACGCCTCCTTATGGCGATGAGGCTCGGTTTGCGTCCCACTCACTGGCCGACTTCCTCCCCCACCTCGACATTGAGTCGAGGTTAGGCTCCCCCTTGGTCACAGCTGACTAGTCGTACGTGCGCGTATCTCCTCGGTCGTGAGATATGCGCGACGGGCCATCCCGTAACCATAAGGACATCCGACCCAAAATCGAATTCAAATGGGCAGCGCAAAGCATCCGTGAACGTTTATAACTGATACAACACTACAAGAAGAGAAAATGGCGAAACAGAAATTCGTCAACTGTCTTATCGCAACCATACTTTCATTCATCTTTCTCTTCTCGGGTGTTGCGCCGGTTGTCTCTGCTCAGTCTTCAAGCGGTGGGACGATAACAATAGGTTATGTCAGTTCCCCGCCGACTGGCAACTTCAACTACTTCGCAGGTGGCGAGGGAGGGACGGGGTTCCCGCCGGGGACGGTCAACGTGGCCATGGGCCACTATAACCCGTCGTCGTGCGGAATCTCGACATTCTCGTGCTGGGCCCCTCTCTTAGGCAATATCACCGTTGGTCCGGTCGAGAACCTGACCTACGCCCAGATAGCGCAGAACCTCAACTACAAGAACTACACCGGTCTCTGGGGTCCGTCCGGGTACAACATACTGAACACCAACGTCACTCTCTACAAGTGGCTTAACTTCACCGTCTCCCCTGGCATGAAGTTCAGCAACGGCGAGCCGTTGACTTCGGCAAACGTGCTTAGCGAGTTGAACCTCAATGAAGCACCCGGGTCGGCGAACATGGTGCCCGGCACGAACGTGGGCGCTGCGCAGTCGAACTACACCGGAGGCGTGAACATCGACTGGGCCACCAGCAACGGGTTCTACTGGTGGGCACCTAACAACTCGACGGTCAGCATTGTCTACGCGACATCGCTCTCTGACGCTAGGCTGATCTTCTCGAACTACCCCATGCCTTCGACCCCGTTCTCCTCGTTCACCAACGAGACCCAGCTAAAGGACTTCAAATGGACTGACCCAATAGGCATGGGGCCGTGGGTCCTGAAGTCATGGACGCCCACTTCGGAGACCTTCACCCCTAACCCGTACTGGACCGGCACAAAGCCCAAAGCTTCGACGCTCGTGATAGACTTCTTCTCGAACACCGGAGCCGCTGAGACAGCCCTCACTTCAGGTGCGATTCAAGCCCTCAACGCGAACATACCCGACATGGCCTCCGTCTGGAACAAGACGGCCACCCAGGACGTGTGGACGTACCAGTCCAACCAAGTCGTCTGGCTGGGATTGAACCAGCTGTCCTATCCATTCAACGTAACAGCGTTCAGGCAGGCAATTTACTATGCCATCAATAGGACGTACATCGCAGATGTACCCGAACTAGGCTACGCAATTCCTGCCAATACGGCAGGACTCAGCCAGGGAGAGTACGCCGGTTTCCTCACCTCAGCCACGCGAGCCGCCCTGAACCCGTACACTACCAACGACACGACCGCGCTCACCATCCTCAAAGGGCTCGGCTTCAAGATGAACTCCAACAACCAGCTGACCTACCCCAACGGCACAGCGCTTTCCTTTACCATGCAGGTGAACAACGCTTTGCCAGACCAAGAAACGACGGCGACAGCAATCGCAAACATGCTCTCCAACATCGGGATTTCAGTCTCTGTGCAGCCGTTGCAATCGAGCATCCTCGGCCGGAACGAGCAAACAGGAGTCTTCCAGATGATGCTCATAGAGAGCGGCGGATTCACTCCTTGGAGCACATGGCAGACTGTCATGAACCCACAGTTCCTGATTGGATACTGCAACGCTCCACAGCTCACATATCCTCTCGCAGCCGACCAGCAGCCCAACACGCCCCCACACTGCGACTTGTCAGGGGACTTCGTCAGATACTGGAACGTCACCTTCGCGAACCTCTTCAACAGGGACAACGGCGTGATCTCCCCGGCAGCTAGGACCGCTGACTTCAACACCATGGCGCTCGGCGTCAACAGTCAACTGCCGCTGCTACCTATGTTCCAGTACGTCAACACCTTCCTCTACAGCACCGCGCAGTGGCAAGGATGGACCAACGCGCAGTCCGTTTACAACATGGGTCCGGCGGACAGCCAGTTCTACGGCTACGACGCCGCGCTCCTGACGCCCGCCTCCACTACTACGACTACCACATCGTCTCAGGTGTCCACACAATTGGTCACAACCACGGTCAACGGAAAGACAGTCGTAAGCACGCAATATTCGACTGCACAAGCACCGTCCACAGGGTTCTCTATCTACTCCCTAGTAGCCGCTGCGGTTGTCGCCGCCATCGTGGTGGCAGCCATTGCGGTCGCAGCAACACGCAGGAGACCTTCGGCTCCCCGATAGCCGGAGGTTTCCTTTCCTTCTTTATCTCAGGTTCTCGCTGCGTTTGTTATTTAGCCGGTCAAGCGGGCACATGACGTGCCGCTGCTCCCCGCTCGCCGTCTCAGGCCCGCTGAAATTCGCCTGGCACGCCGACGCTTTCTGACGGCCCAAGAAGCACTAAGGGGACGGCCATGGGTGGCCTTCGTTCGCACGCACGGATGTTGAACCCTTAGAATCGGTTGGAGCGCCGCCGTCGTGAACTTCTCGTCCTCCCGCCTCCCAAGTCATCCGGAAACAGCGTACGAGCGACTGGAACCTAGTGGACCTGGCAGGCAAGACGTGCCTAGTTACGGGAGGCGCCAGCGGAATCGGGGAGGCGACGTCCCGCCTGTTCGCATGGCTCGGGGCCGAGGTGCTCGTAGTGGATATCGACTCGAAGAACGGCGCAAGGCTGCAGAGGAGCGTCTCCGGGGGGGAGGTGAAGTTCAAGAAGGTGGACCTGACAAGGACAGAGGCACTGGACTTCACCCGTTGGGCCGACGCAAACTACGACAAGCTCGACGTGCTCGTCAACAACGCGTCGCGCCCCATCAGGTCAAGCGTCCTCGATACACGGCTCGATGTGTGGCGCAAGATGCTGGAGCTCAACCTCGCGTCTCCATTCATCTTGTCGAAATTCGCCGCCCAGAAGATAATCAAGAACGGGGTCAAGGGCAAGATACGCAACGTCAGCTCCATACAGGCCGTCCGCCCGCTCGAGTCTTCATTTCTCTATGCAACGACGAAGGGTGGCCTCGTATCGTTGACACGCTCCATCGCAGTTGACTTGGGTCTCTATGGTATTCTTGTCGTCTCGGTGCTCATCGGGGGCCCCGTCTACGTCGCGCGGAGGGGGTCGAGAGGAAGACTCAAAGAAGTGGACAGGAGGGCCGCGACCCTGCTCGGGAGGATGGGGAGGAAGGAAGAGGTCGCGAAGCTGATGGCATTCCTCGCTCTGGACGAGAATACGTTCATCACAGGCTCGGAAACCGTCATCGACGGGGGGAGACTCGTGAGCAGGCTCCCTGACCCCATGGAAGTGTCGAGTAAAGCTCCTTCAGACCTTTTCGGTCAGTTCTAGAACAAGCCTTCGCGGGGAGTCATGGTCTGTCGAAGGCGCCTGGTCCCCTCCTCCCCGCTGAAGGGACTCTCTCGCACTTCGATAGATTCGGTCTCAATGTCCGCCTTCGCACAGGCAGCCGGCACGATGAGGCGCACAGCCGCAGGGTGACAGGCCGCCGACCCGACACCCCCCCTGCGTCAGGGGGGCCTAGGCTGATCTACCTTTTTCCTCGCTCACATTTCTGCTTCACCGTATGCTGTCACCGGGCCGACACTGCCAGCAAATGCTTATCTGAATAGGGGAGGAGCGGCTCCAAGGCTCAGAATTTGCCAAAGACAAGAATCGGTTTCTTCGGCTGCGGTGGCATAGGGTCATACCACGCAGAGAGGCTGAAACGGCTAGAAAACGTGGAGATAGCAGGAGGGACAGATACCGACTCGCAGAGGCTCAAGACGTTCGTCGACAGGTTCGGGGGAGTCCCATACCGTTCTTTGGACGAAATGCTGAGTGCAGGAAGGCCAGACGCCGTCTATGCGACAACACCGCCTTTCGCGAGGGGACCCGAGGTGGCGGCCATAGAGAAAGGCATACCTGTCTTCTTCGAGAAACCGGTCGCCCTCACCATGTCGAAAGCGGAAGAGCTGCTTCGCGCAGTGAGGTCGCATGGCGTGGTGAACAGCGTAGGGTACATGTCTAGGTACATGGACCTCGTCGACTTGGCCAAGGAGCAAATCTCCAAAGGAGGACCAATCTCGATGGTGCAAGGAGAATGGATCGGGTCGTTCCACTTCCCCAAGGGGCACTGGTGGGTGTACAAGGACAAGGGTGGTGGCCAGCTGATTGAGCAGACCACCCACGCGGTAGACCTAGCGCGCTACCTCGCGGGGGAGGCCAATGTCGTATCCGCTCAGATTGACAACTTGGTCGTGAATAAGTTCATTGACCCCGACGCCACCGCCGAAGACACTTCGATGGTGATGCTCAGGTTCAGGAGCGGGGCCATCGGTACGATCACGAGCTCGTGCGTCAGCCAGGACTCTTACGCGGGGTGGGGCGTCAAGGTCTTCGCCAAGGACGTGGTCCTTGACTACTCCGGGAGTGCGAAGACGCTCAAGGTCCACAGGGGAAACGAGGTGAGAGAAGTCAGGTCTAAGATGGATCCGTACTTCGAGGAGGACAGGGTGTTCGTTGAAGCGGTGAGGACGGGGAATACGGACGGGATAAGGTCTACGTTCGAAGATGCGGCCCGCACCCTGGAATTGACGGTGGCCGCTAACGGGATGTCTGAGAAAGGTCACATCGTGGCCCAGGGGACGGTGGAAAGATGAAACTCTCGGCCCAGGAGAACCTTGCGCCTGGAACGAGCCTGCGAGCAAAGGTCGAGGCCCTTCAGGAGGCCGGTTACGACGGTATAGAGCTCAACGGTAACGACTCCCTCGGAGGGAGGTTGAAAGAGGTGAAGGACGAGCTCTCCACATCAAGGATTCGTGTGAGTACGATATGCGGCGGTCTGCAGCACAACCTCCTGAGCCCAGACCCGAAAGAGAGGTCGAAGACCGTCGAAGAGTACCTGGAGAGGCTGAGGTGGAGCGCAGAACTCGGGGCAGTCGGGTTCATAATGGTCCCTGGTTTCGGGCCGCCGAGGCTCCCTGACCTGACTCCTATCTCGGCCACTGTGGCGGAGCTTGAAGAGAAGCTCGTGGTCGAAGAGCTCAAGTTGATAGCAAAGCGCGCGAAGGACTACGGCGCCTTCCTGCTGCTCGAGCCGCTCAACAGGTACGAGACTCACTTCCTTAAGACAGTCGGCTTCGCGAGGCGCCTCATAGAGGAGGCTTCGAGCGACAACATACGCATGATGGCTGACTTCTTCCACATGAACATAGAGGAGGCCGACGTGGCTGACTCCGTCCTGAAGAACCTCGAGTACATCAAGCACTTCCACGCCGCAGACAGCAACAGGCTGAATCCTGGGCGGGGCCACTCTGACTTCGGCGTCCTGAAGGAGGTCGAGGGGAGGGGGTTCAGCGGCTACGTGGCCCTGGAGTGCTCGTTCTCAGGGGACCGAAGGGAAGAGCTGGCCTTCACAGCGAAGTATCTCAGGAAGCAGGCGGAATAGAGGGGCCCCCCCGGGTAGGTTAGAAGCAGAGCCCACTCGAGCCTCAATATGACGCGGCCTGACTCGCCAGTCCCCTCTCGTTGGACTTGAAGACCACGTCTGAGGTCTCGACCATGAATCCGAGCAGCCGGGACCGCGGACGCTTCACCGTCGGGGAAAGCTTCGGGTCCCTTATCAGGTTCCTTGTCTCGTTCGGGTCGCGGTTCAAGTCGTAGAGTTCGTCCTCTTCCAGCAACCTATACACGTGCTTGAGGCGCTTTGTGCGGCACATGACCGCCCTGCCGTGGGCTACATCGTCCTCGTACTGCACGCTCAACCGGGGCCAGAGAGAAGCCAAGGGGTTTGCTTTCCCCTCAATGCTTTCCTTCTCCATGGCCTCCGTTTTTCTGGGGAGGCGACCACCTTCGGTGAAGACCGCGTCCCGGTGCTCGGCCCTCTTGTCAATCAGCAGCGGGACAAGCGACCTGCCGAAGTGACGGTAGCCGGGGACGATCCCAGCGAGTTCGAACACCGTTGCGGGGATGTCAACCAGCTCGACAAGCTGCCTTCTGACTCCCGCTTCCTTCGGGGCGCTCTTCGGAGACTTGATTATCAGTGGGACGCGAGTCAAGGAGTCATAGAGAAGGTTCTGCGCCTTCTCTGCCAGCCCGAAGTCACCGGAGAAGTCTCCATGGTCGGAAAAGAAGATAATTGCGGTCTTGTCGTATACGCCTGACTCCTTCAGGGCGTGCAAGAGGAGCCCGAATTGATAGTCCACGCGGGCGCACATCCCGCAGTAGATGGCCCGAAGTTCTCGCCAGTCGTCCCTCGAGAAGGCGGCGAGCCTTTGCCTTCCCCGTATCAGGCGAACCGCGCGCGGGACGAGGTCACCTCTGGAATGACGCTATGGGATCGGCAGAGGACCTTGGAGCGGCTGGCCCAGCTGAACTAGGGCTCTTCGACGGCGTACGGTGGATGCGGATAGACCAGCGCAAGGAAGATGGCGAAAGGTCTGTCTGCGGGGGTGTGACGGATTAAGTCGGATGCCCCCTCCACAGCGGCCCAGTCCGGGTCATGATACCTCTCCCCCTTATCCGCCTGGCCGATTCTCCCGCGCAGGAAAGAATAGTACCGGTTGCCCTCCCGCCACCCTTCTTCGGGTTCGGGCTGCCAAAAGGGCTCGACGGGCTCTTTGGGCACATATCTCACGTCGCAGTAGTCAGTGAACCCGCCTTCCGCGGGGACGAGGTCGTTCTTGCCGCCCCACCATACGAAATATCCGTGCTCCTTCAGAATCCGGAGCAGCATCGGCTCGTCGGGCTGGAGCATATAGTGCATGGTCCTGTGGCCTCTTACGTGAAAGTACCAACCCGTCATGAACGAGCACCTGCTCGGGGTAGATACGGGGTTCTGAGCAAACGCCCTCGCGAACGACACTCCGTCTCCTGCCACTAGGTCGTCGATGTTGAGGGTCACCGTGCCTCGATTCCCCAGGTGCTCCATGACGTCTCCCCGCCACTCGTCCGGGTTGAAGAGAACGAGGTTAGGGCGGGCTACCAAACCAGCGTGGCGTCAATCCTTGGCTCCGTAGATGAGCCTATACCTTTCCTTGTACACCAGACCATACTCCTTGGCCTTGGCGATGGCCTCGACCATGCTCGTTTCGTCCGCTATCCCCTTCCCCGCTATGTCGAACGCGGTCCCATGGTCAACCGACGTCCTCAGAAACGGGAGGCCGAGGTTCATGCTCACCGTCCTGGCGAAGCTGTGCATCTTGGCTGCAATGTGTCCCTGGTCGTGATAGAGGGCGACGACGATGTCGAACTCGCCTCTCGACCCCCTATAGAACACGGAGTCGGCAGGGTAAGGGCCCATGACATCCGCCTTCCCTTTGGCCCTCTCGATAGCAGGCTGGATTTCCTCCTTTTCCTCGTTTCCCAGTAGGCCGCCTTCGCCTCCGTGGGGGTTGAGGGCAGCCACCGCGACCTTCCTCCGCTTGCTTCCAAGCAGCTGGAGGCACCTGTCAGCGACCAGTATCGCTTCGTAGACCTTTTCTTCCTTCACCTCCTTGCAGGCCTCGACGAGGGAGACGTGCTTCGTCATGAAGTACACCCTGAGCTTCTTTGTCTCGAAGACGGTTGACACCTCTCTGGCTCCGGCAAGCGCGCCAAGCATCGTCGTGTGGTCGATATGTTTCGACCCTGCCAGGACTATCGCCTCCTTGTTGATGGGGGCAGTCACGAGGGCGTCGACTTCTCCCTTGAGCGCCATCTCAACCCCCTTCTTTATGCTCCTGAGGGCTATCACCCCCGCGCGCCTCTGAACGGCCCCGAAGCTCACGCGTGCGGGCCCGACGTCAACTACAGAGACGTTCCTCCCAAGTGAGTTCTTGAGGCTCGAGGCCTCCGACGCTCTGCTGAGACTGTCTTCTGCGCCTATCAGGACCAGGTGATCCTCCCGGAACCTGCCAAGGGATTTGGCCACTATCTCGGGGCCGACCCCCGCAGGGTCTCCTAGCGTTATCCCGATTCTCATGGGAAGACTAGCTTCACTCTCCTTCCTTCCCGGCCCAGTGCAGAGCGGACGCACTCCGCACCGCCCCTCGATGGCGGACCCCTGGGACCTCCCAAATACGGCCGTGCACTCTCCACCACACAGACTCTCCTCATGACATTGACGACGTTCCGCCCCAGCGCACTTACGAGGTGGATGTAGTCTCTGACTCTCAACGGAGCGCACACGACCTCTGGCGAAGGCAGATTAAAAGGGTAGGGCTCCTCTCCGCCGGGAGAGACGCCTCGATGGGCTCTAACGTGTCTGCGCCGCTGGGATGCACTACTCGGGAGGATTCGCGTCGGACAACGGCTTAGACTAGTCAAAGGGCGTTACGCGCGCAGGGAGGTTGCCGTCACAGCCCCCCGTTTTGAGTCTCACGTTCCGCACTCTGGGAGCGCACGTACTCCGGCTGGATATACGGGTGCTAGTCGGGCCAGAAGGAATTCGCCCAGGGCCTCACTTCGCTGGGATTTCTTCCAGGGGCTTCGCGTTCCCCCTTATCGGCTTCGGCGTCGGCTCAGGTGCAGACCACCTGACCGCGTTCTCGATGACTCTGAGGACGTCGGGGTTGAAGTAGATCGGGTACGTTTCATGGCCCGGGCTGAAGTAGAAGACCTTCCCGAGGCCGCGATAGAAGCAGCACCCGCTCCTGAACACTTCTCCCCCCTGATACCAGCTGACGAACACGAGTTCGTCGGGGGCGGGGATGTCGAATGGCTCGCCGTACATCTCTGACTTCCCTATGTCGAAGTGGTCCGTTATCCCCTGGGCTATCGGGTGAGCCGGGGAGACGACCCATACGCGCTCGCGCTCGCCGCTGTCCCGCCACTTCAGCTTGCAACCTGTCCCGGTGATACGCCTGAAAATCTTTGACATATGCCCGGAGTGCAGCACGATGAGCCCCATCCCGTCTTCGACTACCTTCCTCTGGACCCTATCCACGATTTGGTCGGAAACCTTCTCGTGCGCCTGGTGCCCCCACCAGGTGAGGACGTCGGTCTCATTGAGGATGCTTTCAGAAAGCCCGTGCTCTTCCTGTTCGAAGGTGGCTGTCCGGACCTCGAAGTCAGGTTTCATCTTGAGGCTCGCCGCAATGGCTTCGTGCATCCCCTTGGGGTAGACTGCCTTCACCCTGTCATCCTTCTTCTCTTCTAGAAACTCGTTCCAGACCGTGACCCTTATTCTCTTGCCCATCGCAGTTCCGTTTGACTGACAAGTTGTCTGGATATAACACTTCTCGTGGCGAGCTGCTCTGGGAGGCGGACGGCGGCGCGGCCACGCGCGAGGGACCGCGCCCCCTCTCTTGGTCCTCAGAACTGGCGAGTACTGAGGGTGAGCCAGGCGAAGCGCTTAAGCCACGGGGGGAATCCGCTTCGTCGTGCCTAAGGGAAGAGAGCGCGAGTCTTCAAGGGAGGCGGTCGTCCCCGTCGTCGTATCGGACTGGGAGCACGGTCGAGAAGCGGTGCGCCAAGGGATGCTCGTCTTGGGGGACAGGTCCAGGTCAGCCGTTGACGCGGTTGAGCGGGGGATCATGGCAGTGGAGGACGACCCTCTCGTGGACAGCGTCGGGACGGGCGGAATCCCCAACGCCGAGGGGGTTGGGGAGCTCGACGCGAGCATGATGATTGGCAACACCTATCGGTGCGGGGGTGTGTCCTGCCTCACTGAGACGAAGAACCCCATCGCCGTCGCGAGGAAGGTGATGGAGCTTTCGCCCCATAACATGCTCTGCGGCGAAGGTGCTAGGAAGTTCGCACGGGCCCTCGGGTTCCCCCCCTACGAGCCAGTTACACCGGAGGCGAAAAGACGGTGGGGGGTGCTGATGCAAAAGGCGGGGGGAGAGGAGAGCAAAGGAGCGGGGGAGAAGTGGGCTCAGGCCATCCTGATGCTTTCAAGAAGCGGGCAACTCGGGGCCCACGGGACGGTCGGGGTCCTCGCGCTCGACGCTTCGGGCCTCATAGTAGCAGGGACGTCGACAAGCGGCCCTCCCCTCCGCCTTCCCGGTCGCGTCTCCGATTCCTCAGTAATAGGCGCCGGAACCTACGCCACCCCTGCCGGTGCGAGCTCCGCGACGGGGGAGGGGGAGTACGCCATCAAGTACAACCTGACAAGGAGGGTGTGCGACTTGATGGGGGAGGGGCATTCACCGACCGAAGCGTGCGAGCGGGCCCTGAAGGAGATGCTGAAGATTGAACGGAAGTCCCCGTTCATGGCGCTCATTGCGCTGAACTCAGCTGGGACGCCGGGGGGGGCCACCACCGGGGGATCGTTCTCATACTATTATGAGCGGGGGTCGGAAAGAGTGGTCAGGGTGACCCCGGCCCCTTTATCGGCCTGAAGGACGTGTCGACTGCCGCGCTCTGGTCTGCCGCGGAGGATGCAACGTGGAGTCCCGGGGGTTGAACCCCCTCCGAGGGGGGACCGTCTGTGGTCAAGGAGCACCCCCTCCTGCTCGGGCTGACCTCAGCCTATATCAGGGGGCAGCCCTGCGGGTGCAAGGATGGCGTCGCAACCGACAGGCTCTCTCAATAGCGGTCTCATCCTGTCATGCTCCACTCTGACTTTCAGCAGGCTCTCTCTGGGCGAAGCCCTTTCTGAGGTCAAGAAAATCGGTTTCAGATATGTCGATCTGGGTATGGTCGAAGGATGGGCTCACGTGTCTCCTTCAAGGGTTCTCGGTGATACCGACTCGGTAGTCAGAGAGGTGGAGGGGGAGTTGGAACGGGCCGGCCTCTCCCCTGTGACGGCGAACGTAGGCTTCGGCCGCTGCACCCAGGAGGAGAGGGCCGAGAGGTTCGCCGCAGTGTGCGAGTTCGCTGCGAGGGTGGGGGTCCCCCTGTTGACCCTCGCGCCCACAGGGGGGACGGCAGAAGAGCAGGCGAAAGAGCTTAGGGTTCGTCTTCCTGTCGCCGCCCGGTATGGAATAGCCTTGACCGTCGAGACTCATAGGAAGTCTGTTACGGAGACCCCAGAACAGGCGATGGAGGTCTGCCGTCTTGCCCCCGGAGCAGGCCTGACGTGGGACCCGACGCATTTCCTCATCGCAACCGGGACGTGGAGGCCTCCAGCAGAGCTGCTACGATTCGTGAAGCACGTCCACATCAGAGACAGCGGCCGCTCAGATGCTGAGATACAGGTGGGTGTAGGAAGGGGGGCAATTCCGCATCACGACGTCATCGCGCTTCTCCTCGGGGCGGGGTACGTGGGCGCCATCTCGACGGAGGTGATTGACAGCATCGGTGACCTGGACTCTGCGGCAGAGACATCCGCCCTCGTAAGGGTGATGCGGGACGAGGGGGTGTCGCAGTGACCAGGGCGGCTGTGGTAGGGGCGGTCATCCCTTTCGCCAGCTGCCTCAATGACAGGTCTGTGTCGCAGTGACCAGGGCGGCTGTGGTAGGGGCGGGCGGAGCAGGGGCCATCCATGCGGACGCCTACTCAAGGCTCGAAGAACTCGGGGTGAAGCTGGTCGGCGTCTGCGACGTGGTCCCATCGAAGGCCAAGGACCTGGCTCTCAAGTATGGCGCGAAGTGGTATACCGATGTGAACGAGTTGTTGAAGGACTGCAGGCCAGACATCGTCACTGTCTCGACCCGGGAGCACCAGCACTTCGAACCTGTCATCGCGGCCCTGGAAGGGGGCGCGAACGTCCTCTGCGAGAAAATACTGGCGCACAAGGTCGACCTCGCTAGAATGATGGTCGAGACGGCCGAGAAGAGGAGGCTCACCCTCGCGGTGAACTACAACTACAGGCACCTTCCGACCGTGAGATGGTTGGCCCAGGAGCTGCGGTCAGGGCGGCTCGGGCGTGCTCGGCTGATTACATGCAACGCCCACGCTTTCGGCTGGCACCACTCCATCGACATCCTTCGTTACCTTACCGGGTCCGATCCTCTTAGCGTGTCCGCGCGACTGATAGAGAAGGAGGAGGAACGCGGATATCCCTGGGACTACGCAGGGGAGATGCTTTACATCCCCAGCCGCGCCGCTACCGCGGCATGGACGTTCCCGGATGACGTCCAGGCGGTGCTGTCATCGACGCGCGGGGATCTGAAAGACTTCGTGATCCATGACATTACGGTGGTAACTGACAGGGCTCGCGCCACAATCGCTGACATGACGACCTCGAACATCTCCGGGAGGCTGGAGGTCTTCGGGGTGGTCGTCCCCCCCGAGCACCCTCGATGCTCGCTCGCGGATGCCTTCCACCTCTCTATCAGAGCCGTCGTGGAGTCTTTGCAAAGCGGCGTTCCGCCCCCCACTTCAGGGTGGGACGGGCTAGCAGCTATGATGATGGAAGCCGCAGTCGTAGAATCAAACGCTTCCGGAGGGGCTGTGGCCGTGAGGCCCCGGATCCCTCCTTAGGGGTGCGTCTCCATCCTTAGCTCGAAATTGTAGGTCCCGGAGGCGACTTCGAACTTCACAGCATCGCCCTCCTCTGCCCCTCTCAGCACCCCCTCGACCCCGCCGACGAAGCCTGAGTCGGACCATACCTCCTTCCCCCCTTCTAAGACCCTGTACCGACATTCCCCCAGCCGCTGGAGGTAGACAGCCCCCTCCGCACCAACCGGGAGCCCCACGTCTAGGTAAAACGCACCGTCGCGCTTCTCCCAGGACGTCGAAACTGTCCCCAGAGTGGTCTTCACGGAGGCTTTGGCGAAAGTCAGACCCCCGAGCGGCTGTGGCATTATCTTGACCTTCCTGAACGCCTCTGTCCCATGCTCCATGCCGATCCCAGCGATAACCCTGTAGAACCAAGAGTCGACCGTCCCGAACATTATGTGGTTATGCGAGTTCATCCCGCTGTCCTCTAGCTTCTCCCATCTCTCCCAGATAGTAGTTGCACCTTCGCGAAGCATGTAGCCGTACCCCGGGTAGGACTCCTGAGTGGCGACCCGGTAGGCGAGGTCCCCCCTCCCGTAGTCTGTGAGGACATCGAAGAGGTGGCGCGTCCCTACGATTCCGGTGTTGAGGTGCGAGTCGTGGGACTGCTCCACGTCCTTGGCGAGCGACCGAAAGACAGCGTCGACGCTCTCCTTCGGGACTATCTGGAGGGAGAGCGGGAGGACGTTGCATGTCTGGGACCCGCCCTGGAGTTGCTTGGGGAAGTCCTTCCTCCTGGGGGACACGTACTTCCCTTCTTTCGGATCCAGGAACGTCATGTTGAAGGCCCCCTTCGCCTTCTCCGCTAGCGCCGCATACGCCCTCGCGTCCTCCTCCTTCCCAAGGACAGCGGCGGCCCTGGCTATGATTTCCAGGTCACGGCAGTAGACGAAAGAGGACGTCAACTCCAACGGCGTCTGCGTGGGATGGACCTGGCCCGGAGGGCACCAGTCCCCCTCCTTCCCCCACCAGATGACATCGGCTTCTGAAAGGGACCTCAAGTACTCCACCCATGCCTTCATCATGGAATAGTTCTCTTCCAGGATCTTCACGTCCCCATAGAAGAGGTACGCGGTCCAAGGAATCACCGTGCACGCGGTCCCCCAATTCGGATCGGAGGGGTAGATCTTCCAATAGGGCGGGGCGACTGCCGGGACGCAGCCGTCTTCCCTTTGCGAGTCCTTTATGTCGCGCGCGAACTTCTCGTAGAACGCGGGCATCCAGAAGTTGTAACAGGCTAGCTCCGCGGCCAGTTGCGCGTCCCCGAGCCAGCCCATCCTCTCGTCCCTCTGGGGGCAGTCGGTGGGGACGCTCATGAGGTTGCTGAGCAGGGTCCACACGACCGCCTTATGAATCCTGTTGATGAGGTCGTTTGAGCACGCGAAGGCCCCCGTCCGGTCGACGTCGGTGTGGAACACCCTAGCGCCGAGGCTCTCCTGGACAGGGACGCCAGGGAACCCAGTGACCTCCACGAACCTGAAGCCGTGGTAGGTGAACTTCGGCTCGAAAACCTCCTCCCCTGTCCCCTTCAGTATGTATGTGTCGGTAGCCTTGGCCCCCCTGAGATTGCGCATGTCCACCGACCCGTCGGGGCCAAGGACCTCGCTGTATCGCAGCCTTACCTCGGTCCCCTCCGGGCCGGACACCCTCAGCCGGGCCCATCCGGTGAAGTTCTGCCCGAAGTCGTAGACGAAGACCCCCTTCGCTGGGTTGGTCAGGCCTACCGCCCCGACCGTCTCGCTAAACCTCACCGGGGGGAACTCGCCAGAGGCCATGAGTCTCCCGGCGGGAGGGTCGGTAAGCTCGCATCTGCCCCACGAGGGGTCGTCGAAGTCTGGCCGGTCCCAGCCTTGTCTTTCAAGCCTCGCGTCGTACGCCACTCCGTCATAGATGTCGTCGGAGAGGAGCGGCCCTGTGGCTGTCTCCCAGCTCTCGTCCGTCACGACGCTGAGGCTGGACCCGTCGGCAAGCTCCACGTCCAGTTGAAAGAGGAGTCTGGGAGAGGAGTAGCCGTACTTCTCGATGTATCTGCCCTTCCCTAGCTCGGCGCCGACGACGTTCGTCCCTTCCCTCAATGCCCCGGTCAAGTCGTAGGTCGCGTACTGGACTCGTTTCTCATATACCGTCCAGGCTGGGTCCAAGACCCTGTCCCCAACGCGCCCCCCGTTCAACCGGAGTTCGTAGTATCCGAGCCCGGCCACGTTTGCCACAGCCCGCTTCACGGGCTTGTCTACGGTGAATGGCTTCCTGAAGTAACGCTGGCCCCTGATCCACTTCCCTTTCCAATCTTCGTCCCGGAGCACCCCCATCACGAACGTTCCTGGCCTGCTCCAGCCGCTCGCTTTGGAGTCTTTGTTCCACCACCTGACCTTCCAGAAGCATCTCTCCCCGCTTCGGAGGGGTCGCCCACCGTAGACGGCGCTGAAAGTCTCCCTGCTCGTCACCCTTCCGCTGTCCCAGACTTCCCCCTTCCCATCGACGAGACCTTTCTCGTCCCCCGCCACCAGGATCTGGTAAGCGCTCTGGCGGTCGCCTCGGAGGGCGCTCCTGACCAGCCAGGAGAACCTTGGGCGAGCGGCGTCGATCCCGACAGGGTCAACTGCATACTCGCACCGGAGGTCATAGGGTGCGTCGGGCGCCGTCTTTGCTGCTACTGCGCGAGTCTCCAACAGGACGCTCCAGGGATGACGGGGATGATATAAACAAAGAGATGGACCAAACGCCTCCTCCGCAGCTTTCGATACGTGATGTTCGGGGTGCGATGGGCCGGGCTAGCCTTCGGCCTCAGGGCGCTCTGTCGTACCCTCTGCGCTCCAGAGTATCCCGCCCCATAGGTGCGTCGTGAACCATTCTTCAGCCCACCTCTCCTTAAAGTGTCCGAAGGCGGTGTAGAAGACCCTCCCTTCGCCGTACCGGTGACACCAGCTCAGCGCGTAGTCGTTATCGTCGCGGTTCCCCTTCGCAAGGTCGACTGACCCCGTGTCGAGGCTGATGAGTACATGGGTTTTCCGTCTGCTCCAGTTCTTGAACGTGTAGACCTCCTCGCGCACTCTCAGGGTCGCCGGGAGGTGCCTTGTGGAGGGGTAGGCCCTGTCTTCGACCTTTATTCTGACCTCTTGGGTCCACGGGTGACCGTTGAAGTAGCCTCCGAGCATCGAGCCGTAATCACCGAAGGTGTAAAATGTGTCAGCGGCGTTGTGCACGCCCACGAAACCCCCTCCTTCGCGCACGAAGTCCAGCAGGGCGCCCCGCTGAGCCGGGGTCATCGGGAGCTCCCCTGTGGTGGCGAAGAGGACCACCGACGCTCGTTCTAGCCTTTCCGCGTTTATGACCGAGCAGTCTTCGGTGCAAGTTACTTCAAGCTCCCTCCTCGTTGCCGCCAGCCGCCTTACAGCTTCGACTGCCGCAGGGAGGTAGTCGTGCTTGAACCCGGCGGAGTGGGTCAGCATGATAAGACTGGAGCTTTCGCTTCGAACCAACTCGACTCAGCCTGACTCTTCTCCTCCTTAACGGTTCTTGAGTTGTCAGACTCCTCAACGACCGCCATGGGATCAGGCCGCCCGAGGAGGACCTGGGTGATAGGTGATCCGCGTCTGACCGAGTTGTCAGGAGCCGGCCGGCCAGAGGCCTCCCCTTCAGGACGGAGCCGCTCAGGCTCGACCCCAGCTCCCCGCACGGGGCCGCCGACTCGCATCGCATCTGCCGGTGAGCTGATACGAACTACGAGCGCTCGATGCGCGCGTGTCGCTTATTGAGGGCCGCTGCGGACCTGCCGTGGGCGCGGTGGTGCGGGAACCCACTGACCCCGGCCGTCCCTTACAGAGGTAGGCGCTCCCTACGGAACTTGTTGTGATGATCCCACTTGGGTCGCAACGTTCTCCTGGTCCGAACTCAGGCGGTCGTGTCCCTTGCGTGGGGCCTCCACCTTGCCTCACGGCCTGCGGGTGGGCCGCAATATTCACCCCGCTCCGAGCTCTCCGTCCACGCGCGACCTCGCAGTACCATTTGCGCACTCGCCGAAGCCCCCAGAGTTTGGCTTATCTAGTGGAGGCTTCCATGCGCCGGTCACAGAAGATTGCAGAGCGATCCCCTCCAGCTGTTGAAAGAGCTCTCGGAGTCCTTCGGGCCTTCAGGCTTCGAGCGGGAGACTGCCGCAATAGTGAAGCGCGAGGCCAAGCGATACGCCGACGAGGTCACTTTCGACAAACTGGGTTCAATTGTGGCGAAGAAGCGCGGCTCCTCTGACTCCCCGAAGGTTCTCCTCGCAGGCCACATAGACGAGGTGGGTTTCGTCGTCACAGGGATAGACGAACAGGCTGGGTTCCTCACCTTCAGTCCCCTAGGGGGATGGTTTGACCAAGTCCTCCTCGGGCACAGGGTGACTGTCAGGACAGCGCGTGGGCCGGTGCCAGGCGTCATAGCCGCGAAGCCTCCCCATCTCCTGTCCCCAGAAGAGAGGGACAAGGTGGTGAAGAAGGACAGCATGTTCATCGACGTTGGGGCCAACAGCAGGGAGACGACCGAGAAGGAGCTCGGGGTAAGTGTCGGAGACCCCGTGGCACCGTGGGCTCCGTTCACGACTGCGAGAGGAGGCAAAGTCGCCATAGGCAAGGCGTTCGACGACCGGGTCGGGACATTCGTCGGACTGGAGGTCCTGAGACGCCTGAAGGAGGAGAAGGTGACCCACCCGAACATGGTGTTTGTGGCTGGGACTGTACAGGAGGAGGTGGGGCTGAGGGGGGCTTCAACGGTGGGAAACATGGTCGAACCGGACCTGGCCATCGCGCTTGAGGTGGACATCTCAGGCGACGTGCCTGGGATAAAGAGGAACGAGGCGCCGGCGAAGATGGGCAAGGGGCCAAGCATCCTGGCGTTCGACGCCAGCATGATTCCCAACCAGGCGTTCAAGTCCCTAGTGGTCGAGACGGCCGAGCAAGAGAAGATACCGTACCAGATTTCCGTGATCCCTGGAGGCGGGACAGACGCGGGGAAGTTCCACGTCGTGAATGCTGGGGCGCCTTCGATCGTGATTGGGGTCCCCACGAGGCACATCCATTCCCATGCCGCGATACTAGACGTCTCGGATATCGGGAACGCAATCAACCTGGTTCTGGCGCTCCTCAGGCGGCTTGACGAGAAGACTGTGAAGAGCTTCGTGGAAGTCTAGGGGGCTGGTCCCTGGCGCCCCCTGGCAGAGGTCAAGGCCGTCTCGGTCTTTGTCAGGGCCGCCTTCTCGGGCGGGCGCCGCAGGCGGGGACGTATCTCGCGGAGGCGTCTGATGTCGGCGTCCGCTCAGGGCGGTGTGGTGCGTGGAAACACTGGGAAAGGCTCGGGCCGCGAGCGGCAGGGATTCCCTCCTCACCCGCATGTACTCCTTCTCCCTGTCGAAACAACAATTCACCATATGGTATCGCATTTGTTGACTTGCTCCGTGATTATGGGGTGCAGGCCTTGTAGCTGTGTAGTTGCCGTCTGTCTCCCCCCTGAGGGTTTTTGGCCTCCGCGGAGAAGAAAATCTAAAGCCGAAGATTGCCTCTACCATAAAGGAGATCGAATACCACCGCAAGGAGCTGGAGAACATCCGGGCCCGGGTCGAGCAGAGGCGGAAGGCGCTCTTTGACACGGCCCTGAGGGCCATGAAGACCAAGGACCAGTCCAAGGCGAGCGTCTACGCCAACGAGTGGGCAGAGCTCAGGAAGGTGGGGAAGGTGGTCTACGCGAGCGAGCTCGCCCTGACCCAGGTGGTCCTGAGGCTCGAAAGCATAGCGGAGGTCGGGGACGTGATGTCTCACATGAGCACGGCCTTCAAGGTCCTGCGCAAGGTCAACAAGACGGTCCAGGGGATCGCCCCGTCGCTTGACCACGCATCCGACGAGATAAACTCGGCGCTGAGCGAGACCATGGCAGGGATGGGGAAGGTCTCCCCCGACATCCAGCTGAACATCCAGACCGCCGACGGCGAGGAGCTCATCGAGCAGGCGAGGAGGCTCGCCGAAGAGAGGGCCGACGAGATGAAGCGGACGCTAATGGTCTCCCCGATCGTGATCAAGCGCGAGGCCCCTGAGCTGCAGGAGCGGACCCCGCTGCTAGCGGCAGGAGACGACGAGGAGGAGGAGTCCCAGATCCTCGGCGCCCTCTACTCCCCACGGCCCCGCCCCGACGAGGCCGAGGAGCGGGTGCTACAGTACGCGGCCATACACAACGGGAACGTCGACATCACAGACGCCTCCTCTGTCCTTAAGATGCCCTCCGACGAGGTGGAGCAGGCGATGCTGACGCTCATGGCCCAGGGGAAGGTCAAGCTAGGAGAGGGGGGGTCGGAGAGCTGAGCGTGGTCGCCGCCAAGGAGCTGGAGGACGACGCGAAGAAGTACGCTTCAGAGGCTATCCGGCTCGACTCGCAGGGCGCCCACGGCATGGCGATCCAGATGTACCAGAAGGCGATATCGACCCTGGTGAAGCTGGTGCACCTGTACCCGGACTATCGGCTCAACAGGCAGTACACCGAGCGCGCCATGGCCTACCAGGAGAGGGTCAGGGCCATCCAGGCGGCCCACGGCCTCATCCCTCAGGACCAGCCCACCGAGACCGAGTGGACCCCCACAGTGGGAACGGGGAAGCCGGGCCCTGCCCAGGGCCCTACGTCTTCGACCACGAACTCCGCAGCGGGGCCGCAGGTGGTGCAGCAGCTGAAGGCCTCGTTCAACGAGCTCGTCGTCACCGAGAAGCCCGACGTCAAGTGGGACGACGTCATCGGCCTCGAGGACTGCAAGCAGGCCATCCGCGAGTCGATCGTCTTCCCATTCCTCCGCCCCGACCTGTTCAAGCTGGGGTGGCCCAGGGGGATACTCCTCTATGGCCCGCCAGGTTGCTTTGACGAACAGACAGAGATCCTTACCAAACGGGGATGGAAGAAATACACCGAACTGGCCGACGACGAGGTCGTGGCCACGCTCAACCCCGCCACGAACGAACTCGAGTACCACCCGATCGTGCGAAAGATCCAATATCGCTACGAAGGGAAGATGTACCGCCTGGAATCCACCCAGATCAGCCTGAGGGTCACACCCGACCATCAGCTCTGGGTAGGGAAGAAGGCTCAGCAGGGCAAGGCGAAGTACGATTTTGCCCACCCAGACGACGTGTTTGGGAGGGGGGACGGGGGGACTTACCCATACTACAAGAAAGACGCCAAGTGGCGCGGTATCGACAGGGGATCCGTTCTCCTCCCCCAGCGCGAGTCAGGGAGAGAGGGAGATCATGAGGAGATCAGGATACCGATGTCCGAATGGGCCCCGTTCTTCGGGCTTTGGCTAGCCGAGGGTTACACCGCATATTGGGGAGACGATTACCGCGTCGGGATAAGGGACGTGGACCAGGACCTCCTCGACTTCGCATACGACAGCCTCAAGAGGTGGGGGCTCGACCCGCATTTCTCCTCAGACGGGCGCGTGACAGTCCTCAACAAGCAACTATACGAGCTCCTCCGGCCGATAGGCGACAAATACACCAAATACATTCCGGATGAAATCAAGGACCTGTCCCCCGCTCTCCTGCGGAGCGTCCTGGAGTATTACGCGAGAGGCGATGGGACGCACGAGGTAGACGAAGCCGAGGTTGGCGCCACCACGGTGCGTTGCCAGACTTCCTCGCCGCGCTTGCGGGACGACCTGATGGAGATTTCCCTCAAGGCGGGCCTGGCGTGCAACTATGTGGCCCACACGGAAGCCTGTTCCGCAGCCACCATCGTCGGGGCGGATGGGAAGGAGAGGACGATAGCTCGGACGACGGCCAACTACATGCTGAGTATCCTATATCGCGGAGGCGAAACGCGAGTCGACAAGCCCAGCATAGAGCAATGGGAGGACTACTCGGGCATGGTCTGGGACGTGACCGTCCAGAACCACGTCATCTACGTCAGGCGCAACGGCAAGGCCGTATGGAGCGGCAACTGCGGCAAGACAATGGTGGCGGCGGCCACGGCTGCTGAGATAGACGGCTACTTCATCTCCGTCGACGCGGCGTCTATCATGAGCAAGTGGCTCGGCGAGGGGGAGAAGAACGTGGCCAAGCTCTTCAACAACGCCAGGAAGATGCTGTCAGACAACAAGCCGGTGATAGTGTTCGTAGACGAGATAGACTCCCTGCTCGGCACCAGGGGCCAGGAGGTAGGGGGCGAAGTGAGGGTCAGGGACCAGTTCCTGAAGGAGACAGACGGCATCAACGACAAAGGGAAGAACCTCCACATGTATGTCATAGGAGCCACGAACAAGCCCTGGTCCCTCGACCCTCCCTTCCTCCGCCGCTTCGCCAAGAGGATACTCGTCCCACTCCCTGACAACGAGGCGCGCATGGCCCAGTTCAAGCTCTACACGGCGCCGCTCACCCTGGCCGAGGACGTGGACCCCGCGACCCTGGCCAGGCTGAGCGAAGGGTACTCGGGGAGCGACATCAAGGACATCTGCCAGGGGGTCCAGCTGAGGGTGGTCAGAGAGCTGTTCAAGTCAGGGAACGCCCTAGACAAGGATTCGACCACGCGGCCCATAGACCTAAGCGACTTCAAGGAGATAATGAGGACGAGGAAGCCTTCTGTGTCCCCTGAGATGCTCCGCGCCTACCAGCAGTGGACGAACAACTTCAGCGCGCTCTAGGCCGCCGCTGACCCCCTGGACCGGGGTTCCATATCGCTTAAAAGCAGACCCGAACAGGCGGGGCTGTAGAGCCTGTTGGAGTTCGAAAGGTTAGCCATCGAAGTCGGCGCCACCAAGGCGGGTCTGAAGCCCGTCGTCCCCCGCACCGTTCAGGGAGAGTCGGGGGTGGTCCACTCCTTCAGCCTCCTCTTCTCCGACGGAGGCCGCTTCCAGGCCTTCGACATCTATGATTCTGTCTCCGAGATCGAGGTCGTGAAATCCTACGCGAAGAAGCTTGACACAGGCTGTTCGGTCAACATCGTCTGTCCGGAGGGGAAGGTCACCGGGGGCGCGGGTCGGCTCGCAGCGAGCTACGGCATCAGGATCGTCCCCCCCGAGGCCGCCGCCGCCTTGCTCACCCCCGAGAAGGCCCACCTCCAGCACCGCTCCAACTAGGCCGTCGAATCTATTTCTACTGCTCCACCAGGAGCCCGTGCATTGCAAGAGCCGTTCTCACCGGCCGACCTCAAGGCAAGGATAGGCAGGCAGGTCCGCCTCGAAGGGTGGGTCCACGACGTCAGGGCCTTAGGGGGGATAAGCTTCGTCCTCCTCCGCAACTCCAGGGGTGTGGTCCAGGTGGCAGTCCCCAAGAAGGCGGTCCCTCCAGGGCTCTTCGCCCTGGTCTCCGGGCTCCACCAAGAGGACGTCATCAGCTGCGTCGGCGAGGTGAAGGAGAGCAAGGCAGCCAGGATGGGCTTCGAGTTGCTCCCGTCCTCCGTCGAGGTCCTGGCCCGGGCCGCCGCACCCCTCCCTCTCGACCCAAGGGGAGTCACCCCGGCCTCCCTGGACACGCGCCTCGAGTGGAGGTCCCTGGAGCTCCGCCGGCCGGAGACGGCGGCCGTGTTCGTCATCGAGAACGCCCTGGTCCAGGGGTTCGAAGAATACCTCCAGGGGTCAGGGTTCATCAGGGCGTTCACACCCAGCATCATAGGCGGGGTTTCGGAGGGGGGATCCGAAGTCTTCAAGATAGACTACTATGGGAAGGAGGCCTTCCTCAGGCAGGACCCTCAGCTCCACCGGCAGCTGACCATAGCCGGGGGGTTCGACAGGGTGTACGACCTGGGGACCAACTGGCGGGCCGAGCTCTCGCACACCCCCCGCCACCTGAGCGAGCACAGGACCATAGCCCCTGAGATGGGGTTCATCGCCGACGAAAAGGACGTGATGCGCCTGGAGGAGGAGATGGTGGTCCACGGAATAGAGAAGGCGAACAAGCGGTGCGCCGGGGAGCTCTCGCTGCTGAAGCGCGTGCTCCCTATGCCTAAGCTCCCCCTCCCTGAGATAGACTTCCCTGAAGTCTACGGGATCCTCGGGTCGAAGGGGAAGAGCCTCCCCAGGGGGGAGGACCTCGACGAAGAGTCGAAGGACGTCCTGGCGGCGTACGTCAAGGAAGAGCACGGATCCGACTTCTTCTTCGTCAACCGTTTCCCGTCGAAGCCGAAGCCCTTCTACATCATGAGGTACGACGACGACCAGGAGTTCGCCAGGTCCACCGACTTCTTCTTCGGCAGCCTCGAGCTCTCGTCTGGCGGGCAGCGCGAGCACCGCCATGAGAAGATAATGGCGCAGATCTGGGAGAAGGGGATGGACGCGAAGGCCCTCGAATGGTTCACCGAGCCCTTCCGCTACGGGGTCCCGCCCCACGGAGGGTTCTCCTTCGGCATAGAGCGGTTCGCCGCCAAGCTCCTCGGCATCGAGAACGTCAAGGAGGCGGTGCTCTTCCCGAGGGACCCGGAGCGGCTGCAGCCCTAGGGCTCGAGCCCGCCGCAGGCACCATGCATGCCTCGATGGCTCCGGGCGCGAATTCTCCCCGTCGCTGCCTTGTCCGTTACGCCCTGCCTCTGCTCCCCTACGAATGGAGGCTGGCCGCGACCTCGCGCTCTGTCTCCACCAGCAGGTCGATCCCCCTGGCGCGCTTGACCGTCTCCCTGAGCTTGTCGAAGTCCCCCAGCCTCCTCTCGCTCCTCTTGGCCGGGACAACCACCTTCGTCTTCTTCTCGCCGTCCGGGAGCCAGACGGTGTTCACTGTGAGCACCCTGGCCGGGTAGAATACCTCTTCGAGGAACTGCCTGTCGCTCACTCCGGCCCCAACCAGGTACGCCTTGCCCTTCAGCGCCGCTTCCAGCTCCTCGTGGAGCTGCGGGTTGGACCTCAGCGGGCCCATGTCAGACTGCTCGAACTCCAGCACGTAGGACCCGCGGGTCTCCGATGCGCGCTTCAGGGTAGTCTTCCCCAGCTCGGGGAACCTGTCAGCCAGGCTCGCGATGGCCTTCGACGCCTTCACGTCTGCCTCGGTTATCTCCCCCTTCGAAAGCCTCGCTTCGCAGTTCCCGCAGAGTATCCCCGTTTTCGCATCGAAGGCGCAGATGGGGAGCTTCGGCTGCATCTCTGTGAGCGCTCGCGACACGCGCATAAAAAATATTCGGAGGCCCTCGCCCCCGGGCGCGGCTGCGCGCCTTCTTGGCCTCACAGCCGACGCTGGACAAAGCGGTGAAGCGGGGCGTCCGTCGGACGTCTCCCGGGGTCCTTATTTCCCGAGTTTGATCTCTATGGAGGAGACGTTGCTCATGCCGCCGGTCACGGTGCTCTTGACCTGTTCCGTGTTGATGGCGATGTTCTGGACCCGCACATCTGTGGCGAACCTCTTAGTCAGCACCTGGGCCACGTCGACCGCCCGCGAGATGGCTCTTCCGCGAGCCTTCACGGTGACCGGGTTGGACCCGTTGTTGATCTGCGTCAGGACGGCGAGGACGTAGTTCATCGTCGGCTTCTTCCCGACGTAGATGGTGTTTGGTTCGCGTGGTTGCATTTCTCCGTGTTCTGGTTGGTTGGACATTGATACATCGCCCTGCCGCGGCCTATTTATCCGCTATGGACATTTCGTCCACCCACGCCGCTCCAGGGCCGGCCTCTCAGGAAGACTTATTCACGCGCTGGGGTCGGCTCCTTCTATGAGGCTCTATGAGTATCAGGCGAAGTCTCTGTTCAAGGAGTACGGCCTCAGCGTCCCGAAGTCGATACTCGTCCACGACCTGGAAGGGGTCCGGGGCGCGTTCGCTTCGCTCGCCCCTCCGGTCGCTGTGAAGTCGCAGGTCCTGGCCGGCGGAAGGGGGAAGGCGGGGGGGATAGCGCTGGTGGACGACCCGTCGAAGGCGGAGCACGAAGCCGCACGGATATTCGCCCTCCCAATCGGCGGGGAAAAGCCCGCGTCGCTCCTGCTCGAGGAGGGGTATCCCCACGAGCGCGAGATGTACCTGTCAGTCACCCTCGACAGGGGGGAGCGCTCCTATGTCGCCATCGCCGCGGCGGCGGGCGGGGTCGAGGTAGAGTCAATGAGGGGGAAGGTGATCAGGAAGGTCCCGGTCGAAGGCATCGACGCCGGCTTCGCAGCCGAGGTGGCGTCCGAGCTGAAGCTCCCGCCAGGGGAGTCCTCCCAGTTCGTGAAGGTACTGCTGTCCCTCGAGCGGCTCGCAAGGGAGAAAGAGTGCGAGCTGGCCGAGATCAACCCCCTGGCCGTGGGGAAGGACGGGACGCTGATGCCGCTGGACGCCAAGGTGATCGTCGACGACAACGCGCTCTTCCGCCACCCCGAGTTCGCCAAGCTCCACCCTGAGGACGAGTTCGAAGGCGAGGCATCCCGCCAGGGGTTCGCCTTCGTGAGGCTCGACGGGGGCATCGCCGTGGTCGGGAACGGCGCTGGGCTGGTCCTCTCTACGCTCGACCTGGTGGGGGACGCCGGCGGCGAGCCGGCTTGCTTCCTCGACCTCGGGGGCGGGGCGCAGCAGGACAGGGTGGAGGCGGCGATACGCCTGGTCAACAGGCTCCCCGGCGCCGACAGGATCCTGGTCAACATATACGGGGGGATTACCCGCAGCACCGACGTCGCCGCGGGGATCAGGGCGGTGATCTCCGGGGGCGGGCTCAAGCCGCTCTACGCGAGGGTGAGCGGCGCCGAAGAGGAGGAGGCCCGCCGGATGCTCGAAGGGACCGCGGTGAAGATGTACAAGACCGCCCCCGAAGCGGTGGCGGCGGTGGTGAAAGGGGCATGATGCTCCCGAGGGGAAGGGACCCGGTCATCGTGCAGAACATGACAGGGAGGTACGGCAGGCTGCACACGAAGCTCATGCTCGACTACGGGACCAACGTGGCGGCCGGGGCCGCCCCGGGAAAGGGGGGGGAGTCTGTGGAGGGGGTCCCCGTGTACGACACGGTGGCCGAAGCCGTGGCGAAGACGAAGGCGAGGGCCTCGGTCTGCTTCGTCCCCGCGGAGTTCACGCTCGCGGCGGGGGTGGAGGCCCTCGAAGCCGGGATCGAGCTCCTCGTCATAATCACCGAGCACGTCCCGATCAGGGACGAGCTCAAGCTGGTCCAGCTAGCCCAGTCAAAAGGGGCTACCATCATCGGCCCGAACTGCCCGGGGATAATCGTCCCGTCCGAGAAGGTGAAGCTGGGGATCATGCCCGCCCCGTCCTTCTCGCCAGGGAATGTCGCCCTCTACTCGAGGAGCGGGACCCTCACCTACGAGATAGCCGGGGAGCTGACGGCGAACGGCCATGGGCAGTCCGTGGCCGTGGGAATAGGCGGTGACCCGATAAACGGAAGCACGCCCATCCAGTGGATGGATTTCGTCCAGGGGATGGAGGAGACCGAGGCCGTGGTGGTGGTGGGGGAGATAGGCGGGGACGCCGAGGAGCGCCTTGCCAGGCACATCGAGAAGTCCGGGTACAGGAAGCCCATAGTCGGCTACATCGCCGGGAGGCACGCCCCAAAGGAGAAGAAGATGGGGCACGCCGGGGCGATAATCTACGGCGACTACGGCACCGCAGACTCGAAGATAAGGGCCCTGACCGCGGCCGGGGTGAAGGTGGCGAAGACCCCGATGGACGTCCCAAGGCTCGTCAGTGAAGCCCTGGGGTGAGCGAAAGCCCTCGGCAGGCCCCGCCTCCCGACGAAGACTTATAGTCGGGACTAAGAAGGCGAACGAAATCAGTCATGCCCATAGCTGACGCCACGAAGAAGCAGATCGCCCAGAAGCGGAGGCTCTTCCTCCAGGTCTGCCTGAGGTGCGGCGCCAGGAACCCGCTGAACGCTGAAAGGTGCAGGAAGTGCAAGTCCTCTGACCTGAGGCTCAAGAACAGGTCGGTGGGGCTGAAGAAGTAGCCGACGCGTCCGAGCCAGCACGCCCTTCCTTTCGTCTGCCTGGTAGTGTTGACGCAGCCGGCCTCCATCGCCGGGGCCCCTCTACCTCGGGCGGATGGACAGGCTGTTCTCGGGACGATCGCGTGCCTGTCATCTGTTTCCGTCACCGGTGCTGCCTCCTCCTCCGCTTCGTTCACGGAGGAGCTCGTCCTGGCTATCGCCGGTGGACCGGAGTACGCGGGGCACTGCGCAAGAAACCTGGTCGTGAGCAGAAATGCGGTCACCGTGACCGTCGGGGAGAGTCGGACCGCCAGAATAGAGCCCCTGGCTGAGGCAGGGGCTCCCCCTGGGGGAGGTTCAAGCGCTTAAATGCGGTCCCCTCTCGGCGGAACCTGCCTATGGCGGATGCCATACTGGTCTTCGCAGTGGTCGCGGCCATCGTCTTCCTCGGGTTCCTGGGGGAGCTCCTCTTCAGGCGGACGGGTGTCCCGTCGTTCCTTTTTCTGATACTCATGGGGATAGTCCTCGGGCCCGGGTTCCACGTCTTCTCCGGGACGGAGATTAGCCCTGTCCTGGGGCTCTTCGCGGAGCTCACCCTGATAATGATCCTGTTCTATAGCGGGCTCCAGCTCAAGCTCAGCCGCCTCACCCAGGGGGGGAGGGCTGTGGCCCTTGTGGCGATCTACTTCTCCCTGTCCATGGTAGGGATAACGGTCTTCGGCCGCTACGTCATGCACTGGGACCTCCTGGAGTCGATGATATTCGGCTCCATCATAGCGGGGCAGACCAGCACCCCCGTTGTGGTACCGCTCGCCAGGTCCCTGAAGTTCTCGGCTGACACCGTCTCCCTGGTGACAATAGAGTCTGTGCTGAACTCCATCGTGGGGATCATCACCTTCCTCGCCCTCGTCCAGATCTACTCATCCCCGGTGGTCAGCTTCGCCCTCTCGCTTACCAAGGTCGCCGCGACCTTCTCCATAGGGATCGTCCCTGCCGTCGCTTTCTCCTTCGTATGGCTCTTCATACTTGAGAGGGTCCAGGAGCAGAGGTACACCTACGTCCTGCTGCTGGGGATGGTACTCGTCACCTACGCGGGGACCGAGGCCCTGGGGGGGAGCGGGGAGCTCGCTGTGTTCATCTTCGGGCTGATATTCGGCAACTACAAGGTCCTGAACCTCCTCAGGACCAAGCAGGTGGACATCGACCCGCTGATGTCCAGGGTCTCCGGGATCCAGGAGGAGATCGCCTTCCTCCTCAACACCCTGTTCTTCGTCTTCCTCGGGCTCACCTTCGACCTCGGGCTCCGGAGCGTCTTCATGGGGGTGACCGTCGGTCTGCTCCTGACGGCGGGGCTCCTGGCGGCCAGGTCTGTCTCCGTGGTCGCAGCGACAGCCGGGGCCGGCCCGTCAAAGAACAGGAAGGAGCTGATCCTCCTATCGGCCCAGGGGGTGACCCAGGCGACCCTGGCCATCCTGGCGCTCAGCTACGCACTCCCCCTCGCGAGCACATTCCTGGGGCTGGTCTCCTACGTGATCATCTTCACCAACCTGGTCACGACAATAGGCGCTGCCTGGTTCAGGCACAGGGCTTCGTTCGGGTTCAGGGACTTCATGGCCTCCCTGCAGGCTGAGACCCCGGGGGTGACCGGGTGAAGCAAAGGCAAATATCGGGTTCGGGGGCGGCACCGCCGGGGCCCGTGGTCTAGTCTGGCTATGACGTCGCTCTCACACGGCGAAAATCCCCGGTCCGAGTCCGGGCGGGCCCATCCACGCTTGCATCGACTCTCTGAGGCTAGGGCAGGGCGCCCTGTGCCGCTGCTGGCTTCCGTCTGAGCGCGACCGCCAAGACGGCTATCAGGACAGCCGCAGCCACGGCCCCTATCGCCCACAGGGCCGGATAGTCGTACCCGAAGGTCCCTTCGACAGCGGCCGGCCCGGAGAGGACGACCGTTTCCATGTGACTCCTCGTCCCCCCGGCCCATCCCAAGAAGACGTGGAGGAACGAGGCCTCCGCCTTGAGGTTGACCGCGGTCCCAGCCGGGGCGTAGACAGTCCTCGACCCGGCGGCGACTTCGCCGCTCTTACCCTGGTAGGAATAGGCGACTGCCCCCCCAGGACCGGCCGTGACGGTCAGCCCAGGAAAGAACAGCGCGCTTTCGTTCAAGGGGGCGTTGACGGTGGGCGTGGGAGAAGCCGCGCCCCCCGAGTAGGCACCCGCCCCCGACCCGGTCCACCCCTGAAACTCCCAGCCCTGGCTCGCGACCGCACCCAAAGACAACGTCCCCCCAGCGTCGACCCACCCAGGGCCAGGCGTGACCTCCCCTCCAGCAGCCGGGAGCGCCGTGACGTACACAGCGTATTGGTGGACGTACGTCACGGTGAGCGTCCCGGGAGCCCCGACCGGGATGACTGGGTCTGAAGCCACCCACTGCTGCTGCCGGGTCGAGCCCGTAAGGGTGGCGGGGAACGTGACGTTGGCCCCTGCGTCAACCCAGGCGGCGGTCCCGGAGGCCGTGCTGTTGACGAGCCCGAAGGACGTGAACCGTACTGCGGGGAGCGAGTATCCGGTCCCTCCACCGACGACCGCGGCCCGCAGGGAGACCCTGTACTGATGATAGAACACGAAGCTCAGGTTCTGGGAGGAGAAGGCAACCCCGCTGCTGGCGTTCTCCGTGGCCCACCTCTCCCCTGGCCCGGACCCCGGGAGCGCCCCTGTGACGTTCCACGTGCTCCCGAGGTCGACCAGGTAGGTGGATGGCGTGGAGGTGAGAGACGCCGTCCGGACCGACCCCCCCTGGACGTAGCTGAACACAGGAGGCAGGTACGTCCCCCCTCCGACCACCGAGTACCCCACTGTCAGGGCGACGGTGGACTGGTTCAGGGTCCCGGTGACGAAGGTGTACGCGTCGCTGAGCTCCGTCGCGCCGTTGGAGCCGAACCGGACGAGCCGGGTGGGGGGGACGTAGTAGACCGGGCCGTCTGTGGACGCCGAGAAGAGCGGAGTCCGGGTGGCGCAGCTCGATGCGCTGCAGGAGAACTCGTCTATCCACATCCACGCGGACGTCTGAGCCAGGGCTGTGGAGTACTCCGTCGCGTCCTGGTCCCCGAAGTACGCGGCACCGTGGTACCACTCGGTCATCAGCCCGGTGAAGAACCCTTCCGCGTTCGCCGTGCTCGAGGGGCTCCCCACGAAGCTGGTCGCCCCTTCCGCGCTGTAGGTCTCGGCTGCGTAGGCGCTCGTGTTCCTGTCCTCCGCGAGCATCACCACCTCGCCGGACTTGAAGTATAGGTTGAGCGCGATGGAGTCCCCTGGGCTGACCGGCCCGTTGAACTGCAGGAGCCCGCTCCCTCCGCCGGTGGGGAAGATGGAGCTCCCCGAGGGCCCGAACACCTCGTAGTTCATGGCGAACCCCTCTCCAGGGCTCCAGTCCCACGATGCCCCCACCTGGTACCAGTACCCCGACGCGGTCAGCCCGTTCAAAAGGTAAGCAGGGCCTGTCCCCGACGCCGGGTCGCTCTGGGGGACGGCGGTTACGTTGTAGAGCATGGACACGAACCCCTGGGTGAACGTGAGCCCCATCTGCTCGTCGTAGAGGGTGGACGGGGGAGGCTGGGCGGGGAGCTCAGGGGCAGGGGGGGACGCCGACGCACCCGAAGGCGCCGCGGCGGCGGGGTCGCGCGCAGCCGTGGCAGCGGGGACCAGCGGGGGGCGCACGGACGGCTTCGGACCCCCTTCAGCCGCTATGGAGTGCCCGGGGCCGGAGCCGAGCAGGAGGGCGGCTACCGCCAGCACCATCGCGGCACCTGGGCCTCGACACGTCCGCAACACCCTCGAACCTGGCGTAGGAGCTGATAAACATGCGACCTGTCAGCGACGGTCTCTGCGGACCTGCTCATAGGCGAGCCTCGTCAGCAGGTCGGCCTCGTGGTTCTGCTCCCGCGGTATCCACTCGAACCTCAGAGGCCCGAACTCCTTGATCAACTCCCTCGCCTCCTTCAGCCTGGCCAGGTACATCCCTCCCTTGACCTTCCACCCCTCCCCCATCTGCCCGACCAGGAGCTTCGAATCGGACCTGACAAGGACGCCCTCAGTCATCCCGAGCTCTTTCAGCTTCTTGAGGGCCTCGGCGAGGGCGGTGTACTCCGCGTAGTTGCTGGTGACGTCGTATCCGGCCAGCCCTGAGCCCTCTGCAAGCTTCTTAGGCCCGTCGTAGATCAGGTACCCGTAGGTCCCCGTCCCGGGGTTCCTGGGCTCGGCGAGGCCGTCGACGTACACCGTGACCGTCAGGGCCCACCTCAGAACCAGGGGGCCTGGAGGCGGCTAATCTGGGTCGAGACCTTGTCGACGTACTCGTTCATGTGGGCCATCATTATCCTCGACGTGATGAACCCTATCACCTGGTCCCCCTCCTTGACGAGCAGCCGCCGTACGCCGTGTTCTGTCATCATCTGCGACACCATCGACAACCCAGCCCCGGCGTCGATGCTCAGCAGCTCCTTCGTCATCACCTGGCCGAGGGTGACCTTCTGCGGGTCGAGCCCCTCTGCGACCACCTTGGACAGGACGTCCCACTCGGTCACCAGCCCCTGCGGGTCCGCTGGCGTCCCTACCAGGACGAAGCCGCGCCTCCGCGCCTTCATCGCCTTCGCCGCCTCGACGATTGTGCTCTCGGGGGTGAGCGACAGGAACTCCTTCTCTACTATGTCCTTGGCGTAGAGGACCATCGGCCTGCGATAGATGCAAGTCGATTTAGTCTTTTCCTCGGGGCTGCGTTGCTGAATGGCTCATTAGATCGCCGTCTGTGGTGGCCCCCATGAGGACGGCTTGCCAACGCGCTGGACGAATTTAGCGTGGGCGCGATGGTCATCCAACAACCCTCTCGTGGTCTCCTTCCGCGCATCGTCAAACGACGGTCAATGGAGCTACCAGAGAAAGGGCCCGCCGTGGTCAGGAAAGGTCAGAAACCTGTGCACCCGTTGGTGCAAGAGAACCAGGCTTCCGCGACCGTCCCCGCCGCCACAGGGAGCGGGTTCGAAGTCTCCTGGGAGACGCCGAGCGTCCCCCCTGTCCAATAGTTGAATACCACGTCATGGGTAGAGCCGTGGCAGAGGTCGCAACTTGTCGCATAGAGATAGTACGTCTTCCCGGGGGCGAGCCCGTTGAAAGTCAGCCCCCATTCGTCGGCGAATCCGGCCTGAACCACGTTCCCAGCCGAGTCCTTCAGGATGAAGTACATCGAGGCTCCAGGACCGGTGCCAGCGCTGCAGACCGTGGCGAAGCAGGAGGCCCAGTAGGGCGCGGGGATCCTGTTAGCGTACACCGTCACCCCGTCGGTCGGGGGAGGCGCTGTGCTCCCGTCGGAGCACGCCCCCGCGCAGAATACAGCGTCGAAGCTCGACGAGGAGGAGAGCGTGACGTTCGTAGGGGCGCCCACCCAGTTCGTGCCGCTCCAGTACTGGAAGTAGGCCGAGCGGTACCCTTCGACCTCCACCTGATATCGCTGGCCGTTGTTGAGAGAGAACTCGACGGGGGTGTATCCTGCCGCTACCTGAGCCCCTGACTGGTATAGGATGGCGTAGAGCCCTGTTATCGTAGTCCCGTTCGTCCACTTGCTCCCGACCGTGAGGCGCGAAGGCCCTGAGGACGAGGTGATTGTGAGGACAGAAGACGCGGAGGTTGCGGTCGATGACGAGGAAGAGGCGGTCGAGGTCTGGCTCGACAGGTCGGACTGGGAAGTGAGCTCAGGCCCAGTGGACGGCGCAGCCCGCGAGGAGGGACGAGGCAGAAGTATGGCGTAAGACGCGGAGAGAAGTATGATCGAGACCGCGATGACGCTCAAAGCTATCTTTGCCCTCGCCTTCCTTTCGCCGGCAGTGGGCCAGAGCCTGGATGACATGCGCAAGAGGAGCGCCGCCGCCGCAGATTAGGCGAACCGATGAATCATGCATATCCTCCTTCGGGAACAAAAAGGAGGGGGTATGTTCTCGTTGACCGACGATGGATGTCGGACCCTACGGCAGCAAAATCAAAACGGTGCGGCCGTCGTAAAAGACGAGCCGCCAGTCCGGGACAAGGGCCTTGGGGGCCCTACGCTCCCTGCTCTTCGCTCTCACTTGTGGAGGCCTGACCGTCGGCGCCAGACATGCCCTCAGACCCGCCAACGACCGCGCCGGTGGCGAACCTGTTGGCTACCTGGGTCACCTTGATCTTGCCCTGCCAGCCCTGCTTGGCGCCGGACACGAAGATGACGAAACCGTCAATCTTCGCGATGCCGTCGCCGCGCCTGCTGATCTCGGAGATAGTAACGTCGTACTCCTTCCCGACCTCAACAGGCTTTGGCTTGAAGGACCTGAAGCCGCCGCTTCCGCCGCTGCTGCTCCGCCCGTAGCCTCCTCGTCCGAAACTCGTCTTTTCACATCCTAGCTGCTTTCGGTGCCGCTGAAAATTGCCCCTCTGCGCGAGTTATTAAGTGTGACTATGCGGCCAGGAAAAATCGGCGAGGGACCGGCCCGAACCCAGGCCGCACGATGCCCCCCGGCCTCGGCTCGCATGGCGCCACCGCGCGTCGTTCCGAGTCGGTCGCGGCGACGAGCTTGTCGCCTAAGCCGTGGTGCAGGCTCCGCTCCGGGCGCCGCAAGGGGGGATGGAGTGGACGAAACCGCCGCGGGGGCAGTGAAG
>JAFLZV010000002.1 GCA_029785375.1 Nitrososphaerota archaeon | reverse complement strand
GACAGGGCGGTGGTGGTTATGGGTGCCCCTAGATAGGTCAGGAAGTCTCTCACGGCCGACTTGGCACTCGCTACAGTCCTGTCCCGCAGGGGTCTGTTCCTGAATTCGAGGTAGTTCTGGAAGGCAATGTCCTGTGCTATGATGGCGTGGGTCTCCCAGACCTCTCCCCACAGGGCCAGGTGCCCCTTCTGGGCGAACGTCTTGTAATGGTCAGGGTGCTTCTCTTTGAGCTTCTGGACGGCTTCCCTGGCTTCCTCTGGGGTAAAGTGATGCCTTTTCTCTGGCGGGATGTAGCAGTGGTACTTGCGGGTCGGCTTGACCGCCTTTAGGTCTAAACCGCTATAGGGATTATGTCCATCAGCCTTCCTGCTGCTTCTTCTCGATGTCTATCTGTTCTAGCTTGGTGAGAGCATCCATCACTTCGTCCCTGATTACCTTGACCCGCTTCTCGGACTCGCTCATCTCAGGCTTCGCCCTCCTCTCCACGGCGCGCTCTAGGTCGGTCGCCTTTTCGACCTTGGGGGTGACCTCCTTCCTTGCCGGCTGAGGAGCCGCAGGGCCCAGCCTCTGCTTCGCCACGTCCAGCCTAGATTCGATGTTCCGTATCTTGCTCTCGAAGAGCGTCACCAGCTCTCCACGAAGTCCTTCGAGCTCTCCTACCTCGACGACGAGCTCAACGTCCTTCAACTTGGCCTGGAGCTCTTTGATCTGGTCGCTGTACCGCTTGGATATCATCTCCCTCTCCTCGCGGGTTATCCTCCCTTCGCTCTCCGCTTCGTAGAGCTTCATCATAGCTGACGAGAGAAGGTCTCTCTCGACCATGATCGTTCTCATATCTCTCCGAGAGCGCTCTAGGTCAGCGGTGGTCACGGTAGACTCGACGGTCCTCCCTTGAGCATCCGCCCGTTTTACAGCCACCCTCGTTTGCTTCGGCCTAGTATAGAATACTACGTAGGATGCAAGTCCGCCGAGGCCGAGCCCGACAACACCAGCGACCACCACTGTCAGAACATCGACCATGCGCGCCTTTCCTTGCACGCGCTTGGGCGCCTTTGGTATAAAAGCAGATTCACTTGGGAGATGCTCATCCCGGAGAGCCCTGGAGGGGCGTGGTCCTTCAGGTCGGCGGAGGCGAAATCATGATTATGTTGTCCCCGCGCACAATCAGCGTCCCGAGGGAGTTCGGCTGGCCATCGTCGGACACCTCTTCAGCCTTCTCAAGAGCCAGGTTCATGTGCTGGTCGAACCCTTGCAGGCTGCCCCTGATGACCTTTCCTCCCTTCAACTTAATCAGGACGACCTTCCCGATGCTTTCGTCAAGGACCTTAACTGCCATGTCTACGGACAAACTGTTCCCTTGAACCTGCCGTCTGGATTCATTTATTTAAGCAGTCATGCGCGCTTCCCCAGTTGAAGAAGTGGGTTCTGTCGCATCGGGATTCTGTATCGATGGTTGCGAAGTTGGAGAGATCCCTGGGCCTCTCGCTCACTCTGCCGAAGTCAGCCCAGGCGGAGTGCGCGGAGCCAGAAGAAGGCGTCGTCTTCGTTAGGCTCGAGGAGTACGAGTTCGTCCAGACAGGGGACTCCTTCTTCCCATTTCTGGGCTCACAACCCACCCTTGCCCTCTTTCCCTCCGTCGTGGTCGACGAGGGCGCCATCAGATTCCTCATCAACGGGGCCGATGTGATGCGACCCGGCATAAGGAAGATGGATGACTGGGGGGAGGCAGGGAAGATGGTGATTATCAAAGAGGAGAAGAAGGGACGGGCCATAGCAGTCGGCCCCACAATGGTCTCCGGAACTGAAGCTGGGCCGATGTCCCGGGGCAGTTGCGTGAAGAACCTGCACCATGTGGGGGACCACTACTGGAACGCCCACAAGTCCCTCTGACAGGTTTACTTTCACTCCTCCCTCTCCTTTTAAGCTAAGAACGAAATCTCTTCCCTGAGAACTAATCTCTACAACAGAGTCTAACTAATTCACGACTGTGATAGAATTGCTTGCACCGCCCTACCCTTAATAATGACCATGGGTCACGGAGAAACACTTCAAATGTCCGGCGTGATGCAGGCGAGGAATCTCGAAGGGAAGAGCAAAGAGATTCTTCTGAAGGCCTTGGCGCTCAAGAGCATCGAGGACCTGCCGAAGATTCAGGAGGACGTCTCCAACAAGACCATAGTGATACTCAAGGTGACTCCCCTGGCTCAGAAGAGTTTAGAGGAGCTGAAGTCTTCTGTCGAGCAGCTGTACGAGTTCGCCACTTCGGTCGGCGGCGATATCGCAAGGCTCGGGGACGAGCGAGTCGTCATCACCCCTCCTGGTGTACGAATCTGGCGCGGTCTCCAATAGCGACCTGGTGCTCTAACCTGGTACTGGTCTCATGGAGGCCAAGAGCGGGCCCCCGGGGTTAATACGGTCCGCAGTCGGCTGCCAGCACGACCAGAAGGAAAACCTGATCCCGAAGCCGCGACGCAGTCGATGAGCCGGTCTACGGCTCTCTTGCGATTCCTCCTGGAAGGCGCCAGAAACCTGTTTCCGTCCTTTAGGACCAGCCCAATCGAAGATGCGTCGGTTTCTCTGGTGTAGTCCGACCCCAGCGTCCGAAGGTAGCTGGAGAGCTGGCCCAAAGTGAGCCCATACTGCTGCCAGCCTATTGGGTGACAGGAGTGGCTCTAGTAGACCCTGATTGCTTCCTGAACTGCGGGGTGGATCGCAGGTATACGGTATATCCTCTGTATGGCGTAAGCGAGGTTCTCGGTCTTCCTCTTCTCGCCGTGGTTCACGAGCACCAACTGCAGCTTAGGCCTCACCTTCCCCACGAAGCGGACTATCTGGTTGTAGTCGCTGTGGCCGCTGAAGCCGTCCACCTTCTGGACCGAAGCCCTGACGTCTACGATCTTTATCTTCCCGTCCTGCCCCATTAGGCTCGCCTGGCTGCCGCCGTCGAGGACGCGCCTGCCCATGCTACCCTGCACCTGGTACGAGACGAAGATTATCTTGTTCTTCTCTGACGGGGCGAGGTGCTCGAAATAGTCAAGGACCGGCCCTCCCTCTAGCATCCCCGACGTCGCCATGATGATGGCAGGGCCTTCCCTGTACGCCTCCTCCCTGTCGCTGGGGTGCTCGACTTCAGTGAAGTACTCTGACTTGAACGGGTTCACCCCCTCCTCGAGTATCTTGGTTCTCAGCTCCCTGGAGAGATAATCGGCATAGGAGACGTGGATTGCCGTGGCTTCCGAGATCATCCCTTCGATGAAAACAGGCGCCTCCACGAGCGTCTTGCTCTTCATGTACTGGTCGAGGACCAAGAGTATCTCCTGGGCACGTCCGACTGCTGGGATGGGAATCAACACCTTCCCTCCGTTTTTGAGCGTGCCGTTGATGGCGTTGACGAAGTTCATTTCCACCTCTTCGCGGACCGGCATGATGTCCTCCTTCGCTCCGTAGGTGCTTTCGGTGATCAGCGTCTCTACCCTCGGGTAGTTCCAGGTCGCCGAGTCGAAGAGCTGGGTCCTCCCGTACTTGTAGTCCCCAGTGTAGACTATGTTGTGTGCGCCTTCCCCGATGTGGAGATGGACCGTCGCCGACCCCAGTATGTGTCCGGCGTTGTTGAACACGAGCTTGATGTCCGGCGATATGTCTGTCACCATGCCGTATGGGAGCGTGATGGCATGCTGAATCTCGTCTCTGATGTCCTTCTGGTCGTAAATCAGCCTCCCTCCTTCGATCTGGGCGATCTTCACGAAGTCGTTCTGCAGCATGGTCATAAGAGGAAGGGTCGGCTCGGTGCAGTACACCGGTCCGTCGTAGCCGTACTTGTACATGGCGGGAACGAAGCCCTGGTGATCCAAGTGTGCATGACTGACCACTATTGCGTCTATCTCGCCCGGCGAAATGTCGGCCCAGTCGAGGCGCGGGTAGGCGTCCCAGGGGTTCCTCGAGCCGGGATGGATTCCGCAGTCCAGCAGTACCTTGCTCTCCGCCGTCTCAATCAGCACGCACGACCTGCCTACCTGTTGAAAGGCGCCGAGAGTCTTGATGGTGACGTGCTCCTCCGTGGCGATTCTCGGCCTGAATATGGCTTCGCCCAGCTCCCTGTAAAATTTCTCTCTTATCTCGGTCCCCGCTTTCAGGGCGAAGTATACGTTCTGGATGGCGGTGGATTTGATATGCGGTGCCTTCCGAACCTTGATTTTCCACCCCGTCTGTTCCATGGCGCTGCCAAGGTCGAAACCTGCCTCCTGTGAGAGCAGCCTGGGATTCTCCGCTTCGAGGGTTATCTCGCCCAGCGCGTCGTCGAAAAAGTAGTTGGACGCTCCCGCCTCGGGAGGGACTGCTCTCTCGAGGACCTGTCTGGCGTCGCTCTCCTGCTTCCTTATCGACTTCTCCGTCCTAGTGACGACCCTCCTCTTCAGGGAGTTGACTATCTCTGATATGACATAGCTGTTCTTGTGCAGGTAGGCGGGGTTCTTGGTGTAGAGGGCTATTCTAGGGCCCTCGTACTCTATCCTTGTAATCTGAGCCTCCGCTGGGATGTTGTTCAGAATAGCGCTCATCAGGCTTACGCCGTTGGCTTTCTGTTCCAAGACTAACTTTTAGTTGTAAACTGGGCCAGGAGCTTGTCCTTCTCCGCTTCCGTCAGTTCGCGGAACCCTTCCTTATCGATGATGCCCACATCGAAGTGATCCCCTGTCGCTACGTTCCTTCTGGTGGCCGCGATTATCGCCTTCGCAGCCAACGGATAGGCCTTGGCCACTGCTGTCCCTGCCTTGAACTCCGCCTCCAGCACCCCGTAGGCTACTGGCGACCCGCTCCCCGTGGCTATCATATTCTCCTGGTTGAGCGAACCGAAAATGTCGACGTTGAAAAGGGAACCACCGGTTGAGTCTACCCCTCCCACCAGGACGTCCGCTATCAGAGGATACAGCCTCGACGAGAAGAGCATGTTTGACACCACCTGGGCCGCGGCCTTAACGGGCATCGGCCTTCCCTTCTCTATCCTGTATGTGCTCGAATAGTACTTCGCGGTGTCGGTGACGTTCTGGGCGTCCGCTACACCGCCGGATATGGTCATAGCGATGTTGTCGTCGATCCTGATCAGCTTCTTGCCTCTCTTATGGGCGATGAACCCGCCTGCTGTGACCCGCGTGTCGGTCGCCAGAACTACCCCGTCGGAACAGACCAGCCCAACGGTAGTGGTGCCATGATACGTGGCAGACCCTAGCGTCTTCCCTCCAACCTGGCTATATTCTCTCGACATTTTGTCCACAAACCCCTCAGAACGGACAAGGGCCGCGCCTCCTTGTTGCTTATTTAATCTTTCCAAGCTCGGGTCCTCTTACAGTAGATGCGAATAAGCGTGGATTGATTTCCTGCTCTACGATCTTGGCTCTCTGAGGGTAGAGGAGGAGCCCACCCCGGAGCTTCTCATGACCAATGAGCTAGCCCATGGCTTCGACCCCATCCTGATGAGGTATCTGCCTGAGCTGTTGTGCTTCGAGGTGAAGCCCAACTCCGTCTACCCGAAGCTGGATTACATATCGCTGCTTGTCAAGGCTTCGATACTCGATGGTTGCGCCGAGGGAACGAGCAACGTATCGCGGAAGCTCCTCGGCTGCAGGAAGGGGAGCAGGGAGGTTCCCCACAGGCGAGACTGCCCTGTCATACTTCAAGGGCCTCGACAGGTACGAGCTCCTTGGCTCCATGTCTGTCGTGCTGGAGGAGCAGGTCGGAGAGCTGAAAAGGGGGGCCTCCTGAACCGGCCCGTCCCCATAGCGTTCGATTGGCACGACCAGCTCTTCTACGGCGAGAAGGGTTCTGAGATGGTCCACGGCGTGAGGTCGAAGAACAGCTCCTCCTACGCCTACCAGTACCTAACGGCAAGCATCCTCCTCGACGGGAGGAGACTGACAGTGGTCCTCACGCCGATCAAGAGCAGGGCGCACATGCTCACCTTCATCGACGATGCTCTGAACAGGATCAGAAACATGGGGATAAGGGTCAGGCATCTCCTCTTCGACGCAGGCTTCACCTCGGTCGCCCTCCCCGTCCATCTTCAGGAGCGTGGGTACGCCTACGCTATCCGTTTCTCGTCGAATACCATAACGAAACGAATCGGCCTCAGGGACGGGGAGGAGGCGCCCTACCCCTGTGAGAAGCCTTTCAGGATCCTCAGGGCGGACGACCTCGACGTGGGGAAGGGCTACCTCTTCGCCACCAACATGGACTGCACGCCGAAGAGGGCGCTCAGGCGGTACAAGATGAGGTGGGGCATCGAGACGTCCTACAGAGAGCATAACGTCTTCCTCCCCAGGACGACGTCGAAGGACTACACCGTAAGGTTCCTCTACTACGCGGTGGCGGTGTGCATCTACAATTCGTGGTGCGTCTTCAACGCGCAGTGTCATGGGAACGGCATGGTGACAGCACTCGAGGCGAAGGTCTCTGTCTTGCTCTTGGCGCTGGTGCCATCAAGACTAGAGCAAGACGAAAAGACTGACGACCATGGATGACGCTTATTCGCATCTAATGCTCTTAATTCCCCTGCATCCGGGGAGCGGGGTCGGGCGTCGGCGGCCGCCTGGCCGGGATGCCTCTGATGCCTCGCCTCGGACGGAAACCCGACTCACCGAAGTGGCCTTAAATCAGGAGACCTGGCGCCCCCAACATGAGCCCCGGCTACCACCTGATGGAGCTCCCTACCAAGGTCCTGATAGGAGATGGGGTCATCGAGAAGCTGGGGGAGTTCGTGACCGACAAGGGCCCCCGGAAGACAGTGATATCGTCAGGCTCACAGGTCACATCAAAGGTGAGGGCCACCGTGGAATGCGCCCTAGGTCGGAAACCTGTCTGGGTCGAAGTGACAGCGGCCGACACGCAGAACGTCGACAAGGTGACGCGCGCGGCCCGGGGGGCCGGTAGGATAGTAGGCGTGGGAGGCGGCAAAAGCGTGGACGTTGGAAAGCTGGCTGCATTCCAGCTCGGGATCCCTTTCTACTCGGTCCCCACCAGTGCGTCCCACGACGGCATATCAAGCCCGTTCGCTTCGCTCAGGGGGCTTGACCGGCCTTACTCTGTGAAGGCCAAACCTCCTGTGGGAATCCTCGCTGACATAGAGGTAATCAGCTCCGCACCGAAGCGGCTCCTCGCCTCGGGGTGCGGGGACCTGGTGTCTAAACTGACAGCTGTCAAGGACTGGCAGCTGGCGCACGAGGTGACCGGGGAGTACTATGGAGGATACTCAGCGAGCCTGGCCCTGATGAGCGCGGACGTGGTCCTTGACGGGTCCAAGACCATGGGGAGGTTCGGGAAGGGCAGCGTCCGCGACCTTGTGGAAGCCCTCATCAGCACCGGTGTGGCCGCGGGCATAGCCGGCAGCTCCAGACCGTGCTCAGGTTCCGAACACCTGTTCAGCCACTACCTTGATGTCTTGGAGCCGGGGGTCGGGCTTCATGGAGAGAAGTGCGGGATTGGGACGATAATGATGGCACGGCTACACGGGCTCAACTGGAAGCGGGTGAGGAACGCACTCACGAACGTAGGGGCCCCAGTGAGGGCCTCGACCATCGGCATCGGTGATTCGCAGGTGGTCCAATCCTTGGTCAAGGCGAGTACAATCCGGCCGGACAGGTACACAATACTCTCGGAGAGGAAGCTCGATTATAGGAGCGCCTCAGCGCTGGCCAAGGCTACCGGCGTTATCTAGGCGGTCTCGCCCTGGTTCTCGGCCTTCGGGGGCGCCTTCTCAGCAGCCGGCTGCGCCTTCTCAGCACTGGTCTCTTCTTTCTTCTCCTCCGCCTTAGGGTGAGCCCTTTCGTTCTTGAAGTTCTCCACGAAGGCAAGCGACGAGACGGCCGGGACGAACTTGAACACGTCGTTGGCGATTCCTCTCTTGATTATCTGGAGCCCTTCGACCAGAAACAGGTCTTCCGGGATTGTCACAGTCAGGCTACCGCCGTTCACATCGAACGTCGCTTTGCTCCCTTCACCTGCCAGTCTCCTGTCGATCAGCGCCCTTATCTTGTCGCCGTCGGATTCGACCTTACTGAGGACCTCGAAGTCGTAGATTATGGACTTCCCCGCCAGCCTGTGGTTGAAGTCTACTTGTGCCCTTCCTGACCCGACGAACCTCACGATGCCGACTCTGTTGTCCACGTCCACACTGTCGCCCACGGCTAGCTCATGCTCCCTCTCTCCGAACTTCCGGAGCGGAATCATGCGGAGTTGGGTCGGGTCCCTGTTGCCGAACGCCTTCTCCGGGGAGAGTTCGATCTCCTTCTTGTCCCCGACCGAGAGCTTTGCCACCTCGGCGTCCAGGCCGGAGATGAGCCACCCCTCGCCGACCGCTACGAGCCTAGGCTCGTATCTCCTTGCCTCCTCGTATATCTTGAGCCGCTTGGCCTCGGACTCCACCGTGGACTCGATGCCTTCGCCGGTGTCCTTCACCCGTGCGGTGTAGTTGGTGAATATCAGGCTGCCCTTGTCAAACGCCATGGATTTTGACCAGCCTCAGGGTTGGGTTTAAAGAGTTTCAGTTCCCGAAGGCGGTGAGGGTCTCCCCTATGGCGCGGAGCGTGGTCTCCACATAGGCCTCGTTGATCTGCCCCATACATCCGACCCTGAACACCTTGCCTGCGAACGGGCCGAAGCCGCCTGCAATCACGACCCCCTTGTCCTGGGCTAACTCCTTCCTGAACTTCGAGTCATCCACCCCCTGGGGATAGTACGACGCGACTACTGTCTTGGACCTTACTGACTTCTCCGCGACCGCCCCAAGGCCCAGTTTCGCCAGGCCGTCGTATATGCCGACAGACATACGGTTGTGCCTTTCGACCCTCTTCTCTAGGCCCTCTTCGAGAAGCTCCTCCAGCGCTTCGTCCAATGCGTAATAGAGCGGGAGGGCCGGTGTGAATGGAGTCTGCCCCTTGGCGCCATACTCGAGGTACCTGGGCAGGTCGAAGTACCTGGTCTTTGGCGGGGAGTCTTTCAGGTACTCTGCCACCCTCTCGCTCACCGACAGCAGGGCCAGCCCAGGGGGGGCTGCGACGCACTTTTGGCTCCCGGTGATGCACATGTCCACTCCCCAGCGATCGACCGGGATGGCATAGCCTCCAAGGCTGGAAATGGCGTCAATCACCACGAAGGCCCCGTGGTCCCTGGCGATCTTGGTCGCCTCCTCGACGTAGGGGACCGCCACTCCGGTGCTGGTCTCATTGTGCACCAGGAACAGTGCCTTGACTTTCTCCTGCTGTTCCATCGCCAGCTTCAGCTGGTCGATTGTCGGAATCTTCCCGAAGTCGGAAGCGACCCGAACCACCTTGCCCCCGGCCAGTTCCACGGTCTCCGCAAGCCTCATGCTGAACTCGCCGAAGACGGGGACCACGGCGACGTCCCCTGGCCGTATGAGGTTCCAGACTGCTGCTTCGACCCCCCCTGTGCCCGACGAGGATAGGATTACCACTTCCCCCTGCGTCTGGAAGAAGCGCTTCGTCTTGTCGAGGACCCCTTTGTACAGATCCCTGAACTCATCACCCCTGTGATTGATGATCGGGTTGAGCATCGCCCGCATGACCCTCTCTGACACGTTGGTGGGTCCGGGAAGCATAATCAGTTTCTGTCTATCCATGTCTGCCACCCTTCAGGTCCTTACGGATAAGCGCTCTCACGCGTTCCACTCCGCCGAACTTCTCCACTAAACTGGCCACCTGGACAGGCACCAGCGCTTTCCAGTCCTTGCGTTCAAGGATTCTGTCCCTCACATTGGTGGCCGAGTAGCTCTCTCTGTCGAGGTACGGCACTGCCTTCACTTGGATGCCTTCTTCTCTGAAGAGCAGGTATGTCAGCGTGTCGTTCGTGAATACCATGTCGAACTTCGGGACCATGGATCCCACCGTGGACACCCATAGCGAGTGCGAGTCGGCGTCGGCGATGGGGATCGCCATCCACCTCGCAGGGTCCACTCCGTTTCCGTCCAGAGCGGCCTTGATCATCGCAATTCTCTCGCCCGCTGTGAAGGGGTTGCCCCTTTCATGGCTCTTCTGCGCTGAGCCCACCACCACGTAGAGGTAATCCACTTCGCGCAGGGCGTACTTCACAGCTTCAAGATGACCAAGATGGAACGGCTGGAACCGGCCGACCAGGAGACCGACCCGCATCCGATTTCGTTCGGCCCGCCTCGTCTGGTCTATTTAAGAAGACTAGCGTCACAGCTTAACAGGCTCCTGCCTGAAGCGGCGCGCCATGGACTTCGTCGAGGTGGACGGCTCACAGGGCGAAGGAGGAGGACAGATTCTCCGCTCGGCGGTGGCGTTTTCTGCGATCAGACGGGTTCCCGTCCGCGTGGTCAAAATCAGGGCTGGGAGGGAGGTCCCAGGGCTCAAGAGGCAGCACCTGTCTGCGCTCAGGGTCCTCGCTGAGGTTTTCGGCGGGGAGCTGGGCGGGGCGACCGAAGGCTCCCAAGAGGTGACGTTCGCCCCTGGGGTCCCGAGGCGCGACACCGTGTCGGCCGACATGGGGACGGCTGCCAGCATAACCTTGGTCCTCCAGGCCGTAGTCCCTGCGGTTGCCCTGAGCGGGTCTCGCCTGAGGCTGCAACTGGTGGGAGGGACAGACGTCCCCTGGAGCCCGACCTTTGACTACTTCGGCGAAGTCGCGAAAGTGGGGTACAGGGCGCTCGGCCTTGAGTTTGAAGCCAACGCGTCCCGGCGCGGCTACTACCCAAGGGGCGGTGGAATCGTCACGGCGTCCATCGAGCCTTGCGGGGGTGTCTCCGCCTTGGACCTGACTTCCAGGGCTACGATGAAGTCTGTCAGGGTCATGAGCCGCTGCGGCAGCCTTCCGAAGGCAGTCGCCCAGCGCCAGGCGGACTCGGCGGTCGAAACCCTGCGAAGGGCGGGCATAGATGCGCAGTCTGAGGTGAGCACGGCTGAGTCTGATTCACCCGGCACCTCTGTGCTGGTCGCGCACGTCGACGGTGGCGTGTTTCTCGGCTCGGACGCCGTCGGAGCAAAGGGAAAGCCGGCCGAGGAGGTGGGGAGGGAAGCCGCTGAGAGGTTCCTGGCAGCCAAACAATCGGGCGGGTGCATGGATGCGAACTTGGCGGATATGTTGCTCCCCCTCCTCTCGCTGGCGAAGCGCGAGTCGCGGGTGAAGATACCCGCAATGACCTCGCACCTCGAGTCGGGCCTCAGGTTAGCGAGGCTTTTCACCGGGTGCCGCTGGACGGCGGTGCCTTCGGGGGATGGAGTCCTCGCCACTGTGACTCCCGTCGAGGGTTGACGTCGCGCCGAAAGGCACAATGTCTAAAAGGACGGGCACAGGCGCCCCGCCAGATTTCCGATGTCCTACGAGCAGTTCATGCCAGGGGCGACAGCCGTCGGCATCGCCTACAAGGACGGAGTCATCATGGGCGCGGAGCGGCGGATAACCCTCGGGAACTTCGTGAGAAGCAAATCTGGCAAGAAAGTCTTCAAGGTCACCGACAGCGTCGGCGCGGTCTGCGCCGGAATGGTGGCTGACATGCAAAACTTGGTGAAGGAGGTCTCTGTTTACTCTAAGCTGAAGGAGCTCGAATCAAGGAGGTCCATGAGGCCCAACTCTGTCGCGAAGCTCATGTCGACCCTCATGTTCCAGAACAGGTACGCCCCTCTGCTGACGCAGGTCATTCTGGGAGGCATCGGTGACAAGCCAGTGGTCTTTGTCCTAGACCCGTTGGGCAGCGTGATTTCAGACCAGTACGCCACCGTCGGGACAGGCGAGGAGACTGCCATCGGGGTGATTGAAGCGGGGTACGACCCCAACATGACCCAGAAAGAGGCGCGCGACCTCGCTGTTTTGGCTATTAAGGCGGCAGTGGCCAGGGACGCCATGAGCGGCAATGGGATTGACATCCTGACAGTCGACAAGACTGGCATCAAGGAAGAAGGCATAGACCTGTAGGGGCGGTTCTCTTTGTGGACATACGAAGGCGTCAGGGTTCATTGGCTAGGGCATGACGGCTTTGTCCTGTCGGGGTCGAAGACCGTGATACTCGACCCCTTCAAGGCGAAGGGCGACTACAGGGCCGACGTGCTCCTGATCACCCACGAGCACTTCGACCATCTGAGCGATGAAGACATCAGAAAGTTCGTCACTGCGGCCGCTACCATTGTCGCCCCCAAGATGTGCGAGGAACCCCTGAAGGCGTACAAGCAAGAGAAACTATTCGTGAACCCAGGATCGACTGTCGTAGCAAAGGGCGTGAAGATAGAAGCCATCCCGGCGTACAACCTCAACAAGTTCAGGGAACCAGGGAAGGTGTTCCATCCTAAGGAGGACGGCCGTGTGGGGTACATTGTCACAATCGATGGGGTGAGGTTCTACCACGCAGGAGACAGTGACGCCACCCCAGAGTTGAAGTCGGTGGACGTCGACGTAGCGTTCCTACCTGTCTCTGGCACCTATGTCATGACCGCAGAAGAGGCGGCCGGGGCCGCGAAGGGAATGAAGGCGAAGGTCGTCGTCCCGATGCACTTCCAGTCTATCGTGGGGACAAAGGCAGATGCCGAGAGATTCAAGCAACTAGTCGGGGCCTCGAAGGCCGTAGAAATACTCGAACAGGAATAGGTTACTCAGGGACGCTATCTGAGTGGATTTTCCCATTCTCTAGCTTCACGAAGAGGTACCTGTTGTCTGCGAAGACGAGGGTCAATTCGTTCTCCTTCTCCTCCACGGTCAGCAGGGCCTTCCCTACGATGCCGTCGAACTTTGCCATTGATGGGTCGGGAGGCTCAGCGGGTTCGTATTTCTGTCTTGCCGGTTCGTCACTCCGAGTACTTGGCCAGATCTTCCGCCCCCTGAGGGGGCTTCCCCACCGAGGTGCCAGTCGACTGCCTGATCATCTCTCGTATCACCTGGTCGACGCTTGCGCTCCTCCTCTTAGCCTTCAGCTGCATCAGCGCCCGGTGGGTGTCGTCATGGACCTTGACGCTCCTGCCCATCTGACTCATCGCCAGCATTGGCGCTATTAATGTTGGGACGGATCCTCTCCTTGCTTCTCGGCAACGAGGTAGAAGCGCGAGGCGGTGACATCGAAGGATCCCACAGTCCGTATCTTCGAGTCAGCCTCCCTCAGGGGCCTCTCAAGTTTGGCGAGACTGGCCGCGTCGAACTCCAGAGGACCTACGGCCTTCAGATAATACGCCAGAGCTCCGATGTCAAGGAAGCTGGAGCGGACCTTCTCTTCGCCGCTCTCGGTCACACGCAGTCCAGCACCCCTGACCTGCCTCACGGCCTCGGCGAGGTCCCAACGCCCCCTCTCGTCTTCACGTTCGCCCAGAAGCAGGGCCAGCTCCTCGTCGTTGCCAGGACCAACCTGTTGCGTGACGAACGCCCCGCCTGGGCGGAGCACTCTCGCCGTCTCCTTGGCCACGAAGGCTTCGTGCCGACTGCTGACCAGGTCGATTGTCGCGTCTCTGAAGGGGAGCACCCCCCGCTGCATCCCTGTGGCAGCGTTATCGTCGCTAAAGGAGAAAACGACGTCCACGCCTCGGCGGTTCAGCCTCCTGAGCGCCACCTGAAGATTGGGCCGATACCCTTCGGTCGCCACCGTTCGACGAGGTAGCGAAGCCATTGAGGACAAGAGCTCGCCGCCCCCTGTCCCAAGGTCAAGGTACGTTCCTGCCCCTGCCAGCCTCAACCCCAGCAGCCGCTCGTAGTTCCACGATGTCCTCCCTTCGACGTATCTTCCGTTGAGGAACTCGAAGTCCCACCCCTGGAACTGGCGGGTCCAGGCTTCAGCAACCAGCCGCTCGAATGTGTCCAAAAGCGCTCGGTCCTCGATTGTTTTTGACTCAGTATCGTCGCGAGATCATCATCTGTCCGGGAGCTTACTCCGGACTATGACTGGGACGGCGTTCACCTCATCGTCGGGAGTGTCAAGACAGGGCAGGAATTTAGCCTTTATTTGCGCAGCCCGGGCCGGGAGAACGTTGGGCTTCCTGGATGGCGTGAGGGTGGTCGACGCCACGCGGCTCCTCCCCGGAGGGTTCTGCACCATGATACTCTCTGACATGGGGGCAGAAGTGATCAAGGTGGAGCAGCCCGGCTTGGGGGACTACATGCGGGTCACCCCTCCTACCAAAGGCGGCAGGAGCCCCGTACACGCGACTGTCAACAGGAACAAGAAGAGCATCGGTATAGACCTGAAGTCTGCCGAAGGGAAAGCCGCGATGCAGCGTCTTCTCCGCACCGCCGACGTGTTCGTGGAGGGTTTTCGGCCTGGTGCCATGTCCAGGCTCGGGCTATCCTTCGCCCAGGTGAAGAAAGTGAACCCGAAGATTGTCTACTGCTCGATATCGGCCTACGGCCAAGAGAGCACGCTCAGCTCTATGCCTGGGCATGACATCAACTTCCAGTCTGTGACTGGGACGCTCGCATACTCCGCCAAGTCCGAGGTCCCGTTCCTCCAGCTGGGTGACATTGCCTCTGGGATGTACGCGGCCCTGGGGATCCTGGGGGCGCTCTCCGGTCGCAGGAGGCCTGTCTTCATAGACGTTCCAATAGTCGGCTCCCTGATGTCCTGGATGGTCCTCCCCGCTTCCGCCTACCTGGCGACAGGCAAGGCCCCCAAGGAGGGGGACAGCCTCATCTTCGGCTCAACGCCCTACTACAACGTGTATCGGACCTCCGACGGCAAGTACGTCGCTGTCGCTGCCATCGAACCTGTCTTCTGGCGGAACCTGGTGGGTGCGCTCGGCCTCCCTGAGCTCGAGCCGCTGCGATTCGGGACTGTCGAGGAGAGGGCGCGCGTCACCTCAGAGTTGGAGCGCACCTTCGTGACGAGGACGAGGGACGAGTGGGCGAAGGCGCTCATGGACAAGGACACCTGTGCGACGCCTGTCCTGACCGTAGAGGAGGCGCTTGCCAGCGACTGGGCCAAACGCCTCGGGATGCTGGTGGGAATCGGGCGCGAAGAGGTTCTCAACAGTCCGATCAGGACAATCCCAGCCATGAGGAAAAGGCCTTACACCGCAGCCCCCCGCCTGGGAAAAGACACAGCTTCCGTCATGAAAGCCCTAGGCTACTCCCGTGCAGACACGCAGAGACTGAAGTCGAAGGGCGTAATCCAGTAGTGTCTATGCCCTCTGCATCAGCACGGCGAACCCCTGCCCGCCTCCCACGCAGAGTGTGGCCATGCCGTACTCCTTCCCGCCCCGGTGGAGTTCCCTCGCGAGCGTACCAACGAGCCTAGCCCCAGACGCGCCGAGCGGGTGTCCGATGGCTATCGCCCCTCCGTGGACGTTGACCTTCGTCGGGTCGAGCCGCAGCTCCCGGATTGCATAGAGCACCACGACGGCGAACGCCTCGTTGATCTCCCACACGTCCACCTGATCTGCGCTGAGCCCAGCCTTCGCAAGCGCCTTCTGGGACGCAGGCACGGGGCCCTTCCCCATGACGCTCGGCTCGACCCCGGCCCAGCCCATGGACACGATCTTGGCCAGAGGTCGGACTCCGTACTCCTCGAGCTTCTCCTTCGATGCGAGGGCCAACATGGACGCCCCAGCATTAAGAGGAGAAGAGTTCCCGGCCGTGATGAGTCCACCTGACTTGAATGATGGCTGGAGGGCAGCCATTTGCTCCAGGGTAGTGCTCCTCCTTATGCTCTGGTCTGCCTCGATGACCCGCTCTTCCCCTTCGAACTCTACCTTCATCGGCAGCAGCTCGCCCCCGAACCATCCCTCGTCCACTGCCCTCGCCGCCTTCACATGCGAATCCACGGAGAACCTGTCCATCTCCTCCCTGGTGAACCCCTCCATCTCGGCGAGCTTCTCAGCAGTGAGCCCCATCGAGTAGCCTGTGTTCATCTGATACTTCATGTACTCCGGCCTCGTGAGAAGCCGCGTGTTCGGCGCCAGAGCGGGGTTGTTCGACATCGGGACGTGAGTGAGGTGCTCCATCCCTCCGGCGAGGACGACCTCAGAGTTCCCGGTCATGATTTCCATGGCCCCTTCCGCCGCAGCGTTCATTGACGACGCGCACGCCCTATCCATACCCATGGCCGGGACCGACACCGGGAGGCCGGCGAGGAGGACCGGGTGCCTCCCGCCGTAGAGCCAGTTCTCCCCCGTCTGGAAGGCGCAACCTGTGACCACGTCTCCGACCTCTTCAGGCTTGAAGGTCGTCCTCTCTAGGACCCTGCGTATGAGGAGACTCAGGGCCTGATCCATCCTGACCGAGTTATACACGTCCTTCTCAGGCTGAGAAGGTCTCGACCTAGAGAAAGGGACTCTCAGGTAGTCCGCTACATACGCATCTTTGAGCTCTACCACGCGACCTTACTTCCCTTTGAATTCCGGCTTCCTCTTGCCAAGGAACGCTGATATCCCTTCCTTCAGGTCCTCCGTCCCAAACAGGACGCCCGCAGCCATCTCCTCCATCTCTAGCCCAACGTCAGTAGGGACCTCGGACCCCTTGTTGAGCAGCTTCTTCGCCAGCATGACGGCTACTGGCGCCTCCGAAGACGCTAGCTCCCGCGCGTACTTGACTGCTTGTTCGTCAGGTTCCACCGCCTGGATGACCCGGTTCACCAGACCCATCTCGTATGCTCGCTTGCCCGTGACGCTCTCGCAGGCGAGTATCATGGACGAAGCCCGCGATAGACCGACCAGCCTGCTAAGCCTCTGGGTCCCTGACCACGCAGGCACCAGGCCACGCGCGAGCTCTGGGAACTTCAGTTCCACGTCCTCGGTGGCGAGCCTGAGGTCGCAGGCCAGGGCTAGTTCGAGGCCTCCTCCGAGGGCATACCCCTTCAGGACCGCTATCGTGAGCTTGGGGATTTCGCTCAGGCGCCTCATGGTCCGCTCCCCCTTTCTGGCGAACTCCATCATCCCCGCCGCGTCCGAGACGAACTTCGTCATCTCGAAGCCAGCAGAGAAGACCGTTCCCTCCCCTGTCACCACAATGGCCCTGATTTCCCGGTCGTTCCACAAGTCGGTCAATACCCCGTTCAGGCCGTCGAGGACCTCGCCGTTGATCAGGTTCAGCCTTGGTCTGGCTATGACAACCTTGGCCACCCCTCCCTCGAGCCTTTCTAGGCGGATCGCCCCCCGCGTCGCCTCGGGTGCTGGGGCTCTAGCTTCGGTCGACGGACCAGCCTCGCCCGACATGGGATGAAGCCTCCCCTCTATGGCGTCGCGGAGCCTCCCTTCAGCTATCGGACGCGCCGGGGCGAACACGCCGCACTCATATTTGGCCGAGAGCTCTTCGAGCTTTGCCTTGACTTCAGCATTGCTCAAATCCTTGGCGACAGAGATGGGCCCGAACGGCCTGTTCATCCCCAGGACGACCCCTCTTTCTATATCATCCGGCGTAGCCACCCCCTCTTCAAGCAGCTTCACAGACTCGTTGATCTCGAGGGCGAATATGTCCATGATCGAGACCTTGTCTGTAGGATCCGCTTTTGGAATCTCTGCCTTCCCGCTCGACCAGTCGTAGAACCCACGGCCGGTCTTCTTGCCTAGGCGGCCCTCCTTTACCATCTTAGCGAAGGTGGTCCCCTTGCCGTACTCCGGAGAGAGGGCCGATGCGAAGTACGCGAGGGAGTCCGCTCCCACGTCAACGCCGACGAAGTCAAGCAGCTCGTAGGGCCCCATCGGAAGGCCCTGTCCTCTGGCGAATCTGTCAACCTCCGAAGGGCTCGCGACCCCTCGGTCGAGGAGCAGGCAGAAGAAGAGGGTGTCAGCCGCATTGATCCTGTTGACTATGAATCCGGGCGAGTCCTTTTGCACCTTCACCGCCGTGCGCCCGAGCTTACCGCAGAGGTCGAAGACCTCCTGGGCAACGGCCGGGTCAGTCTTTGCCCCGGGAATCACCTCGACCAGCTTCATCAGCATGGGGGGGTTGAAGAAGTGCATCCCGACCACCCTGTGCGGCCTGTTGGCGGCTTCAGCCAGGTCCGATATCCTGATGTTCGAAGTGTTCGATGCAAAGATTGCTCCGGCGGGGGCAGACGCCGAGGCTTCCCTGATGACCCCCTTCTTCAGCTCGACCGACTCGGGGACAGCTTCCACCACCAGGTCCGCGGCCGATACCGCACCGCCAAGGTCGCCGGCGTACGCTATCTTCGATTTCGCCTCTGAGGACTGCTCCTTGGTCAGCTTCCCCTTCTCCACCAGCCTGTCCAGACTCGACGCTATCCTCGCCTGAGCCTTCTCCAACGCCTGTGGGAACTTGTCCACCAGCGTCACATGGAACCCATTGACCGCGAAGAGCTCTGCGATACCGTGACCCATGTCCCCTGCGCCGACTACCGTCACCCGCTCGATGGCCATACTCCTAGAGGCGGCGCGGCCGACTTAAGGCTCTTTCCACTGGAAAGCGAGGTTACCAAAAGTAATCGCGTATATACGACCAGAGGGGAGCCAATCCAATGAGCACCATCTCGCCCAGTCCGTCAGACTATGTGATCACGGTTTCAGAGGAACAGGAGGCCTTCCGCCAAGCCGTCAGGGAGTTCGCCGAGAAGGAACTGGCGCCGGTAACACAGAGGATAGACAGGGAGAATCAGATGGACATGGGGCTGGTGAAGAAGGCAGCAGCCTTGGGCCTCTTCGGCGTCCCCTTCCCAGAAGAGTACGGCGGAGGAGGCGGGGACGACCTTTCCCTGGTCATCGCCACCGAAGAGATCGCCAGGTTTTCCGCAGCCTTCTCTGCCGTAGTCGGCGCCACCTACCTGGTCTCCACCCCAATCTTCTTGTTCGGGACCGAAGAGCAGAAGAGGAGATATCTCGTCCCGATCGCGAAAGGGGAGAAGATCGCCGCCCACGCTATGACAGAGCCTGGGACCGGCTCCGACGTGGCCGCCATCTCGACCAGCGCCAAGAAGGAGGGGGACAGGTACGTGATCAACGGAAAGAAGATGTTCATTACCAACGGGGACAAGGCTGAGACGTTCCTGATATTCGCCAGGACCAGCCCCATGGAGGGGAGCAAGAGGCACCAAGGGATCACCGCGTTCATCGCCGAGAAGGGGATGAAGGGGCTCAACGTCGGGCAGCGAACTGACGTCATCGGGCTCAGGGGGGACCAGCCGGTTGAGCTGGTGTTCGACGGCCTCGAGGTCCCAGAAGCCAACATTGTAGGCGAAGTCGGGAGGGGGGTGAGGATCGCACTGACCTGCTACGACCACGGGAGGGTCGGGGTCGCTGCCCAGGGTACGGGCCTTGCCCAGGGTGCGCTCGAAGCGGCGCTGCGGTATTCGACACAGAGGCAGACCTTCGGCAACTACCTCCTGAGCTACCAGCAGGTCCAGTTCAAGATAGCCGAGATGACAGCCGCAGTCCACACGGCCAGGCTCCTCACTTACTGGGCGGCCACCCTGACCAAGAAAGGGAAGGATTTCATCAAGGCGTCATCCATAGCTAAGATCACGGCCACCGAGGCTGCCGAGAAGAACGCCCACATGGCCATGTTGATCATGGGCGCCTACGGCGTCTCCACCGATAGCCAGGTTGAGAGGATGCTCCGAGACTCGCAGATCATCAAGACCTACGAGGGGACCAACGACATCCAGAGGCTCACCATAATGAAGGAAGTGGCCAAAGAGATGGGCGTCCTGGGTTGAACGCCCTTCCAGGGGAATCAAGAGCTGGGCCATCGACCTCCGGGGCGTCTGCACGGTGACAAGGGTCGCCGTGGTTGGCATCGGCCACAGCCGGTTCGGAAGGCGGACAGATGTCAACATAGGCGAACTCGCCTTCGAGTCCATCAAGCAGGCCGTCGATGACGCCGGCGTCGACCGTAACGACATCGGTAACGTCGTGGTGGGGAGCGCTGGGGGGTGGTACGAGGAGTCGCTCCCTGCGGTCGTGGTTGGGGAGTATGCCGGCCTCAGCGGAGCCGGGACCATGAGGGTAGAAGCTGCCTGCGCCAGCGGGAGCGCGGCGGTCAAAGCCGCCTACAACAGCATCCTCAGCGGCGAAACCGAGGTGGCCATGGCAGTCGGCGTGGAAAAGATGACTGAGGTGGACACTCCGACCTCAGTCGAGCTAATCGGGAGGGCGGGATCCTATACATGGGAGTTCGAAAACTATGGAATGACCTTTCCGGCCTACTACGCCCTCTATGCCGTAGCGCACATGAACGAGTTCGGGACTACCCAGGAGGACCTCTCCAGGATATCTGTGAAGGCGCACAAGTACGGCGCTAGGAACCCTCTGGCCCAGTTCCAGAAGGAGATCACACTGGAGAAGGCCATGCGCTCCCAGATGGTGGCCTGGCCACTGAAACTCTACGACGCATGTCCTCTGTCTGACGGGTCGGCAACGGTGGTCCTGGCCTCTGAAGAGGCGGCGAAAAGACTGACCGACACTCCGGTCTGGATCCGGGGGGTGGGTTACTCATCCGACACAGCGAACCTCAGCAGGAGGGACAGCTACGTCGGGCTCCGGGCGGCAGTCGACGCCGCTGCACGAGCATACTCTATGGCCAAGGTCGCGCCGGGGGACATAGACATAGCCACCGCCCACGACTGCTTCACCATAGCAGAGTTGATGGCTTACGAAGACCTGGGGTTCTGCAAAAAGGGGGAGGGCGCAAAGATGGTGCGTGAAGGCGAGACCGAACTCGGCGGCAGGATACCGGTTAACTTGGACGGCGGGCTGAAGGCTAAGGGACACCCCATCGGGGCCACAGGGGTCTCCATGGCAGTCGAAATCACAAAACAGCTGAGGGGCGAAGCGGGGAACCGCCAGGCTCCGATCAAGAGGGGACTGGGGCTGACGCACAACATAGGGGGGACGGGTCACTACGCCTACGTGACCGTCTACTCCCGGGACTGAGGCGTGTCAGAAGCGCCTGCGCTGCATTCGAGGCGGCCACTCACCCTCCGGTTCGACATCCCAATATCCAGGACCCACGAGTTCTGGGACTCCTTACGGGCCGGGAAGTTCGTCACCACCAAATGCACGAAGTGCGGGAATGTCACCTTCCCGCCGCAGTCAGACTGCCCCAGGTGCATGGGGAGCGAATTCGAGTGGGTCGACCTAGGCCAGGACGCCACCCTGGTGACCTACACCCAGGTTATGACGGCCCCTGCGAGCTTTTCAGCCGAGGGCTCCTACACTGTGGCCATAGCCGGGTTTCGAGGAGGAGTCAGGGCCCTCGCCTGGCTCGAAGGGGTCAAGGCCGAGGACGCCAGGTCAGGGATGAAGCTGAGGGTGGAGGCGAGATCCAGGCCGGACGGGAGCCCCTACTACGTCTTCGTCCGCGCTTAGAATTCCTTGGGGACGTCCTTCATGACCTCGGCGACCCTGACCAGCCTGTCCCTGTACATTATGACCTTCGGGAGCGAGCCTTTGAACCTGAGCTGGCCTTTCAGGACGGCAGACTGGATGTCGACCTCCCCCTTGGCGACCTTGCACCAGGACTCGTAGGTCCCGTCGAACGAGAACTCCGCAGCGGTGCCTGGCTCCGCCTTCTGGAACGCCGTCGTCCCGTTCTCCACGGTCATCAGGAAGCTCTGGCTTGAGTCGGTGACGTTGAACGCGATGCTCGTCTTGAATCCCTTGGTGGTCTCGACCCATTTGGAGTCTGCCGCGAGCGTGGATTGCACCTGCGCGATGTACTCGTCGCTCATGAACTTCGCCATCAAGCCACCGCCTCTCTGGCTCGCTTTTTGAGGTTACCTACAGCGCCTGAGGTGAGAACGGGTGCCATCTTCATCCCCCCGACCGCGCCTGCCCCGCAAGCTTCCCTTAGTCGCCGGGCGGACTCCACCGTCCCCTTGACTATCACCGCACGAGGGTTCCCGTCGACCCCGAAGACCTTCACGCAGTCGAACTCGCTCCTCAGCAGCTTCGCCAACGCCTTCATCTCTTCCTCTAGGACCGCTCTCTCGGCCATCAGCAGGAGATACCGCTTGGACGACCTAGGACCCCTCCAGTTCCTTCGAGTAGAACTCCAGGGCCCCCTGCTGGAGGGCATGGAGCCTCGGCTTGACCTTCACCCTGATGGAGTCTGCCGTCCCGATCTCGGGGGACCCAGAGATCAGCCTCTGCTTGTCAAGGCGTAGGTACAGCGCCGAGTGCTCGTCGACGAAGGTTCCAAGCTCTCCTGCGATGGCATCCCGCACGTGAGGGGGGAGCGCAGCGACGATGTGCCTGAACGACGAGGCTGCCAAGTCTCCTGTCAGATGGGTCTTGGTCCTGATAATCTGGTTTCCGAAATGCCCTTCGAGGGCCTCTGTCTGAAACGCGGGGTTACCGCCGAGGAGCCTGGCCACCGCTCTCTCGACCTTCTTCTCGTCCTCCGTCGCATGTATCAGGTATGAAACCTCGACGGACACGATGGGTGGCTTCAACCTCTCTACTTAGGATGTCCACAGGTATAAGTTCGCAGAGCCGTGAACGACCCTGGCTGGTGTATCGGGGTCAACGTTAACTATGCGACGCGCCGCGCTCCCGGTATGCCGCGCAAGCTGACCGTGGAAGACGTACTATCCGACGAGCTGAAGAGGGAGATGAACCTCGACACTGACACGTTCGCGGTCCTGGACGACTGGGATTCCGTCATGAACAGCGTCTATCAGATGCCGATCGAATATGCTGGCTACACGAGGAAGGTGAGCGAGATGAAGCTGCTCAAGGAGATGATAGACACGCTGGCTGCTGCTGACTTTGATCAGGTGAAGCGGAGCGAGAGCAGGAAGAAGCAGCTGGCGCAATTCACCAAGACGCTCAGCATGTACTACAACGTCGTGTTCACGAGAAGAGAAAAGAAGATAGGCTACGGGGCGCTGATCCACTTCCCGAAGCTGAAATCTGACCCGGACCGGAGCGGAGGTATTGTGCTAGCGGCCAAGATCGTGTTCGAGGGAGGCAAGCACGCAGCCACCTTCGAGAGGGCTAAGTTCGAGGACTTCTTGGTCGAAGTCAAACCCTACGTCAACCTGTTGGGGGACCTCTACCGTCAGACGCGAAAGATGTAACCAGAGATGAAATGCCTAGTCATCGGCGTGGAGAGCACCGCCCATACATTCTCAGTGTCAGTGGTCTCCTCCGACGGCGAGATCCTCTCCAACTCGAAGTCCGTCTACAAGGCCCCCCCTGGGGGTGGAATCCACCCCTTCGAGGCTTCCCAGAACCACCTCGCTGCCGCACCTTCGGTCCTGACGGAAGCGCTCCGATCCTCAGGGACAGAGCCGGGTGACCTCTCCGCGGTCGCTTATGCCATGGGCCCCGGGCTCGGCCCTTGCTTACGCGTCGGCGCCGTCGCTGCCAGGACGTTGGCTGCTTCTCTGGGCGTCCCTCTCGTCCCAGTCAACCACGCCGTCGGGCACATCGAGCTTGGGTGCCTTCTGACCGGCGCCGAGGATCCGGTGGTCCTCCTCGTCTCCGGGGGGCATACCATGATCATCGCCTACTCGGGGCTGAGGTGGAGGATTCTGGGAGAGTCGTTGGACCTCACTCTCGGACAGTTGCTGGACCAGTTCGGACGGCACCACGGCATGGCGTCTCCCTGCGGGCGTGCCATCGAGGAGTCTGCGTCGAGGTCCGACCACTATCTCAGGCTCCCGTACTCGGTGAAGGGGAACGACGTGTCCTTCTCAGGGCTCCTGACTGCGTCAAAATCCCTTCTGGACCGTGGAGCCTCATTCGAGGATGTCTCCTACTCCCTGCAGGAGACTTCGTTTTCGATGGTGACCGAGGTGACTGAGAGGGCGCTGGCGTTCACAGGGAAGAAAGAGGTCATGATAGTAGGGGGCGTAGCGGCGAACAAGCGCCTGTCGCAGATGATGTCGGCCATGGCTGAGAGGCACTCGGCCAGGGTCCTGGCGGTCCCCCTCGAATACAGCGGTGACTGCGGCGCGCAGATTGCATGGACCGGCGTCCTGGCCTACGAGAGTGGAATCGAAGTCCCGGTGGCCGAGTCGACAGTCAAGCAGTCATGGAGGCTCGATGTCGTTGACATCCCCTGGCGTGGATGAGACAGTCCCCGGCCGCCTCCTGTACAGGGGCGCCGAGGCAGACGTGGTGCTGGGGGACTGGCAGGGACTCCCCGCCGTGTTTAAGGTCAGAAAGCCGCTGACCTACAGGCTGGCCGCCATCGACCGGGAGATCCGGCGCCAAAGGACGGCACATGAAGCTGAGATGATCCGCCATGCGAAGCGGGCCGGGGTCGCGACTCCCTTCCTCTATCACCTCGACCTCCAGACGTCTACCATCGTCATGGAGTACGTCGGCGGCAAGATGCTCAGAGACCTGGCGGGTCAAATGACGGCGAATGACGCAGAGGAGCCGTTCTTCAAGTTCGGGGAAGGAGTCGCCCGCCTGCATGCGGCGGGGATGATGCACGGGGACCTCACCACGGCTAACCTCGTGTCCAGGGAGGGCACCCTCGTCTTCTTGGACTTCGGTTTGGCCCACCGCACCAGCAGGCTGGAGGACCACGCCGTCGACCTCCGTCTGATCAAGGAGACGCTCGTGGGTGCCCATCCAGGCATAGCCAAGGCCGCCCTGGACGCGCTCTTCAGGGGTTACGAGGCCGTGGCTGGGACTCCGAAGTCCAGAAGGGTCCGAAGCCAGCTCCGGAACATCGAGCGGAGGGGGAGGTACGCCCGGGTCACTTGAGATGAGGACCTGGCGGGCAACGTTTATCAGTTCAACCCGGAGGACTCGGCTGAACTTCTGAAGCATGGCCCGAATCCACTCTCACAGGCACGGGAAGTCTCACCAGACTAGACCACCCAGCAAGAGCAGCCCGAGCTGGGTGACCACCACCCCTGACGAGGCCAAGAACGCAATCCTAAAGCTCGCCAAGGAAGGGCTCACCCCGAGCAAGATAGGGCAGGCGCTCAGAGACGACTATGGGGTTCCGCTTTTCAAGCCCCTGGCAGGGAAGTCGCTGGGAAAGGTCCTGGCAGAGGGCAAGGTCGCTCCAAAGATACCCCAGGACCTGCAGGATTTGATTGAAAGGGCCCAGCGGGTTCAGGACCATCTCAACACGCACAGCAGCGACAGGAAGAACGTGCATTCTCTCGAGCTCATCGAGGCCAAAATCTACCGACTCTCGAAATACTACAAAGACAAAGGCATCATCTCGAAGGACTTCAAGTACACCGCCGTCGTCGCACAGCTGGCCTAGGCCGGGGGCGGGCCCGTGACGAACATCGAAGGGCTCACCGCACGCTACAGGGCACTGGCTCCGAGCCTGTTGAAGATGGCCACCGACGGGAAGAGGATCCTCGTCGTGACACACATAGACGCGGACGGCCTCTGCAGCGGGTCGGCCGTGTTCGCCGCGCTCAAGCGAAAAGGCGCCAACGTCGCCCTCCGCACCGTCCCCGACCTCGACGCCAAGACTGTCCTGTCGCTGAAAGAACTGGGGCACGAGTTCCACATCTTCACAGACCTCGGATCAACCTTGGTCAGGGAGCTCGAGGCGGCTTTCGGGGGGGACTTCCTCGTCATCGACCACCACCAGATTTCAGAGGCTGACATGGCAAACCGCAGCGTAATCAACGCCTGGGCTTATGGCTTCGACGGGGGGAAGGAGGCGTGCTCTTCGGCGATGGCCTACTTCTTCGCCGCAGCCCTCGACCAGGCCAACGCGGACCTCTCGCCCCTCGCAGTCGTGGGGGCCGTAGCGGACCGCCAGGACGCCGGGCCCGGGAGGTCGCTGACTGGTCTCAACAGAGCCGCCCTTGGGGACGCCCAGTCGCGTGGGCTGATGTCTGTGACCACAGACCTCATGTTCACCGGGCGAGAGACGAGGCCGGTCCACGAGGCGGTGGCGCTGACGTCCACGCCGCTCTTGAAGGGACTGACAGGCAGCAAGGACGCGGTCCTCGCTCTGCTGCACCAGTCCGGGCTCACTCTGAAGGATGGCGGTTCCTGGCGCACCGTCTCGTCCCTCTCCCAGGACGAGAAGAAGAGGCTCGTCGAGGCCCTCGCGGGGGTCGTGGGCCCTCAGGAAGGTGCAAGCGACGCGCTCGCGGGTATCTTCGGAGAGGTGTACACACTGCGGTTCGAGGATGCTTTCACGCCGTTGAGGGATGCGAGGGAGTTCGGAACGCTCCTGAACTCCTGCGGAAGGATGGGCGCTTCGGGGACAGGCATCTCGGTCTGCCTGGGAGACAGGTCCCAGGCCCTGAAGGCCGCCATGAAGTCCTTGTCCGAGTACAGGAGCGGGATAAACAAGGCGCTGAGCGGTCTCACCTCGGAGCCGTCGAGAATGGAGCGGCACGGCAGCCTTGTCTTCGTGAATGGAGAGGGACTGGTGGACGAAAAGCTGTTGGGTCCCGTGATTTCCATACTCACTTCCACCCCTGAGTTCAAAGACAAGGTGGTCGTGGGGAGGGCCACGGGGAGGGATGCGGAGGTCAAGATCTCATCCAGGGTGGGGGACGCCTTCGCCGGCGAGGTGAACCTGGGTCTGCTCATGAAGGAGGCAGCAGAGGCTGTGGACGGGGTCGGAGGAGGGCATGAGATGGCGGCCGGCGCCAAGATACCTTCATCGAGGACGGATACATTCTCGAAGGCAGTACTGGCGAGGGTTGCCGGTTGAAGACTCAAGTCGAACTGCGGGTCGGTTGCAGGGACGACCTGACGGTGAAGAGCCTGGCGTCCGTCCTCGCTCCTGATAACGAGGGCGCGCCTCGGGGGATGAAGCTGGTCTCGGCGGTGGAGGCGGACGGCCTGAAGTTCACTGTCGACTCCGACTCCGCCTCCAGCTCGCTATCGACTGCCCTGGCCGTCCTGAGGGACGCGACGCTCTTCGAAGAGGTATGGCTTTTATCGCAACCGAAGCAGGGTTGAGACAGCACAATGTTAGACGTAAAGCTCCTGAGGGAAGACCCCGAAACAATCAGGGCAGATCTCAGGAAGAGGGGAATGTTCGACAAGCTGCACCTCGTGGACGACGCCATCAAGGCTGACACTGAATGGAGAACGGCCAAGACCCAGGCGGAAGCTCTACGCCACGAGCTCAACGAGGCCAACCGGGTCATCGCCGACCTGGCCCGGAACAAGCAGCCCATACAGGCCGAGCAATCGAAGGTAGCTGAATTCTCGAAGCGCCTCGATGGCTTCGCGGAAGCGCAGGACGAGCAACAGCGGACCCTGGAGAGCATCTTGATGTCTCTCCCGAACATACTCCACGAGAGCGTGCCGGTGGGGAAGGACGACGCCGAGAATGTGACCGTCCGGACCTGGGGGACGGAGCGGACATTCGAGTTCGAACCCAAGGACCACGTCGAAGTGCTCGCTGGCCTGGGTATGGTCGACATGGAGCGGGCGGCGAAGATCTCTGGCGCCCGCTTCTTCATCCTCAAGGGGGATGCGGTGAAGCTCGAACACGCCATCATGAGATATGCCATTGACGCCGTCTCTGCCAAGGGGTTCGTCCCAGTGGAGCCTCCATTCATGATGAGGCGCCAGCCCTACGGTGGGGTGACAGACCTGAGCGACTTCGGACCGGTAATCTACAAAGTGGAGGGGGAGGACCTGTACATGATCGCGACATCTGAGCACCCCCTGGTAGCCATGCACTCCGACGAGATACTATCAGGAAGTGAGCTCCCACTGAAGTACTGCGGCTTCTCGCCCTGTTTCAGGGTCGAGGCCGGCGCCCACGGAAAGGACACCAAGGGGATCTTCAGGACTCACCAGTTCTACAAGGTCGAGCAGGTCGCCTTTGCCCGACCGGAGGAAAGTTGGGCCCTCCACGAGCAGCTGATAGCGAACGCCGAGGGTGTCTTCAAGAGCCTGGGGCTCCGCTACCGGGTGGTCAACGTCTGTACCGGGGACATGGGGACCGTCGCTGCGAAGAAGTACGACCTCGAAGCTTGGATGCCCGTCCAGGGCAAGTTCAGGGAGATGGTGTCATGCAGCAACTGCACTGACTACCAGTCCAGGCGGCTGAAAATCCGGTTCCGAGACAAGCAGAGCGAGGCGACCAGGCTGGTCCACACCCTGAACTCCACGGCCGTCACTACCAGGGCCCTGGTTGCCATTGTAGAGAATTTCCAGCAGGAGGACGGCACAGTGACAATACCCGCGCCCCTCGTCCCATACATGGGGGGGATTGACCGCCTCCGCAGACGCTGAGATTATAAGCGAGATTCGAAAGGGGCGCCTTGGTTTGCCAAAGAAAGTGGCGAAGATCAGGGACAAATGGAAGCTCAAGTCCTGGGTCACCGTGACCGCCTCCCCCTCCTTCGGGAACGCCCCGATAGCGCGCGTCCCACTCACGGACGTCGAGAGGCCCGCCGGGAGAGTCATAGAAACGACACTCTACGACATACTGAAGCAGGATCCGCAGCACTACGCCTTCAAACTCTTCTTCCAGATCGATAGGGTGGAGGGTGAGACCGCCTACACGGTGTTCAAGGGCCACGAATATTCGAGGGAGTTCCTCAGGAGCCTGATCCGAAGAGGCTCATCCATGTCGGATTTCATCAAGGACTATACCACCAAAGACGGATACGTTGTCAGGGTCTACTGCACTGCGCTCTCTCAGGGCAAGATGAACACCTCGAAGAAGCGCGACCTCAGGCTCATCATGGACAAAGTGATAGGTGAGAAGGCCGCAGGCATGAACTACGAAGGGTTCGCCCAGGAGCTGGTGCTCCAGAAGGTAGCCTCGGACGTCTACAACGAGGCCAAGAAGATCACCCACCTGAGACACGTCGGGGTGAGGAAGAGCAAACTGATCGCGAGGCCGGAGCCGCGGAAGGTCGAGCAGCTAGCCCCTCTTGCCGCTTGACACGATCTTCAGGATATCTCTGTTCTGCAGCCTGTAGTCTCCTGCCAGCCTCTTCCCGGTCCTAGCGTCGACCGCGTAGAGGAAGCCCTCGGCCAGGTCGCTGTGCACTGTCCGGGCAAGGTCGAGGGCTGTGGACCCGCCCTTCATCACGAACGCGTCAGGGAGCACCCTTCCATCTTTGTCGGTGAGCTTCGTCTCGTCTTCCACAGGGAACACCACTATGGCCTTCAGGAGCCCGAAGAATGCCCCGTTGACCGCCTCTTGGACGCCCGTCCCGCCATAGACCCTCATCACTTTGTCTTCCACCATCCTCAGGGCTGCAGCCTGCGCCCCAGACAGCTTCCCTTGGTCTGGGACGGTGAACCCCTTGTCTCCAGGGGAGTAGGTGACAAGGCCACGCTCGGCTGCCCGGCGGAGCAGGAGCTCCGCCTCCGAAGCGCAGGGGATGACCTGCCTCCCAGTCCGTCTGAGACTCTCGATGTTCTGGGATGAAGTCGGAAGGTCAGCCTTGTTGGCTGCGATTAGAGAAGGCTTCGTCAGCTTCCTCGTCTCTATGACGAACTGCATGATCTGGTCGTCCGTCCAGCTGCTCGGTTTTTCTGTGCGGAGGCGTAAGCGGAGGACGACGTCCTCGACGTCCGCAAGCGTCACCGACAGGCCGGAAAGCCGCTCAGCCAGGTGGTCTGTCACCTTCCCCCCTGTCTGTTCCAGGGACCGGGTAGCCTTCTCCCAGTCCCGCTTCAGGATGCCGTACATCCACAGATCGAACTCACGTTCGACCATTTCGATGTCTTCTGCGGGATCATGGCTCCCAGGGGGGACCTTCCTGCCTTCGAGGTCGGTAGAACCTGAGGCGTCGATTACCTGGACCAGCGCGTCTGCCTGCCTCAGGTCATCCAGGAACTGGTTTCCTAACCCCTTCCCCTTGGAAGCCCCTTCCACCAGCCCGGCGACGTCGACCACCTTCACCGGGACCAGCCTCTTCCCGTCTACGCAGATCGAGCTCCTGGGGGTGTCTACCACGCCAAGCTCTTTGCAGACGCACTGAGTGACGATGTGCGCTACGCCCATGTTGGGCTTGACCGTGGTGAATGGATAGTCCGCTATCTGCACATCCTTCAGGGTGGCGGCCGCGAAGAAGGTCGACTTGCCGACATTAGGTTTGCCGACGACTCCCACTAGCACGTTCCATCCGCCCGGTCCGCCTGTTATAACGTCTCAGTGAGCGGTCCGTCTCCATGTCCAGGGTCCTGATAGTGGGAGGCGGCACCGCGGGCACTGCAGCGGCCGAGGAATGCGCCATGCAAGGGGCCGACGCCATGATCATCGACCGGCTGGAAGAACCAGAGCCACCTTGGGCATCGTGGCCTGACTTCCTGTCGAGTCCCGAAGGCCAGGGCCGCGCTGTTTCCGGCCCGGTCACCAGGGTTGATGCTTGCGCCTCTGTCCGCGGGACCGAGATAATCGCAGTCCGCAAAGGAGAGGCGGTCGCCTCCAACGGGTCGCTCTTCCGCGCCGACTCTCTGGTCTTGGCTGCTGGCTCCCGCTTTGAGCCGCCCGTGGCCCAAGGACTCCGCAAGCCAGGCTCCTTCGTTCTGGACTCCGCCGCGCGGTACAAAGAACTTGGCTCCGCCAGCGCCTCGGCCGACCGGATACTCATCTGTGGCGAGGGCGCCAGAGGGCTCCAAGTCGCCGAGCGGCTCTCCGTTCGAGGCACGAAGGTTTCCCTGATGGTCTCGTGTTGGCAGCCGGCGAAGCCAAGCCCGCCGGTGTTGGAGGTCATCTCGGACGCGGCCCGTGCGAGGGGGATCAGCCTCGTTACCGGGAGAGTCCACAGGGTAGTTGGCCTCGCGCGCGCGGAGGCGGTGATCGCGGGTGGAGAGGTGGTCCCATGCGGGGCCCTCGCCTTCGTCCCCCGGCGGATTCCAGTGACGGTCCCGCTCGCCGGGCTTCTTGGTCGCAGCGGCGGGGTCATGGTCGACAGGTGCCTCAGGGCAAGCGTACCGGGGGTCTTCGCGGCTGGTGGATGTGCCGAACTAGACGGGTCCCTCCCGCCTGGAGTCGCGCTGGACGGTGAGGCAAGGCTGACCGGGAGGGCCGCGGGCGCAAACTCCGCCGGGGCGAACGTCCGCATCAGCGCGGTCCGCTCTTGGTGCCTGACGGTCTTTGGGCTTAGGTGGTCCAGGGCGGGCCCGGACGCGACGACCTGCGGGTCATTGGGTATGGACCTAAGGGCGATAGGGCGGCGGTGGCACGAAGACTCAGCGTGCGGCCTAGTCTATGAGAGGAACACTGGAAGGGTGATTGGTGCAGAGGTTGTCGAGCCTGCCGGCTCCCCCTCTGCAGGCCTTGGCTGCTCCGCCTCAGGCTCTGCTACGCTGAAGTCTTTGGCTTACGGGTGCACGGGTTCAAGCGATATATCTGCGATATCTGACACCGCCAGGCTGGGGCTTACGTCATGGTCAGGGTGCTAGTTTGCGACCACGTCGAGATTGAGCGGCTCTCGCTGGGGCCGTCCTTCGAAGTGGACTACAGGCCAGCTCTGAGCAGAGAGGAGCTGCTCTCGGTCGCTGGCAACTACGAGGTGCTTGTCGTGAGGAGCAGGACCAAGGTTGACCGTGAGGTCCTGGAGAGGGCGAACCGGCTCAAGCTCGTCGCCCGCCCTGGGACTGGCCTGGACAACGTGGACGTGGGTTTCGCCAAGGAGAGAGGCGTAGCTGTCGTGAACAGCCCCGAATCCTTGGTGGAGGCAGTTGCGGAGCAGGTGGTCATGGTCATGCTTGCCCTTAGCAGGAAGCTGATACGAGCGGACACAGGCACCAGGTCAGGTAAGTGGGAGAAGAACGGCCTGGTCGGCAGGGAAATGAAAGGGAAGGTCCTCGGGGTGGTAGGGTTCGGCAGGATCGGCAGGCGAATAGCCGAGGTAGGCAAGGCCTTGGGTATGTCAACACTTGCCTACGATGTCATCTCCGTCCCTCCGGATGTCCTGGGGCCTCTGAGCGCCAGGATGGTGTCCCTAGACGAGCTCTTTTCGTCCTCTGACTACATAACACTCCACGTCCCCCTGACCCCTGAAACTGCGCACATGGTCGACGCCTCACGCATTGCCAGGATGAAGGACAGGTCTGTGCTGGTCAACATGTCAAGGGGCGGGGTGGTGGACGAAGACGCACTCGCTTCGGCTCTTAGGGAGGGGAGGCTCGGCGGGGCAGCGTTGGACGTCTTCGAGAAGGAGCCTCCCTCGGGGGCCATCCTCTCGGCCCCCAACGCAATCCTCACCCCTCACATAGGCGGCCAGACCGAGGAGGCACAGGAGAACGCCATCGAGGTCGTCGGGGAGAAGGTCAGGGCTTTCTTCAAAGCCCCCTGAGACGCCCCGGGAACGTTTATTTGCCGACCGGGAACGAGGCGCCCAAATGCCCATGTACAGCCAGATTTCCAAGACCTGGCAGCAAATCTTCCACGAAAAGGGAGGGGATATGAAGACCAGGGCCGTCGAACTCAGAAGGCAGCCCGCTGCGGTCAGGGTAGATCGCCCCTGGAGGCTGGACAGGGCCAGGGCCCTCGGGTACAAGGCGAAGGAGGGGGTCATAGTGGTCAGGATGCGTGTCTCGCGAGGCGGGATGCGAAAGCAGAGGCCTACCTCGGGGAGGAGGCCGAAGCACATGGGGGTGCTCAAGATAAAATCTGCGGTGTCTTCGAAGCAGGTCGCAGAGAGGAGGATCCAGGAGAGGCATCCTAACATGAAGGTCCTTGGGTCCTACCCTGTTTGGGAGGACGGGATGCACGCGTGGTATGAGTGTATCCTGGTCGACCCGCTGAATCCTGCAATCAGAAAGGACTACGACTACAGGCGAGCGCTCGGGATAGTAAGCTAAGCTTACTTTTTCATCTCGCTGCTGTGACCTGGGAACACCTTCGACCCTGGATCGACATAGGCTTTGGCGACGTTGACTGCCAGGGCCGCCTGGGCGTATCCCGTCGCGATCAGGTTCAGCTTTATCCCGTCCAGGGGGCCGGCTACATCTCCGGCGACATAGACTCCTGGGATATTGGTCTCCATCTTTCCGTTGGCCCTGATCTCCCTGCCGTCGATTTGTAGCCCCCAGTCCTTTATCGGGCCGAGGTCTGCCCTGAACCCTATGTTGACGAGTATGGCGTCGACGTCCAGCACCGTCTCGGCCTTCGACCTGTTGTCGAAGACGACCGCCTGGGTCACCGTGGAGCCGTCTCCCTTCACCTGACTGACTTCATAGAACAGTTTGAGGTCTATGCCCGACTTCATCAGTTCGGCGACGTTTCCCTCGTGCGCCCTGAAGACGTCCCTCCTGTGCACCAGGGTGATTTTCTTGGCCGTGTCCTTCATGTTCAGCGCCCAGTCTACGGCCGAGTCCCCGCCTCCGACTATGAGCAGGTTCTTGTCTCTGAAGGCGCTCTTGTCTTTGACGAAGTAGTACACCCCCTTCCCCTCGTAGTCCTCTGCCCCCCGCGCTTCCAGCCTGTTGGGCGAGAAAGCCCCTACGCCTGCCGCTATGAGGACCGCCTTCGAGTAGTGTTTGGTCCCCTTGCTAGTCTCGAGCTCGAAGGTGCCGTCGTTCCTGCGGAGTGACGTCACCCTCTCACCGAGGACCACAGTAGCGCCGTATTGGAACGCCTGTTCGACCAGGCACTTGACCAAGTCCTTGGCCAGTATCTTGGAGTATCCGGGGACGTCGAAGATGTACTTCTCAGGATAGAGCACCGCGACCTGCCCTCCGGGCTCTTCCAAGGCGTCGATTACCTTCGTCTTCATCTGTCTGAGCCCAGCGTAGAACGTCGCGAACAGGCCGCTCGGCCCGGCGCCTACAATCGTGATGTCATAGACGTCGCCGGCCATGGAACTCAGCCTTGGCCTCTGGACTCCACGTATAAGCGTTCATGGGTCAAGCCAACCCCGAGGCCGTGGGGTCGTCTGGCTTCAGGACTTCGCGGAGCAGGATGGTGGCGTACTGCCCTCTGGCCAGGGTGAAACGGAGAAGTGCGGTGTCCTCCCTGACTTCGAAGGCGCCGTCCTTCATCGCCAGGTGAGGCCGCCTGAATCCGCCTTCCGATGACACCTCCTGCATCTCTTTGACATAGAACGAACGCGGTTCTACCTCCTCCGACGCGAGTGTCTCATTGATACAGGCGTCGAACCTGGAGCCGTAGTCTCTGTAGGCGTAGCCCGCCAGCTGGACCAGGGGGACCGCCCCCCGGGTAGGCGGCTCCTTCACCCCCCTTACGCCGTAGACGACCAACCCCCCGGGGCCGCTTTCCCCCCAGTTGTCCCCCGCGGCGTACTTCGAGATGTCCTCTCCCCTCTCCAGCGCCGCGCTGAGTGTCCTGTTGAAAATGAACGACTGATACGCCTGGACATAGAGTCGCCTGAGCCTGACTGGTATCGCCCTCATCGCCCTGACCCATTCTCCCGGCCTCGCCACGAGCGCCTTGGCGACCCTCCTCTCCACGTCCTTCCCAGGGGGGAGAATATCCAACAGTTCCCTGTACCTCCCCGCCGTGGCCGCTTCCCTGGTCTCGGGGCTCCCAGCCAGCAGCAGCCCCACCGCCTGCTCGAACCGGCCCTTGACCAGGGCTTTCCCCACCTCATGGGTCCCCCGACCAGACGCCCCGAACCTCTGGAGCCCAAAGTAGTTGGGGACCTTCCCCGCCGCAGCGAGCCCGAAGGCTTCAGACATCCTGCTCCCGACCTCGGGGCAGCACCCCCTGAGAACGACTTCGAACCTGTTCGCCAGCACCGAAGAGCGCGAAAGGGGCCGGGCGAGGAACCCGACGAGGGTCGCGGTGAACCTGTTTCGACTCACCAGCGCCGGACGCTCCGACCTCAAGCTCGTCGGTGTGGCATACTGGACCGCGACAGCTCTGCTGTCCTTCATGCCTGCGTAGCTCACCCTGCTCTTCAGGGCGGTGGATAGCTCTGCTGCCATGTGCATGGTGTCGACGGACTCCTTCTGAACCCTGTAGAGGGGGTACCTCCCGTCCGCCTGCTCGGCCGTCATCTCCGACATGTCGATCACCTCTTCGACGCGGAAGTCCTCTGGGCTGCTCTTTGCCCTCCCTGCACATCTCGGACCGGCGGTCGCATAGCACAGAATCCCCACCTCCTTCTCCGCAGCCGCAGGCTGTGTCAAAGGAGCTTGAGCTTCCCGGTGATCGCGTCGACCTCTGCCTCGGGGGCGGGGCCTACCGCCAGGCAGGTGGTCGTCCCAGGCTCCACCTGGGTGAGCCCCCTGTCTTCCACCAGTGCGGCGGGGAGTCCCGCGCTCTTCGCCTTGCGGAAGAGTTCTCGCAGGGCCTCTTCAGAGTCTACCTTCAAGACGATCTTGGCCTGACCCCCGTCCTTCCACCCTCCGTACCATCCGGGCCTCTTCTGTTGCGCCGCTTCGGCGGCGGAGAGCGACGCGTGTGCGGCCTGGGCGGCGACCTTCCCTTTGCCCATCCCGAGATCAGTTCGGACGACGATGGCTTGTTTCATGCCTGGTGGTTTGCCAACGGTTATTACAAGTCCGATTAAGCCTTTGCAAAGTCCTGGCCCTTGTCCCGAACCTGCGACGTTGTTGTGGCCGGCGGGAGCATCGCAGGCCTGGTCTTCGCGTCGGAGGCCGCGAAGCTGGGGCTCAGCGTCCTGGTGGCCGAGGAGCACCCCGAAGTGGGCGAGCCCGAGAAGTGCGACGGCCTCGTGAGCCTGAAGGGCCTCAGGAAGCACGGCTATCCCCCAGAGGGGGGCACGATCCAGGATCAGATTGACTCAGCTGTCTTGCACTCTCCGTCGGGGAAGCGATTCACCGCCGACGCCGCGGCGCTGGAGGTGGTCGTGCTAGACAGGAGCGCCTACGACAAGCAGGTCGCAGCAGCCGCCGAGGCAGCGGGGGCAGCCGTCATGACCGGGTGCAGGGTAGGGGAGGCGCTGGAGATGGACGACTCCGTCAGGGTGAAGGTGGGGGAGGAGGAAGTCCAGGCGAAGTTCCTCGTGGATGCCACCGGGCCCGCCTCGAGCCCCAAGCATGGGATTCTGCCCGCTGCGAAGTACGAGGTCGAGGGCGAGTGGATAAGGCAACACGTCGTCGAAGTCTTCCTCGACGCCGGGAAGTATCCCGGGTTCTTCGCCTGGGTCATCCCCTTCGGGAAGCATAGGGCCAAGGTCGGTGCCGCTGGGCGCGGTGTCAACCCATTCAAGGCCCTGGACGAGTTCCTCGAAGGACGCAGCACGACGGTGCTCAGGAAGGTGGCTGCGCCGATTTACATCGGTGGCCCGGCGCAGAGCTTCGTCAGGGGGAGGAGGATCTTCGTCGGCGAGTCCGCGGGACAGGTCAAACCCACTACCGCGGGCGGGATAATGACATCGATCGCCGGGGCTGCGACTGCGGCCAGGTGGGTCTCCTCCAGCATACACAAGAGTCGGCCGTCGCTGCTGGACGGCTACCAGAAAGAATGGGAGGGGGAATTCATGAAGGAGATGAAGACCATGATGAGGCTAAGGGGGGTCTTCGAGAAGCTATCAAACCAGGACCTGGAGGGCGTCTTCTCGGTGCTCGCCGCCTCGAAGCTGGCCCAGAAGCTGTCCCAGACAGACTTCGACTTCCACGCCACCGCCCTCCTGGGCGCTCTGGGGATGCCTGGACTGCTGAAGATTGCAGGAGTGGTGGCTTCAGCAGAGGTGCGCTCCCTTCTGCCAGAACGGTGAAGGCGCCCTCCTGCGCAGCAACCTATATTTGTCGGGCCAGAAGGGGTTCCTGAGAAATGTCGCAGGGCGTAGTGACGCTCCCTCTGTGCAACTCGTGTAACCGACCCGTAAAGCCTGCCGAGAGGGCGGTCCACTTCAACTGCCCAAACTGCCATGAGACGGTGATATGGAGGTCTGAGAAGTGCAGGAAGTTTTCAAGGCGGTACAAGTGCCTCAACTGCGGCTTTGAAGGGCCATAGGGAAACGTTTTGGGTTCCTACGTCATCAGGCTCAAGCTCCTGCCTCCTGATACCACGACGGACCATCAGAAGCTGGTGGACTCCGTGGCTGGGTTACTACCCGCGGCGGCCCAGATCAGAGCACACAAAATCGAACCGATCGCATTCGGACTCTCCGCAGTGGTTCTCGATCTGGTCGTCCCTGAAGAAGAGGGCGCGGTCGATAGGATTGAGGAGGCGGTGTCAAAATCTCCCCTTGTCAGCCAGTGCGAAGTCACCGGCGTGAGCCGGATGTCAAGCAAGCTTCCGCCGCAGTAGGGCCGCCGTGACGCGTCGGCTGATACCTTTTATACCTCGAGGTGGCCCCTAAACGAGCCGTTTTCTCGCACGGTGTTGACCCGATGAAATTCCCTCTCAGATATACGATATACGAATGGATCAAGGAGAAGAAGAGCACGACGGATGACGATCTTCTAGAAGCCCTGAACAAGAACGGCAGCAGGTGCTCCCCGGACGAGCTTGACAAGGCGCTCATGCAACTCGAAATCCTGGGCCTAATCAGCATCAGGTGGGTCTCCAAGGACAAGCGCAGGCTAGAGTTCCAGGACAAACCTGCCGAAGACCTACGCATGCCCCGCATAAGAGAGTAACCGAACCGATAAATCGGGCGGGTCGGGGTTCTCCGCTCATGGGTGTAGACTTCGGCGACTCCATACCGAGGGAGAAGATTCAACTCGAGGACATCGCCGGGTGGACGCTCGCCGTCGACGGATACAACACGCTCTACCAGTTCCTCGCCATCATCCGTGGGATGGACGGCGGCCATCTCAAGGATGCACAGGGACGGGTCACATCGCACATCTCTGGGCTCTTCTACAGGAACGTCAATCTGCTGGAGCTCGGCATGAAGCTGGTCTACGTATTCGACGGCCGGCCCCCTGAACTCAAGATGGAGGAGATTAGGAGGCGCTCCGAGCAGCGGAGGGAAGCCAAGGACCAGTACCTCCGCGCCCTCCAGGCGGGCGAGATGACTCAGGCGAGGAAGTACGCGGAGGCCTCCACGGTTCTTAGGAGGGACATGGTCTCAGACGCTAAGGCGCTCCTGGACGCCATGGGGATACCATGGGTGGACGCGCCATCCGAGGGCGAGGCCCAGGCGTCGGTCATGGCGATTGAGGGGACAGTGAACGCCGTGGCATCCCAGGACCACGACTCTATCGTCTTCGGGGCGCCGGTCCTTGTGCGCAACGTCACAGTGTCTGGCAAGAGGAGGCTCCCAAGCAAGGGTATTGTGATCAACGTGGTGCCAGAAAGGATAACCCTCGAGTCCGCGCTGACAGCCACAGGACTGTCCAGAGAGCAGCTGGTCGACTTCGCCATCCTGCTCGGGACGGACTTCAATCCAGACGGGTTCGCGGGGGTAGGACCGGCCACGGCCCTCAAATACCTGAAGAAGTACGGCAGGCTTGAGGAAATCAAGGAGCTCGCAGGTCCCTTGCAGGGGATCAACTACCCGGAGATAAGGAAGCTATACCTCGACGCCCCCTCAGTCAAGGGGGTGCGCCCTGAGTGGAAACCTCTGGACAAGGAGAGGGTCGTGTCCTTTCTGGTCGGGGAGCACTCGTTCTCCCGGGACAGGGTCGACGCTGCCATAGCCAGGGTCCAATCCTCGAAGGCCGACTCTCACCAGACGGAGACCCTGGAGAAGTGGTTCGGATGAGCTCCGAGGGCTGACCATCCGCCCTCTACATTTATCAACTCCGGGCGGGGCTCGTCTTACCTAGTTGGCGAAGTTGAAGGCCAAGGAGCCGGCAGAGTCTGAGATGACCACCGCACGGCTCATGATGCCCACCGACGCCAACGTGTTGGGAAACGTTTTCGGCGGGGCCATCATGAGATACATGGATGAGATAGCCGCAATCGTCGCCTGGAGGCATGCCGGCAAGAACGTGGTCACGGCGTCCATAGACCGCATGAACTTCTATGCCCCTGTCTATGTCGGCGACCTGCTGATACTCAAGGCCGCTGTGAACTACGTCGGTACCACTTCGATGGAGATTGGCGTGAGGCTGGAGGCCGTAGACCCTTCCACGCGCAAGGGGACGCACACCGGCTCCTGCTACCTCACCTATGTGGCGCTGGACGAGAAAGGCAGGCCCACCCAAATACCTCGACTCAGCCCACGCACCAGCGTGGAGAAGAAGCGGTTCAACGAGGGTCTCGCAAGGCGGAGGCTCCGAGAAGCTACCCAGGCTGTCATGAACGGCTCCTGAGATGCAACCTCTCTCTTTTGATTCCAGGCTCAACAAAACTAGAGCATCCTGCACATAGGGGCGCTCTGCCCACGTCCACCCCTTGCACGACTTCTCTGAGGGGTTCAGCGTAGGCAAGATGAGAAGCGGAAACGCGGCGGTCTATCAGCTGAGGGAACAGTTCGAGAAGTTCCCCACCTCCACACACAAGGTCGAGGCTTGCGAGTCCATCGCGTCCTGCTTCTTCCAGCTCGAACAGTACGGTGACGCTGCCGGCTGGTACGAGACGGCGGGGCGGCTCATACTCTCTGAGCCCAGCGCTTCCCCTGCGGTCAGGGCCATCAGCGCGCTGTGCGAGTACGAGAGGGCCCTGGACTGCTACCGGAAGAGCGACGATGAGGAGCGCCTCACGGAGTGCTCTGCTCTCATCCTGGAACTCAGGCGCACATGCGCTTCAGCCTGAGTCCTTCCGCCCGTCTTCCTCCGCCTTGGCCTTTACCCTATTAGCCGTCTTCACATGACACTCTTCACATACAGGCTCGTCTTTCGGTCCCACTTTGAACGTGTGCAGGGCAACTTCGAGCTCGGTGTCACAGAAGTAGCACTTCGGCCTCAGGAAATCCCTCCCCTGGCCGCATACACCCTCCTCCTGACTATCTCTCCTTTCCCCTTGTAGTGCCACACCTCGGCGTCACCATTCGCGCTTTTCCCCCACTCCGCCAGCTCCGCGAGCTCCTCCTTGGTGGCCCTTGCCCTCCCGCTCTTGACCTGCACCAACAGGACCTTGCCGCCCTTGGCTGCGAAGACGTCTACGGCGCCATGGGAGGCGGCGCTCCTGGACACCATCCATCCCTCTTTCTTCAATTTCGACATCGCTTGGTACTCGCGTGATCTGCCCTTCACATAGTTGCTATTCAGCTGAAACCAGCTCCGAGAGGTGCATGTGTTCTGCTTTCGAACCACCGGCTGGAGTTAACTGGTATTTGGAGAAATCGGGCTGAGCGTGTGGACGTTGCGGGTTGTCTGGGCCATGGATGCCACATCTGTGCTCCCTGGCCGTCAATGTGCACACTCTCGATTCACGCTGATTGAACTCGCTGGCTGTCGCAGGCGAAGCACAGGTAGAGAGGCAGATAAAAGCCAACCCTGACGGCCGCCCGCGAGCTGGCCGGAGGACGCTAAAACTGCACGCACCAGAGGCCGGCGACCTGGCAGACTTAAGACGCGACGGTTTCCACCCTAGTTGAGTTTGGACGCGGTCAGACGTTCCCTGAAGGCGACGGAGCTAAGGTTCTCTGGACAGCTCGAGCGTCGTGACCGGGTAATCAAGGGGAGCAGGGATGTCATCTCGGCGTCATCGCGGGCGATCATATCTGTCCATCTAGGAAAGATCAAGGACGGCGAAAGAGAGCTTTCGAAGGCGAAGTCGCTGCTGACAGAGCTCAAAAAGGGGACAGACGGCTCCTTGTCGAGGTACATCATCTCCCCTGAAACCGAGGTGGTGGAGGCCTCCGTCGTGGTCTCACTCGCGAAGGGGAAACCCATCCCTTCCATGGAGAGCATCGACTCATCCCCCGAGGCGTACCTGCTCGGGCTTCTGGATGCAGTGGGGGAGCTGAAGAGGCTGGTGTTAGACTCGATCCTAGGGAGAGACCTCAAAGGCGCCAAGAAGTACTTCCAGGTCATGGAGGACCTCTACGCCGCATGCTCCCCCCTCGCAGTCTATGACCACGTCGTGAACGGGGTCCGGAGGAAGATTGACGTGGCGCGGATGCTCGTCGAGGACACCAGGGGGCTGCTCGCCGAAGAGATTGGGCGGAACTCTGTCAGCAGCTCCATGGCGCGGCTGGAGAAGAAACTCGGCCGTCCTACCTAGAAGTCATTCAGCAGCCTGCTCGTCTTGATGCCTGGGTAGGGGGAGTCGAGGCGCACCACCTTGAGCTTCATTCCCCTCTGGGCCGCCTCTCTCGCGATTTCCCCCTCCACGTGATGCTGGTCGTAACCTAGGGCGACCACGTCGGGACTCACCTTCTCGAGTGTGAGGTATATGTCCCCCTCGACCCCCAGTACGGCGGCGTCGATGTACCTGAGGGCCGAGAGCAGTTTCGCCCTATCGCCCTCACCAACGAGGGGTTCCCGATTCTTCCTCTTCCTGATCGTACTGTCCCGGGCGACGGAGACCACAAGCGCGTCTCCCAGAGCCCGAGCCTTCTCTATGGTGTACAGATGCCCGTAGTGTATCACCTCGAACCCACCTCCTATGAAAACGACCCTGATCGCCCTCCTTCCGCGCGGAGTCAGCTCGGCTCCCTTGCTCCCGAGTCTCACCAGCCCGAGCCTCGACAGCTTCCCGAGTTCGTCCCTCGCTTCCTTCGGGCTAAGGTCGAGCCTCAAAGCGAGCTCCTTTGCTCCTGCCTTCCTCCCGGTGACCCCCAACGAATAGACGGCAGCGAGGACCCTCTTGCTTTTCATCTGTCACCAGTCTATCTTTGCCACACCCGCGAACGCCAGGGAGTCCAAAAGCCCTTCGGCGTATCCGACGCTCAGCATAGCCATCTCGTCTTCTCCATTGGCCAAGAAGCTCTCGGCGTCTTTCATGTAGAGCTCCGCGTTCTCCACAACGTGCTCGTACTGCCCGCCCAGCTTCGGTTTCAACGACCCTAACGCCTTCTTCGTCTTGGCCACGTACTTCGGGACGAGCACCTGGGCGGTTCTGAGCATACCCTCCGAGTTGCTCCTGACATCGTTAGCCGAGAGGGCGAATATGGCTGCGACAGCTTCGACCTCGGAGAAGTGCAGCCTTCCCGGGATTATGACGCTGTGGGGAGGCTCTCCGTACTCTCCCTTGGAAAGTTCACCGATGCTCCCGGCGGCTGACTTGTATCCTTCGCGGCCGAGCCTCGAGAGAACGATGGCGAACGTCTCCTCAGACACCACCCCGCGCTTGAAGTTCGCCTCGGCCAGTAGCAGCCCTGCCATGGCGCCCCCTGGAGTCACTCCGTCTCCGCTCTGGGCGTCGTACTCGAGCAGGAGAAGGGTATGTGCGCCCTCCAGGAGGTTTGAGTGGATGATGTGGTAGGCTTGGGTCAGCTTGCTCACTGACTCCCTTGTCACAGTGACAGTTCTGGCGAACTTGTACGAATGCAATCCGCTTTCGCTGGCGGCGGCGGAGGCGATGCTCGCCGAGTGCACGACGCGGCTTTCGATTCCCTTCTTGATGGCCCTCGCCCTGAGCTCGTCGTGGGTGGTTGCTATCATCGGATCTCCCAGCGTCGCTAGCGCAACTCTCTTGGTCGCCGCCTCGTCCAATATCCTGCTCCCGCTCTCAACGAATTCCCTGTCCACAACTGTCAGTTCCTTCCCTGTGGCCCTCGTAATCTCCCTTAGAAGGGCGGGCTCATGAGGCGTGGTGTAGTATTCGAGGTATACGATATCGGCCGCCTTCAACTCGTCAAGCGCTTCTAGTGATGCTCCCCTGGGCCCGAGGCCCAGTCCGACGAACGCGAGACGGCCCATGGGTCTGCCTGATGCGGCCCATTATATCAATCCAGGTTGGCTTCGTATGACGTCCATCTCTCGCTACGATACGTCGACCGCCTATCAGGCGTCACCTGGCTGGTAAATGGTATTGAGAACCCTTTTAATTCCGGCCAATCGGCCGCATCTTCGGTGGGCCCTTGGCTCAGCCAGGTTAGAGCGGCTGGCTCTTAGCTAGCTGTGGGAGTCACCAGCATGCCGTGGGAGGCGCTAAAGTCGCCCGCGAGTTCGAATCCCACAGGGCCCGCCACCCCTTACGTCAGTCCATGATTCTGCCCGGTGGTTTCGCACGTTCCAAACCTGAGAATCGTCACGTTTCCTTATTAGCCCAACTTCGGGGCGCAAACTTTCAGAGAATTGTCGCTCAAGACAGAGAGGACGGCCAAGTTCCCGTTCCCAAAACTGGACGCCGAGGCTAGGACTGGGAATTTCGAGGAAGTCCAGCTCCCCTACACCATGGAGCAGGCCATGGAGGAAGCCAGCCGGTGCGTCACCTGCGGGAATCCGGTATGCATGGACGTGTGCCCGCTCCAGACGGACATCAGGGGCATGTGCGAAGCCGTGTCTAGGGGGGACTTGGCGACCGCCTACCGCAGGATACGGGAGACCAATCCTCTCCTGGGTACCACGGCCCGTTGCTGTCCTCAACTGGACAGCCTCTGTGAGACAGCCTGCGTCATTGGGACCAGAGGAGAACCTGTGGCTTCGGGGATGATACAGCGCTTCGTTGCCGACTGGGAGAGGGCCGTGTCCAGGCAGCCCGACCCTGTCTCGAGGCCTCCTTCCGGCAAGAAAGTTGCGGTGGTCGGAGGGGGACCCGCGGGGCTGGCCGCAGCGGAGCTGCTCACGAGGTTCGGCCATTCGGCGACCATCTACGACGAGCTCCCCCGCCTGGGAGGGACCGCTTGGTATGGGATCCCGGACTACCACCTCCCCAAGGACGTCCTCCGCTACGAAGCTGCCAGGATAGTGGGGATGGGCGTGAATGCTAAGACAGGTACGAAGGTCGGGAGGGATGTCAGGTTCGACGACCTCCGGGCGGACTACGACGCCGTGCTCATCGCCACGGGGGCCAAGGACGTGCCGAAGCCCGACACACCTGGGTCAGACCTGAAGGGGGTCTACGACGGGTACCAGTTCCTCGAAGACGTCTTTGCCGAAGGGGTCGACAGCTACCTCGAGCACCCGAGCTACGACCTCGGAAAGCGCGTCCTGGTCATAGGCGGAGGGAACAGCGCCCTGGACTGCGCCCGGGTCGCCCAGAGGCTGACGGGGGGCGAGGTCACGATTGTCTACCGGAGGACAGAGGCGGAGATGCCGGTCGACAAGATACTGGTCGAAGAGGGGAAGGAGGAGGGGCTCCGGCTTAGGCTCCTGCTCTCCCCGAAAGAGTACTCAGGGGAGGGAGGTAGGGTGACCAAGGCGGCCATGTCGAAGATGAAGCTGGGTGAGGTCGACGCCTCCGGGAGGAGGAGCCCTGTACCCACCGGCGAGACAGTAGACCTCGAGTGCGACTCGGTCATCGTCGCCCTAGGCCGCGGCCCGAACTCGTTCATCGGAAAGCTGGCCGGCCTCAAGTCTGGCCGCAGGAACGGGATCGCAGTCGATGACCGTTCCATGACCTCGCTCCCGGGCGTGTTCGCGGCGGGGGACGTGGTGACGGGAGAGAGCCTGGTCGTGGCAGCTATGGCCAAGGGGAGGGACGCAGGCCAGAGGATTCACGAGTACCTGCTCGGGCTCGAGGCCAGGCACGTCTCTCTCTACGATTACTACTTCACAAGGCGGACCGCCGGGTGGTACTATCGCAAGATGATGGATGGCAAGGACGAGGCCCCTCTCCCTGACTGATCCGGGTCCTCCCCCGGCAGCCCCTTCCCCCGGCCTCAGGATGCCGCGTGCAAAATTCGGCAATCGCTCAACTATGGCCCAAACTAAACATATTGTCCTCAGGCCTATATTGGAACTATGGGTGAATAGGTGTCGCGCGTGAAGTCAAGAGACGTCGCTGCCGCCGTCTTGATTCTTATCCCGTTCATCTTCCTCTTCGGTGTCCCGTTCTACAACGTCGTGAATCCCGAGTGGGGAGGCGTCCCATTCTTCTGGTGGTACCAGATGGTCTGGCTGGTCATATGCGGCGTCCTGTTCTTCGTGGCTGCCAACCTGCTGGGGAGGAAGTCCTGGCATGCTAGCCATCGACGGAATGGTCACCTTCCTGGCGCTCTTCGTGGTCTTCGTGTTCCTTGGTCTCTGGGGAGGCAGATGGAGGAGAGGGGACATGAACAACCTGGGAGAGTGGGCCTAGGCTGGGAGGCGGCTGGGGACCGTCCTGGTCTGATTCCTGGTGGGTGCAGACCTGTACACCGCGTACACATTCATCTCCGTGCCTTCCGGAGCCTACGCTGGCATATTCGGCGTTCCAGGAACGGGGGCGTTCTACTTCTTCGCTGTACCTTACGTCGCTCTAACGTTCGGCATTGCCATCGTGGTTATGCCGAAGCTACGGAAGGTCGCACACGAGAAGGGCTACGTAACGGCCGCTGACTTCGTGAAGGGGACCTTCAACAGCAGGACTTTGGCCATGTTGGTGGCAATCGTCGGGATAATCGCAGAGCTTCCTTACATCGCGCTGCAGATAGTGGGGATGCAGGCTGTCATCATCGCCATGATTCACGGCATGGGCGACGTGACCACCATCTCCGAGCTCGCCCTGATCGTCGCTTTTATCGTCCTGGCCGCCTTCACATATGCCAGCGGCCTCCGCGGCGCGACACTGAAAGCAGTTATGAAAGACATCCTCATCTTCTTGGGGATTATCGGGGTCCTGGCTGTCGTAGTCTCGTCAGGAGGCTTCAGTAGCGCCTTCTCCGCAGCAGCAAGTTCGAAGGCTGTGCTGCCGACCCTGCCGGTAACGCTCACTAATACATACTGGAGCACCTTCCTCGTGAGCGCCCTAGCGCTGTACCTCTATCCGCACGCTGTAAACGGCGTTCTCAGAGCCCAGGACTCCGAGAAGCTCCGCAAGAGCACCTCGCTCCTGCCATTCTATGGCCTCGGGCTCGGGGCGCTAGCGATGTTCGGCGTCCTAGCATATGGCAACAGCGGGGCGCTGTCGTTCCTGCACCAGTATCCGGCAGCCTCCCAAGGAATCCTGGTCGTCCCGGCCATGATCCTTAGCACCCTGCCTTCTTGGTTTGCCGGGGTTGCCCTCCTGGGGATATTCATCGGCGGGCTCGTCCCAGCCGCGATCATGGCCATCGCCCAGGCTAATCTGCTGACCAGGAACATAGTGAGGGAGTTCAGGCCGAACATGACTTCTCGGGGCGAGACACAGCTCTCGAAGTGGGCCTCAGTCGCCTTCAAGTTCATCGCCCTCGGCTTCGTGTTCGTAGTGGCCACCACCTATGCCACACAACTGCAGCTCTTCGGCGGCATCATGATCGTCCAAACGCTTCCGGCTGTCTTCATCGGTCTCTTCACCACACGGATGAACAAGCATTCTCTTATCACCGGCCTCCTCGTGGGCGAGGCAGTCGGCGTGTGCCTGATGGAGCTGAAGAACAACTTCTCAATCTGGCACTATTCGACTTACGCCCTGCCTTCTCCTCTGGGGGTTCTCTACATCGGCCTGGTCGCCCTTGCAATCAACCTGGCCATCGTGTTCGCGTGGAGCCTCGTGTTGCCGCCAAAGCGCACGGCAGCGGCGCCAGCGGTTCCAGCATAGTCCTAAGTACGACCCTTCTCTGATTCGCAGGGATTGAAAGCGGCAAGATACCACAGCCCAGGGGGGCCTGAGGCGCTCAAGCTCGAGGGAGCCCCGGACCCTGAGCCTGGTCCGGGCGAGGCGCTGATCAGAGTATTGGCCTGCGGCGTCAACAGAATCGATGTCTGGGCCAGGAGCGGGAGGTACAAGACGCCCCTTCCACACATCCTGGGGGCCGACATCGCCGGAGAGGTCGTCTCCATTGGCCTGGGCACCAAGGAGGTCGAGCCAGGGGCAAGGGTCTTGGTTTACCCGGTCCTTACAGACGGCACCTGTGTCTACTGCCGCCTGGGCAAGCCGAACCTCTGCCTGGCCAGGGGGTTCGTCGGGATCGCGACCGACGGGGGGTACGCAGAGCTGGTGAAGGTCCCTGCCACGAACCTCCTCCCTCTGGGAGACCTCGAGCCGAAGGCTGCAGCGGCCCTCCCGGTCAACTTCGGGACCGCCTGGAACGGCCTCGTGACAAAGGCCAACGTAGGCGAGGGGGACACGGTCTTGGTCTGGGGGGCCGCAGGTGGGCTCGGCCACGCTGCGGTCCAGGTCGCCAAGCACCTCGGTGCCAGGGTCATCGCAGCAGTGGGGGATGAGAAGAAGAGGCAGTTCGTGGAGTCTCTGGGCGCAGATGCGGTGGTGGACTCGAGGTCTCACGACTTCGTTGAGCGGGTCCGCTCGCTAACCGACGGGTTCGGGGCTTCTGTCGTATTCGACCACGTAGGGGGGGACACTTGGCCAACCAGCTTCGATTGCCTTGCCAGAGGAGGGAGGATGCTGACACTCGGCCTCACTTCAGGGGCGAAGTCCGAGGTCGACGTCCGCAAGGTGTACCAGGAAGAGCTGAAGCTGATGGGCGTCTACGGTCAGTCCAAAGAGGATATCAGGAGCGTCATGGAGCTGACGTCCGCAGGCAGGCTCAAGCCCTTCATCTACAGGGAGCTCCCTCTCAGGGCGGCAAAGGAAGCCCACGAGATCGTCGAGTCCCGTGAAGTGCAGGGTAAGATCCTCCTGACGCCCTGAGCCAAGTCAAGATTTCGCTTCATTTATAGGCCGAGCCAGGCCGACTCCAGCACGTTGTACACCAGCACAGTGGTCGACGACGAGGCCCACGCCATGACAATCATGAGGGGGATGGAAGAGGCGTGGGGGCGCAAGGACGAGTCGTATTTCATCGAAGTCCTCAGGAACGAGCCGAGCCTGGTCCTCCGTGTCCACGCCGTCTGCATCTTGGCGGAGGTCGGAGGGGAGGGGTCTGTCCCAGCCCTGGCGGACGTCTTGCTCCATGATCCAGACCCCTTGGTCCGCCATGAGGCGGCTTTCTCCCTTGGCCAAATCGGGCTCTCGGAGGGGAACAAAGCGCTGGCCAAGGCGGTCATCGAAGACAAGGATCCAATCGTCCGGCACGAGTCGGCGGCAGCCCTGGGCTCAGTCGGGAGCGCAGATTCGGAGGATGTCCTCGTAAAGGCAGAGTCCGACTCGGACGAGATGGTCAGGAACTCGGCGAAGGCTTCGCTCTTCAACATACGGTTCCTGAGACAGTACGCCTCTGCCGGCGCGACGGCCAGGGAAAGGGCGCCTAGGCCCTAGCCTCTAACCCTTAAGTCAGGGAAATGGACTCGTCGGGCCGCTTGAGGCTAGAGGGCAAGAGGGCCCTTGTCACCGGCTCCTCGCAGGGGATAGGCGCGGAGGTGGCCAGGCTCTTCGCGAGGGAAGGGGCGACTGTGGCAGTCAACCACCGTGGAGGCCCTCCTCACCGGGAGGCCGTGCTCAGAACCATCGAAGGCGCCGGGGGGAATGCCTTCGTTGTCCATGCGGACGTCTCAGACAGTTCCAGCGTAGACGCGATGTTCGAGGAAGTAAGAAGAAAGTTGGGGGGGCTGGACATCTTGGTCAATGCCGCGGGCTTGGCAGACCCAAAGCTCTGGAACCTCCGTCTGGAAGACACCACCCTTGAGATGTGGAAGCGGGTCTTCGCCGTCGATACGTTCGGAACCTTCCTCTGCGTCCGAGGGGCAGTCAGGCTGATGAAGCAGGGCTCCTCCATCGTCAACGTAGCTTCGATACCAGCCCTTGTGGGGGATACCGACGGTCTGATCTACGCCTCAGCCAAGGGGGCTGTCGTCTCCATGACCAAGATGCTGGCGAAGATGCTCGCCCCTAAGGTCAGAGTGAACTGCATGGCCTTCGGGTCGATTGAGACTGCCTGGGTAGAGTGGCTTGGCAGGGAACAAAGGCGCTCCTACGTCGGCGCCATCCCCATGGGCAGGTTCGGAAAGCCGTCGGAGGCCGCCAGCCTCGCGCTCTTCCTAGCCAGCGAAGAGTCCAGTTTCATCACAGGGCAGGTCGTGTCGCTCGATGGTGGAGAAGCGGCCCGCTAGGCCCCGGCTGCGCGATAGAGCCCGCCTGCTTTCTCAAGCTTCGCCAATGCGGCTTCCACGCTGTCCGTCTCGCCGACCACCCTGTTCTCGATCGCCTTCTCCCAAAGGCCGATGAACGTCTCCAGGCCCTCTTTCACCTGGCCGTCCTTTCGGGCCTTGGTCCTTTCTAGCTGCCGCAGGTAGTCGCGGACGCTGGCGCCTTCGCTCACAGGATCCTCGCCTCGCCGCCGACTCCGGAGAGGTAAGACCTGTAGCCGAGCTTCTCCATGGCATTCAGCACCTTGTTCTGATGCTTCTCGTCGGTGTTGACGAAGACCGACGGCCCGGTCTGCATCGAGTAGTACGCCTTCACCCCGTCTCCCCGTAGATCCCTCACCTTTCGGATGATCCTGATCGAGTCCTCGGTCATTATGACCAGACCGCTGTCACCGGTCATGGTCAGACTGTGGAGCTCGAGCGTGTCCCGTTCCGCCAGCCTGCCCACAGCATCCAGGTCGTTCCCTCGGATGGCCCTCTCCATCTCGTCACACCGCTTCTGCGCGGACTCAACCCTTGCCTGAAAGAAGGGGGACGTGAGAACCTCCCGATGCGCATCTTCGGTCCTTATCCTGGACGGCAGTGGCACGACCACCATGCGAAGGTCCATCGCCTTGGCGTCGGCGAACCTCTCAGCGTAGGTGCTTTCGTCATCCTTCCCAGCATACAGCCTCGAAAAGCCGCCTACCAGAGACCTGGAGGCAGAGGCTGCGAAGAGCCGAGCCGTCCTGGACAGCCTGGGAAGGTCGGTGGACTCTCCCGAGAGCAGCCTGTGGGTCAGGAGGGTCAGCGCCGCGCCTGCGGAAGACGAGTAACCTATCCCCTTCGCCTTTCCCGTGGGGACGTTCCGACTGTCAATCCTGAAGTCGGTCGCCTTCTTTGAGGGGTCAATCCTGGAGACGACGCCCTGGAGCCGCGCGTTGGCAGAGTCGTTCTGTTTCCCTCCTATGAACACGCCTCCCTTCTCGGAGTCTGTGATAGAGGCCTCGGTCTTCATGCAGGTCGTGTTGACTGAGATGCTGTCGTGGTAGGGGAGCCTCAACTTCCAGTCCTTGAGGCCGTGGTACTTCACCAGCGCCTGCATGGTGAACGCTTCAGCCCTGAATCTCGCCAACGTCACCCCACCTCTATCTCGAGCACCCCTGTCGCCGCGGGGCTCGTAAGCAGCCTGACCATGTCCCTGGGGATGTCCTTCGCGGCCGCGCTCGCCCCCACGGCCAGCGTCCTATCGCTGACGAATTCGCTCTTCCTGATCACGATATCGTGGGGGTGGGACAGCTTGAGCCTGACGTCCCCCCGAGCCACAGTTTGGAACGTGCGGTCGCCAACGCTGATCCTGATTGTGACCTTCGCCCCCGACTTCCGTAGCCCCTCTTTAACAGCCGGGTTGATCCCGAAACACCCTTTGTCCGCCCTGACGCCTATGATGCAGTCACCGTTCTCGGTCAGGTGCTCTTCGGTGGTGACCTCCATGGTCGTCGCATGGGTGGACCTCACCATCGGGTGCCCCCGGAAGCTCACTTCCTCCCTGGCAAGTCTACCTTTCTGCGCCGATGAACCTTCTCTGCCGGTGGTCAACATCGTGGCTCCGGCCCGCTGGCAACGTCTTTATAGTTTCGAGGCCCCGCTGGCCCGGAACGCCCATTGACCACGGAGTATGAGCAGTTACTCGCTAAGATGCTGGACGAAAAGAGGGCCAAGCTGGCCGAGCTGACGGGGAAGAAAGGGGCCGAGAAGGAGTCGGCGTTACTGGCATCTGACATCAGATTTCTGGAAGTCGAGCTACAGCGGTATCAGCAGGGGATGGCGCTATTCAGGACGAAGAACCTCCCGCGGGTGGGCCGGTGGGGGACACCCGAGGCAGCGGAACACAAAGAAGAAGCGCAACGGGCTTGACGCTGATCCTGTCGGAGGAGGACGTCGAGGGCCTCCTAGACATGGACGAGGTGGTGGGCGTCGTGGAAGAGGCCTTCCGGAGGAAGGGGCAGGGCGAAGCGGAGAACTTCATGCGGACCAGGACGAGAGGCGCGTCTTCTGTGCTGAACGTGATGCACGCCAGCATGCCTTACCTCGGCCGGGCCGGGGTGAAGGCCTACCTCTCCTCGAAGGCGGGGGCGAAATTCGTGGTCATCCTCTTCGACACCGCCGATTCTGCGCCTCTAGCTGTGATAGCGGCGGACATGCTCGGCCGGTTCAGGACGGGAGCCGCATCAGCCGTGGCGACGAAGCACCTCTATCGAAAGACTTCCGCGGCAGTCGCAATCTTCGGCTCTGGGAAGCAGGCGCTTACCCAGATTCTAGCCCTCGGTTCTGTCATGTCGGTGGAGGAGGTGCGCGTCTGGAGTCCCAATGAGAGGAGCCGAGGCGCCTTCGCCCAGACGTTGGGCCAGAAGGGCTTCGCCGCGAGGGCATTCGACTCTCCTGAACGCGCCCTCGGAGGCGCGCAGGTCGCGACCGCGATCACCTCAGCCCACGCGCCGTTCCTGGACGGGGGCATGTTGAGGGACGTCTCGCACGCCAACATCTGCGGCGCCAACGTCCCGACCCACGCAGAAATCTCGACCGACGCTGTCGCGTCCTTTCAGACGGTGGCCGTGGACGACCTGGCCCAGGCCAAGTTCGAGTATGGAGAGCTGATGAGGGCCGCGGAAGCGGGGAGGTTCTCTTGGGACTCTGCGGTAGAGCTGGGCGAGGTGGTCGCGGGGAGGCGCCAACCCGAGGGGCGGACCCTATTCAAGTCCGGGGGAGTGGCCATAGAAGACGTGGCCGTAGCCAGCAAGCTATACGAGTTGGCGAAGACCGAAGGGAAGTTCCAAGACGTAAAGATACTCTGAGCCCTTAACCTACATCGGCGGCATGCCACCCATGCCACCCATCCCTCCTCCAGGAGGGGCAGGGGGCGCCTTCATCTTGCTCGCCGCTATCACGTCATCGATCCTGAGGATCATGGACGCCGCCTCGGTGGCTGCACGGAGTATCTGGAGCTTGACGGCCAGGGGCTCCCACACAGACTTCGAGTACATGTCAGTCACCTTCCCGTTGAGAGAGTCGACGCCGTACCACTTCCCTTCCTTCCCATGCTTCGCCCTCAGGTCTACCTGGGTATCGATGGGGTCCATCCCAGCGTTCTCAGCGAGGGTGAGAGGTATGCTCTCCATGGCGTCAGCGAACTTCAGAGCAGCCAGTTGCTCTCTCCCCGAGAGCTTCTGCGCCCAGCTGCGTAGCTGTATCGAGACCTCCTCTTCTGGAGCGCCTCCCCCGGCTACGACTGCAGGGAGTTCAACGACGTCTTTGGTCACCATCAGCGCGTCGTGAAGCGCCCTCTCAGCTTCGTCTACCACCCTCTGGGTTCCTCCTCTCACAAGGATGCTCACAGCCTTCGGGTTCTTGGCCCCTTCTAGGAACACCCACTTGTCATCTTCGATCTTCCTCTCTTCCACCACCTTCGCATAGCCAAGGTCCTTCGAGTTGAGGTCATCGAGGTTGGTGACGATCCTGGCGCCTGTCGCCTTCGCCAGCTTGGTCATGTCGCTCTCCTTCACCCGCCTCACCGTCAGAATCCCTGCCTTCGCGAGGAAGTGCTGTGCGAGGTCATCAATCCCCTTCTGGCATATCAGGACGGTCGCTCCAGCTGAATGGACCTTGTCCACCATCCCCCTGAGGATGCTCGTCTCCTCATCCATGAACTGCTGCATCTGCTGGGGGTCGTTGATCCTTATCTCAGCCGAGAACTCCGTCTTCTCGATCTCGAGGGCAGAGTTCACCAGCGCAATCTTCGCCTCGTCAACGCGCTTGGGCATCCCGGAGTGGACCACTTCCTTGTCCAAGACCAGTCCCCTTATCATCTCGGTGTCTGTCAGTGCTCCGCCTGGCTTCTTCTCGACCTTCACGTTGTCGATGTCCACCTTGAACCCGTCCTCGCGCTTCTCAGCAACCTGAAGCACAGCGTCGACCACTATGCCAGCCAAGTGCGGCGAGTCCTCGCTCACTAGCTTCGTCATCATGCTTGTGTTCGCAATCTTCAGCAGGTCGGATCTGTTTTCGGGGTTGACCTTCTCTGCTATCGCCTCGAGAATCTCCTGGGCCTTCTCAGCGGCCCGCCCATACCCGTCCACCACCACCACTGGGTGCACGTCTTTGTTGATCAGTTCCTCGGCCTTCTCGAGCAGCGCCCCAGCCACCACCACGGCCGACGTGGTCCCGTCTCCGACTTCGTTGTCCGTGGCCTTGCTTATCTCGACCATCATCTTCGCGGCCGGATGCTGGACGTCGAGCTCCTTCAGCATCGTCGCGCCGTCGTTGGTGATGGTGACATCTCCCATGGAATCCACGAGCATCTTGTCCATGCCCCGCGGCCCGAGTGAAGTCCTAACAACCTCGGCGATGAGCTTCGCGGCGGTGACGTTGTTCCTCTGAGCCTCCCTCCCCCTAGACTCGCCAGAACCTTCCTTCAGAATTATGACAGGCTGTCCAGTCGCTGACATAAAGCTCGGTATACAACCGACGGTTTATAAGAATTATTCCGGACAGAGATAGGGAATTCTTAAGTGGGGCCTGTTCGGAACTGCGCCGAACGTTTTGTCCACATCCCCGACCCTGTCGAGGAAGCTAGTGGCAGAGGCGGTGGGCACCTTCGTCTTCGTGCTCGTGGGCGCCGGGTCTGCGGTGGGTACGGCCAGCCTGGTCGGTCCCAACTCAGCAGCCGCCATACTCGTGGCGGCCCTTGCGAACGGGCTGGGGCTCGGAGTGGCGATTTCAGCCACCATGGCCGTCTCCGGCGGGGCGCTCAACCCTGCGGTCACCCTGGGTCTTTGGGTGGGGAAGAAGCTGAAGTCCAGAGACGTCGTCCCTTACATAATCGCGGAGCTCGTGGGGGCGACCGCCGCCGGACTCGCGCTGGAGGCTTCCTTCCCGTCGGCGCTCGGGGACAGCGTGAAGTGGGGTTCGCCAACCCTCAGCAGCGCCTTGAGCGCCGGTCAGGGGATGGCAATCGAGGGGCTCCTGACGTTCGTCTTGGTATTCGCCGTCTACGGGACAGCGGTCGACTCCAGGGCTCCCCACATCGGCGGGCTGGGCATAGGCCTCGTAGTGGTGGCCGACGTCCTGGTCGCCGGGAATCTCACTGGCGCAGCAATGAACCCCGCAAGGGCGTTCGGCCCGATGATCGCGTCCGGGTTCTATCCAGGCTACTGGTACATCTATCTCATCGGTCCGGTGCTTGGTGGAATCGCCGCCGGGCTAGTCTACCGGTATCTGATTGAGAGCGAAGCCTGAAGGGTCGCGAATAAATAACTCGGGAGAAAGGCGAACAGGTTGAAGTCCGCGGCAGGAAGACTCAGCAGGGAGCAGGCAAAGGAGGTTCTCGTCGGCCTCGATTCCACGCTGGAAGGTTCCCGGGGGGAGGCTGCGAGGGGCGCCATCGTGAAGTTCCTGAACTCTTCCATACCGACCTACTCGTGGGTGGGAATCTATGCAGTCGAAGGCAATGACTTGGTCCTTGATGCCTGGGCTGGGCCGTCGCCGACCGAGCACACCCGCATCCCCATCGAAAAGGGGGTGTGTGGGTTCGCAGCCAAGGCGGGGAGGACCGAGATAGTCTCTGACGTGGGGAAGGATCCGAGGTACCTGCAGTGCTTTCTTTCGACAAAGGCGGAGATAGTTGTCCCGATCCTGAGCGAGGGACGCGTCATTGGGGAGATAGACATAGACAGCGACCAGTTGGACGCCTTCTCGTCGGTCGACAAGGAGTTCCTCGAGGCCGTCGCCAGAAAAGTCAGCCTCGTCTGGTAGCTCGAATTCAATAACATACGTTATAATACTTAAATACGAACTGGCGGTCAGCAACTCAGATTATGCAACTTGAGATAAAGGAACTTCACGCTTCAGTAGAGGGTAAGGAGATCCTCAAGGGGGTCAACCTCACCATCGGCCAGGGTGAAACCCACGCCCTGATGGGCCCCAACGGCTCCGGCAAGAGCACCCTCGCATACACGGTCATGGGGCACCCCAAGTACCAGGTGACCTCTGGTGAGATCCTCATAGACAGAGAGAACATAGTCGGGCTCGCTCCAGACAAGAGGGTGAAGAAGGGCCTCTTCCTCGCATTCCAGTACCCCGTGAGCGTACAGGGCGTGAGCATGTTCTCCTTCCTTCGCGCCGCTTACAACAACTCCCGTCCCGCAGGCTCGGAGCCCCCTACAATATTCGAGTTCAAGGAAGTGGTCGCTGAGAAGCTGAAGATGCTGAGCATGAACGACTCCTTCTTGAACCGGTACCTGAACGAAGGCTTCTCTGGCGGGGAGAAGAAGAGGGCCGAAATCCTTCAGATGGCGCTCATGCAACCGAAGTTCGCGGTCCTGGACGAGACCGATTCGGGACTGGACATCGACGCGCTCAGGATCGTAGCAGAGGGAATAAACAGGGTGTCCGGCCCTCAGACGGGCTCTCTCCTCATAACTCACTACCAGAGGATACTGAAGTACGTGAAACCCCAGTTCGTCCACGTGATGTTCGAAGGCCGGATAATCGAGTCGGGCGGGGAGGAGCTGTCAAGGCTCCTGGAGGAGAAGGGATACACTTGGATCAAAGGATACAGAGAGGAAGAGCAGGTTCCTCCTCAGACCGGGCAAACCTTATAGGGGGAACATAACGTATGTTATACAAGAGTTCGCGACATGACTTCTAAGATCGACATCGTCGGCGACGACTACGCACAGAAGTACGGTTTCAGCGACCCCGTAGAAGAGTATGCGGTAAGGAGCACCAAGGGCCTGAGCGAGCGGGTGGTGCAGGAGATCGTCAGGCTCCACGACGAGCCCGCGTGGATGGAACAGATCAGAATGAAGGCCCTGAAGCACTTCCTCGATCGAGAGCCTCCTTCCTGGGCCCCGGAGCTGAAAGACATCGACTATCAGGGTTTCTACTACTATGCCAACCCCACGAAGAAGGCAGCCCAATCTTGGGACCAGCTCCCTGAGTACATCAGGCGGACCTATGACAAGCTCGGAATCACCGAGGCTGAGAAGAAGTTCCTCTCGGGCGTAGGCGCGATCTATGAGAGCGAGTCGGTCTACCACAGCATCCAGGGGGAGCTGGCGAAGCAGGGGGTCGTCTTCACAGACACCGTGACGGCCCTGAAAGAGTACCCCGACATCATGAAAAAGTACTTCGGTACAGTGGTCCCCTACCAGGACAACTACATTGCCGCCCTCCAGACGGCGGTCTGGAGCGCAGGTTCCTTCGTCTACGTCCCTGAAGGCGTGAAGGTAAGCATGCCGCTGCAGGCATACTTCAGGATTAACGAGAAGAACATGGGCCAGTTCGAAAGGACGCTCATCGTCGCCGACCCCTACAGCGAAGTAGGCTATATCGAAGGTTGCTCTGCCCCCGTATATTCTTCGCAGTCATTGCATTCGGCCATAGTCGAGATTGTTGCCAGGAAAGGGTCGCTGGTGAAGTACACGACCCTTCAAAACTGGTCCAGGGATGTCCTCAATCTCGTCACCAAGCGGGCTCACGCGCACGAAGACGCGACCGTCTCTTGGGTGGACTTCAACGGAGGCGCCAAGCTCACCAGGAAATACCCGTCTGTCTATCTGCTCGGGCCGAGGGCGAAGGCCGACATCATCTCGGTAGCCTACGCAGGTCCAGGCCAAGTCCAGGACACCGGCGCTAAGGCGATCCACCTGGCGAAGGACACCACGTCGAAGATTATATCTCGCTCGGTCTCGAAAGGGGGCGGCCACACCGCCTACAGAGGCCTCCTCCACATAGCCAAGGGAGCCAAGAACGTGAAGTCGACGGTCCGCTGCGACGCCCTCCTCGTGGACCCGATCAGCACCACCGCCACCTATCCATACATGGAGATTCAGGAGGACGACGCCACGGTCACCCACGAGGCGAGCGTAGGCAAGGTGGGGGAGGAGCAGTTGTTCTATCTCATGGCCAGGGGGATATCAGAAGGGGACGCGCTGAGCATGGTCGTCAACGGGTTCATGGAACCCTTCGCAAAGGAGCTTCCTATGACATACGCGGTGGAGTTCAACCGCCTCATGTCGCTCGAAATGACGAACGCCGTCGGCTAGGATCGACCGGAGTCGAGTGGAATGTCTCAGGCGTCCCTGTCCTCCTTCAACGAGGACCTCCTGCGCTCCATCTCGGCTTCCTTGGCTGAGCCGTCGTGGTTGACCGACGTGAGGCTCGAGGCTTTCAGACAGTTCATTTCCCTCCCCTCTGAAAAGAACCCTCTCTACACGAAGTACTCGAGGACCTTCGACATCGCCTTGGACAGGTTCAAGCTGGCCCGGGACCGCACGGAGGTCGACTTCCGGAGCTTCTTCACGGGGTACCTGACCGGGACCGAGTCAGACATCCTCCTTCAGGGGAACGAGACCCAGGTCCACGCGGAACTGAGCAGGGACCTGGCCTCGAAGGGCGTGAACCTGATGTCCTTCCACGACGCCCTCCGCCAGGAAGAGGGAGCGGTCAGGAAACTGGTCGAGGGGAGGCTGGTGAAGTCGGAGACTGACAAGTACGCCGCATTCGTGAATGCCTTTTTCAACTGTGGAACCTTCGTCAGAGTGCCGCGAGGGGTGGTCCTTGAGAAGCCGCTGCGTAAGATGCTCCTGCTTGACTCCCCACGAACGTCGGTGATCGAGCAGACCTTCGTCATAGCCGAGGAGGAGGCTAGGCTGGTCTATCTCGAGGAGCAGTACTCCAAGGGCACACCGTCGCCCGCGTTCGTCGCATCGACGGCCGAGGTCATCGCCAGGCCGAACTCTCACGTTGACTTCTCTTCCATCCAGCTCCTCGACGACCAGACCACGCACCTCTCGAACAGGGGGATCGAGGTCTCCAACGACGCCAGGGCGACAATGAGCTCTCTTTCCCTCGGAGCGTCTGTCTCGCGCTCAAGGACCAACTTCTACCTGAACGGGCGGGGCTCGTTCGCGGAGGGGTTCGAAATCTTCTTCACTGACGGGAAACAGCGCTATGACTACGAGACCAACCTGGTCCACAACTCCCCTGACTCCACTGGTTCCACCCAGGCAAGGGGGGTCCTGAAGGGGGAGTCCCAGTCGATATTCAAGGGGATGATCAAGATAGTGAACGCGGCCAAGAACTCTCGGTCCTATCTTGCACATCATGCCATGATTTTGGAGAGGACTGCGAGGTCCGATGGTGTCCCCAGCCTTGAGATAGACAACAACGAGGTAAAGGCGACGCACTCCGCCTCCGTGGCCCAGATCGACGAAGAGCAGCTCTTCTACCTAATGGCCCGCGGCCTGTCACCGGACGAAGCGAAGAAGATGGTGGTCCTGGGCTTCTTCGAGCCTGTCCTCTCTAGGATTCCCATCGAACAGACCAGGGAGGGTGCCAGGTTCATGATTGAAGGCAAGTGGCATGAGGAGAAACGACGCCTTGTAGATCGGGAGACGCTTCTCGCTGCGACGGGCGAACTCACCCCTGAGGTCAAGGAGTCAGAAGACATCTTCGAGCGCCACTACAAGTACAGGTAGATCGCTTGGGGGACTACCTGCCCGCCATGGGCGAGTCTGACCTTGCCGAGGGCTCTATGGCCACCGTGGACATCGGGGGGGAGCGGATACTCCTGTCTAAGATCGGCGGCGAGGTGTTCGCCGTGGCTGCCACCTGCACCCACGAGGAAGCGGACCTAGGCCAGGGCTTCATCCTAGAGGACAGGGTGGTCTGTCCGCTGCACCTGTCACAGTTCGACCTTAGGACGGGGGACGCAGTGAACCCACCTGCGACCGCCCCACTGCGGCGCTATAGGACCAGGGTCGACAAAGGGACGGTTTACGTTGAGGTTTAGGGAGTTCTTTTAAGCAGGCGAAGAAGCTTCGGGCTGTCGGAGTCTCATCAGACGTTGCTCGAATCCAAAGCCATAGATGTGGAGAGACTAAGGGCGGACTTCCCGATTCTCAGCAGGAAGGTCCGGGGAAAGAGACTCGTCTATCTGGACAACGCTGCCACTACCCAGAGGCCGCAGGTGGTAATCGACTCGCTCGTGAGATTCTACTCCAACTACAACTCCAACGTCCACCGGTCGGTGCACACGCTGGGGGAAGAAGCAACGGCAGCGTACGAAGGCTCCAGGAAGAAGACAGCCGCTTTCGTAGGGGCGCGACCGCAAGATCTGGTCTTCGTCAGGGGGACCACCGAAGCCACCAACCTCGTGAGCTTCGCCTGGGGGGACAAGAACATGAAGAAGGGCGACGTGATTGTCGTCACCACCATGGAGCATCACAGTAACATCGTCCCATGGCAGATGCTGGCAAAGCGCAGCGGAGCGATTCTGAAGTATGTCGGCCTCAACCCTGACGGGACGCTCGACCTAGGGAGCTTTGAGGCCTTGCTCAGGGAGGCACCACGTCTCGTCGCCTTCACTCACTGTTCCAACGTGCTGGGGACCATAAATGACGCGGCTAAGCTCTGCGCCATGGCGAAGGAAGCAGGCGCTACCACATTGGTCGACGGGGCACAGGCGGTCCCGCACATGCCGGTGGACGTTGGGGCGATAGACTCGGACTTCTACGCGTTCTCAGGGCACAAGATGCTCGGTCCCACCGGGATAGGCGCCCTAGTCGCCAGGAGAGGTCTTCTGGAGGAGATGGACCCGTTCCAGACAGGCGGGGAGATGATAAGAGAGGTGTTCGACGACCACTCGACCTGGAACGACATACCATACAAGTTCGAAGCCGGGACTGTGAACATAGCCGATGGCATAGCCCTTGGAGCAGCCGTAGACTACCTCGAGTCCATAGGCATGGAGAGGGTCAGGGCGCATGAAGTCAGCCTGCTCGACTATGCTATGAACGAGCTCACTGCGATCAGAGGGATCAGGCTCTATGGACCAATGGACACACGTCTCAGGGCTGGGGTGATCTCTTTCAACTACGCCGACGTCCACCCCCATGACCTCGCCACCATACTCGACGAAGAGGGGGTCGCCATAAGGTCCGGACACCACTGCGCCCAGCCCCTCATGCGCTGGCTAGACGTTCCAGCCGCCAGCAGGGCGAGCTTCTACGTCTACAACTCCCACGACGACGTGGACGCGCTGAAACTTGCCATAGAAAAGGCCGGGAGGATCTTCAAGGTATGAGCAGCGCCGACATATACAGGGAGCTAATCTTGGACTACTATCGCAATCCGAGGAACTTCGGCAAGCTCGAGAATGTCGACATATCCTCCCGCGACACCAACCCCCTCTGTGGGGACGAGATTGAGATCCAGGTCAGGGTAGGGGAGGACCAGAAGATAGAGGAAGTGAAGTTCACAGGGAAGGGGTGCGCCATCAGCCAGGCCTCCGCTTCCATGCTGACAGAACTCGCGAAGGGAAAACCGCTCGAGTGGGTGAAGGAGCTGGTCAAGGAAGACGTGTTCGAGATGCTCGGCAACCCTGACCTGGGCCCCTCCAGGGTCAAGTGTGCGCTGCTTGGAATGAAGGTCCTGAAGACAGGGGTGTACGGATACCTCGGGGCCCACTACGAAGATCAGGACGCGTCCACGCCTCCTTAGGCTGGAATGCGGGTCCCGCCAAGGGGCTCAGGGCAAACTCCATTCGGGGAAGGGCTTTTACGCAGTCAAACTTGCCCCATGTGCTGGAGACTGCCGTTGGCGCTAAACTGGAAGACTCTGTTTCCATACGAGATTTTCGAGCCTAACTGGAGGTTCTGGTCGTTCGTCGGCATCCTGGTGGTCGGCTTCTGGGCGCTCCTCTCCTTCCCGGTTGCTGAATATGCTGGGTACATCGACCCGTTCTACAGCCCGACTATCTTGATAGTCCCTCTCCCCGGCCTCTTCAGGCTCACCTGCTACGCTTACAGGAAAGACTATCACCGCCACCTCTTCAAGCACCCGCTGGGCTGTTCCAACGCGGAACGAGGTGACTCCAGTAAGAGGCACTACACCGGAGAAAGGAACGGCTTGTTCCAGTTAGAGAACCTCCACCGATACTTCCTCTACGCCGGAATCGCTCTTCTCCCGTTCTTCTACTACGACTTCTACCATTCGCTTGTCTTCAGCGGCGTCTTTGAATTGCGGGTGGGGAGCCTGGTCCTCCTGGCGAATGCGCTTCTGCTCACGGCGTGGACAGGCTCATGCCATGCTTTCAGGCATCTCACAGGAGGGAACATCGACTGCTACAGTTGCGTCGCCGCTGGCGGTGCGAGGAAAGCCTTCTACGAGAGGCAGAGTTGGCTCAACAGGCACCACGAGACCCTCGCCTGGGCGAGCTTGCTCACCATCTTCTTCGCCGACCTCTACATCCGTGGTCTGGCCGCAGGACTCCCGCTCGACTTGACGCTGGTGAGGCTATAGGGATGGCGTCCCGCGTCCCCAGAGCCAGGTACCCGTTGTTCGTGGCCGGACTCGCGATAATGCTCTTCGGTAGCCTTGCGGCCTACTTTGGAAACGCAGGCGTTTCGGCGACCGGAGGGATAGTCGGTGTTGGATTCCTCTTGATGATACTCTCAGTGACCATACGTTGACCCTTCCGCGGTGCTTAGTCCAGATCGACCAGCCTCGCTTCGTCGACTCTCATCTTGCGTCCCGGTGCCAATGCGACGGGAGCTAAGGGAATCAGCTTATTATCGCCAAATGAACGGGTCAATGGCATCTGGTGTGCTCGATTTGTGGGCTCCTCAACAAGAGAAAGAAAGCGTCGAAGTCAACGACCGGAGTTACGACGAAAGGGTCTGCGACGTCCTCATAATCGGAGCCGGAGGGGCCGGACTCAGGGCGGCCATAGAGTCGCACGACAGGGGGGCAAAGACCCTCGTGGTCTGCAAGTCCCTCCTCGGAAAGGCGCACACCGTGATGGCTGAAGGGGGGATAGCCGCGGCCCTCGGGAACGTCGACCCAAAGGACTCCTGGGAAGTCCACTTCTCCGACACCATCGTCGAGGGACAGCATCTCTCGAACTGGAGGATTGTGGAGATATTCGCCAAGGAGGCCATCGAAAGGGTCTACGAGCTCGAGAGATACGGGGCGGTCTTCGACCGGACCCCTGCCGGTAAGATAAGTCAGAGGCCCTTCGGCGCTCATACCTACAGACGCCTCTGCAACATCGGGGACCGGACGGGACTGGAGTTGATCCGCACGCTCCAGGATCAGGTTGTAGCCAGAGGGGTGCCATTCATGGACGAAGTCATGACCACCTGCCTCTTCAGAGACCCGAAGACCGGGAGGGCGGCGGGCGCGCTCGGCATCGACATAAAGACAGGGAAGCTTCTTCTGTTCAGGGCCAGAGCAATCATAATCGCGACGGGGGGGTCCGGGAGAGTCTATCAGGTGACTTCAAACTCCTATGAGAGCACCGGAGACGGGATAGGGATGGCATACAGGGCGGGGGCGGAGTTGATGGACATGGAGATGATTCAGTTCCACCCTACGGGTATGATCTATCCGCCAGGGGTGCGAGGGATGCTCGTCACAGAGGCTGTCAGGGGAGAGGGGGGAATCCTGACCAATTCTGAAGGAGAGAGATTCATGTCCAAGTACGACCCTAAGAGGATGGAGCTCTCCGCGAGGGACGTGGTGGCCAGGTCGATATACACAGAGATAATGGCAGGCAGGGGGAGCAAGGGCGGGGGCGTCTATCTAGACATCTCCCACAAGGGGGCGGACCACATCAAGAAGAAACTCCCGAGCATGTACGACCAGTTCCTGGCATTCGCCGACATAGACATCACAAAAGACAAGATGGAGGTTGCTCCCACCGTCCACTATCAGATGGGCGGCATCAGGGTCGACCCGGAGACAGCCGAGAGCAGCGTGAAGGGGCTCTACGCCGCGGGTGAAGTGGCGAGCGGTCTCCACGGGGCAAACAGGCTAGGAGGAAATTCCCTTTCGGACATACTGGTCTTCGGGAAGAGGGCGGGGGATGCCGCTGCGAAGAGCGCCACGGCGGTGGACCTTCCATCAGTGGACAGTAAAGAAGTCGAGAAGGAGATATCCAGAGTGCTGTCTCCATTCTCCTCCACAGGCAGCGCGAACCCATTCCACATCAAGGAGGAGATAGCTTCTAACATGTGGGCGCACGTGGGCATTGTCAGGAACGCGGTGGACCTTGAGGCAGGTCTGGTCGAAATCGAGAGGCTCAGGAAGGATGCGAAGGGGTTGAAGGCCGTGGGACCGCGCGCATACAACCAGTCCTGGACAGACTCGCTCCAAGTCTTGGACATGCTGCTGATCTGCGAAGCGATGATTCGGTCGGCATTGGAGAGGAAGGAGAGCCGCGGGGCGCACACGAGGTCCGACTTCCCTGCCAAAGACCCGAAGTGGCTGGTGAACATAATCACCGTCCAGGAGGATGGGAAGATGGTCCGTCGAACGGTGCCTGTATCCACTCCGCCTCAGGAGCTCCAGAGGCTGATCAAGGAGGACGACTGAAGTGGAGACCCACGCGAGCGCGCAGCCAGACCAAAGGAAGACAATCAGATTGAGGATTCTGAGAGGGACCGGCGAGCGAACTTCGTCTCCGCACTACGACACCTTCGAGGTCCCGCGCGAGGAGGGGATGGTGGTGCTGAACGCCGTCCATTACATACAATCACACCTGGACCCGTCTCTTTCGATCAGGTGGAACTGCAAAGCAGGGAGATGCGGCTCCTGCTCGGCCGAGATAAACGGCAGGCCGCAACTGATGTGCAAGACGAGGGTGGACTCGATCGAAGGAGAAATCACCATCGAACCCATGCAGGCATTCCCCAGGCTGAAGGATCTGGTCACAGACGTCACAGCGAACTGGAAGGTGGCGGCAACCATACCGCCATTTACCCCCAAGGCCAACGCAGGCGACATCTACACCTTCTATCAGGCGGACGTGGACAGGTCGAGGGAGTTCAGGAGGTGCATCGAGTGTTTCTTGTGCATGGACGTCTGCCACGTGATAAGGGAGCACGAGGCGGACTACATGGGCCCCAGGTGGGTCGTGAAGGCGGCGTCCCTGGATATGCACCCCATGGACGGCCTGAACAGATCGAAGTTCATGAAGGACGCCGGAGGCCTCGGCTACTGCAACATAACGAAGTGCTGCCAAGAGATATGCCCTGAGCACATCGTGATCACCGACGACGCGATCATACCTGAGAAGGAGAGAGTTGTGGACAGGCATTACGACCCCATCCTCTGGGTCTACAGGCGTCTCAAAGGGGGCGCCACGGCCGGGGAAACGAAGTAGAAGGCCTGACGGAATCCGAGTCATAGCTGAACCGGAGCCCAACCTCGAGCTTACGTGCGATGTTGGGAGTGCTAGGTGCGGTCGCGGCCCCGCCTTCCAGCGAATCGTGGCTGCGTAGAGACTGAAAACGGGGCAGCTGGATAGAAAACGCCTGTTTTCTGTCCGATGGGCGTTTCATGATGGACATCTTTATAACCGCATCAACAATCGGCCGGGTCAACGAGAGGGGTAAAGTGCCTCACCATGGTTACAGTTTCCAGGGTTTCGACCCAGCGGTACATGTCAGGGCTAGCGGGAGAGAAGTCAACATCTCGCCCAAAGCGGCCCGTGAAGTCGCCGTGACGATCAAAGGGATGTCGCTGACGAAGGCCATTGGCCTGCTCGAACAGGTCGAGAGCAAAGAGATGCCTGTGGCTTTCAGGCGGCACAAGCTGAAGGTCGGTCACAGGAGCGAGCTCCAAGGGTTCCCGACCGGGTCCTACCCGGTCAGAGCCGCCAAGGCGTATCTCAACGTCCTTCACAACCTGCAGGGGAACACCGAATTCAAGGGCCTGGACCCTGAGAGGGTGAAGATAATCCACGCCGCTGGCTATGCAGGCAGGACTGTGAAGGACTACTACCCTCGAGCCTTCGGCAGAAGCTCTCCCAATTTCCATCAATTAGTGCACATCGAAGTCGTGGGCAAGGAACTGTAGCGATGTCTGTCCAGCAGCGAACCATGGTGAAGTCGATCCTGACGTCCAACATGTCGTACGCTGACTTGGACGAGTTCTTTGAAAAGGAGCTGCGGGACGCGGGCTACGGAGGATTGGAGGTGCAGAAGTCCCCAGTCGGGACGACTCTCAAGGTCTACGTCGCGAGACCTGGCCTCGCCATCGGCAGGAGAGGGACCGGGATCAAGGATCTGACCGACAAGGTGGTCGCCCGTTTCGGCCTCCCCAACGCTCAGATTGCCGTGACCGAGGTGGAGCGCCCGGAGCTCAACGCTAGGATCATGGCCGCCAGGATCGCACAGATCGTGTCTCGGGGGACGGCGTTCCGCAGGGCCGCCCAGTGGACCGTCAACAACATAATGAACGCCGGCGCCGCTGGCGTCGAGATTTCCGTAGCCGGAAAGCTCCGCAGCGACAGGTCGCACGGAGAGAAGTACAGGGCAGGGGTAGTCCCCAAGAGCGGCGACACGGCCGACAGGTCGGTGGACCAGGCCACCACCGACGTCCTGATGAAGCTCGGCCTATATGGGATCAAGGTGAAGATAGCGCTCAGGGATGCGCTTCCGCCCGATTTCCAGTTAAGAGAAGACATCAAAGAAGAGAACAAAGAGGAGAACAAAGAAGATGCCACAACTCAAGCCGAAGGAACTCAGGACTCAGGGCACTGACAAGCTTCGGCAGACGCTCTTCGACCTCAGGTCGGAGCTCTCCAAGCTGTCAGGCGAAGCCCAGCGCGGCATAGTCAAGAAGGACGTGGGCAACATCAGGCGGATAAGGAAGGACATAGCAAGGGTGATTACTGTGATGCACGAGAAAGGGATAGTAGAGTGAGCCTGATAGGAAACATGTTGACTGTGATGAACTCCTCAGACCCGACCAAGATCGGTAGGACCGGGCGGGTGCTCATGGAGACTGCGAACACCCTGATCATCGACACCGGAGGGCACTCCGTCACCGTCGAGAAAGAGGGGGCGGTCTTCAGCCTGGGGTCGGGAAAGAGGGTGACTGGTGCCGAGATCGCCGGGAGGCTTCAGGACAGGCTTGGGAGGGCGCGGCGATGAGCTCGGCTGGCCTCGAAGTGGCGGCCCCCAAGAAGAAGTGCCAGGACGACCGCTGTCCTTTCCACGGACACGTCAAGGTTCGAGGGAGGATGCTCTCCGGCAAGGCGGTCTCAACCGCGGGGAAGAGCTTTGTCGTGGTCGAAATGGAGTATCTCCACATGGTGCCGAAGTTCAACCGGGGCGAGAGGCGGAGAAGCCGCGTCAGCGCCCACGTCCCCCCCTGCATCGAAGTCAGGGACGGTGACGCGGTGACCCTCGGCGAGTGCAGGCCGCTGTCCAAGACTATTTCGTTCGTCGTGGTGGAGTCGAGGAGGAGCGCCTAATGTCCACGAAGTCTCGTGCAGTCTCGGCCAAGGGAGTCGAGGAGTTCAAGAACTACATCACGAGGTCGATACCACTGTACGCGGTGATTACATGCGCTGACAACACCGGCGCCAAGACGCTGCGCGTGGTACAGGTCACCAAGGCGAAGGGGAGGTTGAGCAGGGTCCCAGCCGCGTCGGTGGGGGACTCGATTGTCTGCGTTGTGAAGAAGGGGCCTCCAGAGCTGAAGAAGACCGTGTTCGGGGCAGTGATAGTGAGGCAGAAGTACCCGGTGAGGAGGGTGAGCGGACAGAGAGTGGTCTTCGAGGACAATGCCGCTGTGATAATCACGCCTGAAGGGGACCTGAAGGGGACCGACATCAAGGGACCCGTAGCCAGCGAGGCCGCAGAAAAGTGGCCTAGGATCGCGAACCTCGCATCAATCATAGTATAGGTGGAATGGATGAAATTCGGGTCTCAGCTGTCGGCGGATCTCAGAGGGAAGCATGGTAAGCGCAGCGTAAGGCCGAGGGTGGGCGATTCGGTGAAGATTGTCAGGGGAGAGTTCAAGGGGATCGAGGGGAAGATCACCAAGGTCGATTCGTTCACCGGGACGGTGAACGTGGAAGGGGTCACTCATGAGAAGCTCAAGGGTGGGAACGCTCCGGTCCCCATACGCTCTTCCAACGTAGTCATCACGGCCCTCGTGCTCGAAGACAAACAGAGGAAGCTGAAACTGGAGGTGTCGGCGTAGTGGGCAAGAAGGGTGGAAGGAACAAGATTAAGCGCCTGGCCGCCCCGCGTACCTGGGACATTCCGCGAAAGTCCGACAGGTTCGTCTTCAAACCCGTGCCAGGGCCGCATTCGATTTCGTCATCCTATCCGCTCGGCGTGGTCATACGCGACCTAGCTTCCATGGCAGGCCTGTCTCGTGAGCTGAAGTACATGGTCAAGACCGGGAAGGTGCTGGTCGACGGGCGTGAGAGGCACACCTCGCGCTTCCCTGTCGGGCTCTTCAACGTGGTCAGCGTCCCCGCCGAAGGGGCGGACTACCGGCTCGTCCCCGGCCGCAAGGGCTTCAGACTCGCCAAAGTGCCGTCAGACGAAGCGTCGAGGAAGCTCTGCAGCATCAACACCAAGAGGAAGATCAAGGGCGGGCACATCCAGTATGGCTTACACGACGGGAGGTCGGTGTTGGACGACGCCCTGAACCTCGCTCCGGGCGACGCGGTGCTGCTCGAGGTGCCTTCCCAGAAGGTGTTGGGCAACGTCAAGCTCGCGAAGGGGTCCTTGGGTCTTGTCCTCGGCGGGGACAGAGTCGGACAGCTCGGGAAGATAGCCGAGGTGAAGAAGGGGACCGTCTCACGCGAGAAGATGGTGCGGATCGCCCTCCCGAGCGGCGAAGCCGAGATGCCCTCTCGCCTGGTATTCCCGGTGGGGACCTCTTCACCCATGATCACGGTAGGAGTGGGCGCGTCATGAGCCAGTCAGCTGTTCAGGCGCACCCCATGAGGGAGATCAGGGTTGGTAAAGTCGTAGTGAACATAGGCCTAGGGAAATCAGGGGAAGCCATAGAGCGGGGAAAGAAGGTCCTGGAACAGGTGACTGGCCAGAGCCCTGCGCAGACCCGGGCCAAGAACTCGGTGCGGGACTTCGGCATCCACAAGGGCGAGCCCATCGGGGTGGTGGTCACGGTGCGGGGCGACGAGACGAAGGCCCTCATCGAGAAGCTGCTCACGGCCAGAGAGAAGAAGCTGGCCGGGTCGTCCTTCGACCCGAGGGGTTCGATTTCCTTCGGGATTCGCGAGCACATCGAGATTCCTGGTATCAGATACGACCCGGCGATCGGGATACTCGGGATGAACGTCTCCATCCTCCTGGAGAGGCCGGGGTACGGGGTCTCGCGGCGCAACCGCAGGACGTCCCGTGTGGGTAAGTCTCACCTCGTCAGCAGAGACGAGGCGATGCAGTACCTCAAAGACAACTTCGGGGTTACCATCCAATGAAAGAGCGACACCCAAAGGAGAGGAAGTACGGCAAGTCGACGCACTACTGCAAGAGGTGTGGCCAGTACGGCGCGGTAATCAGGTCCTACGACCTAGTCCTGTGCAGGCAGTGCTTCAGGGAGGTCGCCGAGAAGCTAGGCTTCAGGAAGTACGACTAGGTGGGATAGATGCCAGCGACCAACATACTAGCAAACCTGTTCGCCAGCCTGCAGAATGCGGAGATGAGGAACAAGAAGGAGTGCATGGTGATCCCCGCATCAGGTCTCGCCAGCGAGGTCCTTCGGGTCTTGCAGAAGCGCAGGTACATCGGGGAGTTCGAGTTCATCGACGACGGCGTGGGAGGCAAGTTGAGGGTGCAGCTGCTAGGACGGATCAACAAGTGCGGCGTCATATCTCCCAGATTCCCCGTCAGGTCGCTGAAGCTCGTCGATTGGGAGCACCGATACCTCCCGGCCGTAGGGGTGGGGACCCTTATCGTCTCTACCTCGCAGGGAGTGATGTCCCACGTCGAAGCCCAGGAGAAGAAGATTGGAGGGAGGCTCGTAGGATTTGTCTACTGAGTCTGTCCAGGGGACACCTGTCGCCATCCCCGATGGGGTGACGGTGAGGCTCGACGGAAGAACCCTCTTTGTCAAGGGAAAGCTCGGCGAGGCCAAGAAGCACTTCGACAAAGTCAACATCAACCTCTCGGTCCAGGGGAACAAGGTGCTCCTCTCTCCCTTCTCCGCGAAGAAGAAAGACAACGTGATAATCAACACAGTGGTGAGCATAGTGAACAACATGGTCACCGGGGTCACCAAAGGTTTCACCTACAGACTGAAGGTGGTCTACGCCCACTTCCCCATATCGGTGAAGGTGAAAGGAGACCAGGTGCTGGTCGAGAACTTCGTGGGAGAGCGGTCGCCCAGGGTATCTCAGATCGTTGGAAGCTCCAAGGTCTCTGTGGAGGGGGATGACGTGATAGTGAAAGGGGTCTCCCTCGAGGATGTCGGCCAGACCGCGGCCAACATCGAGCTTGCCACCAAGATCAGGAGGAAGGACCAGAGGGTCTTTCTCGACGGCGTATACATATACCATAAGGAGGAGGGGCGGTAAAACCCATGTCGAAGGCGAAACAGACAGAAGAGAACAGGCTGAAGAGCCTGGTGGCCAAGAGGAAGGAAGTTTCCGATTCGAGACCCGCCTTCGTGAGGCAAGAGAGCTGGCGCTACGTCAGGATACACCCAGAGTGGAGAAAGCCCAAAGGCGTCGACAGCAAGATGAGGCGCCAGGACAAGGGGTGGCCACCGCTCGTCAGGGTCGGTTATAGGGGCCCTGTGGCAGCCAGAGGCCTGCACCCGAGCGGCCACTTCGAAGTCATCGTTTACAGGCCGGGCGACCTGGCGACGTTGGTGCCGGGCCGGGACGTGGCACGGATAGGAGGCACGGTGGGCGCAAAGAAGAGGGCGACGATCATAGAGAGAGCCACCGAGCTGGGGATAAGGGTCGTGAATCCGACAGGGTTGAGGGTAGTTGAATCTAAAGAGTAAGCGCAGGCTTGCGGCCTCAGTCCTAGGCGTCGGGGTCGACCGAATCGTGTTCGACGACGACTACAACGACCTGATACAGGACGCAATCACCCGGAGCACCATCCGCGGCCTAGTGGGCTTCGGCGCCATCACGGTCACCCCAGTGAAGGGGGTTTCCAGAGGCAGGTTCAGGGCGAAGTCGAAGAAGCTCAAGCGCGGAAGAGGCGCCGGGTCGACCGAAGGCCGAGCCACCGCTAGGAACCCGAGGAAGGACCAGTGGATTTCGAAGGTCAGGGCTCTGAGGTGGCGACTCAAGGTGGCCAAGGACAGGAAAGAGATTAGCAACGACGCCTACAAGCGACTCTACAAGCAGGTGAAGGGGGGTCAGGTGAGGGGCGTGAAGCACCTCCTCGACCTGATGAAGGAGGTAAAGAAGTGATGCCGGGCCACGTGCAGCTCCTCCGAAGGAGGCGCGAAGGGGTCACCGACTACAGGGCAAGGAAGCGGGCCATCACTTCGCAGAAGCCCTTGCTGGTCGTGAGGATATCCAACAAGAACGTCAGCACCCAGTTTGTGAAGCCGACGGTCAAGGGAGACGTTGTTCTATCTTCATCCCACTCTAGGGAACTGTCGAAATTGGGATGGCACGGCTCAGCGAAGTCGACACCCGCCTGCTACCTGCTGGGGAGGCTCGCCGGGAAGAAGGCGGCCGCCGCAGGCGTGAAAGAAGCTGTAGTGTACAACGGGCTGGCGCCGTTCATCAGGGGATCGAGAATCGCCGCGCTCCTCAAAGGAGTGGTCGACTCAGGGCTGGTGGTCCCGGTGGGAGAAGAGGCATACCCTGACGAGGACAGGCTCTCGGGGAAGCCAATCGCCGAGTACGCAGCAAAGCTCGCCGCCGAGAACAAAGACGCCTACGCGCGCGCGTTCTCCGCCTTGCTGAAGGCGGGCTTCAAGCCTGAAAATTACACAGAGGAGTTCGAAAAGGTCAAGGCCGCGATAACGGGGGCAGGCAAGTAATGCCGTACCAGAGGCACGACCGTCAGGAAGAGGAGCAGGTCTGGGTCCCCCGGACTAAGCTTGGCACGCTGGTCAACGAGGGGAAGATCACCACCTTGGACGAGATATTCAAGAGCGGCCAGAGGGTCCGCGAAGCAGAGATAGTCAAGAAGCTCCTCCCCGACCTTAGGAACGAGGTAGTGGGGGTCAGCGTGGTACAGAAGCAGACCGACGCCGGAGAGCTAACACGCTTCCTGGCCGTGGTCGCCGTCGGGAACGGCGGCGGCTGGTTCGGGGTGGGCAAGGGAAAGGCGATGCAGACCAGGGAGGCGATCGAGAAGGCCACTACGGCAGCGCTGCTGAACATCATCCCGGTCAAGCTCGGCTGCGGCTCATGGGAGTGCCGGGACGGTAGGCCGCACTCGGTCCCCTACCGGATCAGGGGGAAGGCAGGGAGCGTCACTGTAGAGATAATGCCGGCGCCGAGGGCTCTGGGACTGGTCGCGGGGCCTGCGCTGAAGAATCTCCTCCAGCTCGCAGGAGTTAAGGACGCCTGGGTCAGGACCTTCGGCTCGACTAACACCATGTCTTCCCTTGCGAACGCTGTCTATGATGCCTTCAGGGAGTCGCACGGACTCAACGTATAGGTGGTTTGAGCATGGGTCTAATCCTGGTCGTCAACCTCCACGGGCAAATCAACAGCTCTGCCCCGGTGAGGAAAGCCCTCAACGAGCTTTGGGTGGCAAAGAAGTTCTCGGCGTCTGTGGTCCCCGACGACCCCGCCACGGTAGGCATGCTGAGGCTCTGCAAAGACTACACAGCGTGGGCCCCAGTGGATGCTGGCCTTCTGACCGATCTCCTCTCGAGGAGGGGCATGGTGAGCACAGCCAGGCCCCTGGACAAGGGCGCGCTCAAGAAGCTGGGGTTCAGCGACTACAAGGAGCTTGCCGCCAAGATGCTGAAGGACCAGGAGAGGCTCTCCGCGGTCGCAGGGGTTCTCCCCTACTTCCGGCTGGCGCCCCCGAAAGGCGGGTTCAAGCGGTCGCTCCGGAGGCAGTTCACAGAAAAGGGTGAACTTGGGAGCAACCCTAAGCTGGAAGAGATCGTGAGGAGGATGATCTGATATGCCGACGAGAGCACGGAAGGGAAGGCGTTACAGGGGGATGCGGACCCACGGGTACGGCCAGATAGGCCAGCACCGCCACTCGGGGAAGCAGGGAGGGCACGGGAACGCTGGTCTCCACAAGCACAAGTGGAGCTGGCTCGTCATCAACGATCCCGACCACTTCGGCCGGGACCCGTTCAGGCCGCCGGGGTATCTGCGGCCGTCCAGATGGGTGAACGTCGGCCAGCTCGACGACCTTGCAAAGGGAGGGAAATCTCTGGACCTGACTGCGCTGGGGGTGGAGAAGCTCCTGGGTTCCGGAGCCGTCGGCGGGGCTTACGAGGTGAATGTCGCCGCTTTCACCAAGAAGGCTCAGGCTAAAATAGAGGCCGCGGGCGGAAAGATTCTGACTAAGGAGTAGCCCCCGTCCAAATGGCATCGCTGCGAGACTTCATCAAGAGCGTAGGCACGGTTCTCCCAGAGATACCCAAGCCTGAGAGAAAGCCTACGCTCAACGAGCGCTTCATCTGGACCGGCATCGCCCTCATCGCCTACCTCGTAATGGCCACAACCCCGCTGTACGGCATAACCGGCACGGCGGCCCAGTCGAACCCCAGTACTTTCCTCAGGGTGGTCTTCGCGTCGGCCCAGGGGACTCTAATGCAGCTCGGCATAGGGCCGATCGTCACGGCCGGGCTGATCCTGCAGCTCCTCGTAGGCAGCGACATAATCAAGCTGGACATGAGCGACACTTCAGACAGGGCTATCTTCGGCTCTGCCACCAAGCTCCTCACGATAATCGTGATAGTGGGGGAGTCCATGGCCTACATCTATGGCGGAGCCCTTGGGGCCCTGACCGCCGACCAGTCGATCGTGATCTTCATCCAGCTGGTCATCGCTAGCCTCCTCGTCCTGCTCCTCGACGAGATGATCCAGAAGGGCTGGGGGATAGGGAGCGGGGTCAGCCTGTTCATCCTGGCCGGGGTGGCCCAGCAGGTGATGTGGTACACGTTCTCTCCAATCCCATTCCAGGTAGCCACGGGTGTCACGCAGATATTCGGGTTCATCCCCGGCGCCATCAGCCAGTTCTTCGCCGGAGACATCGGCTCGATCCTGATCAGGGCGAACTTCTACCCGAGCGTGATGACGTTCTCACTGACGGTGGTCATGATACTGGTGCTGATCTACATAGAGGGGATAAGGGTCGAGCTCCCTATCACATCGATCAAGTACAGAGGGTTCCAGGGTGTGTACCCGATCAAGCTCCTCTACGTGTCTAACATACCTGTGATCCTCGTCTCCGCGCTTGGAGCGAACGTCACGTTCTTCGCCGAACTCCTCGAAAGGTACAGCGCGAGCAACCCTCCGTGGTGGTATCACTACCTCGCAGTGTTCCCTACCAGCAACTCCACATCGGCATTCAACGCCTCCCCTGTCGGCGGGCTGGTCTACTACCTCACAGCCCCCACGTCCTTCGGTGAGACCATCGCAGACCCCATCCACACCGTGATCTTCCTTCTCTTCCTGGTGGGCATGTCGGTGGTCTTCGCTAGGCTGTGGGTGGAGATAGGGGGTCTCAACTCTAGGGCGGTGGCGAAGAACCTGATGGACGCTGACGTCCAGGTGCCAGGGTTCAGGCGGTCAGGCGTCTCCATAGAGCAGATGCTCAACAGGTACATCCCTACGCTGACCATCATAGGTGGGATCTTGATAGGGCTGATCGCCGGCGTGGCCGACATAGTCGGCGTGTTCGGGACGGGCATAGGCATGCTCCTGATGGTGGACATCATCCTCCAGTACTACCAGATGCTGCTGAAGGAGCAGGTGGAAGAGGTGTCACCGGCTCTGGCAGGACTCATCGGAGCTGGGTAGCCGTGGGGCTACGCGCGGTGATAGTGGGCATCCCTGGAGTCGGGAAGACCACCGTCCTAGAGAAGGTCGTGGCGAGCTACCGGGGCGCCAAGCTGGCGAACTTCGGCAGCATCATGCTCGAGGTCGGCCGGTCAGAGAAACTTGTGCAGTTCAGGGACGAACTCAGGCGGCTCCCGCTGGACAAGCAGAGGCACCTCCAGAAGACCGCTGCGGCCAAGATCTCGCTCATGAAGGACAAGCTGGTGGTGGTCGACACCCATCTGTTCATCAGGACACACGAAGGGTTCTGGCCTGGGCTCCCCTTCGACGTAGTGAGGGCCCTGAAGCCGACCCACCTGATACTACTGGAGGCTTCGCCTGCGGAGGTCGCCAAGAGGAGGGCCAGCGACGCGACAAGGTACAGGGACCCGGCCACAGAGGCGTCCCTTGCCGAGGAGCTGGAACTCGCGAGGAGTTTCATCGTGGCCTGTTCGACCCTCACGGGGGCTCCCATCACCATAGTCAGGAACGGGGAGGGCATGCAGGCTGAGGTCGCGCAGTTCATAGCCCGGATGCTGGAGCGAGTTTCGTCATGAAGGCAGCGTCAAAGAGGAGGTCCCAGGGCGGGCCCTCCTTGAGTCCCAGGCTGATCACCTACGCCCTCGTAGGTCTCATCGTCGTCTTGGTGGGATACTACGTGGTCCTCCCGGCAGTCATCCCCAGGTCGACGGCCACTACGACGGCCAGCGCCAGCGCCGGGACGGTCAAGTTCAACACCTCCTCCGACATCTCGGGCGCGTCTATCCTGGTGACCGCCAGCAACTTGGCCCCGAACGAGAACATAACTGCCACTTTCGGTTCCGCCTCATTGCAGCTCATCAACTCCTCGACAGGAGCGACCCGCTGCGGCACCAACGCCAAGGGCGACGTCTCCGGGTGCATGTTCTGGGTCCCCAAGGCGTCTTCAGGGTCTTATTCCGTGGTCCTGACCGCTGGCACGACGAGCGGCGTGGCCAGCTTCACCATACCGCGATACGTGCCGCCCGTGTCCACGGTGCTGGTCACCACGACCTCCGTCCTTCTGGGCCTCGTCACCCAGGTCGTGACCAAGAGGGTCGTAGACCTGGACGCGGAAAGGAGGATGAGGGCAGAGGTGAACGCCTTCCAGAAGGAGAAGCGCGCAGCGACCTTGGCCAAAGACAAGGAGAAGCTAGACAAGCTCAAGAAACGAGAGCTCGCGGTCCAACAGGAGCAGCTGAGGGTGCAGAGGGCCAGGCTCAAGGTGACTGCAGTCACGTTCGTCCCTCTGCTGGTGGTGTACTATCTAATGGCCAGCTTCCTCGGTGGCTACGGGGTCATAGTCGCGTTCACCCCGATACCGATCCCAGTCATCGCGGGGGCGACCCAGCACGCCGGGGTGTACAACGTCAGCCTCGTCTGGTGGTATTTCCTCAGCTCCTTCGCGTTCTCCACCATGCTCGGACGCCTGCTGCACACTACGCCATAGGGAGAACCGTTGAAGGCAATCATAATCTCTGGGATGCCCGCCGTGGGGAAGACATCGGTATCCCACCAGGTGGCCGAGTCCCTGGGGACCCAGATGGTGGGAGGTGGCGACGTCCTCAAGGAGATGGCGGTGGAAGAGGGCTACACCCCGGGAGGCGAAGACTGGTGGGACAAGGGAGACGGGATGAAGTTCCTACAGGAGAGGAAGCGTTCCCCGAACTTCGACAAGGAGGTGGACGCCAGGCTCCTCAAGAAGGCGAAGAAGGGAGACGTTGTCATAACCAGCTACCCGGTACCCTGGCTCACCAAGGATGGGATCAAGGTCTGGCTGTCGGGGTCTGTGGAGAGCAGGGCCAGCAGGATGTCAAAGAGGGACGGCATCGCTGTCTCCGAGTGCGAGGAGATACTCTCTGTCAGGGACCTTGAGAACTACAGACTCTACAAGAAGATCTACGGCATAGAGTTCGGCAAAGACCTCAAACCGTTCGACCTTGTCGTCGAGACCGACTCCATCGACGAGACCAGGGTGGCCGAGATAGTGCTGCACTACGTGAAGAGCCGAAGTGACTGACATGCAGCCCCAGAAGACGCTGGTCCTCGACGAAGAGGCGTCGGACCCAGAGTACGGGTGCTCGCCCGCCTCGAGGCCCATTCAGTCGCTGCTCGACTACGGCCTCGTCCCACTTGACAAGCCACGGGGCCCTACCAGCCATGAAGTGGTCGCCTGGACCAGAAAGCTCCTCGGCATGGAGAAGGCTGGACACAGCGGCACCCTCGACCCCCCAGTATCCGGGCTCCTCCCCATCGGGTTCGGTCAGTCGACCAGGGCCCTTAGCTTGCTGTTGCTCTACCCGAAGGAGTACCGTGGGGTGATGAGAGTCCACTCCTCAGTGCCCAAGAAGGAGCTCGACAGGGTGAAGGCGGAGTTCACTGGCGAGATCTTCCAGCGCCCCCCGCAGCGCTCTTCTGTGTCCAGGCAGACCAGAGCACGGACCGTCTACGAGTTCGAGATTGAGGAGTCAGCAGGGAACCTGCATCTCTTCAGGGTGCTCTGCCAGTCCGGGACGTACATACGGAAGCTGATCTACGACCTGGGGGAGGTGCTTGGCGTGGGCGCTACCATGGTGGAGCTAAGGCGCACCAAGGTGGGGCCTCTGACCGAGGAGAGGGGGTTCGTCACACTCCACCAGCTAAGCGACGCGGTGTTCCGCATGAAGGCAGGGGACGAAGGGCCGATCAGGAAGCTGGTGCTCCCGGTGGAGCAGTCCCTGGGACCAGTGGGTAGGATCGTCATTCGCGACTCCGCGGTCGACGCCATCTGCCATGGCGCCCGGCTCGGCATCCCAGGCATTCTTTCGCTCTCGTCGGGGATCAAGAAGGACGACCCGGTCGCAATAATGAGCGCCAAGGGGGAGCTGGTAGCCATAGGCAAGGCCCTCCTCTCGGCCGACGAGCTCCGACCGCTGAAGCGGGGACTCGCAGCGTCAACCGGCCGCGTAGTGATGAAGGCGGGCACCTACCCTCGCATGTGGAAGTCTCATGGGGGGAAGGCCGAGGCAGGGAAGGTCCGGGATTCGGGTTAGGTTTTAAGCGCCCCAATCGAGGCTTGTGAATGCCGGGATCGCCTAATCTGGTAGGGCGCAGTGAGTGCTTCGCGCAAGCCTGGAATTGCGTCTGACCGGCGAGCCTGTCTCGCGAAAGCGGGTTCTGGGTTCAAACTCCTCTCCGAGGAGAGGATGAAAGTCCCAGTCCCGGCGCTCAAGCCCAAAACACTATAAACAGAGGAATCAACCCGAAGTCAAGTGAAGGATTCGGGTTCCGACATGCGTGTCGGCCTCACTTTCGACGACGTACTTCTCGTCCCGAAGTTCTCGGACGTGAAGTCCCGCAGGGACGCCGATACTCGGACCCGCTTCTCAAGGAAGATCACGCTCAGCATTCCAATAGTCAGCGCCAACATGGACACTGTGACCGAGTCATCCATGGCCATCGCCCTCGCCAGGCTGGGAGGGATCGGGGTGATACACAGGTTCCTCACGATCGAGGAGCAGGTGGCTGAGGTCCTGAAGGTGAAGAGGTCCGAGGGGGTGGTCATAGATGACCCTATCACCCTCGGCCCGGACAGGAGCGTCAGCGAGGCCCAGAATGTCATCGGGGACAGAGACATAGGGGGCATAGTGATAGTAGACGGGTCGAGGAATGTCCTCGGGCTTCTCACCAGGCGCGACATAACCCTGGAGGACGACCTGGACAGGGCGGTGAAGGAGGTCATGACCCCGAGGCGGAAGCTTGTCACCGCTCGCAAGGGGGTGAGCATGGAAGAAGCGAAGAAGCTCCTCCACGACCACAAGGTCGAGAAGCTTCCTCTGCTTGACAGCAAGGGGAGGCTCGCCGGGCTGATAACCTCGAAGGACATAATGAAACGCAAGCAGTTTCCAAACGCGACCAAGGACGCCAAAGGCCGCCTGCGGGTGGGGGCAGCAGTGGGGGTCAAAGGGGACCACATGGAGCGCTCGCGGAAGCTGCTCGACGCCGGCGCCGACGCCCTGGTGGTCGACATAGCCCACGGCCACTCTGCTTACGCCATCGACACGCTGAAGGAGATAAAACGCGAGCTGGGAGACGTGGAAGTGGTCGCCGGGAACGTGGCGACCGCCAGGGGGGCCCTGGATCTCATCCGGGCGGGGGCCGATTCGGTCAAGGTTGGCGTCGGCTCTGGGAGCATCTGCGTCACGCGCGTGGTCACCGGCTCCGGCGTACCGCAGCTCACAGCCATCATGGACAGCGCCGCGGGGGCGGCAGACAGCGGCGTCCCCATCATAGGCGACGGAGGGATAAGGAACCCGGGGGATCTGACGAAGGCGCTGGCTGCAGGGGCTTCGTCGGTAATGGTCGGGAGTCTGTTCGCAGGCACGGAAGAGAGCCCCGGTCCCACGATTCTAAGGGAGGGGGTCAGGTACAAGCTCACCAGGGGGATGGCATCCCTGGCGGCGACGGTAGACCGGAGGGTACGGGAGACAGGGGGATCGGGCCCGAAGGAGGACGAACTGGTGGGAGAGGTAATCGAAGAGAGCGTCCCAGAGGGGGTGGAGGGGCTGATTCCATACAAGGGGCGGGTGGACGAGGTTGTCAGGCAGCTTGTAGGGGGACTCCGGTCAGGGATGAGCTACTCGGGGGCCCACGACCTCGGCGAGCTAAGGAAGAAGTCAGAGTTCATGAGGATCACCTCCGCCGGGTACAAGGAGAGCCTCCCGCATGACATACAGAGGGTGGTCTGACACGGCCAACCTATCCGTCGTAGGGCTGCAGTGGGGGGATGAGGGCAAGGGGAAGATTGTCGACTACCTCGCCTCGGGGTACGACGCTGTAGCGAGGTTCAACGGAGGCAGCAACGCCGGGCACACCGTGGTCATCGGGACCAAGAAGTACACCTTCCACCTCGTCCCGTCGGGGGCGCTGAAAGGGAAGCAACTCCTCATCGGAGCCGGGGTCGCAGCCGACCCTGAGGTGCTGGCCGAGGAGCTCGCGCTTCTCCCGGAGGAGGCCAGGAGCAGGCTGCTCGTCGACTCCAGGTGCACCCTGGTCACGCCGGTGGACAAGGATTTCGACGCCATGTTGGAAGGGGCACGTGGAACTGCCGCGCTCGGGACAACGAAGCGGGGGATCGGGCCGTCCTATGCGCTGCGCGCCCTGCGCCTGAGCCCTAGGGCCGGGGACTTGGCCGCCGGGTTCGACTTCGCTCCGCTCGCTTCGTTCTACAAGGCCCTCTCCCTGGACCCGGCACGCCTGGCCGCCTGGGCTGCCTCCTCGCACGAACTCCTGGGACGGTTGACCGGGGACGTTGCAGGAAGAATCGAGAGCATCGCAGACGCAGGAGGGAGCGTCCTATACGAAGGGTCCCAGGGAACCCTTCTCGACCTGCTGCACGGCAGCTACCCTTACGTCACGTCCACCCATACCACCGCGAGCTACATCCCAGCGGCCCTGGGGATACCTCCGAAGCTGGCTGGGAAGGCCCTGGGCGTAATGAAGTGCTACGCCACGAGGGTTGGGAGCGGTCCGTTTCCCTCGGAGATAGCAGGAGAGAGCGCAGAAAGGCTACGCACGCTGGGGAACGAGTACGGCGCCACGACCGGGAGGCCCAGAAGGGTCGGCTGGCTCGACCTGGTGTCGCTGAAGTATACCATACGGCTCAACGGCGTCGAGGAGGTCGCGGTGACAAAGCTGGACGTGCTCTCAAGGATGGACGATGTGAAGGTCTGCGTCGCATACAAGCTGAACGGGAGCGAGACCACTGACTTCCAGAGTGCCATGGGTGCCCTGGACCAAGCTCAGCCGGTGCTGGACACCCCTCTATCGCTGCGTGGAGCCGACTTCGAGCACGGCCTGCCTGCGGAGGGGAAGCGTCTCGTCAGTTACATCGAGGATCAGCTGGGGGTCAGGGTACGGTTCATGTCTCATGGGGAAGAAAGGTCGAAGACCATTGAGCTATGACGCCATCTCTCCCATAGACGGCCGGTACCGTCGCGAGGCCGCCCCTCTGGGCCGCTACTTCTCCGATCGAGCCCTGATGGAGGCCAGGGTCACCGTCGAGATGGGATACCTCGGGCTGCTGGTCAGGCTGGGGGTCGCGCCGAACGTGAGGGTGCCCAAGGTCGACGCCGACATGGCCGCATTGGAGAAACTCGAAGGAGAGTTGGGCCACGACGTCAAGGCCGTGGAGGTATACATCAGGCAGCGCCTGTCGAGGTCAGGTTCTGGGAAACTTGCGCCCTTCGTTCACCTCGGCCTGACGAGCGAGGACACCAACAGCCTTTCCTACGCGACGCTCCAGAAGGCCGCCATAGACGAGGTGCTCATCCCCGCCTATTCATCCCTGGCAGATTCCCTCGCCGACCTCGCGGTGAAGGAGGCGACGTCGGCCATGGTCGCAAGGACCCATGGCAAGCCGGCTGTTCCTACGACCTTCGGGAAGGAGATGGCCGTCTTCGGTTACAGGTTCGCGGAGCGGGTCTGCCGCCTCAGGGGCCTGACGCCGATGGCGAAGTTCTCCGGCGCGGTGGGGACCTACGCATCCTTCGGGCTGCTTGCCGACCTCGACTGGCCCGCGGAGCTCGCGAGGTTCGTCGAAGGGTTTAGGGTGGAGGCTGCCCCCTACTCCACGCAGGTCGTCCCCGGGGAGAGGCTATCTGACATTCTCCACACGGTGATCAACATCAACCAGCTGACCGCCTCCCTGGCAAGGGACCTCTGGCTCTACCAGGCGCTGGACTACGTCCGCTTCGTCCGCCCAGGGAAGGTGAGCTCTTCGACAATGCCTCAGAAGGAGAACCCAGTCGACCTGGAGAACGCCGAGGGGCAGGCTGACACGTCTACCTCGCTCCTCATGATGGCCGCCTACAGGCTCCAGCACACCAGGCTCCAGCGGGACCTGTCCGACTCAGTCGTCCGGAGGATGGTCGGCCAGGGGTTGGCCCACTCGTTGGTGGCGTGCAAGAGGCTGGCGCGCTCCCTCTCTTCCATGAAGGTGGAGCGCTCGTTCATGCGCGACGATCTGAAGGCGCACCCTGAAATCCTTGCCGAGAGGGCACAGATAGTGAAAAGGCTGGCTGGAGACGTCGAAGGCTACGAGAAGGTCAGGGCCTCGGTCGGCCGCGGTAGCTTCTCCCCTGGCTCGGATCCAGTCGCGTACCTAGGGGATTCTGTCGACCTGGCCAGGCGATGCAGGGAGACCGTCGATGGGCTGCTCGGCCCGGGGCGCCGCCGACAGCGGCGTGGCTCTGCCTCGACGGCTAGTTCTTGAAGACCCAGGACAGGTCCGGAGGGTAGCTCCTCCCGGAAGTCTTCTCGTTCAGGGCATGGGCCACGATGGGCAGCGCCAGGGTGATGTCGGCGTACAGCGTCGCCTTCTTGCCGTCGGACTTTATCTTCCCCCAACTGATCGCCTCTTCGAGGGTGCACCCAGACAGTCCCCCCCACTGGGGGCTGTCGGCCGTTATCTGTATCGCGTATTCGTGAGGCGTCTCTTCTTTCCCGCCCTTCGATAGCGACTTGATTATGGTGGAGAGCTGAATCGTGTCCTTGGGGACGCCGCCCCCCAGGTAGACCACGCCGGTCTTCTTGGTCCTCTCAGCTATCTGGGCCAGTTCCTCCATGTCTTTCGTCTGGTCCAGCCTTATCATCTTGCCCTTCTCGCGTCGCAGGAGGCTCAACGCCACTCCATAGCCGCTGTCTATCAGACCGGGGGAGTAGATCGGGACTTTCGCCCTCTGCGCCGCAGCCACTATGCTGTCGACCCCCTTCTTGTTCAGGAACTCTCCGAACTGGTATAGGAACTCCCTGGTCGAATAGACCTTCTCCTCGTCGAGGGTGTTCGCGAAGTCGTAGATGGTCCGCTCCAGCTTCCGATACTGCATCTCGTCGGCATACACGTCGTAGTACCTGTCTATCTTCATCTTGAGCAGCTCCTCATCGTCGGCCAGCCAGGTCCCCTGGTAGTAGTGATACCCGAGCGCCTCGAGAAGGTCCTCGGAGATGTTGGCGCCAGTGCTTACTACGACGTCGACGTATCTGTGCTCAACCAGCCATCGTATGATCTTCCACTGGCCGGTGGTGCTGAGGGAGCCGGTGAGCCCTATGAAGACGGTAAGGTCCTTCTGTTTGGCCATCTCAGCCCAAATCTTCGCCACTTCACCGAGCTTCTTACCCTGGAAGCCAGTTTGAGACATCTCGTCCAGCAGTGCCGAGATGCTCTTCTTGCCGACATCGATCGTGGTCAGCGGTTTCGAAAGCACTTCCTTCTTTGATGCCACGGCGGACCGTCTGGAATGTCCACTTAATTATTTTGTGAGCGGAATCAAGCCGAGCGGCCGGCCGTCACTTCACCGTGACGGACTTCGCGAGGTTCCGCGGATAGTCCGGGTCGTTGCGCCTTGCCACGGACATGTGATAGGCGAGCAGCTGGAGCGGAATCGCCTCTATCACCGGCGCGAACTCTGGCTGCACCTTCGGGACCCGTATGAAGTGCCTGTATACCTCGTCCCGCTCGTCCGAGATCCCGATGACGTCTGCCCCCCTTGCCCTGAGCTCTTCAGCGTTTGACAAGGACTCGGCGTGGCTGGGCCCGCTCGGATTGATCACCACCACGGGCGTCCCCTTCTCGATGAGAGCGAGCGTCCCGTGTTTGAGTTCGCTTGCAGGCATGCCCTCCGCGTGTATGTAGGAGAGCTCCTTCAGCTTCAGCGCGCCCTCGAGCGCCATGGGGCTCTCGTATCCCCGGGCTACAAAGTAGAAGTCCGGTCTCTCGACATACTGCCTTGCCAGCTCCCTGACCTGCCCGTCGCACTTCAGGGCTTCCTCGACGGCCCCCGAGAGCCAGTCGAGCCTGTTGGGTCGTCTCTTGCCGAGGACCGCGTCGACCACCAGGTTGGCGACTACCACCTGCGCCGTGAAGCTCTTCGTGGCAGCCACCCCTACCTCCGGGCCGCAGTTGAGGAGGAGGACCTCGTCGCTCTCTCTGGCAAGAGACGAGGCTGCGGCGTTGACGATCGAGTACACCTTCGCCCCGCGTTTCTTCGCCTCCCTCACCGCCTCCATCACGTCGGCGGTCTCTCCGCTCTGTGAGAGCACGACGAGCACCGACCCTTTCCCCAGAAACTCTTCGTGCTCCTTGAGCTCCCCGGCCACGACCACGTCAGCCCTCACCTTCGCCTCCTTGTTCAGCCTGAACTTCATCAGGAGCCCTGCGTGATAGGACGTTCCCGACGCGGTGATGCATAGCGACCTAGCCTTCCTTATCGCGCTGGCGAACTTCTCCATCCTGCCCAGATCCTGGGCGGACGCTGAGACCACTGTCCTCGGCTGCTCGTTGATCTCCTTCAGCGTGAAGTGGGCGTAGTCGCTCTTCGTGACATCGGAGAGCTCCCAGGCTACCTGGTCAGGGTCCCTTCTGACCCTCTTCCCGTCTGGCCCGACTATCTTGACGTCGTCTTTCGTGATTTCGACCACTTCGTGGTTGTCCAGAAAGATGGTGCGGTCTGTGCGGCCGATGGTCGCGAGGACGTCGCTGGCCAAGAACATCATCCCGTCCCCCACCCCTACGACAAGTGGGGCGTCCTTGCGCGCCCCGGTCATGACGTCAGGCCTGTCCTGGAACATCGCCACTATGGCATACTGGCCTCTGAGTTTCTTGACCGCGGCAGAAGTCGCTTTCAGGGGGTCTCGCGTGCTCTTGTACTCGTCTTCGATCAGGTGCGGTATCACTTCGGTGTCCGTCTCGCTCCTGAACTTGTGCCCCTTCGCGACCAGCTTCTTCTTCAGGGGGATGTAGTTCTCGATTATCCCGTTATGGACGACCGCCACCCGCCCACCGCACGAAGCGTGGGGGTGCGCGTTCTCGTCGGTCACTCCTCCGTGGGTCGCCCACCGGCTGTTGTGCGTGAACACGCAATTCGCAATGAAGTTTCGGGTGCCCTCGACCTCCAGGTCGTACAAGACGTCTGTGTCTGCCGGTATCCACTCGACTTTGTTCACCCTCTCAAAGAGCAACTCACTCGAAAGGAATCTGTCTAGAAGACTGGCCAGGCCACGCCCCTCTTCGAGACAGAGGACTCTCTGATGAACGGCGGTCGCCGTCGCATCCCTGAGGTATTCGTCCCGTTGCAAGTAACGGTTCAGGCCCGGTGTCGGGAACATCCTCCGAAGCTCGGACTTCGTCAGAGGCACAGAAAAGGCACCGTACGACGAGCCGCCCTTGGCACCAAGACTCGCTTGCCTCAGTTCCGCCATCTTCTTTCGCGACCCGGTCGCCCCGGCCAACGCAAACTTCGCCAGATTCTCCCTGCCGCTCACAGAGAGCTCCCACACGGTGTTCCACTTTCGGTCGTGTTCAAACGATCTCACCGATGCCTGAACCCCTAACCGGAGCAGCATCGACTGCGCGGTCCGGACAAGATGCTGATCGGTCATCCGAAGGGACAACTGGCCGGCGGAAAGGCTCACGGTGCCTTCGGCGTCGAAGAGTCCTCTGATGAAAGCGGCCACTTCTTCGGTAGTCATAGCGCCAAGAGAGAAGACAAAATCCTCCTTCCTGTCGGCAAAGTTGAGCGCGAACCAGTTCCGCAAGGCTACGCTGTTGACGTGCAACACCCAGGTCCCGGGTTCGCGGGACTTCAGAATCCTTGCGTCAACCGAGAACACTTCCTTGAAGAGGCCTCTGTACCGCGAGAGAAGCTCGAAGTCGGCGCCCTTCAATCTTATCGACTTAGAACGTATGGCGCCGTCACCTAGGACATATCCCACAATCTGCATTAGCCTTGGTGAAGTGCTGGATGGAAGGTGAGCGAACTTCCCGTGCGAGTGGGATACTGGAGACGCGTCCGCGAGAAGGTCGACCCCCAGTCGCTCAGAGATGGTCTTGAGCACCTCCTCCCTGACCGTCCTGTCCCCCGCCAACATGTGTTCGAGATAAGCCAGAGTTATCCCACATCTGTCAGCAGCCTCCTGTAGCGCCATCCCTGACTTTCTGACCGCTACGCGGAGTCTTTGGGGCGCGTCCTTCCCCATTCGATGGTAGCGCTTCAATTCGACTGGGCGCAGTCTCGCCGGTTTACCGGCCACTGCAATCCGCTTCGGCCGGATCAAGAGGTCGCCGACCGTCACGTCGCTCGCCAGCTTCTCCTCCACCTTGCCTCCCCTCGATACAATCATTGTGTGATTCTCGCTGCACACCAGTTCGGTCGACCCCACTCTGATTCTGATGAGTTCCTCCGGAGACCTGTGGGCTGATTTTACCGCAACCGCGGGGACGATCTTCATCGTGATGGGGTCAAGAGACAGTACCTTGTCTCTCACGTTCATCTTCTCAATCGTTGTGACGGCTCCGTTGGCCAGGTGCACATACGTGCTTGGATGCAGGCAATGAGCCATACCCGTCTCCCCGGGCAGCTTCGACATTCCGAGCCTCCCTTCCACCTCTTCCACTCTGCCTACCCCCTTGCGGACGTTGATCGCGCCTGAAGAGATCGTCGCCATCCCAACGGAGTCATATCCTCTGTACTCGACCCGCTTGAGGCCATCGAGAAGGATTCCTGCGACCGGCTCTTCCGCTACGCACCCGACAATCCCGCACATTCGCCCTGCGAACCGGCGGCTGGCCTTTAAACACCGCAAAAGGTCCTGTCATGGTAATCATAACCGGCTTTGCATGGTCGCCCCACGAAGCAGATCAGGTTTCGACCACTATGCAAAGCCGTTTATGTATGGTGGTCCTCACCCCCCGCTGTGCCCAAGGAGAAGATACTCTACGACCCGAGGACAGAGACAGGGCTCGCGAAGAGAGTCTTGGTATCGGACAGGCCCGACGGGTTCAGACCCGCCTCAGGGAAGCTGGGCCAGAAGATAATCACCCTGCTCGCGTCGGGTCCAAGATACCCCGCGGAGATAGCCAGGTCGCTCGGCGCGCACCACCAGACGGTCTACTATCACATCGGCCGACTGGAGAAGGCCGGGCTGATTACCAGGGTCAGGAGCGAACATATCAGAGGCGGCGAAGCGAAACTCTACGCCCTCGCGTCCGATGGCTACGCGGTAGAGTTCCCCGTGAAGGGCGAACCGCTTCCTACCCTGAGGTCTTCGGGCCGTTCTAGGGCGCTCGGCCGGTTCTTCGATGAGTTCCTTCACGACGGGGAGTTCGACGGCTGGATCGTGGTCGGGTCCCCGCTCCAGCATGGGTCGGCAGGCACCCAGGCGCGGGACGGCCATTATGCCGTTCAGCTGGGGTTCGCGCTCGGACAGTTCGTGAATCTCCCCGAGAAATTCCCTGTGAAGCTAGACACCGACCTCAGGGCAGAGAAGCTAACCGCTTCGAACCTAGTCGTGGTCGGGGGGCCGAGAAACAACGTCATAGCCGAGGCACTCAACCAGCACCTTCCTTTCAAGTTCAGCCAGGGCGGCTTCTGGAGCGCGATAGTCGATGAGGGAGGGAACTCCCATGGCGCAGAGCTGGACTGCCTCGTCGAGAAGATACAAAACCCATGGGACCGCTCGAAGACATGCGTGGTCATCGCGGGGCTGACAGGGGGAGGGACGAAGGCGGCCATAATAGGGGTCTGCAACCACGCGGATGCGCTCTTCTCGAAATACAGGTCGGGGCCCTTCGCAGCGCTCCTACGCGGGGCAGACAGGGACGGGGACGGAAAGGTCGACTCTGTGGAAGTGCTGAGACAGCTCTGATGCCTAGGCCCTTCTTCCTCTGCGTCCGCCCTTCTTCCTCGTCGTGTCGTGAGGGATAGGGGTAGCGTCCTCGATTCGCCCTATCTTGAAGCCCGCCCTGGCGATGGCGCGGATGGCCGCCTGCGCCCCTGGACCTGGCGTCCTAGGGCCAGTCCCGCCTACGGCTCTGACTTTGATGTGTACTGAAGTTATCCCCTTGCCCTTCGCGACCTCTGATGCCGCCGACGCGCTCCTCATGGCGGCATACGGGGACGATTCGAACCTGTCCGCTTTCACATGTCTTCCGCCAGAAGAGAACGCGATGGTCTCGGCTCCGGTCAGGTCCGTGATGTGGACGATGGTGTTGTTGTAGGACGAGTAGATGTGGCAGACGCCCCAGCGGTCGGCGAGAATCTCTTCTTCTGACATGCCTCTCACTGCGCCTGGGCCGGCTGTTCGGCCGGCGCTTCAGCCTGCTCTGTCGCCGCCGCCTCAGCCTTGCCTGTTCCTCCGGTCAGCACCACCGTGTCCTGCTCGGCCCCGGGGACTTCGTACCCTGGGACCGTGATCACCCTCCCGTCCACCGTGATGTGGCCATGGACAATCAATTGCCTCGAGTGCAGCGGGGAGAGCGCCATGCCCTTCTTGAAGACCACGGTCTGGAGCCTCCTGGAGAGCATGTCCTCTACCGTGAGGCTGAGTATGTCGTCCAGGGTCGCGGCTTCCCCGACGAGGCCCCTCCTCCTCAGACTGTCCAGCAGCTTCTTCTCCTCGCGCTCCCTCACCACCTGAGTGGCCGCAAGCAGCGTCCTTGCCTGCTTTCTGACCCCGCTGAGCTGCGTCTGTGACTTCCAGAGTTCGCGCTTGTTCCTCAGGCCGAATGTACCCAGGAGGTACAGCTCCTGAGCCAGCTGATCGGTCCGCCAGGGACTCCGAGGCCTGTTGTACTGCTTCCTGGACTTCTTAGGATCTCCCAATCTCTACTCCTCCTTCTTCGCGGAGGCTGCCTTCGCCGCCGCTACCAGGGATGCCTTCCTAACCCCCACCGTCCTCCCTTTCCTCCCAGTCGTCCTAGTCCTCTGGCCTCTTACCTTCAACCCGAGGCTGTGCCTTACCCCCTTCCAGCTCCGGATGTTCTTTTCGTCTTCGATGTCGCTCTTCTGTATGAAGTCGAGATCTGCGCCGAGCAGCTGTCTTGCTTCCCCGGTCTCAGGGTCGTTCCTCCTGTTGTAGTACCACTCGGGCAGAGCCGACTTCGCCGTGCTCTGTATGGCCCGCTCGATCTGGCTCACCTGCTCTTCGGTGAGCGTCCCCAGGCGGACCCTCGGATCCAGGCTCAACTTCGTGGTGATCACGTTGGCGAAGTTGTACCCGACCCCTCTGAGGTCGGCCAGCGCCACAATCAGCTTCTTCTGTCCAGCCAGGTCCCGTCCGGAGATCCTGACCAGGTGCCTGAACTCAGAGGCCTCAGACATTTTTCCGACCCTGCCCTTCGCCCTTCCGATATAAGGTTTCGACAGCCAGGCGCCAACTCTTGCAAGAGAGATTTGTTCCATGGCGGCTCATCCGCGAACGCACCGACTGTCCCTCAATGACCACCTCCAGACCTCCCAGCCTGGCGCCGTAGCTGGCTGCTCTTCCCCTCTCATACGCCATAGAGGGCCCGTCGCCCGCCCGCTAACTTTTTAACCGGAACAAATTCCCGACCTCGAAACGCGACGTCTCATGAGAACCAGTTTCGGGCCAGCAGGTGGAGCGGTTGGTTGAGGTAAAGTGCCTTGAAGACAGAGGGAATACTGTCTCTATACAACTCGAAGGGATAGACCGGTCCTACGCCAACGCGATGCGGCGGTTCTGCATATCCGAAGTGCCCTCCATGGCGATAGACGACGTAGTGATCTTGGAGAATTCTTCAGTCCTCTATGACGAGATACTCGCCCATAGGCTCGGCATGGTCCCGATAAAGACCGACCTCGAGAGATACAACCTCCCCGAAGAGTGCGACTGCGGAAACCCTCTTGGATGCCACAAATGCAGAGTGCTGTTCGTCCTCGACGCCAAAGGGAGGGACAAGGTATCGACAGTGACGTCGGGGGACCTCGTGTCCGAAGACAGGGACGTGAGGCCGGTCAGCGAGTCCATACCTCTCATCAAACTGGCGGCAGGCCAGTCGGTGAAGCTCGAAGCCTATGCCAGGCTCGGCCGCGGAAAGGAGCACGCGAAGTGGCAGCCTTGCACCGTTGCCACCCTTACGGACGGCAAGAAAGAGGGGGTCTTCATACTCACCGTGGAGTCTGCGGGGGGGCTCCCTGCGAAGCAGATAGTGCTCAAGGCCATCCAGCTCCTCGAGAAGAAGCTGAACGACATCCAGGTCGCGGTGGGCGGGGCGAAGTGACCGCATCTAATCCGATCCTCAGGCGGACCGCAGTGATGCTTGAGAAGGCAGGGAAGACGCACAAGGCCCGCATCTGGAGCGAGGCTTCCGCATTGCTCTCCAGCCCCGCGGGAACAAGGGTGGAAGTGAACCTCGGGAGGATATCCAAGGTCGTCGGTGAGGCCCACGCTGTGTTTGTCCCGGGAAAGGTCCTCGGCACAGGCGCGGCAGGAAAGAAGATGGTCGTGGGCGCCTTTTCATTTTCGGCCTCAGCCAGGTCAAAGATAGAGGCGACCGGTGGCGCGGCGCTTTCGGTTGAAGATTTCCTGAAGAAGTACCCGAAAGGGAGTGGGGTCAAACTTGTCAGGTGAGGAGTCGGTGTACATCGACGCAACAAACCAGATCGCTGGGCGGCTCTCTTCCAAGGTCGCGAAGCTCCTCCTGTCAGGAAAGAAGGTGACCGTGGTGAACGCTGAGAAGTCTCTTGTTTCTGGGTCGAGGACCTCTGTTGTAAACCAATGGAAGGAGAGGCTCGAGCTGGCGAGCAAGGTCAATCCGATTTACGGTCCGATTCACCCGAGGCGGCCTGACAACATCCTTCGCAGGATGGTCAGGGGGATGGTTCCGCGAAAGAAGCCCAAGGGCGCGATGGCGATGAAGCGGCTCCGGGTCTACATCGGGGTCCCCGAAGGGATCAACGGAGCGAAGCTGAAAAAGTTCGAGGAGACCGCCGCAACGCGCCCCATTCCGGTATATGTGACCATGGGGGACCTCTCGAAGAGTCTGGGGTGGAATGAGTAGAGATGCCGACCTCTGCCAAGGCCCAAGTGAAGAAGCCGCCAAAGCTCTATTCTGGCGCGAGGAAGACAGCCAGGGCCACTGCGGCAATATCCCCCGGAGCGGGGCGCATCAGGGTCAATGGGACACCGGTCGAGCTTTGGGAACCAGAGCCCGCACGGCTCCATTTACTGGCACCGGTCTATGTGGTTGGGGAGTTGAGAGAAAAGTTCGACCTCGACGTCAGCGTCGCCGGAGGGGGGTTCATGGGGCAGGCGGACGCCGCGGCCATGGCCATCGCCAGGGCCTACGTCGACCAGGTCAGAGGGAACGAAATCAGGGAGAGACTGAATGCATACAATAAATACCTGCTTTCGGGCGACCCGAGACAAGCTGAACCCAAGAAGTTCGGAGGGCCGGGCGCGCGCAGGAAGAGGCAGAAATCGTACAGGTGATTTGCTATGATGATTCCCATACGCTGTTTCACTTGCGGTAGTCTCATCGGCGACAAGTTCACCCCGTTCCAGACCAGGGTGAAGGGGGGCGAAGATCCGGGCAAGGTGCTGGACGACCTAGGCCTGAAGAGGTACTGCTGCCGGCGTATGCTCATCTCCTCGGTGGACGTCATCGACCAGGTTCTTCCGTTCTACAGCAGGAAATCAGAGCTATAGGTCTGGAGCTTGGCCATGTCTGAGTTCGACGACGACGCGGGTTCAGCCGACAAGATGGTCGCCCCAGGCTTTTCAGAGAAGGCCCTGCTAGCCACCGGCATCCGGATTGGGACGCCCATCAGGACGAAGACCATGGAGCCGTTCACAACGCGGCCAAAGCCAGACGGTCTGCACATGATTGACTATCCCAAGACCTTGCAGCGCATCGACATCGCTGGCAAGTTCATAGCGGCCACCGGCGCGAAGAACACCGTCGTGTACACCAGCAGGGAGCACGGCGCCGTGGCTGTCGAGAAGTTCTGCGAGCTCACTGGGGCGATGCCCAGGATAGGCCGGTTCATGCCAGGCACATTCACCAACCCTCTCTATCCGGGTCACCTGGACGCCGAACTGGTGGTCGTGGCGGACCCGATGTCAGACACGCAAGCCATGGTCGAGGCAGCCAAGCTGGGGGTCCCCGTGATTGCGGTCTGCGACACGGACAACATAACCGACGACGTAGATCTGGTCATCCCCGGGAACAACAGGGGGCGCAAGTCCATAGCTGCCATATTCTGGCTCCTGGCCAGAGCGACCCTCGTCCACTCGAAGTCGCTGGCCGAGGACCAGCCCATGAAGTACGGCATCGAAGACTTCGAGACCAAGGTGGATGAAGAGCAGAGGCCCGAGCCCCTCGAAGAAAGGACGTCCGAGAGGCGCGAATAGGCCTCCGTATTGCCAGTCAGAAAGCCCGCAGTTTCAGGCCAGTTCTACCCGTCAGACCCCGCCGAGCTCTCCACCCTCATCGACGAATGCTACACCCACAGGCTCGGACCAGGCAGGCTTCCGCCGGCCCCAGCAACGGACGCGGACATAGTCGCTGCGATATCGCCGCACGCTGGTTACGTCTATTCCGGCCCGGTGGCCGCCCACTCCTACTATCATGTATCTTCGCTCCGCAGTCCGGACCTGGCTGTTGTGGTAGCGCCCAACCACTACGGCCTCGGGAGCGGGGTCTCAACCTACGACGAGGGGGAATGGGAGACCCCTCTGGGACGCATGCGCGTCGACGAAGAGGCGGCCGCAGAGCTCGTCGAACTTGCCGGAGTCTCGGTGGACCCGGGGGCCCACCGGCTAGAGCACTCCCTCGAGGTGCAGCTCCCGTTCCTGCAGAAACTCTACGGTGACTCGGTCCCACTCCTGCCGATTTCACTCCTCTTCCAGGACCTGGACACCGCGGAAACTGTCGCTTCGGCCCTCTCCAGGATCCTGAGCGGGAGGAAGGCCATCCTCATCGCCTCCTCAGACCTGACCCACTACGAGCCGCCCCCCGCTGCGAAGGAGAAGGACGAGGCGCTCCTCGGCGAGGTGCTGAAGATGGACGTTCCGGGGTTCTACTCTGTCCTCGAGAGGCTCAACGTCACAGCCTGTGGCTATGGCGCCATCGCCACGGTGATGCTCACGGCCAGGTCGCTGGGGCTCACGAGGCCAGAGCTCCTAGAGTACGCCACGAGCGGCGACACCAGCGGCGACAACGTTCAAGTCGTGGGTTATGGAGCCCTCAGATTCGTAAGCTCTTGAGAGCCGTAGCAGAAGCTCCTTCGAAGGCAATCGTCACCGGGGAGCACTTCGTGGTCCACGGCGCCTGGGCCCTTGCCGCCGCCTTGCCGAAGAAGGTGAGGGTGGAGGTGGAGGGGGCCCGCTCTTTCAGGGTGACGTCCCAGGGGTCAGAAGAGGGGCCTGCCGGGATTGCGCCAGTCAGGCAGGTGGTCAGGGCCGTGGCCGAAGAGTACTCGGTGGGCCAGGAGGTAGCGGTGTCTGTCACTTCTTCGGTCCCCCGAGGCGCCGGCCTGGGGTCATCCGCCGCCACCATGGTCGCCCTCTCTGCCGCCCTATCAGAGTTCCACTCTCTGGGTCTGGGCGCCGAGGACATCATCCGCCTCTCGATGGTCGGAGAGAACGCAATCCACGGCCGCCCTTCCGGCATCGACCCAGCTGTCTGCGCCCTAGGGGGGGCCATCCTGTTCAAACCAGGGACCAAGCCGAAGGAAGTCTCCTTAGGCGGGAGCCGCTCGTTGCTAGTGTCGTACTCCGGGATCAGCAGGGATACCAAGGCGCAGATAGGCAGAGTATCAGAGGCCAAGGACAGATACCCGGGCTACTTCGCCCGCCTGGCCGGCTCGGTGGGCGCCCTAAGCCTAGAGGCCGCAGGGCTCCTCGCCAAGGGAGACGGGGAGGGGCTGGGAGGGCTGCTAACAATGAACCACGCTCTCCTGGGGATGCTGGGGGTATCCAACCCTACCTTGGACGGGATGGTCGACCAGATGATAACGGCTGGAGCCTATGGTGCGAAGCTCACCGGGGGAGGCGGAGGAGGGAGCGTGATCGCAGTGGCCCCCAAGGCAAAGGAAAAAAACCTAGTTTCAGGGCTCACGGCGCGAGGGTTCGAGACGTTCATCGCCAAAGTACCTACCGAGGGAGTGAAAAGCTGGCTAGAGCGATAGTCGCGAAGCTGGGGGGTTCCGTGATCACGGACAAGTCGAAGCCCTTCTCCTATCGTCCGGACGTAGTCTCAGCGCTCTCCGAGGAGATCGCGTCTTCTGACCAGAAGGTCGTCGTGGTGCACGGCGGAGGGTCCTTCGGCCACGTCGTCGCGAAGCAGCACGGGCTAGGCTCAGACGCCGGCGAGGCGCCGGCGGTGGGGGTAGCCCAGACTAGGGCGGCAATGTACGAGTTGAACAGGATGGTCTGCAAGACAATGCTGGAGTTCAAGCTCAGCCCCTACCCGTTCTCGCCCTTCGACGCCGTAAGCCGGGCCGGAGGCGCGTCGGTCTCTTCCTGGCTGAAGGGCCTCCTCAAGGAAGGGCTCACGCCGGTCACCTTCGGGGACGTCGGGCTAACGCCGTCAGGGTTCAAGGTGATGTCAGGGGACGTGATTGTGCAAGAGCTGGCGAAGATGCTGGAGCCGGAGAGGGCTGTGTTCGCCCTAGACGTGGACGGCGTCTACGAAGAGAACACGCGGGTCATCATCCCTGAGCTGACCGCCTCCAAGGTCAGGCGGATGAAGGTGAAGGAAGGGGACGACGCCACCGGAGGTATGAGGCTGAAGCTGGAAGTGGCTGCCAAGATAGCCGCAGGAGGAACCAGCGTGTACTTCGTCTCTGGGTACAGGCGGAACGAGTTTTCCAAGGCCCTCCGGGGCCTAGACTTTTACGGCACCGTGGTCCGCGCTTAGGCTAGAGGCAGGGACCGGACAGGCATGCCCACCTTCCAGGACGAGATGAGGCGCGTGAAGGCTGAGGTAGACGCCCTGATACTCGACCAGATCCTGCCGAAGTCCAGCCCGATAAGGGAAGTCGACCTTCTCTACAGGATGATGCGGGACTACCCGTCGCGCCCGGCCAAGGGCATGAGGCCGTTCCTCTGCGTGGCCGCCTGCAGGGCCGCCGGAGGCTCAGAAGGCGACGCGGTGCTCACCGCCGCCTGCATAGAGCTCTTCCAGCACTGGATACTGGTCCACGACGACATAGAGGACGGATCCGAGCTGAGGCGCGGAGAGCCCGCACTGCACAGGAAGTACGGAGAGGCTCTGGCTCTCAACGCCGGGGATGCCCTCCATGCCCGCACCTGGGAGGCGCTCCTGAAGAACAGGGAGAGGATCGGCCTGGACCGGACGTTCGCGGTCATGGAAGAGTTCTCAAGGATGGTCAACGAGACGACCGAAGGCCAGCACATGGAGCTGGGATGGGTCGCGGCCAAGCGGTGGGACCTCGGGGAGAAAGACTACTTCGAGATGTGTACTCGCAAGACTTCGTGGTACACCGTCGCCAGCCCGTGCAGGATGGGGGCGCTGGTGGCCGGGGCCGGTGCGGGCGTGCTGACAGGCCTGAAGGACTTTGGGACCACCCTGGGGGTCGCCTTCCAGATCCAGGACGACGCGCTGAACCTGGTGGGGGACCAGAAGAAATACGGCAAAGCGAGGTCCGACGACATACTGGAAGGCAAGAGGACCCTGATGCTCCTCCACCTCCTCTCTGTGGTGTCCCAGAGCGAGAGGGACAAGGTCGTCGCAATCATGGACAAGGGCAGGGCACAGAAGACAGACGCCGACGTGGCATTCGTGCTGTCGACGATGGAGAAGTATGACGCTGTGGGGTTCGCCAGGAAGAAGGCGTCAGAGCTGCTCAAGCTGTCCCTGGCCACGCTCCGGGGCATAGATTGGAAGGGGGACAAGGAAGCCGTGTCCCTCCTGGCCTCATTTGCTAGGTTCGCAGTAGAAAGGGAATGGTAGCAGAATCGCTGGGGGAAGAGGCGCTCGCAGCCGTCGAGGAGGCTGCCCTTGTGAACGCTGCTAGGCACGGCGGGAAGGCCGAGGTGGGGGCCATCGTGGGGCGGGTCCTGGCCGAGTTTCCAGACCTGAGGACCAAGGCGGGTCTGGTATCGAAGGAGGCAGCGGCAGTGGCCAAGAGAGTAAACGCCCTCGGCATAGCGGAGCAGGAGCAGCTAATCGCCGAGAGGTACCCAGATGCGGCAGCGCCCGTGGAGAGACAGGGTAGAGTCGGGCTCCCCGCGCTCCCCAACGCCGTGAAGGGGCAGACCGCCTTCCGGCTCCCTCCGGAACCGTCTGGCTACATGACGGTGGGGCACGCCATGGCATTCACCATCAACTACCTCTACAAAGAACAGTACGATGGAGAACTCTGGCTCCGATTCGAAGACACCAACCCGAAGAAGGTCCTCCCCCAGTACTACGACAGCTTCCGCCGTGGGATAGGATGGCTCTCGATCAAGTACGACCACGAGAAGAACGTGTCGGACGACATGGAGGCCATCTACGAAGCGGGGAGGAAGCTCCTCGAGCAGGGGGACGCCTATGCCTGCTCCTGCGACGAGGCGAGGGTGAAGGCGCTGCGGTTCGAAGGGACCCCCTGCGAGCACAGGGGGAGCTCGGTCGAGGCGAACCTTCGGGTCTGGGACGAGCTCCTGGCGAAGAAGCACAAGGACGGTGCCTACGTCATCAGGTTCAAGGGGGACATGAAGAGCCCCAATTACTCACTCAGGGACACCAACCTCTTCAGGACCATCTCATATCCACACCCACTTACCGGGAATAGGTACTCTCTGTGGCCGACATACGACCTAGCCAACGCCGTCGAGGACGAGATGTGCGGCATAACCCACGTCCTCAGGAGCTCCGAGTTCCGCAACGAACTCCAGGCGCAGATACGCGACGCGCTGAGGTTCAGGCGCATAGAGGTCATCCAATTCTCGAGGTTCAACTTCAAGGGGACGCCGGTATCGAAGAGGCTCCTCCGCCCGCTCGTGGAGAAGAGCGTGGTGTCAGGATGGGACGACCCGAGGATGCCTACGGTAGACGGCCTCAGAAGGCGCGGCATCATGCCACAGGCGATCAGGGAGTTCACACTACAGGTGGGTTACACGAAGACCGAGCACGAGTACGACTGGAGCATACTCCTGTCGGTGAACAGGAAGCTCCTCGACCCTATCTCGAAGCGGATGTTCTTCGTCCCTGGGCCCGCAAAGCTGGAAGTGGAGGGCGCGCCAAGCAAGGAGGTGACACTCGCCTTCCACCCGCAGAAGGTCATGGGCAGCAGGACGATCAGCACCGAGGGTGATTTCTTCGTCCCGTCGGCGGACCTTGGCGCGATGAAGAAGGGGACCGTGTTCCGCCTCATGGACCTCTACAACGTCAGGCTGACCGCGGAGTGGCCTTCCCCCCGAGCTGAGTACGCCGGGGACGAGCTAATCCCAGACTCGAAGAAGGTCCAGTGGGTCACCCGGGCGCACTCGGAGGCGGTGGTCACCATACCCGGAGAGCTCTTTTTGGAGGGTGACGTCTACAACAAGGACAGTCTCAAGGAGGTGGCAGGATACGTCGAAGAGTCGGCCTCCGGCCTCCCTCTCGGCGACATCGTCCAATTCCCCAGGTTTGGGTTCTGCAGGCTAGACGCCACAGGGCGGTTCATCCTCGCAGGATGAGCCGTTGAAACGAGTTCGGTGGCCAACCGTTTATATGCTGGCCGAAACTGGCCCGCCTGGGAGATTGTAAGATGACCCCCGACAAGAAGCCCTACTACATCAAGTTCGAGACCCCGAAGGAAGTCTCCGAAGCAGCTTACGAGGTGCTGAGGCAGGCGTCCAGGACCGGAAAGGTCCGCAAGGGCACCAACGAGTCGACGAAGGCCATCGAGAGGGGGCTGGCCAAGCTGGTGGTGATAGCCGAGGACGTGACGCCGCCTGAGGTGGTCGCCCACCTGCCAATCCTCTGCGACGAGAGGAAGATACCCTATGTCTTCGTGCCCTCCAAGGACCAGATAGGTCCGGCTATCGGCATCGACGTGTCGACGGCGGCAGCGGCGGTCCTCGAGGCTGGTGAAGGCTCCCAAATCTTGGAGCAGGTCACTCAAGAGCTTTCGAGGCTGAAGAAGGCCGCATGAGCAGCAAGAAAGAAGTAGAGACACTCACTCCGGCCGAGGTAGTCCAGATAGTCGGGCGGACAGGGGTCGCAGGCGAGATAACCCAGGTGAGGGTGAAGATTCTCGAGGGAAAGGAGAAGGGCCGCATACTCACCAGGAACGTGAAGGGGCCGATACGGCTGGCCGACGTGCTCGTGCTCAGAGAGACGGAGCGCGAAGCGAGGAAGCTCAAGTAAAGCCTTCGCCAGTCACCGTCTGATACATGCCTGCCTTCAGAAGGCTCTGCTGTATGGTCGGCGCAGGTTTCCGGCCCTGTTCCACTCAGCTCTAACTTCGGATAGCCTTCTCGAAATCAGCCAGGTTGTGTGGCCTGGTGTACGTCCCGTGGGTGAGGGTGGCGATGTCCCTGAGCTCTTTCGATGCCTCGTTGGAGAGCTCTATCACGTCCACCTCGACCGGGGATATCTTCAACTCTTCGGATATGGTCTTGATGGGCTCCCTGTCGTTCCCTCCGTCGCTGATCAGCTTGATGACCTTCTCCTTCCTGATGGAGTCGGAGATGTTCTCGATGCCGTACTTGACCGCGTCGACCAGGGGGCTCCCGCCCTTGCACTGCAGGTCCTCCAGCCGGTAGAGCTCCAGCGAGGCCGGAGCAGGGTTCAGGGGGACTACCACTTCGATCTGAGTGGAACCTGGGGTCCCCAGCAACCTATAGAACGTCACCCCCATCCTGATCGGCCACGGAAAGTAGGAGACCGGCCAGTACTCAGCCACGAAGTTGAACAGTCCGGTCTTGACGATCTTCATCTTGCTCATGCCGGAAGAGTGCAACTTCCCTCCCATGCTCCTTGAGCCGTCTATCACAAAGAGGACGTCCTTAGCCTTGGATTCGTCGTAGCTCAAACCTGCACCCAGAAACTGACAAACGTATAAAAAAGATGGGAGGGGAGGTAAACCGTTGGCGTTCAGGGCAGCGAACCAAGCTCCGCTTGCACCTAACCCGGTCATCATGGCTTGCATGGGCCATGCGGGAGTAGGTATCGGCGCCGAAGCCTATCGCTGGGTGCTGATTGACGTGGGGGCGGACCCCACCGCGCCGACCCTGAAAGGAGAGAAGCAGCAGTTGGAAGTCCTCCGGAGGTATGGAAGCACGATCCTCAGGTTCGGCGCTTCGCTGCGGAAGGGGGAGATGCCCCTCGTGCCGAGGGCGCTGCTCGTGGACCTCGACCCACGCTCGGCGAACCTCATCCTGCAGTCATATCCGCAGCTCTTCGCCATGAAGGACAAGCACGCTGTCTACGGCCTGGGCGGGGCTGCGAGGAACTGGGCCGAGGGTAGGAGCAGGTTCAGGAACGAGATCGTTGGGAAGCAGGACATCGCGTCTAGGATACAGGCGATCTCGCCCGAACCGGTGAGGGGTTTCATAGTCCCGTTCAGCATGGGTGGAGGGACGGGGGGTTCGTTCTCATCTGAGTTCATGTCCTACGTCAAGGGGAACAGCGCCCTCGGGCACGCCACCATCGCGACCTTCGGGGTGCTCCCTGAGTTCGGCTGGGACCCTGTCATCTACGGGCCCGCCCACATCAGCATCGTTCTCAACCTGGCCTATCAGATCAAGTACTCTGATGCCCCAATCTTGATGGACAACAAAGAGCTCAGGTTCCAGGCGGACAGGCTGAAGAATCAGCTCGACGCGCGGTCCTCCATCGTGGACGAGCTCCCGAAGCAAATCCGCGTCGGCTGGCACGACTATAGAAACAAGAACCTGCTGGCTGCCCACGTGATAGCCGAGTTCATGGATTCATTCATACGCGAGACGGAGTGGGACATGTCCAACTACAGGACCTGGCTGGCTGCGAGCAAGCCGAAGTTCGTGGTGCCATGGCTCCTGCCTCTGGTCCCGAAAGGGAGTTCGGAGATAAAGTCCATCGAGGAGGCGTTCGAAGAGGGGAACGATGGGCTTCTTTTCAACCTCGAACAGGAGGGGGAGATGGAGAAGGGGAAGACTGACTCAGCCTGCGTCCTGATAAAGTGCGCCGGGAGCGTGGATGCTGAAGAGAGGGAGTTCTTCAAGAAGATACTGAACGAAAAGTACGGCATCCAGGACAAGAGAGTGATCTTCGTCAAGATACCCACCATGACCAACGAGCCCGCGTCGGCCCTCGTCCTTCTCAATGTGAAGGGGACAGGGAAGAAGCTCCTGCCCTTTGTCACGGAAGCCGAGGACGCCTGGGACTCCTACAAGGACGAGTACCAGAACAGGGAACTGACGCACGAGGAATTCAAGAAAGCGGTCATCGAAGTCTCAAGCCACCTGGGTTAGGTAAGAGATGAACCTCACAGAACTGGAGGTTGCAGCCGGTAGGTTACTGGAAGAGCAGAAGAGGCTCAAGACCATCGACAGCGAACTCGATGTGCTGTCACAGGAGATCACGCAGGACCCAAAGAGGAACGAGAAGGACCAGGCATTCTACGCCCTGATCGGCCTCGACTGGTCCGACCCGGGGCACCAAGACAGGGCGGCTGCCTTGAAGAGGGAGCGGGGGGACGTACTGGCATCCATCCGAGAAGTCCACGGCCAGATGTTCACCGGGCTCAGCTCCGACCGACTAATAGTGCCTCTGGACCCTATACCTGTGTCTGGGGGGCGTTCCTTCACCTTCAGGTTCAGATCCGGTGCGACATTCCCGAAGTCGGTCGAGGCTTTCTCGGCCATGCTCGGCATTCCGTCCCCGCTCAGCTTGGGGGACGTGACAATCTCCGAAGACAGGGTGGTGGTCGCGGAATCAGACGAGTACTTCGCCAAGAAGAAGCTAGTGGATGCTTTCGAGGACCTGAGGAAGGCGCTCAAACGGAAGCTCTCCTAGACGAAGGACTGGGATGCTCCTACTAGTATTCAGCGCCGGAGGGAGGCCGGAGGGTTGTCAGCGGTAAAGCGGATAGCCGGATTCTTCGAGAAGGTGAGGGTCCCTCTCGGCAGGCTATCCGGGCCGGGTTCGCCCAAGGACGAAGACCTGATACTGGCTGTCATAAGCAGGATTGAGGTGGCCGGAGAGGACCTTTCAGTCCCGGCGACTTTCGAAGACAGCGACGCGGTGTACAAGAAGCTGATGGTGCGCCTCGACTGGCAGCTCAAGAACTCAGGGCTGACCCCCGAGGAGCTCATCAGGTCCTATCCATATGAGGTGAGGTCCCTCCTTCTGCTCAAGTCCTACGAGAAGACAAAGAAGAAGAACGATTCGACCGTCTTCAAGGACAGGCTCATCGAAATGGGGTTCAAGGCAGTCCAGCCGGGGGTCTGGGTGCTCCCGCCGACGAGGACGCCGCAGGGCCTCGAGTCCCAGGATGCCATGCGGCTCTGGTTCAGGCAGAACCTGGCGAAGAAGGTGACGAAGAGCGTCGACTACGTCTTCCCGTTCATCGCTTCCGTCGACCTGAAGAGGGTGATTTCGGAGCGAAGGGGGATAAGGAAGATGCCCATGGCCAGGACCCTGTTCGCCGCCCTCTCTCTGGAGGAGGTGGCTCCCCCGAGTCACCTTTACGCCGCGATGAAGGCGAAGGGGCGGTCTGTCAAGGAGATCATCTTGACGGGTGACATCCCGCTCTTGTCCAGCGCCTTCGCTGACGAGAAGGAGCTCGAGGCGATCAAGACAAACGAGCTGGAGATAGGGGTGAGGCTGAGGGGGGCCACCGGCCTCGGGGCCGTGAACCTGGAAGACTTGGCCAACCTGGGCCCTGAAACGTTGGCAAAGGCGCTCGAGGGTTTCGTCCCGCACCCGAAGGACTTCGGCCAGAGGCTCATCGTGGAGGCCCAGCACTGGATGAGACATCTCGGGGGGACCGTTCCGACATGACCTCCCGCCTGACCTAGCTCCCAGGCGCCTCCTGGGGGGCAGGCGCCGTCTTTATATCCAGAGTTTCAAAGGCCACCGAAAGGTCGAGGTGCGGTAGCCTGAAATGTACGTCCCAAAGAAATGCGTCTTTTGTGGTAAAGAGGTCAGACTCGGTTCGGGCACCCTCTACGTGAAGAACGACGGTTCCACCAAGTCTTACTGTTCCTCCAAGTGCAGAACCAACGACCTGAAGCTGGGTCGGGACCCGCGCAAACTGAAGTGGGCGAGGAGACCCGCCAAGAAATGAGCGCCGTCGAAGACACGCTGATCGTCGTGAAGCCTGACGGCGTGAAGCGGGGCCTGGTCGGAGAGATCATCGGGAGGTTCGAAAGGAAGGGGTTCGCTGTCAAGAGGGTACAGATGCTCACAATGTCGAAGCCTCAGGCGGAGGAGTTCTACAGCGTCCACAACGCGAAGCCCTTCTTCGGCGAGCTGGTCTCGTTCATCACATCGGGTCCGGTGGTGGGGGTTGTCATGTCGGGCAGGGATGCCGTCGCCACGGTCAGACGGATGGTCGGAGCGACGAAGAGCTGGGAGGCCGCGGCGGGGACCATAAGGGGGGACTTCGGCCTAGGGCTGACTGACAACTGCATCCACGCCTCAGATTCCACCGAGAGCTTTACAAAGGAGAGCGCGGCCTTCTTCGGCAAGACGCTAGGGTGAGGCCACCTTAAGGAACTGGATGGAATATGTCAGAGCAAAGCCGCATACGGCAGCCTGTAGTCGTCATCCTGGGGCACGTAGACTCTGGCAAGACTTCAATCGCTGACTGCCTGAGAGGGACCGGGGTCCAGGCCCGCGAGGTGGGCGGGATAACGCAGGAGATAGGGGCGAGCTTCTTCCCTATGGAGACGCTGAGGACGATATGCGGGCCTCTTCTGGACAGGGCGGGGGGCGAGCTCCAGATACCAGGGCTTCTCATGATAGACACACCTGGTCACGCAGTCTTCTCCAACCTCAGGCTCAGAGGAGGGTCGGCGGCAGACATCGCGATACTCGTCGTCGATGTTCTGAAGGGGCTGGAGAACCAGACCCTAGAGAGCATTGACATCCTGAAGCAGAGGCACGTCCCCTTTTTGGTCGCGCTGAACAAGATAGACATGATCAGCGGCTGGAAGAAGGGGAGCAAGGGTCCTCTCCTGCAGGTGATGAAGGACCAGGCCCCGACCTGGGGGGACGAGTTAGAGGAACGCCTGTATAACGTGGTCGGGGGGCTCAACCGCCTCGGCTTCCAGTCTGATGCCTACTATAGAGTCAAGGACTTCCGCCAGCAGGTGTCCATAGTCCCTGTCTCGGCGAGGGCGCCAGTGGGGATGCCGGAGATGCTGGCCATGCTGATCGGCCTCGCGCAGCAGTTCCTGAAGGGGAAGCTGAGGGTAGGAGACGCTCCTTCGGCTCGCGGGATAATCTTGGAGCTTCAGGAGGAGGTGGGCATCGGCCAGACGGCCAACGTGATCCTGACCGAGGGGACCCTGAGCGTGGGGGACTCGATATCGCTGGTCCGCAGGGACGGCGCGTTCAAGTCCAAGGTGAAGGCGCTTTTCATGCCCAAGCCGCTGGACGAAATGCGAGACCCCAGGGACAAGTTCACCGCCGTGACCGCCGCCTACGCCGCGGCGGGAGTAAAACTGGTCTCCCCAGACCTCGGAGGGGTGGTGGCAGGCACCTTGGTGGCGTCCTTCACCACCGAGAGGCAGTTCCAGGACCTCAAGTCGGAGATGGAGAAGGAGCTCTCCAACATCGTGGTCAAGACAGACAACATGGGGGTGATAGTGAAGGCGGGGAGCATAGGCGGCCTGGAAGCTCTCCTGAGGATGCTGGAGGAGAGGGGTGTCCCGGTGAGGGAGGCAGACATAGGGGACATCTCGAAGAACGACATCGTCGCCGCCCAGGTGGTCGGAGAGCACGACCCCTACCTCGGGGCGATACTCGGCTTCGATTCGAAGGTCCTCCCCGAGGCCAAGGAGCACGCAGGTTCGAGCCCGGTCTTCATCTCCTCGATCATCTATGAGGTCATCGACAACTATGCCAGCTGGGCGACTGCGAAGAAGGATGCGGACGAGAGGGCCGCTCTTTCGAGCCTGACGCGGCCATGCAAGCTCAAGGTCCTCCCGGGAGCGTTCTTCAGACGGAACGACCCAGCCGTGTTCGGGGTCGAAGTGGTCGCCGGGCGGCTCCGCCCCAAGGTTAGGTTGATGTCTTCGGCAGGGACCGAGGTAGGGACCGTCGAGCAGGTGCAGGACAACGGCAAAGCGGTCGGCGAGGCGAAGGAGGGGGAGGAGGTGGCCATCTCGGTCCAGGGCCCGACCCTCGGGAGGCAGGTGAAGGAGAACGACATCCTCTATGCCATGCCGCGCAGCCATGAGGCGAAGATCCTCCGCACGAAGCTCCTCGGTTCCCTGACTGAGGACGAGAAGCATGTGCTGGACGAAGTCATTGCGATAAAGTCGCCGGCGGACCCGATGTACGGGTTTTAGACTTAATTACCCGCTGTAGTCGGAGCCGATTCCAATGGTCAGCTTCAAGCTGGTCCTCTCGGACCCCAAGACCGGCAAGTCAGAGGCCCAGGAACTCAAAGACACCCCAGCCCAGCTCCTGGTCGGGAGGAAGATAGGGAACGTCCTGGACGGGGCCACCATCGGGCTGACCGGGAAGATAATGATCACCGGCGGGAGCGACAAGGCAGGGTTCCCCATGCGCGCAGACACCATGGGCGGGGGGAAAAACTACGTCCTCTTGACCAAAGGGGTGGGGTACAGGACGAAAGAAGACGGGTCCAAGAGGCGCAAGCTGGTGAGGGGGAACACCATAACTGAGGAGACGTTCCAGGTGAACGCCAAGCGCGTGGACGAGTCCACGAAGGTCAGCTAGACGCTAAAGTCACAGCAGGTTTCTGCCAAAACTCGCGAACTCTCAGCCTGAAAAGCAGAAATATCTAGAAGGACGGAGAGGGCCTTCAGGATCAGACTTGGCCAGACTGGACGAGCTAGACATGAAGATACTCTCGTCCCTTCATGCAGACGCGTCGGTGTCCGTCCCCCGGCTCAGCAAGGAGCTCGGGATCAACCTCTCCGTGCTGTACAGCAGGATAAAGCGCCTGCAGAAGAGGGGGGTCATAGAACGGTTCACGGTGCAGGTGAACGAGGACATGCTCGGCATGCAGGCTGGGGCGCTGGCAGGGCTCAACATCGACCCAAAGCTGAGGGAGTCGATTCTGAACGAGGTCGAGAAGGCGGAGGGGGTCAGGCTCGTCAGGGAGGTGACCGGCCGGTTCGACGTCATCGTCAACCTCAGAGGAAAGTCCCTGGACGAGCTGCACAGGGCGGTCTACGACGTGATAGGGAAGATACCCGGGGTGATGCACACCGAGGTGTTCATGGAGGTCTCCAGGCGTTACCCCCCTGTCAGCTTCAGGCTCATCGAGTGACGCCTAAGGTTCATATGCACCGGGACGAGGTCGCGCCCAGTTGGACCCGCTGATCCTACTCGACCAGGCCGTGGCTCAGGAGAAGGTTCCCAGGGCGCTGGCCAAGAAGGTGCGGCTGAGGATGAAGTACCTCCAGGCAGCGGTGGAGCGGGTCGAGAAAGCCAGCGGCCTCCGCTACCCTCCCTACTACGTAGAGCCGACGCTCCCCGTCTCGAAGTCAGGGAGCGAGTACGGCCAGATGGGGGTGCTCTTCGCCAGGGTGGTCCCCGCCGCCGTGAACGGGAGCGTCCTGATCCTGGTGCAGTTCACCGCCGCCCTCATCGCCTTCGGGACCAAGGGGACCATGGACGCGGTCGCCGCCCACGAGTTCACCCACTACGTCGACCTAGTCCGGAAGCTTAGCACTACCAACGTCACCAGCGACGAAACTGCTACCACCCTGTACGAGGCGGCTTTCGCCGACGCAGAGCGGGTGGTCCCGCCCAAACTGATCTTCGCCGACAAGGCCCTCGTCTCGTTGGTCAGTCGGAAGTTCAAGAACGAGCTGTCTGACGAAGCCCTCAACAAGAAGGTGGGGGCTGCCTGGATAGCGAAGAACCTCCCCGTCCGCCTGGTAGGGCCGGAAGAGAACAGGGTCAGCCTCTCGATGGAGGCTGTGGCGGCCACGAGGTTCGACCCGGCAGTCCTGGCGAAGGTGGCCGAGCTCAAAAAGAAGGCCAGCCCTTGAGGCTGACAGCGGAGGAGCGGGCCACCGTGGAGAGGCTCGCGGCTGCGCTGGTGGACCCTTCAAAGACTTCAGGGGTCGCGGCCTACGGCTCAAAGGTCGCTGGGTACGCCAGGCCCGACTCAGACTACGACATCATCATCGTGTCGAAGCGCTTCAGGGAGGGGGTGCGGTACAGATACGTTAGCGACCCGGTCGAGGCGTCAGCGCTCATCGTAGACGAAGACATGCTGGTCCAGGATGCCCGGTCGTCCTACCTCGGGGAGTTCGTAGTGGGGAGGCTGCTCAACGCCTACGAGCCGCTATCCAACCCGGAGCTGTTCCGGACGGTCGAGCACGAGTACAAGAAAAGGGTGATAGTCGAGGCCCTCCTCGACCTCTCCTCAGACTACGGGGAGTTCGGGAGCCGCCTGATGGTCCCCTACGACTACTTCCTCTTCGACAAGCTCCACAGGCGCGCAGCCATCTACCCCCCTGCACTCTACAGCTATGTCCATACCTACACCTCGAGGCTGGGGGACGCTAACCGGGCGGAGTCAGTGGCCGGGTTCCGTGCCGCCGCCGAGGCGCTCCAGCCGCGGGGGTTCCTCATCGCCGGCCCCGACGGCGTGAGGCTCGTCCCCGAGAAGCTGAAAGGAGACGCGTTCACCAGGGTGCAGTCGCTCTTCTCCGTCACCGCGAGGGGGGTGGCCCAGTACGCTGTCCATGGCTACGCCGGCAGGGTAGGGCCCTCTGTGTTCAGCAGGGAGGCGCTGTCGAAGCTGAGGCGGATGAGAGAGGCGCCCCCCCGGTTCGTCCCCCTGGATGTTCCACGCTCGCTGCTCAGGCTGGACGAGGGAGCCATAATCCCCGACGCGTCCTTCCTCGTGAAGGAACTGGCTCGCCTGCTGGGGCTCGACACCTACTCTGCCACGGAGAAGGACATCGGGGAGCCCTACTCCACCACGAGGGTCCTCACCTTCAGGGCTGGCGAAGATGAGAGGTCAGTGGTGGTCAAGAACTACACCGACGTGAGGTCCCTCAAGTGGGCCCTCCTGGGGATCTGGGCATCCGCTGCGAACAAGTTCAGCGCCGGGCCTCTCACACGGATGGACCGCGAATACGGGGCGACCCTCACCCTGAGGGCCAGGGGGGTCCTCGTGCCTGCGGTCGTCGCTGTCGCTCCCGCGGAGCGAATCCTCGTGAAAGAGTTCGTCAAGGGCCCGACGCTAGCGTCAGAGATCAACGCCTTCCTGAAGGGGGAGGGCGCCCCCCTCCCGCAGGCTGGCTCCTACGGGGCCCTGATGGCCAGGATCCACGGCTGGGGGATGGCGCTGGGGGATGCCAAGCCGAGCAATGTCATCGTCTCTGGAGAGGGGCTCTATCTCACGGACCTGGAGCAGGCATACCCAGGCGGGGACCAGGCCTGGGACTTGGCCGAGTTCCTGTACTACACCGCAAAGCTCTCCAACAGGGAAAACGCGATGAAGGCGGTGGCCGTCGCCTTCCTCGACTCCTATGTCAGGGAAGGGGACAGGTCGCGGGTGGCGAAGGCGAGGGGGGCCAAGTACTTCGGGCCATTCAGGCCCTTCCTCACCCCGGCCATGGCAAAGATGCTCAGAGAGCTGATGTCAACCTACGCCTAGTCCTTCTGGGCGTAGATGGTGCATCCACGGCCGCCAGAGTGGACCGATGGCGATTTCGAGAGGAATCTGCTCTATGCCTTCGAGGCGTATGTCGTGAACCCGCAGTGGCCGCAGGTATGCCGGTCGCCGTGCTGGGCCATGAAGTATCCCCTGCCGCACCTGGGGCACTCCTTCCTCAGCCTGGTCAGCGAGCCATCATCCGCCTTGTAGAGCTTGTGAACCTGTATCCTCCGCTTCGGGGCCTTCGGCTTCTCCTTCTTCTCTGGCTTCTTCTCCTCGACTGGCGCCGCGGCCTCGGCAGGCGCAGGAGCGGGCGCTGGCGCTGGGGCAGGCTGCTTAGACATGGCTACTTCTTAGCCCCGGCGGCCGCCGGCGCGGCAGCTTTCTTCTTCCTCTCCTGTTTTAGCTTCTCACGTTCCTCCTTCGAGAGCGTCCTCTCGTCGAGGTAGCGGAGGTGGATCCGCTTCTTGGACTCCGGAGAGCCGTAGACGTAGAACTTGCCCAGCAGCTTGGTCGTCCCGGACTGGCCGTCAATCCTGATGATCGCTACGTTCTCCGCAGGGACACCCATCTCCTGGGCCACGGCCGCGATGGCCTCCTTCCTCGAGATCTTCCCCGCCCTGTCCTCCAGCGACAGCTCTACGTAGGACCTGTCGAGGACCTTTGACTGGGACTTCTTCTCTACCTGCAAACCGGAGCACCCGAATTTCGCGAGGATATTAAGTTGAGGCCTCTACAGCCTCTCGATGCCCATCTCTGACAGTATGGTCCTGTTCCTCGACTTCGACACCCCGTTGACCTTGACGGCTACCACCCCGGCTCCGGGCTGCCCATAGAAGACAACGGCGGAGACCGGGGCCATCGCTATGGCGAGCATCGCCATGAGGTCCTCCTCACCGTCGACCAGCACCCGGACCGGCTTGCCCCCAGCAAACGCCTCCCTCATCCCGTCGATGGCGCTCTGGGTCAGCCCTCCAGCAGGGTTGCTCACATTAACCAGTCTTGCATAGGGGACTTCGGGGGGTGCCCTCTTCGACCTCCGCTCCACGCCGTCGACCACGTGAACAGCAGGTGTCACGCCGAGGGCATACAGCGTTTCTGTCACCTTGTCCCCGACGGTGATGACCATGGACGCGTCCTGGGCAAGTCCGATGAACTCCTTCCCGGCCGTCTCCTGAGGGCCAAACACATGTCCGAGGGGCTCCGACAGCCTCGGCCTCAGGGTCTCGGGGAGCTTGAACGCCCTGGCCAAGGGCCTAGCTTACCTTGAGGGCATAGCGGCCTGGCCTCGTGATTCCCAAGGTCTTTGCGACTTGGGACTTCTCGGCATTGATTATCACAATGAGCCCCGACCACTCGTTGCTGAGCTCGGTGGAGCCGTCGTTGGGACACGCCTTCTCGGTCGTCAGCATCCTGCACTTGCGGCAGGCCAGTTCTTTCATGGCGCCTACTTCTCCGCCCGCTCAGCTGCCTTGCGCGCCTTGCCGGCCTTGGCCACCTCTTCTTCGATCCACTCCACCGCTCCCAGGAATGGCTGTCTGCAGGTCACCCCTATCTTCCCCATGGAGATGCCATGGCCGAGGCTCACGGCAGTGATCCTGACCCTCACCTTGCTCCCGACGCGGAGCGTCCTCTTACTCTGGGACGCCGTGATGATGCCTGACTTCACGTCGCTGGTAAGGTAGTCGTCCATGATCTGGCTGAGGTGGAGGAGAGCGTCAGCCGGCCCTATCCTGACGAAGGCGCCGAAGTCCGTCACCTCGACTATCTCCCCTTCGACTATCTCCTGCTTCAGCGGGTAGAACGAGAGGACTTCGAACCTCACCCTGTGGTATGTCGCGCCGTCCCCTGCTATGATCTTCCCCACTTTGTCCACGTCAACCTTGGTGACCAGGACCAGGTACCCGTGGTCTGGGTTGATGGTGCTCTCATACTTCAGCTTCAGCAGGTCCATTGCCACCTTTTCGAGGGGGGAGCCGAACCGGTCCGGAGGCACCCTAACCACATCTTCGAGGTTCACAAGCTCAAACATGAATTATCCAGAAACCTGGGCACCCCTTCGGCTCAGCGATTTTAATCTTTGGCTGACATGAGACGAACGCCCCCTTCATCCCAGTGAAGGGGGGAGGGCCCTCTTATGGGCGGACTTGCGGTGCATCTCCAGGGCCTTCCTGACCGCGCTCCTTGGGAGCCCTGCGTCGGCTGCGGCCTCGTCAACGCCCGTCTTCAGGTCGAAGAGGCGGTGGAGGGCGACGTCCAGCCTGTCGTATTCGGCCGGGAGCTCGTCGCTGGCCCTCTGGCCCGGCCAGAGCTGGGGGGAAGCCGGTTTGTCGACGACGCGCCTGGGCAGGCCCAGGTGGGCCCCGAGCTGGCGGGTCTGGGTCTTGTAGAGGTGGACTATAGGGAGGAAGTCGGCCCCGCCGTCCCCGAACTTGGTATTGCCGCAGAACACGTAGTTGCCATTTCGCTCAACGAGCATGTTCTCAAACGGAGGGACTGACGGACACCATACTTTGCCCTCGTAGTGAACCTTCTTCGCATTGGAATTCCGAATCGTGCGGCCCCTCTTCACCTTGCGGGCATAGATGATTTCGTAGGATTCCGAGGACCTGATGATTTTGCCACTCTTCAGCCTTGATGTCCTCGGGGCTCTAGTTCGGACTTTGGGCATCCTTCCGATTTTCACGCACAACTGAACAAAATCGTCCTTCAAGCGGGATGAGCTTGTGCAATAGACCTCCCCCTTCCCCTTGCTGCCATCGCTAGCCCTTAGGCCGTGAAGCAGGAAGGTCAGATAGTTTGAGGGGTACTCAAGTATCCATGGGGGGATGTGCTTCTGACGAGCGCCGAATCCGCACTGACTGAACAGGTCAAACAACCCTTTAGACGGGATTCTCACCAAATCTCTCGTCAAGGAGTAGCTGATCTCGTACTTCTCGAGGATTCGGATGAGTCGTTGGCGGGCATCGTCTTTGGTATAATTCGGGAGCGCGAAGTCGGTCTCGTACGTATCATATGCCCTCATCCTGGGCCTGGAGACTTGTGGTGAAAGAGCGAGGAATCTTCCTTTGGTGTCTCGAACCTGCGCCTGATATTCGCCTCTTGTCAAGCCGGACCTCGCAGGGACTACTGTCGTTCCCTTTACAGCACAACCATCCCCGATGAACAACCCGAAGACAAAGAGCAGATCCTCCATACGAACTGAAATCGCCCGAACAACATGTTTTTGGCTGAAAGTAACCTGGAACTCCGCGGGAAGATCTCCCACTCCGTCCCAGCCTGCGGGTATCGGAACAACCGTATACTTGCGCCGTAGACATTCCTGCGCTGGTCGAAAGACCGGCTTTGCATATTGATAGTCTCCGGTGGATGATGAAACAACAAGCATCCGATGGTTCGGGGTAACCATGATGTCTGCATTTCTAGACCTGAAGTTAACCATCTCTCCATTGTAATCGAAGACGAAAACACCATCGACCTTCGATTCCTTGACTTTCTTGGTAGTGGGGTCGAATGAAAACACGACATCGTCTGTCTTGAGTTCACCGATTCCCTTCGGACCTTGCTTGGTTACGACGCGCGTCTTCTCGTCGTAACAGAAATAGCCCAGCAGGTTCTCACTCCGATCGCCAGTCCCTGCAACCAAGTAATTCATCTTGTTCGCGTAGAAATAGAGGATGCTCATTCTTATCCGCGCCTGGAGATTGGCGTACGGCATCCGGACTTTTTCGTTCCCCAGAACAGACAAGAGCGAATCGAGGATAGGGGATATTCTAACAATCGCCGACCTTATTCCCCAAGACTTCACCAGCGATTGAGCGTCATTCATATCCTCCTTGGGCGTGTGGTCTGATGGCAAGAGCAGACCAAAGACTCTGCCCTTCCCCAGTGCCCTGACGCACAGCGCTCCGACGACCGCGCTATCTATGCCACCGCTCAGCCCGACCACCGCCCCCTCGGCCCCTGCCCCGGCGACTGTCCTCCTGATGAACTCAGAGATGCGCTCCGTCTCCAGAGGGGCGTCCAGGTCTAATCCGTTAGGCGCCACCCCCTCCTCGCCGCAGTCCGGCGTTTTAACCGCTTGCAGAACGTGAGGCCAGGGTCAGACGAGGCGTACCCTGCCGCCGCCGAGGGTGATGGCTCCGACATGGGCTGCTTTCAGGGACCTAAGGAGCTCAGAGTCCACGGTGGCTACGACGGCCCCCGATGTCTTGGCGGCGGAGACTAACTCATCGTCCACCTTGGCGCCCCCGCACCGCTCCGAGGAGAACTTTGAAGAGAGTTGGAGGGCTACCCTGGCGGTCCGGGCCCTGCTGCCGCCCTCTGACGCCAGGCTCTCCAACTCAGACTTCGCGCACTCCAGAAGGATGGGACGGAACCCCCCGACGATCTCGGTCGTGTCCTCGAACCACGTGGTCGGCGTCTCCGCCACAGCCATCAGGAAGCTGCTGTCGAAGATTACCTTCTGCAACGTCCCACTTGCCCCGGGCGCTTACCATGAGGAGAGTTAAATATATGGTGTCTGCAATTTTGTATGGCTATGACCGAGACTTCGACAGTGACGAGCAAGAGCATGGTCAACATCCCAGCTTCTATTCGGAAGAAGTATGGCATCCATAAAGGTGACAAGCTCGCTTTCGTCGAGACGGATCACGGGCTCACCATCATCCGGATACCTCCCTTGACAGAGATCTACGGCAGCGGGGTCTACGAGCGGCATAAGATAATCCAGGCGATCCGCGAGTTGGAAGCGGAGCATCGCGGGGAGGCTCAGGAGTGACATCTTTTGTTTTTGACACCGGCGCGTTGTCCCTCATCTACGCCAAAGATGAGCGACTCCACGCTGTCGTAGAAAGAATCGAATCTGGCGAAGCCGAGGGCCTCATCTCATCGGTTACACTGGCCGAGTTCTATTACAAGACATGTCAATCGTCGGGCAAGGACGTCGCACTCCTAAGATCCCAACAACTCATCGAACGCATGACCGTGATGGAGACGAGCGTAGGCCAATCCAGGGCGGCAGGTATGGAGAAGTGTCGGAACAGCAGGCTGTCGCTTGCTGACTCGTTTGTCCTGGCGCTCGCAAGAAGACAGAGGGGCACAATCCTCACTACAGACGGTGAGTTGGCTAAAGAACGCGATGTAAAGGTAAGATACCTTCAGGTATAAGCCGCACGAGCAGCCGCCGTCAGTTGAGCAGGCGGGCGGACGATGGGCCCTACTTCAGGACGCCTGAGCCGATGAGGCGCCAGCGCTCCGCTATCCTCCTGCTTATGGCCGCCCTCATGCCGCTTTCGATCGCCACCGGCTTCTTGAGGTCCAGCTCCACGACCTCGCCTCTCACCGAGGTTGCGGCCGCCAGGGTGGATGCAGTGCCGAGGTTGAGCCTGACCGTCTCCGAGAGCTTGATCTTCTCGACCTTCACCTGTTCCGCGGCACCGACGGCTGTTTCAAGCAGAGTCACGTCGAGCGTGATGTGCTCGAGGGTCTCGGGGAGGGTCCCCGGCTTGCCTATCACGCTGCCGACCATCTGGTCCCCCTTCACGAAGGTCGGGTCGAGGTGGGTCCCGACCGCGATGAGGCCGCCCGGTCCCACCCGCTCGGCCGGACCGGCGCTGGTTTGGAGGCTCGACACCCTTGTTATCACAGGGACGAACTTCCCGCTCCTCTCGTCAACCATGCCTGGCCTGAGCTCCATCTCGTCTCCGACCTCCATCTCGCCTCTGGTCAGACTCCCGCCCAGGACGCCGCCGGAGAGCCCCTGTATGGCCGCGCCGGGCTTGTTCACGTCGAAGCTCCTGAGTATGTACATCAGAGGGCTCGCCCCTGTGTCCCTCTTCGGGGTGGGGACCACATCCTCGAGCGCCTCGATGAGGGCATCGATGTTCAGCCTCTGCTGGGCGGATATCGGGACAATGGGGGCCTTCTCGGCGACGGTCCCCTGGGTGAACTTCTGGATCTGCTCGTAGTTCTTCTTTGCCTCGGCGTCTGTAACCAGGTCAACTTTGTTCTGCGCGACCACTATCCTCTTCATGCCGAGCATCTGGAGGGCCTGCAGGTGCTCCCGAGTCTGGGGCTTGGGGACAGGCTCGTTGGCTGCCACCACCAACAGGGCGCCGTCCATCAGGAACGCACCGGCGAGCATGTTGGTCATGAGGCTCTCGTGTCCTGGGCAGTCGACGAAGCTTATCGCCCGCAGGAAAGTGGTCTTCTTACCGCAGACGGGGCAGGTCGAGCTTGTCGAATATGACGCCACTCCGTGGTCCTGGGTGCACCTGTAGAAGGCGGTGTCCGCGTAGCCTACCCTGATAGTGATGCCGCGCTTGAGCTCCTCGCTGTGCGCACTGGCCCAGATGCCGGTTAGGGCCTGGGTGAGGGTAGTGTTATGCGCTATCAGGGCTCCGGTGCCTGCGACGAAGTTTGAATGCTCGGGCACCGTGAGGTCGTAGATCTTCCCCTCGTACGGCTCGACCTCGACGGCACGCACACTGTCGAACTCGAGGGGGGAGGTGGCCAGGGCCGCTAACTGGTCCACTGCGGGCCTGAGTTCTCTGAGGCGCTCCAGGATCCTCTTCGACACGAAGTCGACGACAGTCGCGCGTTCTTCAGCGGTAGGGTGGTCGAGAATTCTGGTGAGCTTTTTCCGGCTCATGCCCATTTCACGGGCTATTTGCTCAAGCGGGATGGCCGCTGTGGAGAGGTGCTCGCTCATCTGCTTCCAATCCTTGGAAAGCCTTGAGAGGGAATCGTCGATCAAGCCGAGGCGGTCCTGAACGGACTGGACGAGGGCGAGCAGCTTGGGCCTGGAAATCCGGCCCGTTCTGGCCGAGGACTCGTATGCCTTGTACCATGCGAAGTCTTTGATCCCAGGCCTAGTCCCTGGCGACCGGAAACCTTCCCTCGTCAGGCCAGACCCCCGGAGGACTGACCGCAGCGATCGCACGTCGACGGGCATGTTCAGGTCGCTCTCCTTGCTGGGAGTCGAGATTCTGCCGAGGTACTCGATGAGGGCCTTTTGCTTTCTGGGGGCTTCGAATCCGACGTTCGTCGCGAAGAGCTGAAGGTTCCTCCGCCCTGAAACGCTGAGCCTGTGGTAGGTCTTCCTTCCTCCCTTCACCTTCCGTGATACGGTCCCGAACCTACCGATGATCCCAAAGGAGCCGAGCAGGTACGAAATCACGACGATGTTTTTTGGATTGGCCTGAGAGACTGAAACCTGTCCTGCTTTCGTGTTGAATTCGCCGTCGAGTGTCAGGAACCAGCGGAGAAAGATGGCCCTCTGCTTGGTCGTGAGTCGGCACACCCAAGTTTGCACGGCCGATTCGAGCTTGTTCCCGGGGACGAACCCGAACTTGAACCTGAGGTAGTCCACGAGCGGCGTGTTGTTTATTCTGTAAACCCCTCCCTCGTAGGAGCGGACCTCTGCGCCGAGTTTGTCTCTGGTGATCCTTAGGAAGGAATTGAGCATTTCTATCTCCACGGTCTGGATTACCTCCACGAAACCCTTCCCACTCGACCCTTCGGACCAGACAAAGGCCAGCCACCTCACCAGGTCGTCGTCCATGTCAAACTCCTTCAACCTGCGGACGTGGCGTGCGCTCCCCCGCCTCTGGACGGCAAGGTACTCACCGGGCGAGAGGCGAGCCACCGGGGTCTCTGATAGCCATTTTACAAGCCTCTCCTTCGGGCGACCTCGGATGGGGCGCGAGCCGTCAAGTATCCTCTTCCACGTCTTGTAGTCAATCCCTGCCTCACGGCACAGCCTGCCGTTCGAAGCTCCAGCCAGGATGCGCAGCTGTTCGATTTCTCGGGGCTTGAGAGCGGCGAAGAGCCTGAACCCCTCTGTGATGGTTTCGATTCTCTGGTAATCCTGCCACCTCACTATCTCGTAGGCTTCCTGTAGCCTGCTGAACGGATCCTGGAACTGATGCCCCTCCGTGAGGGGAATCTGGGAAAGGAAGGCGACGTGGTCTCCCGGCCGCAGCTCGCTTGACTTCACCCATACCACTTTCCCGCCTCGGTTGGTCAGAAGGGGGTGTTCGGGGGTGACGGCTATCGTCCGCCCTGTTCCAGTCCTGACCTTGTATATGGGACCCCTGTAGTCCTGCATATAGAAGAGGGAGCTTGCCTTCTTTGCCTCGAATTTCGTATCGATGCTCACAACGTCGTTCCGTCCGAACTCGTAGACCTCTCCCCCGTCGAATTTGGTCAGAAGCCTCCCGTCTTGAGCAACGAGCTCTTGGACTTCCCCGCCGGTAAGGGGGAGGCCGTCGACCAGCACATATTGATCCCACCTTAGACACTTGCCATGATCAACGTGGCCGGAAGTGCCTATGTTCACCTCTGGCTGCTTCGGCATGAGCCGCTTGCCCTGGTCCGACTCGACAGACACCTGGTTTGACAAGAGGGCCGGCTCTTCCGAGGCTCCTTTTAAACTGCAAAACCAATAACAGGTCTTGGCGGCAGTTAAGGCTGGGGTTCCGTAGCCCACCCGCCCATGCTGCTCCTCGATCTTCTCCTCTGACGCGATTTGGCGCGCGACGTAGTCTGATGGCAGCGGTCTTTTTCATCGCGTACGGCGGCGCAGGGGGCTCTCATCTTCCTTGGTAGGCTGAAGACTATGCTCATCTCGTACCTCAGCGGGCAGTCTCAGCGGCTCAATAGGTTTCTATCGATGGACTTTCGTCTGTCCCTTCTCTGGTATGTTTGGTATTTGGCGCGAGGAGCGCCCCCGGATTCGTCGTCTTGATCATCCTCCTGTCTGCAGCCCTTTACAAGGGGTTCAGATCGAGAGACTCCTGATTCTACCTCTGATATGGTTCCTTGGCCTTTTGGTCGCAGCCCTGCAGGGCTTCCGCATGGCGCTTTGCACTGGAGGCGCTCCTCCCTCTTACGCTCCTTGCGGGCTAGTCTGGATGAGGTCTTGCCACAGCGGAAGATAACCAAGGTCAAGACACTGAGGAAGGGCGACCCTTGCCGATTTGGGGTTGTAGTTCTAGTCGCTCTCTTCTTCACACCGACCGTCGCCGGGGGTTGGACTTCTGACCTCACAAGAGGCTTTTTTCAGCAGACCTCGTCGATCCACCAAGGCCAGGTTCTCGTCAGCTCCGCGATGTCTTTGCTCGCCTCGCACACCCCAGACTCCTGTCAAGTCACTGACCCCATATTCATCTACTCAAACATCATCATCTACAGGAACGGCGCCTTCGAGTACTTCAGAAACTCACTCCTGAGACTAGCTTCGCCAGGTGGAATCGATGCCAGTACGTGACGGTGACACGGGTCTGCGCCTTCCTCAGCCCCCTGCCCGTCTTCCAGATTCCTTCCCGGGCTCTCCTTGGACGACAAATGTGCCGTCGCAGATGATGCATCTAGACTACAGCACCGATGAGAAACCGCTCCGCATTCCTCCCACCTGACATGCCATGCAGTCGAATGTGCCGGGGCTTGCGTTCGGCCAGTATGATTGTCCTGCCGCGGGCGCAA
>JAFLZV010000001.1:124953-179235 GCA_029785375.1 Nitrososphaerota archaeon | reverse complement strand
GCCGTGGTCTCGGACGGGGTCCTGGTCGCAAGGGGAGGGAAGATGCTGTCGCGGTGGGCCCCCAGGCCCTTTGGCAGGAGGGCCCTGGACACCATGAAGACCGGGACGCTCGGCCCCGACGACTTCGTGGTGAAGCCCCCGGTGGCGGACGGGGCGCTGACCGTCAACGCCATAGACTTCGGCCTTGTCCGGTCGCCCAAAGACCCCGCCGAGGCTTTCATGGAGTCCGTGCTCACCACACTGACCAGGGCTGAGGTGAGGGCGGAGGGGGGCCTCCTGAAGCTCGACGACCTGGCGGTGGTGCTTGTCTTTGACAGGCACCGCGGCGTCAAGCGGCGCTCCTTCGGCTTCGCCAGGAACCTCATGAAGAGGGGCGCCATCGCCTCGTCTGTGGCCCACGACGGACACAACCTGGTCGTGATGGGGAAGGACCAGAGGGACATGCAGGCCGCCGCGGAGATGGTCACGAGGGGGAAGGGCGGAATCGCCGCCGTCGACTCGAAGCCCCTCGCCTTCGTGGACCTCCCCGTGGCCGGGCTGATGTCGGAGGAGGGGCTGGGCGAGGTCTCGAAGAAGATGAGGGGGCTGAGGTCAGCGTTCAAGAAGATGGGGGTCATAGACCACCCCTACATGCCGGTTGTGGCGCTCCTGACGCTGTCGGTCATACCTCACGCGAGGATCACGGACAAAGGCGTCTATGATGTGGACGGCCGGCGGTTCGTGGAGCCGTTCATCCCCGGTGAGAACCCTTAGATTGTGAAGCGATGGGGGCTCCCGCCTTGGGTTCTGTGCTGATAGAAGGGGGGACCGTGGTGACCATGGACCGCGGCCGCAGGACACTGGAGGACGCCTCCGTGCTCGTGGAGGACGGAAAGGTCGCGGCGGTGGGACGGCGGGACTCGGTCGGAGGGAAGCGGGCGGAGGAGAGGATAGACGCCCGAGGGATGGCGGTGATACCGGGCCTCGTGGACACACACTTGCACCTGGCCCAGAGCCTGATTAGAGGGTACGCGGACGACCTCTCGCTGATCGGGTGGTTGAGGGAGCGGGTCTGGCCGATGCAGGGGAACTTCACGAAGGAAGACGGGAGGGCGAGCGCCCGGCTCTCCCTGCTCGAGATGATGAAGAGCGGCACCACCTCGTTCGTCGGGGTGGACGTGGTCTCCAGGTACGGGTTCGAGGGGATAGCGGAGGAGGTCTCCGCGTCTGGGATGAGGGGGGCACTCGCGAAATCGATAATGGACAGCGGGAGCTACGGCGGGGAGAGGCGCATAATGCACCCCGGGCTGATCGAGGAAAGAGCGGAGTCCCTGGCGGAAGCGAAGTCCATGGCCGGGAGATGGAACGGGGTCAGGGACGGCCGGGTGAAAATCTGGCTCGCGCCCCGCTCCTTGGGAGGGTGTAGCCGCGGCCTCTACGAAGAGGTGGCCGAACTAGCTGTCGGCCTGAAGACGGGTGTCACCATGCACCTGGCCGAGGTCAAGGAGGACGTCAGGTACGCCAAGGAGGCGTTCGGGATGACCCCGGTCGAGTTCGCGGAAGCCGTCGGCCTCGCGGGGCCGCACGTCCTCTTCGCGCACATGGTCTGGGCAGACGACAGGGAGATCGGCCGGCTGGCCGCGACGAAGACGAACGTGGCGCACAACCCTTCGTCCAACCTCAAGCTGGCGTCGGGGGTCCCCCGGGTCCCGGAGATGCTCGAAGCGGGGGTGAACGTCGGCCTCGGGTGCGACGGGGCGCCGTGCAACAACAGCTACGACATGGTCAGGGAGATGAAGCTCGCGGCCGTCATCCAGAAGGCGAGGCTCCTCGACCCGACGGCTATGCCCGCGCAGAGGGTGCTCGAGATGGCCACCATCGGCGGGGCCAGGGCCATGGGGATGGAGAAGGACGTGGGCTCAATCGAGGTAGGGAAGAGGGCGGACCTGGTGCTGGTCGACCTCCGCAAGCCCCACCTCACCCCCCACCCGAATGTCGTCTCAAGCATCGTCTATTCGGCGATGGGGAGCGACGTGGACACGGTGATGGTGGAGGGCAAGGTGATAGTGAAGGGGGGGTCGAGCCTGACCCTCGACGAAGCCGCCGTGGTGCGCGAGGCCAGCGAGAGGGCCGCCGGGCTGGCGGAGCGGAGCGGCATAAGGGCGGGGGACTAACTAGGCCGGGCCTGGCAGGACGGAGGGCGCGCCGAGGGGGGTCGCGCCTGCTCGGGAGCCGGAGGGGCGCCCAAGACGGACAGGGGGCCTAATCGGAGGGAACCGCCGCCGAGCCTCAGCTATCCGGGCTCCTTCCGACCCTTCTCCCTCGGGGTCGGGTCCGCGGTGATCCGGGTCCCCGAACCCCCTTCAAGCGCCTCGGCTCCCTTCCTGAACGAGGCTATGACCCCGAGAGCGCCTCCCCGCTCGACGAACCGGACGCAGGCGAGCACCTTGGGGCCCATGCTGCCGGCCGGGAAGTGTCCTTCGCCGGCGTGCCGCCGGGCTTCAGTCGCCGTCATCCTGTCGATCCCCCTCTCGCCTGGCTTTCCGTAGCTGAGCTTGACCTTCTCCACGTCCGTGAGGATGAGGAGGGCATCGGCGTCCACCGCCTCGGCGAGCTTCTCGGCCGCCAGGTCCTTGTCCACGACCGCGTCGACCCCCCGCAGCCTCCCCCGGCGGTCGGGGACTACGGGTACCCCACCTCCCCCGGAGGCGACGACTATGGCCCCCGACCTGACCAGGGTCGAAATCGCCCCCGCCTCGACAATCCCTATGGGCTCGGGGGAGGGGACGACCCTCCGGAAGGCTCTCGCGCCGCGGGGCTTCACGCGCCTGATGACATACCCCCTCTCCTTGGCGAGCCTCTTCGCGGTCCCCTGGTCGTAGAACGGGCCTATCGGCTTGGTCGGGTCCCCGAACGCCCCGTCTTTGGCATCGACCAGCACCTGAGTCACGACGGAGACCACCGGGCGGGCGATCGAGCACTCCTTCAGGGCGTTCCCGATCTCCCTCTGCAGGAGATAGCCGATCTGACCCTGGGTCATAGAGTCCAGGACGTGCAGAGGCTGAGGGGGGACGTCAGCTGCCGACAGCTCCTGCTGCAGCGCCAGGTTTCCGACCTGCGGGCCGTTCCCATGGGTGAGGACGACCTGGTGGCCCGCCTTGACAATCTCGAGGATCTGCCGCGATGCCGCGAGCGCGTTCCGGACCTGGGCCGCGTACACCCCCTGCCGCGTTTTGCCGTCGAGCGCGTTCCCCCCCAGGGCGACGACGACCCTCAAGCGGTGGAGCTCCAGGGGCCTGTCATTGCTGACGGTGCGTCTTCTTTGATAGTTAAGCCCTTGTCGCGGCTGCGTTGGCTCTGTCCCGTATTCTTGGTGGTTCATGAGGCTGTCCCGCCTTTGGTGGTGAGTGCGCCTCTCATCAGCGAGAGCCATTTGTTTTCTCCTTCCACCACCAAGCCCGCCCTCTGCGCGGGAGTCTGCCCCTCTAAGGCTTGGTGGGGCTTGACGAAGTTATAGTGAATCCTCGCCCCTTCCGCGAGAGGGGCCTTCATGCTCTTCCAACCCCTCTGAACCTTCACCCTCTCATGTAGCGTCCCGTTCAGCCTCTCAATCCGGCTGTTGTGGGCGTGGGGCTTCCCGACCCCCTCCGCGCGACCAACTCCGGCAACCTTGTACAGGAGAAGATAGTCGGCCAGGACATACCTGTCGTGGAGTCTCAGAGGCCTGAGCGGCTCCCGCTCGACCTTCAGGCCGAACTCCATCTCCGCTCTGACAGGATAGCCGTGGCCTACAGGAAGTGGCTCGGGGGACTGGGCCTGTCATTCGGGACCGCATAGAAAGACTCCAAACCCTACCGTGGCAGGAGAGAGCCAGCGGCGAGCATCGATCTCGCGACCTTTCGCTTACGAGGCGAACGCTCTACCAGGCTGAGCTACGCTGGCTCGGGTTCGGCCCCTCTCGTCATGCAATAAAGCCTTGACCCGGATACAGGGCTCATCGGACCAGGTCGAGATACTTGAGGCCCGTGCCTGTGTTGTAGAGCAGCACCTCCTCGTCCCTCGCGACCGCCCCCGCTTCGAGGAGCCTGCGATGCCCCGCGAGCGTGGCCGCGCCCTCCGGGCTCGCGAACACCCCTTCCTTGGCGAGCGACTTCATCGCTTCGAGTATCTCAGGGTCGGGGACGGCCACGGCCCCTCCCCCGCTCTCGCGCAGTACCGCCACAATCTGCTTGCCCGCGAACGGCCTCGGCACCCGGAGCCCAACCGCTATCGTAGTGCCGTCAGGGAAGCCTGGGTCGGGGGCATCCTTCCCAGTGTCCAAAGCATCAACTATCGGCGCGCACGCTTCCGACTGAACGGAGAACATCTTGGGCCTGTCGCTCCCGAGGAGGCCCAGTTTCTCCATCTCGTCCAACGCTTTCCACATGCCCAGGAGGCCCGTCCCGCCTCCCGTGGGGTAGATTATCGCCCCTGGGAGCTCGAAGTCTGTCTGCTCGGCGACCTCGTAGCCCATCGTCTTCTTCCCCTCCAGCCGGTAGGGCTCCTTGAGGGTGGACATGTCGAAGTAGCCGTCCATCTGCGTCCTCATCCTCGCCCCCGCGTCGCCTATGTTCCCCTCCACCTGCACCACCTCCGCGCCGTATTGGACGCACTCCTTCACTATCGATTGTGGAGTCTCCGTGGGCATGAAGACCCGGGCGGCCAGCCCTCCCCGGGCGGCATAGCACGCCAGGGCCGAGCCGGCGTTCCCAGCTGACGGCACGACGAGCTTCTTCAAGCCGAGGTCCTTAGCCTTTGACACGGCCACCGCCATCCCCCTGGCCTTGAAGGTCCCCGTAGGGATGAGCCCGTCGTCCTTGAGAAGCAGCCCAGACTTCAGCCTCACCACCGGGGTCATCCCCTCCCCCAGCGTCACCACGTTCTGGGGCGCGATGCCGGGGAGGACCTCTGAATATCTCCAGAGGGTCTTCTGTCTCCGCCGGAGGCTCTCCTGGGTGAGCGTCTCCTTGGCCTTCTCATAGTCATACAGGCAGCTCAGGATTGACCCGCAATCGGGGCACGTGCCGAGCGGCCTATCCTGGGCGAATCCCCTCATACAGGAGGTACACCTGACCTCCAGGATGGTGGACGCTTCAGTGGCTCGTCCCCGGCTGTTCATCATTCTCACGCGCGTCCGTTCCGGCCATTAACCCTTCGCAGGCTTTTTAGAACGTCGGCCGGGGGCGAGGCTTGCGCGGGGGTCGCCCAGCATGGTCAACGGCGTGGGACTGAGGCTCCCATCCCTTAGGGGTTCGAGGGTTCGAATCCCTCCCCCCGCACCACAACCCCCCGCCGCCAAGGAGACGGGACAGAGCCTTCGCCGCCGCAGCCAAGGTTTAAGCCCACGATGCCCTGCTACAACAGGGTGGAGCACAGGGAAGGATACGCGTCCGTGCTCGGGTTCGACCTCTTCTACAGGCAGTTCGGCGAGCCCGTGAGGGGGGACGTCCTCGGCCTCCACGGGGGCCCTGGGATGACACACGACTACCTGCTCTCCTTGGCTGACCTGGCGGAGCACGGCTACCGGGTGACCCTCTACGACCAGTTAGGCTGCGGCAAGTCGCAGGTACCGAAGGACCCTGCCCTCTTCGTGCCGGAGCACTACGTAGAGGAGGTGGACGCGTTCAGGAAGGAGATGAAGCTGGGCCGGCCGCATCTCATAGGCTCCAGCTGGGGCGGGATGCTCGCGATCGCATATGCCCTGAAGTACCAGGGGAACATGTCGACGCTGACCACTGTGGGGGGCCTTCACAGCGTCCCCCTCACCGTAAGAGAGATGCAGCGGATGAAAAAGAGGCTCCCCGCCGGCGTCCAGGCCACCATGGCGAAGTACGAGTCTCTGGGAGAGTACGCGAACCCGGAGTACGCAGACGCGGTCATGGTCTACTACAAGAAGCACCTGTGCAGGCTCGATCCATGGCCAGACGAAGTGAGCTACTCTCTGAAACACGTCAGCAAACCGGTGTATGGGACGATGAACGGCCCGAACGAGTTCACTATAACCGGCAACATCCGCTATTGGGACGTGACCAGCCAGCTGCGCACCATAAGGGTCCCGACCCTCGTCCTCGGAGGGAGGTACGACGAGGTCTCGCCAGTGGTCGCCAGGGAGATCCACAAGCACGTCAAGGGGTCAGAGTTGACCGTCTTCCCGAAGAGCTCCCATCTCCCCTTCTGGGAAGAGCGGGGTGCCTTCATGAAAAGAGTCCTCCGCTTTCTAGGCTCGCACTACAGCTGACGGCCCGCGGTCTTGGCCGAGAATCGACTCAATGGGCCCACCCAGGCAGCCATCGCTGTGAGGCACCGAGGGTGGGGGTATCAGGACCTGGGCCGCTCTGCCGTCGTTCCAGCCACAGATCCTTCTGCCGCCTCGAACTCTCGCACCGACCCCTCCTGTCCCTGCTCTACGAACTCAGGCTTCAGCGACCGCAGCACAGCTATCGCCTCGTCGGCCCTCAGGCGTCGCGTCCGGATGAGATAGGCCGCCAGCACGCACCCGGTCCTCCCTTCTCCTGCGAGGCAGTGCACCATGACCGCCTTCCCCTCCTTCCTGCGGTCTAGGATGTACCCTACCGCCCTTTCCATGGACTCGACGCTGGGGGGGAGGTGGTCGTGCATCGATACATGCCCAACGTCCAAGGGGTACCCGGCTGTCCACGCCGCCGGCAGCGGCCGCTCCGTGAGCGTGAGGACACTGCGTATGCCGTTTTTCACCAGCCATCCCACCTGCTCCCTGGAAGCAGGGTACCCGGACCCAGCAAGGGAGGTGCCTTCAATCCAGACGAACCCAGTGGGCTCGTCAGCCGCCAACGCTCTGACCCTCCTTAGGAAGACCCCGCCGGTGCCCAAAATCGGGACTTTCTGGTCCCTGCTGTTTTAGAACCTTTAGGCTTGGACTACTTCGAGGCGCCCGTAGCGGCCGACGTTCAGCCGCAGCTCCCCGCGGAAGCTGTTCGTGTAGCCGTTGGTTATCCTCACCTTGGAGCCCTGCTTCACCATGTCAATCTGATCGTCCCAGAGTGAGAGCTTGATCTGGCCCGTTTCGTCCTTCAACATGCAGTCGGCCACCCTCGCCTCACCCCCGGTCCTCAGGTTGACGTTCCGGGGCTCTGCCATCTCGACGATCTCGCCTTCTGCGTCGACCCTCCTCATGCCGTCGCGCAGATCGTGTATGTTCATATGAGTCGCTGGTCACCGGACAGCATTATTTAACATTGAAGCGCCTGTAGAGCCTTCGGAAACCGTTTAATGAGAAAGGGTTTGGCTGCCACACCAGTTGACAGCAGGACTAACAGAAGCCGGTCTCCTCATCCTGGCGTTCGCCGCACCTTTCGTCCTGCTCCTTGCTCTCTTTCCGTCCTATCTCAGAGCCCTCACAAGGCTGGGACGCGTGGCTGATGACGCCCACAAGAGCCCTCCGACCAAGGTTCCAATGCCAGCTGGGCCTCTGCTCTTCGCTGGCTTGGCTGTCGGCGAACTGGCTGTGGCCGTCGGGTTCCGGACCTACGTCCCGGTGGCGGTGGCGGCCGGCGCCGGCGTGGCCTTTGCCATCGGGCTTGTCGACGACCTATACGTCTTGGGGGGGAAGACAAAGCCTATTCTGCTCCTCCTCGCCGGCATCGCATTCGTCTCTCTGAGCGTACTGCAGCCCACGCTCTACCGGGCAGACATCTTCTTCCCCATCCTCGGGGACACGGCCCCTCACTTCATCATCTACACCGTCCTGGCGGTGGCCGCCTTCCCGGTGGTCGCCAACGCGTTCAACATGATGGACGCGTTCAACGGCGAGATTTCATGGTTCACCCTGCTCACCTCGCTGGCGCTGCTGGTCGGGGTCACTTCGCGCGCTCTGTTCCAGAGCAGTTTCTCGCCCTCTAGGGTGGCTTCTTCGCTCCCTCTGGTGGCGGTCGCAGCAGCCTTCCTGATCTACAACCGCTACCCCTCGAGGGCTTTCGATGGCGACAGCGGCAGCCTCATGTTCGGGGCCGCGTTCGCAGGGCTCGCCGTCACCGGAGGGGTGGAGATAGCCGCCATCATAGCCATCGTCCCTGCCATCCTGAACTCCTTCTACACACTCTCCAGCGTCAGAGGCTTCGTCGAAAGGAGGAAGATGGCCTCCAGGCCCACTTACATCGGCGAAGACGGTCTGCTTCACGCGTCGATGGAGAAGGACGCGCCAAACACCCTGGTCAGACTCGTCCTCCTGACCTCGTCGATGTCTGAGCGCGAGCTGGTAGCTAACATCGTGTCGCTGACCGCAGTTGCCTGCGTGTTCTCGGTCATCATCTCTCTCATGACCTGGGTGATCTAAGCTGAGGCTCCTGCCTCTCTTCATGATAGAGCTAGCTGCCTTTCTGCTCATCATCCTGGAGACCTATGTCTTCTTCACGTTCGTCGTCCCTCTGGGGCCCATCCCGCACACCCTCACGGACTACACTACCCTCGCGCTCCTCAAGATGTTCCTCATCCTCGTATTGGGCGCCCTTTGGTTCGTTGTCCTAGACGGCCTGACCAAACTCTATGTGCGGACCAGGGTCAGGAACGCTCCCAGGCCTTCATCCTAGCGTCGAACTCCTTCCTGCTGTACGCGACCCTGGCCGGGACCCCCATGACCACCTTCCCCGGGGGCACGTCTCTCGTCACCACGGCCCCCATGGCGACGACCGCGCGTCGCCCGACCGTGACGCCGGCCTTGATGACCGCTCTCGCGCCGACGACCGCTCCGTCCTCTATCGTGACCCCGATCATCTTCTTGCTGGGCGGATACGGGTCGTTGGTCAGCACCGCAGCAGGGCCTATGAATACCCCCTTCCCTATCCTGGACTTGGGGGGGATGTACGCGCTCCCTTCGATCATGGTCCCGCTCCCCACCTTCACGTCGTAGTCGACGTGGGCCAGCGAGCCGATCTTCACGTCGTCCCCTATCTCTGTCCCGGACCCCACGTAGGCGAAGTGCCACACGCGCACGTTCTTCCCGAGCTTCGCATCCGGCGCGATGAAGTTGATTACCTTCGTCCTCTCACCTGAGATAGATGGGCGTCCCCGACGCGCTTGACGCCAGCACCGCCTCCGCCACCCTGAGGACGTTGAGCCCGTCCCTCCCCGTGACCAGAGGGTGTCTCTTTTCTTCGATCGCGGAGACGAACTCTTTCAGTTCGAGGGTCAGCGGTTCCTGTACCGGTCTCGTTGGGACCGTGGTGACCTCGCCCTCGTGTATGCTGGTCTGCTGAGTCACGAAGTCGACGTCCACCACCCCTCCAGAGAAGACCGCGCTCATGGTCCGCACGCGGTGGGGGGTGATCCAATTGGTGACGAGGAAGGCGGTCCTCTGGCCGGAGAAGCCCAGCAGGATGGTCGCGAAGTCTTCGTGCTCCGGCGGGTCGCGCATGGACCCGACCCTGGCGTAGACCACCTTCGGCACCTCCCCGAAAAGCCAGCAGGCTGTGTCGATGTCGTGGACAGACGCGTCCTGCACGATGCCAACGTCGCTGATGCCCGCCCCCATCCTGTTCTCCCGGTGGAACTCCAGGAGGATGGGCTCCCCTAGCCTTTTCTCGGATATCATCCGCCTCAGGGCAGTGATGGGTGGGTTGAAGCGCTCGATGAACCCAACAGTCAGCGCCCTTTCTGCCTTCCTGGCCGCTTCGATCAGGGCTTCCCCGTCCTTCACCGTAGTCGACAGGGGCTTCTCGACGAAGGCGTGGAGCCCCGCCGCAAGCGCCTTGGTGGCGACCTGGAAGTGGGTCGTGGCTGGCGTGCAGATCGTGACGCCGTCCAACTGCTCCTTCTCGAGCATCGCCTCCAGCGAGAGGTAGGCGGGGACGCGATACTTCTTGGAAAGGGCCTCGGCCCTCTCCACATTCATGTCGCAGACCGCGGCCAGACACTGGAGCTCGTTCAACACCCGGACGTGGTTCTTTCCCCACCCGCCGGTCCCTATGACGGCTATGCGCGTCAACTGTTTTGCCGCCGCCAGAAAACAGGATTTAGGGTTATGCCGCTCACTCTCTCCTCAGGTCAGGGGTCGCCGAGATTATGGTGGTCTCTTCTCCCCTCAGGCTCTTCCTGGATGACTTCAGCGACTCCAGGTCGTCCTTGGAGCATGCTATCACCACGTTGTGCTTGAGCGGGTCGAAGGGCTCAGGCCCACCTCTGGCCCTCCCTGCGAGAAGCTCGACGTCTGTCACGTAGTCCCTGAGCCTCTGCTGTATGCTCTCGGCCACCTGCAGCCGCTCCCCGCGCATCTCATATCTGTCCAGCGACCAGAGCAGGGAGATCTTAGTCCTGCTGGCTTTCAACTGCTTCTCTTTGAGTGCTTCCCTGGTCTCGTCCACGACGTACCTGACGTAGTTGTCGAAGCTCTTCAGGGCCGCCCCGGCCAGATATGCCACGGCTTCGCCCGCCTCTTCGCTGGCTTGGATGGCCTTCAACTCATAGAGGTATCTTGTGAACTCATCCAGGTAGGCCTCCGAAGGCCTCTGAAGTGAGACCTTCGCCTCCCTGGCTTTCCGCGCAATCTCAATCTCCGTCACCGAGGCCACCGCTGTCTTCATCACAGACGCGGCATACTCGAGTTCGGCTGAGAACACGTTCTGCGAGCTCGGGGAGTAGCCCAGGGCCTGCAGCGGCCCCTTCTCCCGAATCCCGGCGAAGGCCACGACCGCTGGCTTCTGTTCCCTCGGCCTGAGGGGCATGTAGGCATACGTGAGGGTGGCGCCGACCTGCAGCCCGGTCTGCTTTTCAACCAGCATAATGTTGTCCGAATTTCCCCCGGGGCCTGAAGGGATTGCGTTGACCAGACACACCCCCTTGGACAGATATTTCGCAAGGTCCCGCAGCTTGGAGCCCGCTTCGATGAGCGTCTCCTCTGACGGGCGCCTCAACTTTGGGGTGAAAAAGACGACCTGCGCCTCCCCAAGGACCTGCTCAAGTGGCTTGAAGCTGAGCAGAGGCTCCTCTGCCATCACAGCCTGCAGGTCCAGGTTCCTCTTCAGGAGGCTCGGGTCCAGCTCCATGGCCATCTGAAGCGTCTCGTCTACAATGGTGACCTGGGCGGTGTCGACAAGGTCAGCCGCCAGCCTATATGCTTCGCTGGTGAGTCCGTACATGGCAACCTTGATCTTTGGCAAAGGCTCCTATCGGCAAGCAACGGTTCGGTATTATACTTTGAAGTCCACCTTTGCATGAAACGCGGGCAAACGGATTAGTATGCACCCCTGGAATCGAGAAACGCGAGTGTCTCCATGAGAGTCTGGTTTGACGTTCTGACCCCGAAACAGGTGCTTTTCTTCGGCCCCATGGTCGCAGAACTCACGTCTCTGGGGGCGGAGGTCCTGGTTACTTCACGCAGGTACAGGGAGGTCGGCCCCCTCGCCGCCCGGGCTGGCTTGAATATGACTTTCGTAGGTGAAAGGGGACGCAAAGGGAAGGAGGAACAGCTCCTGGCGGCGACCAGGAGACAGGAGGAGATGATACCGCTGGTGAAGCGGTTCGGGCCGAACGTGGCGGTCTCCACAGCGTCGGCGGTGTGCGCCAGGGTGGCCTTCGGCCTTGGGATCAAGCATGTTGCTGTGAACGACTCTCCACACTCAGAAGTCGCCGGGCGGCTCTCCCTGCCCTTGAGCCATCGCCTCCTCTGCCCCTGGGTCATACCGTACGGGGCCTGGGCGCCTTACGGCCTGCGGAGGGACCAGGTGACCACCTACCGGGCCCTGGATCCTGCAGCATGGCTGAAGAGGCCGCCTATCTCGGGGCCGGTCCCGGGGCTGGACCGTTCCAGGGACACCATCACGGTCAGGTTCCAGGAGAGCGACGCCCCCTACCTGGCCCGGGCTGACATGAACTGGTCTGACAGGGTGCTCGCCTCCCTGGCCGAGGAATTCTCTGACGCCAACATAGTGGCGCTGTGCAGATATGACTATCAGGTCGAGGAGGTGAAAGGCAGGTTCGGGTCGAGGGTCATCGTACCGGAGGAAGTGGTCGGGGGGCACGACCTGTTGGCGGTCACTGACCTCTTTGTCGGCATGGGTGGGACCATGAGCGCTGAGGCCGCCCTGATGGGGGTGCCGACTATCTCGGCTTTCCAGGGCTCACTCTACACCGACAGGTACCTGATGAAGGTCGGCCTGCTTGAGAAGGCTGCGACGCCCTCTTCGATAGTCTCCAAGGCCAGGCGCCTCCTCGAGGGCTCGACCAAGGCCAAGATAGCCCGCAGGGCACGGAGCGTCCTGGACTCGATGGAAGACCCTGTCCTCCGGGTAGCGACACAGATAGAGAAGACAGCCAAGCAAGCCTAAAACACCGCGCTAGGGTGCGTCCGTCCGCAGCCCGGTCGTCTAGTTGGTCAAGGATGGAGGCCTTTGGAGCCTTCGACCCTGGTTCGAATCCAGGCCGGGCTAGTCTTCGATCGCTCAGAATAGACTCATTGGTAAACACGACACAATTCCGACGAATTGAACCCATCGGCGACGGGACCTTCGGGTCGGGCCACTGTGGTCGTAGTCTCAGCGTGGCAGGCTCGCCTCAAGCAGGGCACGTCCGAAAGCCTAGGTCAATCGTTCCCTAAATAGCCTAACCTGTTAGGGAGCGGGCGGAACAATGAAAAAGTTCCAAAGTAAGAGGACATCCGCGATACTTGCTCTTTCCCTCCTCGTCACGTCATCATTCGCCGTGCTAGCGCTCGCAGTCCCGGCAGCAGCCGCACAGACTTTTCTAACTTCGAACGGTACCCTCGACAGCACGTCCTCTTGTACTGCTCTCGGCGGAACGATATTCTCGGGGAATTCGTTCATCTGTGACATCTCTGCTCCTCTGGTCATCCCCGCGAACGTCACCGTCACAATAGCTCCCGGATGGGGGCTGGACTCCAGCGGTTCGGTTGAAAACGTGGGCACCATAGTCATCACTGCTCCCACTCCCTCATCTTTTGGCGTCGGAGGGGACCTTCAGAGCTACTATGGGTCCTTCGACAATACCGGGACGATCCTCAACCTGTACGCGTTGTCGAACTATCGAGGAACCTTCGACAACTACGGACTGGTCTTCAGTTCCGGCTCGGCGACCGTGTACAATCTCGGGACCTTCACCGACTACTGCAGCGGTTCGGTGCTCGGGGGGACCATCCAGTACAACCCGGTAGCCCATTCCTGCTTTGACACCGTCACATCCGCCATCTCGAGCCTCTCCTCGTCGCTATCCTCGGGGCTCTCTGCAATCGAGTCAGACCTTTCCTCCGGCTTCTCCACCGTCTAGGGCGACATCGCTTCCCTTTCCACGACGGTGACCAACGGCTTCTCGACAGTTGAGTCAGACTTGGGCGGGATATCGAACCAGCTCACTTCCCTGCAGTCAGCAGTCTCGAGCCTGGGAAAGCCCCCGCAGGTGGTCACGGGCAGCGGCGAGAGCACCCTGACCCCCACTTCAGACACCTCAACAGTCTTCACGGGCTCGTCCAACCAGCTAGGCACCGTGACCCTCACCCTGAACGCGACGGGTGTCGGTCATCAGGACTCGGTCACGGTCAGATACTACACTGACCCAGGCGACTCAGGCTTCTATCTCCAGCAAACCATCGCCTCCAAGGGAGACGTCCCATTGTTCACAACCAGCGTCGCGGCGTGGAAGGTCGTGATAGTAGCATCGTTCGGCTCTGCGACGGGGAGCATCTCCGTCAACTGGGCATATTCGGCCGTCGAGCCGCCGTCCTAGGGGGCTTCCGCCCTATCTTTTTCTCGCAGCCCGAGACCAGGTGGATTGCACAGTCACAGCAGGTTGGCTGCGAATCCTAGGACGAACCCGACGAAGACACCCGCGTAGGCTAGCCCCAGCCTGCCAGAGTCGGGCTCCGAAAGGAGGTTCCTGAGCATAGGGAGTATCACGTAGAGCATGGTCCCGACCGCGAGGCCGTAGAGGACCAAGTCGAATATGGTGGCGTTGTATATGTAACCCAGTGCCCCTCCGAGAACCGTCGGCGCCCCTCCGACGAAAAGCGCCCCGGCGAGCACCCTTCCATTCCCATCCATGGCGCCCAAGAAGGGGGAAGCGATGGGGAGCCCTTCCATCGAGTTCTGAAAGACGAACCCGACCAGTACGACCAGGGCCGCGCCGGTGAACCCTATGCCCACACTCAGGGCCCCGAAGAGCATCCCCTCGGTCAGGTTTTGAAACGCGATTCCGATTGCTATGACCATGGCCAGCTGGGACGGCGCCAGCCCGCCCTTCCTCCTGCTCCCCATCACAAAGAGGGCCGCGAACCCAGCCGCCATGGACGCGGCAAACACGAAATCGTTCACTGGCGAAGAGCCATATCCATAGAGGGAGCCTTCGTAGAGGGAGCCAGCTGCGTCAAGGAAGACGTCGCCTATCAGGAAGATGAGGATGCCTATGGCCACCGCGTTGAGGAAGCTCATCCTCCTCCTGTCCTGATTCCCCCGCATGACAAGCGGGAGGGAGATGAAGATTGAGAACCCGATGACCGCGGAGAGCGCCACCGCGTCCATGAACCCTACCATCGGCAGGGTCGAAAAAATAACATATGTTATAACAGTTTGCCCTAACTCTAGTATCCGAGACCAGCCCGTGCAAACCTTAATGGCAAGAAAGCGGTCCGCAGACCGACGTGTCCTTGCAGCCTCGCCTCCACGAGCCCTCAGGCAAGGCAGCCGAGCTGTTTCGTGACCTGCCTGGCGGGAAGATCCAGTGCACTGCCTGCGCGAGGTTTTGCCAGATGGGGGATGGCCAGGTGGGGCTCTGCGGGGTCAGGGGGGTCGTGGGCGGCAAGCTCTACCTCCTGGTCTACGGCAGTGTCATGGCCGGCCACGTCGACCCCATCGAGAAGAAACCGGTCGTCCACTTCAAGCCTGGCTCAAAGATACTCTCCATGGCTACCTCGGGCTGCAACTGGCTCTGCCGCTACTGCCAGAACTATGACATCAGCCAGAGAAGGAAGATCGAGGGGGCGGCCGCCAGCCCAGAGAGCCTCGTCTCCCAGGCGCTGGCCTACGGCTGCGAAGGCATGGCCTACACGTACAACGAGCCGGGGATCTTCATGGAGTACGCCCGGGACATAGGAAAGGCGGCGCGCTCTGCGGGGCTGTTCAACATATTCGTCTCCAACGGCTACGGCACCCTCGAATCGGTGGCCATGACCGACGACTTCCTTGACTGCATCACGGTCGACTTCAAGGGGAGCGGCGAGACGAAGTTCGTCCGCAGCTACATCGGCGTGCCGGACGCCGGGCCCATCTTCCAGTCCCTCCTCGAGTTCAAACGGCGCGGGCAGGTGCACATGGAGATCACTGACCTGGTCGTCCCACAGGTCGGAGACTCCCTCGGTGCCGCAGAGAAGCTCTGCAGCTGGGTCTATGACAACCTCGGCCCTGACGTACCCATCCACTTCCTGCGCTTCCACCCTGACTACAAGATGATGAATCTCCCTCCGACCCCGGTGGAGACCCTCGAGAGGCACGTGGCGGTCGGCAGGAAGGCGGGCCTGAACTACGTCTACCTGGGCAACGTCCCAGGCCACAGGGACGAGAGCACCTACTGTCCCGGGTGCGGCGCCACCCTGGTCAAGCGCTACGGCTACGAGATACTGGAGTACAACCTGGACGGCCGGAGCAGGTGCCGGGCCTGCGGCTACAAGACGCCCATAGTCGGGCCGCTCAGCAAGTCTGCCTCCGAGGGCAGGTTCTTTCCTGCGCTCAGCTAACGGCTTTGACTTCCAGCTTGTTCTTCACGAACTTCTCGGCGTCCAAGAGCGCCTTGCATCCGTCAGCAGCCGCGGTTATCGCCTGCCTGTACCGGAAGTCGTGGACATCACCCGCGACGAAGACGCCGGGGACGCTGCTCTCTGTCCCGTTGCGGACCGTCAGATATCCCTTAGAGTCCAGGTCCAACTGCCCCCTGAATATCTCCGTGTTCGGCTCGTAGCCGATGGCGACGAAGAGGCCGTCCACGGGTATCTCCCCCTCGCTCCCGGTCTTCAGGTTCTTGACCCTCACTCCTTCGACCTTCTTCTCTCCGACCACCTCGGTGACGGCCGAGTCCCAGACGAAGCTGATCTTCGAGTTCTCCAGCGCCTCCTTCTTCAGGGCTGCGCTCGCCCTGAGCTCGTCCCTCCTGTGAATCACTTGTACTGACGAGGCGAACTTGGTCAGGAACGTCGCCTCCTCCATCGCGGTGTCTCCGCCCCCGACCACCGCCACCTTCTTCCCCCTGAAGAAGAACCCGTCGCACACGGCGCAGTTCGATACGCCCCTGCCCATCAGCTTCATCTCGGACTGTAGGTCCAGCCTCCTGGGGTTGGCGCCAGTGGCTACGATGACCGTCAGGGCCTTCGTCACACCGGCCGCGGTGTAGACTTCAAACGGATATGTCCTGAAGTTGACCTTCACGACGTCGTCCTGGACAAGCCTCGCGCCCAGCCTCTCAGCCTGGGACCTCATCTTCGAGATCAGGTCAGGCCCGAGGACCGGGTCCGGGAACCCGGGGAAGTTCTCCACTTCGCTCGTCAGCATCAACTGGCCGCCGTACTTGGTCCCAGTGAATACCAGGGGCTCGAGGTCCGCTCTGCACCCGTAGATCGCCGCGGTCAGGCCTGCTGGCCCTGACCCTATGATTACTAGCTTCTCGGTCTTCTCCATGTCCCAGGCGTCCGAGACGCTTCCGCTTCATAAATCTGCCCCCGGCGGGCGCCGGCGCTAGATGAGCTTCGCTTCCCTCTGGACCGTGTGGAGCTCGTCGGAGAGCTGGTTGAGCGCCCTCTCGAGCCTCTTGGTGTACTGTGGGAGCAGCCTGTCATACACTTCCTTCCTCATCTGGCGGAGATAGTACTGCTGATAGAGGTTCAGCTTGTCCTTCGCCGCCCTGTCCACCTCGCGCTCCGTGGCCTGTATCTGGCCCACCACGTCGGAGAACCTTTGGCTGGTGGACTTCTGTTTGACCTCGTTGAGCCTCTGGAGCGCCTTGTTCCGGAACGAGTCCAGGCGGCCCCGGACCTCGTCGAAGTAGGCCTTGTCCAGCTCGTTCGCATCTCTGGCTGCAATCTCTGGCCAGAGCCGGTTGATCACGTTGGTCTTCTCGTCGAAGGCGGCTATCATGGCCGAGGCGAGTTCGGTTGAGGTCTCCTCTTCTTCCTCTTCGGCCTCCTTTCCTGGGAGCGCTGACGACCTGACGACGAACAGCCCCATCAGGAGCAGTATGAAAGCGACCGAAGCGAATGGGAGCCCCCCGTCCAGGAACAAACCGAGGGAGACGACGTAGGAGAAGGACGCCTTACCGGTATGCCAGGGGTTGACGGCGCCGAGGCTCACAGGTGACACAGCGATGCCATAGGCACCCTGCTTCAGCGAGAAGTTGATTGAGTATGAGTCGATGAACGCCTGTACCGGCGGCGTCTCCGGGATGTTGATTGTCACCTTCCCGCCCGAGGCGGAGTAGTAGTTCGTCCCTAGCGGGTACCTGTACGTGAGGGTGAATTCGGTCCCGGTCTGGACACCGTCGCTCGGATAGCCTACCACGAACGACCTGAGGTCGATGGCTCCGCTTGTGAGCGACATCTTGAAGGGGTTCTGCAGGACAGGCTCGTTGCCCGTCACCGTCAGTATGGTCACCTGGGTCGAGCTGGGTGCGAGGAGCGAGACGTAGAGCCTGGCGAGGGCCACGGTCCCTAGGTTCTCGAACTCGATCTTGTCAGTGACTTCAGGGGTCCCATCTGGCGCGATGGATATCGTCCGCTGGGCGTCAATGACCTTGAGGGGGTTGAAGTCCTGGGCCGAGTTGGACGACATGGTCCGAACCGAGGTGTTCGCAGTGCTGGGGAGGACGTTGGTGAGTTCGGAATAGTAGGTGTTGTTGGCCCCAAGTATGCTGGCCTTCAACCCCGACGGCGCCGACGTGAACGAAGCATCAGCAGGCATCTGAACCACGTTCACGAGGGACGCCACCCTTGTGCTGATCGAAGGCGAAGACAGGACATCCACGGAAAGGCTGTCGTTCCTCGCTGTCGAGACCACGTTGTTCAGCAGCGCTTCAAGTACGAAACTGGAGTTCCCTCCGGCAGGGACAGACGTGCCGCCGCTGACCGTGAACGGGCCTCCGGTCGATGGGGGCGTGCTCATGGAGAATCCGGCAGTAAGGTTCGCATCCACGATGTTCGTGGACAGAGCCCCAAAGCCTATCGTGACTGTAGGCGTCTGCATGGCTGACGTTCCGTTGTTCGTGAACGTCACCGTCTCGCTTATGGTTGCGAATCCGTACCTGTTCAGCGAGTATACGCTCCTCACGTCGACCCGCGGAGCACCTTGTGCGTGGACGGCTCCCTGCAGCGGGACGAGCGCGGCGACGAGCAACAGCAGAAGCACCAACGATGCGGAGTTCCTCAAGAGTCCTTTGCAAGCGGCGCTACGTTCTTATTTTAAGCGTTTTTTGCCCTTCGAGGAATGAGCGGCGCCAGCCGGCGGCATCCCTTCCTGCCAAACCTCGACGATGACTTCGTGGGCAGGATGCTCCGGAGGGTGGGCGCGGCTACCCTTGACGACCTCTTCTCCGACATACCTAGAGACATGAAGCTGGGCCGTGCGCTCAGGCTCCCCGAGGGAGGCTCGGAATACAGTGTCAGGCGGGAAATCCAAGCCAGACTCCGCCAGAACAAGACCCCTCCGGAGACGCTCTGCTTCCTGGGCGGCGGGGTCTGGCCTCACTATGTCCCCGCAGCCGTCGAGTCCATAACATCAAGGCAGGAGTTCTACACCAGCTACACCCCATACCAGGCTGAGGTGAGCCAGGGCGTCCTGCAGGCCCTATTCGAGTACCAGAGCCTGATGTGCGACCTCCTTGGGATGGAGGCGTGCAACAGCTCGCTCTACGACTGGGCCTCCGCCGCCGGAGAGGCTGTCAGGATGGCTGGGAGGGTGACCGGGCGCAGCAAGGCCTTGTTGGGGGGCAACACCGGCCCGCAGAGGAGGGGGGTGATCAAGACATACACCGAGCCGATGGGGATGACGCTGGAGACGGTCGACTTCGATCGCGCCACAGGGAGGACTGACCGCGAGGACCTGAGGAGGAAGCTATCCGAAGACGTCGCCTGCCTCTACTTTGAGAACCCCAACTACTTCGGGGTCATCGAGGACGACGCTGCCGAACTGGTCTCCCTGGTCCATGGGTCAGGGGCCCTCGCCGTGGCAGGGGTCGACCCCATCTCGCTGTCCCTGATCAGGGAGCCCGGTGCTTACGGGGCTGACATAGCTGTGGGAGAAGGCCAGCCGCTGGGCATACCTATGAACTACGGCGGGCCCCACTTGGGGATCTTCGCGGCGAAGGACATCAAACTGGCCAGGAGCATGCCAGGGAGGCTCATAGGGCTCACGACCCCGGTGGCGGACCAGCAGAGGAAGGCGTTCGCCATGGTCCTACAGGCTCGCGAGCAGCACATACGGAGGGAAGGCGCTATGTCGAACGTCTGCACCAACCAGTCGCTGATGGCCGTCGCAGCAGCCAGCTACCTGTCTCTCCTGGGCAAGGAGGGGTTCCGGAGACTCGGAGAGACCGTCATAGCCAACTCTCATTTCGCGGCGAAGAGGCTGTCGCGCATCGATGGGGTCGTCTCACCCCACTTCAAGGGGTCCTTCTTCAAGGAGTTCGTAGTCTCCTACAAGGAGGCGAAGGCTGAGTCGGTCTTCGGGAAGCTAGCGAAGCGAGGGGTCCTGGCCGGATCGCCGACGCACAGGGAGGTGGGCTCACAGTCCGGGCTCTACTGTGTGACTGAGGTCCACACCAGGGATGACGTCGAGAAGCTCGCGGCGGCGCTGGCGGAGGCAGTCTAGGTTGAGGAAGTACACCCAGGCCTCCTGGGACGAGCCGCTGCTCAAAGAGCTGAGCAGGCCCGGGAGGGTGGGAAACAGCGTCCCCTCAGACCCCGTAATCAGCTCGAGATTCAAGGACCCGCTGAGCCTCGTCCCGCAGTCGATGAGGAGGGCCTCGCTCAATCTCCCGGAGCTCTCGGAGCTCCAGGTTCTGAGGCACTTCAATCGCCTTTCACAGATGAACTTCTCAGTGGAGCTCGGCATGTATCCGCTTGGGAGCTGCACCATGAAGTACAATCCAAAGGTCTCTGAGATGATCGCGTCATCAGACGCGATGAAGGGCGCTCACCCGCTTCAGCCCCCCGAGACCGTCCAGGGGATACTGTCGATTTTCTATGACCTCGAACGGGCGCTCAGTGAAATCACCGGGATGCACCGTTTCTCTCTCTCGACCGCGGCTGGTGCCCAGGGTGAGCTGGCAGGCGTCCTGATGATGCGCAAGTATCTGGCGGAGCACGGGGGGAGCGCCAGGGACGAGATACTGGTGCCTGACTCGGCCCACGGGACGAACCCGGCCAGCGCGGCCATGGCTGGGTTCAAGGTGGTGAAGGTCCCATCGGAGGCCGATGGGCAGGTCCGGGCGAGCAGGGTGAAGGAGCTCTCGTCGGAGAAGACGGCAGGGATGATGTTCACCGTCCCCAACACGCTCGGGCTCTTCGAAGGAGAGGTGAAGGAGGTGTGTGACGCGGTCCACGAGGCTGGGGGTCTGATGTACTATGACGGCGCCAACATGAACGCCCTGCTGGGGAGGGCCCGGCCCGGCGACATGGGGTTCGACGTCATGCACCTGAACCTCCACAAGACATTCGCGACACCCCACGGCGGCGGAGGCCCCGGCGCAGGGCCGGTGGGGGCGACAAGGAAGCTGGCGGACTATCTCCCGGTCCCGGTCGTCGCGAAGAGGAAGGCCGGTTACTCATTGGACTACGGGCTAAAGCGCACGATAGGCCCGCTCAAGGGCTTCGTCGGAAACTCCGCGGTCCTGCTCCGCGCCTACATCTACATCCGTCTTCTCGGAGCGTCGGGTCTGAGGGACGTGTCTTCCATGGCCGTGCTCGCGGCGAACTACCTGTGGAAGAGCCTGGACCCTGAATCATTCCCGGCGTCCCACGACGCGAAGCTCCTCAGAAAGCACGAGGCTGTGGTCTCGGTAAAAGGCGAGCTCCCAGGCTCTGCCATGACCGTGGCCAAGGCCATCCTCGACCTCGGGATGCACGCGCCGACGGTCTATTTCCCGCTCATAGTCCATGAGGCGCTGATGATAGAGCCTACCGAGTCCGAGCCCGAAGAGATGTTGGACGAGTACGCGGCGGCCTTGAACGACATCTATGCGAAGCTGAAGGGCGGCGCGCTAGGCCAGGTGCCCAAAAACACCAGCGTAGGCAAGGTAGACGAAGTCAAGGCGTCGCATCCGCTGACCCTGCGCATCCACTGGTGAGCCAAAGGCCTTATAGTCTCTAGAAACCCATGTATTTCACCGTGCCCAGCGAACTTTCCAGGCGGGTCGAGGCCAGACTCGGCGAACTGGTTGACGAAGAGACGAAACGGAAGTTCGGAGAGCTCAACATCGTGACCGACGTTTCTGAGATGGCCACCGGCGCAATAAGGATAAGGTTCCAGCCGCTGTCCGCCTACAGTCCCATCGCCGTGGACATCGGCCGGGGCATCAGGACAGCTGCCCTCTCTGTGGACGGCGTCCTGACGGTGACCGTCGAGTGCTCGGGGCACATGATGGACGAGTTGGTCAACAAGCTCGTCAACCAAGACTGACCGCCATCAGGCCGTCAGGGCTTCGACGGGCTGGGGGTAAATAAAAACTACATTGTCGTCAACTAAATTCAGTGATTGGTTTGTTTATTCGAAGTGCGGTGTAGGTCTGCGCTTCAAGGATGCTCGACCGAAAAACCACAGACGAAGTAGCCGTAATCGGAATAGGTAGCGCAGGGACAAGGATTGTCTCCCTGCTCAGCCGGAAACCCCTGTTAGTCGACAGGTACGCTTATGTCTCCTGTGACGAGGAAGACTTTTCGACCGTTGATACCGAAGACGCCATTCACATCCAGTCCCCCATAGATCAGAAGCTCACTCCCTCCCTTGTCCGCGGGCTCGCGTTGTCCTGTCACGAGAGGATCAGAGACGCGGTCGGCAGCTCCAATGTTGTCTTCGTTGTCACGGGCCTTGGCGGCGCGACGGGGAGCGGGCTGGCGCCGGTCGTCGCCTCCATAGCCCAGGAGTGTGGCGCAACGACCGTAGGGGTGGCAGTCATGCCGTTCGAGTTCGAGAAGAAGATGAAGTTCTACGCCGGCGTCTCGTTGCGGCGTCTCCGCGCCGCCTCGAGAGGGGTGGTGGTCGTGGACAACGAGACGCTGATGCACTCGTCCCCGGATGAGTCTACCCTGGCTAACCTCTACGACTCGGCCAACAAGGCCGCCGTCAAGGCGCTCGGCTCGCTGCTGGCGAAGTCGACCCTGGGCTCGAAGTCGGTGGGTCTCAACAAGCTCCTGGGCGCCGTCCTCAGGGATGGGTATTCCCTGCTGGGCGTGTCGAGCAACGGGGGTGTAGAGAAGGCCGAGGATGCCCTGGCGGGAGCCGTGGTCTCTCTGGGGAGGATTGCTGACGCCAAGGAGGCGAGCAGAGCCGTCGTGAGCCTGAACGCAGACTCCAGCCTCTCAGCCCAGGAAGTGGGCCTGGCGGTGAGCCGGTTCGGGTCTCTGATTGACAACCAGTCGGTCGACGTGGAGTACGGCGTCGACTACTCAGGTTCGTCTCAGCTCCAGGTCAGCGTCTTGGCCTCTGGTTTCGGCACCACGAAGTACGACGGCTACGACCCTCTGGCAAAGATACTCGGTGACCGGGTCCTCGACGACGACATGGACACCTCTCTCCTCGAGGGCCTCGAGGCGCTCCCATCCTGCGGTTGACCAGCTAGCCCCTGAAGTAGTCCTTCACTGGCCTGCTCTTGGTGGCCAGCTTCTTCGCCGCCTCGAGCTGCTCGTCTTCCAGCTTCCTGAAGGGGACCTCGGGCTTCCCGCTCAGCTTTACCAGGGACCGGCGCTGCCCCAGCCCTGACAGCCCCCTGTCGCGGGTGCCCAGGAGGTCGAGAATCCGGGCCGAAGACGCCGGCAGGAACGGCTGAAGCACGATGGCGATGTATTCGCATGCCGTCAGGCACGCGTGGATGACCCGCCCGCACTCTTCCTTCTCCGTCTTCACCAGCTTCCACGGCTGCTTGCCCTGGAAGTACTCGTTGCCGAGGTCCGCCATGGCCAGCAGCTTGGTCATCGCCTCCCTGAACCTGACCTCGCCGAGGAGCGCGAGCGACTCCTCGCCCAGGCGGGCGACGTGGTCGAGGAGCTCCTGCTCATCTCCGGCCACCGCGTCCACGGCCACGTCCCCCCCAAAGTTGTTCCAGGCGAAGGTGGTCGTCCTATGGATGAAGTTCCCCAGGTTCGCCACCAGCTCGTTGTTCACCTTGCTCTTGAAGTCGTCCCACTTGAACTCCGTGTCCCGTGTCTCCGGGATGATGCCGATCAGATAGTACCTCCAGATGTCCGGGTCCAGGCCGGCCATGGGGATGCTCTCGCAGAACACCCCCCAGTTCTTGCTCTTGGAGATCTTGTCCCCCTCGTAGTTGCAGAACTGCAGCCCGACCACATCGTAGGGGAGGTTGAGCCCTCCGTGGGCGAAGAGCATGCCCGGCCAGAATATCGTGTGAAACGGTATGTTGTCCTTGCCCAGGAAGTTGTATATCCGCGTCCCCTCGTCCGTCCAAAACTTCTTCCAGGCCTCCGGGTCTCCCTTCGCGTCACCCCACTCCTTCGTGGCCGAGATGTAGCCGATGGGCGCGTCGAACCAGACGTAGAACACCTTGCTCCTGTACCCGTCGAGGGGGACCGGAACCCCCCACCTGAGGTCTCTGGTGATGGACCTCTTCTTGAGCCCCTCCTTCAGCCAGCCCATGGCGAGCGAGGTGACCTGGGCCTTCCAGACTTCGTTCGAGCCAATCCACGACTGGAGCACCGCATGCACCTTCCCAAGCTCCAGGAAGAGCTGCTTGCTGTCCTTGAAGACCGGGGGGCTCCCGTCTACCTTGCACCTGGGGTTGATCAGTTGGATCGGGTCGAGGAGGGTGGAGCACTTCTCGCACTGGTCCCCTCTGGCCAGCTCGTAGCCGCAGACAGGGCAGGTCCCCTCTACGTACCTGTCGGGGAGGAAGAGCCTGTCCTTCTCACAATAGGGGAGCCTGAGGACGCCTTCGCTTACGTATCCCTTCTCGTAGATCTTCAGGAAGAACTCCTGGGACGTCTTGTGGTGGGTGGGAGCGGATGTCCTGGAGAAGTTGTCGTAGGATATGCCGAACCACTGGTAGATGTCCCTGTGAACGCGATACAGGGTGTCGGTCAGCTCCTTGGGGGTCACCCCGAGCTCCAATGCCGCCACCTCGGTCGGCGTCCCGTTCTCGTCTGTCGCGCCGACGAAGAGCGTGTCCATGCCTTTCAGCCTGCAATAGCGGGCAAAAATGTCCGCCGGAAGGTGAGACCCGACAAGGTTGCCCACGTGCGGCACCGCGTTCGTGTATGGCAGGGCGCAGAGCACAAGCACCCGTTCCCTCCTGACCTCTTTCGGCACGGCTCGGAGGCGCGCCTCCGCTTTCGGTTTAAACCTTAGCTCAGATCTCCCAGCTCTGGGCGTACGCCTTCTGTTCCTTCGTCATGGCGCCTATCGAGATGCCCATCGACTTCAGCGCCGCCCTCGCCACCTCGTCTTCGAGCTCAGCTGGGACTCCGTAGACCCGCTTCTCCATCTTCGCGTGGTCGGCGTGGATTCGGATAGCCGCCATCATCTGGTTCGCAAAGGACATCTGCATCACCTCGGGCGGGTGCCCCTCCGCGGCGACCAGGTTCGCTATCCTCCCCTTCGCAATCAGGTACACCCTCTTGCCTGACGGGAGGGTCACCTCGTCCACGTTCGTCCTGACCTCCTTCATCTTCTTCGCCTTGGCCAGCAGAGTCTTCACGTCGATCTCGACGTCGAAGTGCCCCGCGTTGGACAGCATAGCCCCCTCCTTCATCTTCTCTATGGCCGTGTAGGGTATCACCCCTTTCATCCCGGTGGCGGTGACGAACAGGTCGCCCCCTGCCGCAGCGTCCTCGATGCTCGAAACGTCGAAGCCGTCCAGGTGCGCCTCCAGCGCCCTGACCGGGTCAACTTCCACGACCGTCACCCTCGCGCCCATCCCGCGGGCTCTCATGGCGACCCCCTTGCCGACCCAGCCGTAGCCCACCACGACCGTCCTGATTCCGGCAAGTAGGAGGGCCGTGGCCCTCATGATGCCGTCCAGTGTCGACTGCCCGGTCCCATATCTGTTGTCGAACATGAACTTGGTCTTGGCGTCGTTGACGGCGATGACCGGATAGGCCAGTCCCCCTTCGGCCTCCAGCGCCTTCAACCTGACCACCCCGGTCGTGGTCTCCTCTGACCCGCCGACAATGCCCCTCGCCTTCGAGCGGTGGGCCGCGATGTGCAGGTCCGAGCCGTCGTCTATGATCTGCTGCGGCCGGCTCCGGAGCACCTGGTCGATGCACCACGAGTACTCCTGCGCAGACTCTCCCCTCCAGGCCCACACCTCAGTCCTGGTGGACAGGTACGCCGCTATGTCGTCCTGGGTCGAGAGCGGGTTGGCCGCCGCCAGCTTCACCTCCGCTCCGGCGGAGAGCAGGGCGTCTATGAGCACAGACGTCTCCTTGGTTATGTGCAGGCAGACCCCTATCCTCACCCCTTCCAGGGGCTTCGACTTCGCATACTTCTCCTCTAGACTGGTGAGAGCCCCCATGTGGGCCTTGGCCCAGAGGAAGTTCCTCTCTCCTTCACTGCTCAGCTTTTGGTCTGTGACTTTCATGTTCGTATACCCCCTAGGGCCCCGAGGGCCCCCTCTATCAACTGTTTCACCAGACTCCCGGCTCCTTCCATCACCTTTGAGACCTCTTCGTGGCTCACCGCGGGCTGCAGCCCGGCCGCCCAATTGGTGGCCACCAGCACCGACGAGTACTCCATATGCTTCTCCTTCGCAAGCACTACCTCTGGTACGCCGGTCATCCCCACCACGTCGCCGCCGAGCGTCCTGTACATCCTGATCTCGGCAGCTGTCTCGAACCTCGGGCCCTCTACGCAGACGTACACGAGGCCCGGGCGCACCTCCAGTTTTAGCTTCTTCGCGGCGGCGGCCAGCGCTTCGTTCACCCGGCGACTGTAGGGGTTGGTCATGTCAGTGTGAACCACCTCGTCTTCGAAGAAGGTTCCCTCTCTATGCTTCGTGAAATCCAGGAACTGCGCCGCCAGGCCCAGGTCACCTACCTTGAACCCATCGTTCATAGAGCCCACGGCGCTGGTCGCGATCACCTCCCTCACGCCCAGGCTCTCCAGGGCCGCTATGTTCGCCCTGTAGTTGATGGCGTGGGGCGGGGTCCTGTGGCCAGGCCCGTGCCTCGGGATGACCACGAACTCTCCTGAAGGGTCCTCGTACACCGTCGTGCGGCCGTAGCTGGTCTTCACGCCCCTGGGACGACCCAGATCGAAGTGCTGCGTCACCCCGGTCCCCACTATGACCCCCACCGGGGACCTGTCCCTAGTCATACCTGGAGAGCGTGTAGACCTCGTATCCCGTCAGCTTCTCCCTCCCCTTCAGAAAGCTGAGCTCTGTCACAAAGGCGAGCCCGACTACCTTGCCTCCAAGCTTTTCGACCAGGGCAGCAGCAGCCTTTGACGTCCCTCCGGTCGCCAGAAGGTCGTCCACGATGAGCACCCTCTCTCCCTTGGAGACGGAGTTGGCATGCATCTCGAGCCCCTGGCGGCCGTATTCGAGCTCATAGTTCACACTCACCTTCTTCGCAGGCAGCTTCCCCACCTTCCTCGCGGGGACGAACCCTATCCCGAGGCGGTCGGCAAGGGGGGCGCCGACTATGAACCCCCTGGCCTCGACGCCGACTACCTTGTCGAGCTTCGCCTTCTTCCACCTCCTTTCCAAGGCGTCTGTGACCCGCCTGGTCAGTCTGCCGTCCTCCCAGAGCGTGGTGAGGTCCTTGAACGCTACCCCCTTCTTCGGGTAGTCCGGGATGTTCCGGATTGCCTTCTTGATGTCAGTCTCGAGCTTCTCCATCAGGCGCTCAGTCTCGCATGTTCGAGCGCCGAGCCGCAATCGCAGGTTCGCTCCCCAGGCACCCGCTTCACGATCTCTCCGATAAGTCGCGTCAGGTTCTCAAGGTTCCTGTTGAATACCCTGACCACTTCTTCGTGGGACACCGGCTTCATGCTCGGATCGCCCTCCAGGCCCGCGTCGTAGTCGGTCACCAGAGATATGTTGAGGTAGCACATCTCCTGTTCCCGCGCGAGCACGGCCTCGGGATACTGGGTCATGTTGATCACATCCCACCCCTGCCGCGAGAAGAACCTGCTCTCCGCCTTGGTAGAGAACCGGGGTCCCTGGATTACGACCACGGTCCCTGAGGGATGGTACTCGAGCCCCAGGGCATCAGCGGCCTCGACCGCCGCCTTCCTCATCTGGGGGCAGTAGGGTGACGCGGAGCTGACATGCGTCGTCTCGGGCCCGTCGTAGAACGTGTCCTTCCTCCCTGACGTGAAGTTGACGAACTGGTCGCAGAAGACTAGCTCCCCTGGGGCAACTTCACCCTTCAGGCTTCCAACGGCGTTGGGGCCGATCACCCTTTTCACCCCGAGCTTCTTGAAGGCCATGACGTTTGCCCTGTATGGGACTGCGTGAGGGGGATATTCGTGGTGGACTCCGTGCCTGGGTATGAACGCCACCTTCCGCCCCTCGATATCCGCCAGCGTCACTTTGCCGCTTGGCTTCCCGTAGCGGGTGGTCACGGTGGCGCTGCCTGTCCCTTTTGCAAGCTTGTAGAACCCGGAGCCGCCAAAGACGCCGAACTCTGCCGCCGGCTTCACAGTCCGCCTCCTCAGGTTTCCGATTTAATCTTTGGCTTGAGAAGAGCTGCGCAGGCCAGAAGACTTGAAATACCTTGGTCTGACGATTCTGCGAATGCCTCGGTCGTACGAAGATCTCCTCTCCAGGGCCAGATCTGGCCTGGACAAGGATGCGAAGCAGTCCGGCGCCCTACGGCTCGAGCTCCCAGAGCCGGACGTCATCTGGGTGGGCAACAAGACGATCTTCCGAAACTATGCCGAGTTCCCCAAGCTCCTGAGAAGAGAATCAAGCCGCGTCCTGATGTACCTCGCCAAAGAACTCGCAACGGCGGCCTCCCTTGACGGGGAACGAGCCATCTTCATAGGGCGGAAGGACCGCGATTCGTTCTCTCAGCTCTTACAGCGCTATCTCAAGGACGGTGTGATATGCCCAGTCTGCGGGAGCCCAGACACCCACCTGGACAAGGAGAAGCGCATGTGGTTCATGGTCTGCGAGGCTTGCGGGGCCAGGTCGGTCGCCAAGGTTGCGTAGAGCTTGGCCGAGAAGGGGTTCTCCGTCAGGACCGCGGAGTACAGAGGGTCTATACTGGTCAACATATGCGACGAAGAGCTGGTGGGGCGCACGGTCGCCGAAGGGAACCTGGAGGTGCACCTCTCCAAGGACTTCTACTCGGGCGAGGTGGTCAGCAGCGGCGAGGCCCTCAGGCTGATCCGGACGTGCTCGATAGTAAATCTCGCCGGGTCCAGGTCTGTCTCATTGGCCGTCAGCAACAAGGTCGGGGCGCCGGAGGCCATACGTGAAATCCAGGAGATCCCCTTCCTGATGATTTACAAGTTCTCGGGCTAGCTGAGGCTTCCGAGCTTCTTCACCTGCTCCCTCTGCTGGTCAGTCAGCTTCCTCGGGACTTCGACCCGGACGACCACGTACTGGTTTCCATGGCCGCCCCTCCATCCGCCGAACTTCGGGAGACCCTTCTCCTTGACAATGAACCTCTCTCCGGGCTGGGTACCGTGAGGGATCGTCAGTTTGACGTCGCCGTGCAGCGTCGGGACAGTGAGTTCCGTGCCGAGCATGGCCTCCACGACCCCTATCTTGGCTTCCAGGAACACGTTGCTGGGGTCTTCCTCTCCCCTCCTGAAGACCCGGTGCGGTCCGATGTTCACCACGACGTAGAGGTCGCCGGGCGGGATGCCTCTCTCCCCGGCGTTCCCTTCGCCCCTGAGGCGGAGGGTGTACCCGTCTTCGATCCCGCCGGGAACCCTGACGCGGATCTTCCTGGTCTTCGCCGCTGTCCCGCGCCCTCTGCAGTCTTTGCAAGGGCTATCCACGGTGTATCCTCTCCCTCCGCACCTGCCGCAGGCGGTGATCCTGACTAAGCGTGCGAAGCCTGCTGACTGCACCTTCTGGACCTGGCCCGTCCCGCCGCAGGTGGTGCACTGACGAGGCGATGTCCCTGGCTTGGCGCCGCTCCCGTGGCAGGTGGCGCACACTTCGCTTCTAGGGACCTCGATCTCCCTCTCGGTGTCGCTGACTATGTCTTCCAGATTGAGCTCCAGGTGATAGGTCAGGTCCTCGCCGCGGCTGGGCTGCCGCGTCCCCCCTCCGCCGAAGAACTGCGCGAAGATGTCGTCGAAGCCCCCGAACCCTCCCCCTCTGAAGAACTCGCCGAAGTCGGCCCCCCTGAATATGTCCTCCTGGCTGTACTTCTGGTACACCCCCTCCCGCCCGAACGAGTCGTACTGCCTGCGCTTCTCGTCGTCTGAGAGCACGGCGTACGCCTCGGATATCTCCTTGAAGCGCGCCTCAGCGTCGGGGGCTTTGTTCCGGTCAGGGTGGAACTTGAGGGCGAGCTTCCTGTATGCGTCCTTGATCTGATCCTTGGTCGCGCCTCTCTGGACGCCGAGCACCTCGTAGTAGTCCTTCGTGGCCACGGAGGCTATCTCCTACTTTCCTTCGTCCACAACCTTGTAGTCGGCGTCGCCGACCTTCTGGCCGCCGCCCTCGCTCTCGGAGGGCTGTCCCTGCTGCTGCCTCTGCGCCTGTTGCTGATAGACTGACGCGCCTACCTCCTGAAGGACCTTCTTCAGCGCCTCGCTCTTATCCCTGATCGCCGCTGTGTCCTGTCCCTCGACCTCCTTCCTGAGCTCCTGAGCGGCCGTGTCTATCTTGTCTGTGCTCGCCTTGTCGACCTTGCCTTCCAGGTCTCTCTTCGTCCTCTCTGCCGTGTAGAGCACAGAGTCCGCCTCGTTCCTGACCTCCGCATCGTCCCTCTTCTTCCTGTCCTGGTCGGCGAACGACTCCGCCTCCTTGACGAGCCTCTCCTTCTCTTCCTTCGACAGCTTGGTCGACGCGGTTATCGTTATCTTGCTCTCCTTCCCCGTCCCGAGATCCTTCGCCCCTACGGTGAGGATGCCGTTGGCGTCAATGTCGAAGGTCACCTCGATCTGCGGGACGCCCCTGGGCGCCGGCGGTAGCCCGGCCAGGTTGAACATCCCGAGAGAGACGTTGTCAGCGGCCATGCTCCTCTCGCCCTGGACCACGTGGATGGTCACGGCGGTCTGGAAGTCAGCAGCCGTGGTGAACGTCTTGCTCCTCTTGGTCGGTATCGTAGCGTTCTTCTCTATCAGGTGCTCGGTGATCCCGCCGAGGGTCTCGACGCCCAGGGAAAGCGGCGTCACGTCCAACAGAAGTATGTCCTTGATCTCCCCCGCCAGGACGGCTCCCTGTATCGCCGCGCCTATGGCGACGGCTTCCATGGGGTCGACGCCTCTCTCGGCCTGCTTCCTGGCCACGTCCTCGACGAACTTCCGGACCAGCGGCATCCTTGTCATTCCGCCTATCAGTATCACCTTGTCAACCTGCTCGGGGGTGAGCTTCGCGTCGTTGATCACCCTACGTATGGTCTGCTCCGTCTTTGAGACCACCGGCCTGGCGACCTCTTCTAGCTTGGTCCTGGTCAGCGTGTAGTGAAGGTTCTTCGGACCGGAGGCATCGCTTGCTATGAATGGAAGGTCCACGTCGGTGGACATCAGGTTCGAGAGCTGGATCTTCGCCTGCTCTGCCCCCTCCTTCAGTCTGGCCATGGCCGTCTTGTCGGCGGTCAGGTCTATCCCGGTCTTCGAACGGAAGTCGTCGAGGAGGACCTGGATGATGGCCTTGTCCACGTCTGTCCCCCCTGTCTGTGTGTCCCCCGAGGTGGCGAGGACTTGGAACACCCCCTTTCCGAACTCCATGATGGTCGCGTCGTGGGTCCCTCCACCGAAGCTGAACACCAGGATTTTCATCTCCTTCTCGGACTTGTCGAGCCCGTAGGCGAGCGACGCAGCGGTGGGCTCGTTGATTATCCTAACGACCTCGAGGCCTGCTATCTCGCCCGCATCCTTGGTCGCCTGACGCTGGTTGTCGTTGAAGTGGGCTGGTACGGTGATCACCGCCTTCTTCACAGGATAGCCCAGGAACGCGTCGGCGTCATGTTTGATCTTCTGGAGTATGTAGGAGCTGAGCTGCTCGGGGGAGTAGTCCTTTCCTGAGAGGCTGACCCGGTAGTCTGTCCCCATCTTCCTCTTGATCTCGAAGACGGTCCCGTCCGGGTTGGTCACCACCTGGCGCCTCGCGGGCTCTCCTACCAGGAGTTGTCCGTCCTTTGTGTAGGCTACCACCGAGGGGAACATCTTGCCCGCCGGGGTCGCCCCCTCGGCGCTCGGGATCACCACCGGCCTCCCTGCTTCCACCACCGCTGCCGCGGAGTTGGTTGTCCCCAGGTCTATCCCTATGACCTTCTCCCTAGTGCTACTCATCGGTTCTAGCCTCCACCCGGGCCGTTTTACGCGCCAATTCAACTTTTACCATGCTCGGTCTCAGGAGCTGACCTCGGAACGTGTATCCCGTCCTCAGCTCTTCGACCACCCGGTCCGGCCCTTCTCCCTCGCCCTGGGCCTTCCCAACAGCTTCGTGGATGGCTGGGTCGAAGGGCTTCCCCAGGGCGTCGATGGCCTCGACCCCCACCGACTGGAGCGCGGCACGGAGGTTCCCCTTGACCATCTTGATTCCTTCCAGCAGCTCAGCGTTTGCCGGTCCTTCAGCGTGCTTCAGGGCCAGTTCCAGCTCGTCCGACACCACGAGGAGCTTGGAGACCAGCCCCTTCGCCATTGCCTCTCCTGCCTCCTTCAGCTCCTTCTCTGCCCTCTTCCTGTAGTTCTCGAGGTCTGCCTGAGAGTACCTCAGGCGCGTCATGAGCTCATCGCTCCGCTTCTTCTCCTCTGAGAGGCGCTCCTTCAGCACCTCCAAGGCGTCCTCGTCGCCCTTCCCGGCTTCTTCAAACTCCAACAATCCCGGCTCTGTACCCCTGTGAGGACACCGCGTTTCGCTTCATACGTATAAATTTTGAACGATTCAAGGATGCGCGTGGTCGACGCAGACGAAAGTGGCAAGATAAGAGAGAGGCTCCTGCGGTTCGAACGAGAGAGCAGATACCTCAGGAGGGACTCGGACGAGAGGAAGGTGCTGGAGGAGGTATTCGACCGGTCTACGATGCTGGCCGTCGAGGAGCTGATAGCCAGGAAGGACCTCGGCGAGCTCCACGGCGTGGTGCGGGCAGGCAAGGAGGCCAGGGTGTACCTGGGGGAGGACAGGGCGGGCGGAGCGGTCGCTGTCAAGATCTACCTCATGTCTGCTTCCGACTTCAGGAAGCGCATGGGCTACATAGCCGGGGACAGGCGCTTCGGCAAACTGCCCGCCGGGTCAAGGGAGACCATCTACCTCTGGACCAGGAAGGAGTTCAAGAACCTCCAGCTCGCCCAGGGAGCAGGTGTCCGCGTCCCCACCCCTGTCTCCTTCTTGAAGAACATACTCATAATGGAGTACATCGGGACGCCTCCTGACCCTGCCCCCACCTTCTCAGAGGCGGAGGTCGGCGAAGAGGAGTACAGGTGGACGTTCAAGACCATCGGTGCCCTTTGGAAGGGCGCTGGGCTCGTCCATGCCGACCTCTCGGAATTTAACGTGTTCAAGACAGGCGGGGGGCCAGTCCTGTTCGACATGGGGTCCGCGGTCCTCTCTTCGCACCCCCAGGCACAGGGGTTCCTGAAAAGGGACGTCTCCAACATGGTCAGGTTCTTTAGGAAGAGAGGGATAGGAGAGACGGAAGCAGATGAGTGGATGAAGGAGATCTCAAGATGAGCTTCGAGCAGGTGGTGCGGATACCGGTCGACAGGGTGGGCGCTGTCATAGGCAAGGAAGGGGCGACCAAGAGATACCTCGAGAGCGAAATGAACGTCAGCCTCCAGGTGGACAGCAAGGAGGGGCTGGTGTTCATGAAATCAGGGTCGGCCCTGGGGACCGACCCCTTCTCGGCGACCAGGGTCATCGAAGCGATAGGACGCGGATTCTCCCCCCAGAAGGCTCGCAGGCTGCTGGACGAGGGGATTGCCCTGGAGGTGATAGACCTCCGCGGCTACGCGGGACGGAGCGCGAAATCCCTCGAGAGGATAAGGGGCAGGGTGATAGGTCTGAAGGGAAAGTCTCGCCGCGTAATCGAAGAGTTGACCTCCTGCAACCTGTCTGTGTACGGCAGGACCGTGGCCATAATCGGAGAGGCCGGCGAGGTCCAGCTGGCGTCGGACGCTGTGAGGTCCCTGGCGTCGGGGAGCCAGCACAAGACTGTCTACAACACGCTCCAGAAGGCCAGAACCAGGAAGAAGATGGAGAGGATGTTCCTCTGGGAGGGTACTTCGCCGGAGACCCTTGAAGAAAAACTCCGGAAGCTTGAGCACTAGCATATATCCGGTTCAGGTTGATACCTGCGGGCGGGCTCTCAGGAAGAGAGCAGGAACAGTTAGATTGAAATCTTCACACTTGAGTCGGCGACTGGGACGGCAGGTATCGGAGATCTGGAGGTGATGACTACTGAGTAGCAAGGCCACATTCGCGGAGATTTCGCCCTCAGAGTTCTTTCTACCGTAACCGTGACCTGGCCGGATTCACCAACCCCGCGCGCGCCCTTTACATGGCCATCAGAGAGCTAGTCGAGAACTCCCTGGATTCTGCTGAGATGATAGGGACGCCGCCGGACGTCTATGTCAGGATAACGCCCATGGACCCCAACCTGTCGCTCCCGGACCCGAAGCCCTACGGGCTCACCGTCATCGACAACGGCACGGGGGTGGCGCCGCAGCACGTACCAAGCGCCTTCGGGAAGGTCTTCTACGGGTCGAAGTACGTATTGAGACAGTCCCGGGGGATGTTCGGCCTGGGAGGGACCATGGCCATCCTATATGGCCAGATCACCACCAACAAGCCTGTGACGGTGACCACCTCCCCCGACGGGAAGCGCAAGTACGGCTTCCAGATGATGATAGACATAGGGGAGAACAGGCCCACCGTCCTCAAGCGATTCAACAGCGACGCCGACGGCTCAACGGGGACCCGGGTGGACATAGTCCTAGAGGGCGACTACCTCCGCGCGTCCCAGAAGATAGGCGACTACTTCAAGCAGACCGCCCTGGTGGCCAGCTATGCCAACCTGACATTCGTCGACCCCACCGGCCAGATAACCTACTACGAAAGGGCAACCACCACGATGCCTTCCCCTCCCAAGGAGACTCTGCCACACCCCTACGGCGTGGACGTCGAGGCGTTCAAGCGAATAGTGAAGGTGTCGGAGGAGCACGACATGAAGACGTTCATGGTCACGCACTTCCACAGAGTGGGGGACAGGATAGCGACCAAGTTCCTGGAGTTCGCAGGGGTGAACTCGAAGCTCCCTCCGAAGAGGCTCAGCACCAACCAGATAGTAGCCGTGGTGGATGCACTCCAACGTTTCCCCGACTTCCTCCAGCCCGATGCTGCCGTGCTCTCGCCCATCGGCGAGGAGATCCTCATGGCGGGCATCGCCAAGGAGCTCCAGCCCGAGTTCTCCACCGTGGTCATGCGGCCTCCCTCGTCATATTCGGGCTTCCCGTTCTTGGTCGAGGTCGGGGTGGCCTACGGAGGGAAGGTGCTGCAACCCGGGGTCAAGCTCTTCAGGTTCGCGAACCGGATCCCGCTCCTTTACGACGAGAGCTCCGACGTCAGCTTCGAGGTCCTCAACGAGGAAGTGGACTGGCGAAGGTACCACGTCCCGTCCGACGCCCCGGTCGGCGTGATAACACACATCGCGAGCACTAGGATTCCGTACAAGACGGTCGGCAAGGAATACATCGCGGACAGGCCGGAGATCCAGAGGGAGATCAGGAACGCAGTGCGGGAGGCGCTGCGTAGGCTCGGGATCTTCCTATCCCACAAGGGGAGCATGGAAGCGGTCCAGAAGAAGATGAACATCTACGGGAAGTACCTACCTCTGATCGCCCAGTTCTCCACCGAACTGGCAGGGAAGAAATCGCTCCCGAAGTACAGGCAGCTCATAGGCAGCGAGTCTGACGGGGATGAGACTAATGAAGCCGGTCAGCCCGAGGGGGGACCGGCAGATGAAGCGGAGGGAGAAAATGTCAACCAAGAAAAAAGCGACCAAGAAGCAATCGACAGGTTCAGCTGAGACGAGGCAGAACACGGTCCAGGGCCTCCTCCACGAGCTGGGAGGGAGCGTCTACACCGACCTGGACGAGGGGCGCTTCCCCAGCCTGACCCTGGCCAGCCGCTCGGTCCGGAACATAGTCTACGACAAGAAGCTGCAGCAGTTCGTGCTTGGCGCGACCACGGTGAAGAAGTCGTCGGGGAACATCAAGCACATCCGCCCGTTCACCCAGCTGGTCTGGCTCGCCTCCTTCGCAAAGAAGCTGGTGGACGAGAAGCGCACGTCCACCCTCAGAGACGTGTTCTATTCGGCCCAGGCGTTCAACGTCGAGTTCCAGGACCAGGCAGAGTCGGACGAGCTGATCACGGACCTGGAGGTCCTGATGCAGATGGCCAGGGAGGGGATGAACATCTACCCGGAGGAAAGGAGCGCCATCTTCGGGAACATGACCATAGAATATACCGTCCCAGGCTACGAAGGGAAGACCGCTGACCTCTCGGCTAACCCCGACGGGGTGATGATCGGGCCGGCGCTCACCACAGCAGAGTTCAGAGACACTGACGCGGAGATCGTCCTTGCGATAGAGAAGGGCGGCCTTTTCACCAGGTTCATCGAGGAGAGGGTGCACCAAAAGTACAAGGCGATACTGATCAACACCGCAGGGCAGCCCCCGAGGTCGACGCGGTTCCTCATCAGACGGCTGAACCAGGAGCTCGGCCTCCCCGTGGGGATCCTCTGCGACGCTGACCCCTGGGGGGCCCACATAGCCATGGTCATCAAGAGCGGCTCTGTTCAGAGGGACGAACCAATCATTGTCCGTGATTCGACCGGGAGGATACAGCCCGTCCCTATCGGGCAGTTCGTGGACGATTGCATAGAGAAGTACGGCTACTACTACGACTCATCAGGGAACGAGATTTGCGGTGCCATACCTTATGAAACCCTCACCGTTGATGCCGATACCAAAGTCAGATTCAAGCCTCTTTCAGCTGCGATTCGCCACAGAAACACCGGACCGCTCTACCGTCTCGTTTCATCCAGCGGGAGAACGGTCGAAGTCACCCCGAACCATAGCGTCTTTGTGCTAAGGGACGGACAGATACAACCAGTTCCGACCACGGACCTGAAGGCTGGCGAACTGCTGGTGATTGGCAGAAGCGCTTCGCGGAAGAACTGCCCGCCCGCCATGGTGAACGCGGTTTCCGAACTCTTGGGATTATCCCAGGAGGCGAAAGTACCAAGGCTGTATGTGCATCTTCCCGGCCAAGGCTCGAGACATCACTCCAGGCGGAAGCTGACGTCCTTCCGATCTGGCCTGAAGAGGCCCAATCTCTCTAGGCTGCGTTCTGCTCACATCAGTTGCCGCGAAAGCAGGAATCCTGACCGACTCCCTGCACTCATCTGGCTAACTAAGGGGTTCTCGAGACTCTTGGGGTACTACATCTCTGAGGGGAGGGTCGTGAAATCAAAAGGAATCCCCCGCGCCGTGGAGCTCTCCTTCGGTCTGCACGAGCCTGAGGTCGTAGAAGACGCCGAACTCTGCATCAGAGAAGCCTTCCCCGAATCCACAATCAGAAGGGTGGTCGACGTAGAAGGGAACGGGTTAAGCCTGCGTTTCGGCGGAACACCGACGGCCCTCCTCTTCCTGCGGCTCTGCGGCACCGGGTTCGCGCACAAGCACCTGCCTTCGGTCATCTTCTCCGCAAAGAAGTCTCAGGTCCTAGAGTTCCTCAAGGGCTGCTTCGGGGACGGCTACATAACAAACTCCGGGGGGGTAGTGTGGAAAATGAAGAATCCATCTATGATGTCTGAGCTCGCGTATCTCATGACGATGAACGGGATATTCCCATCGACTGGGAAAGGGGGGGTCTCCCTGGTTGTCTCAGGTGCCTCGGAAGTTGAGAAGGTGGCGTCTACAGTGTTGCATGACAAAGACAGGGCTCTGATCCTAGCACACGTCCAGTCGACGGAGAGGAGCTCTTACCTAATGCCCAAGGCGTTTCCAGTCGTAAACACCGGTTTAGTTCATATGAAGAAGGAGATATACCGCCATGCTAACCACCATTCCCAATCACAGATACTGTACCGACGGATTTGCGAGGTGATTCAGCATGACCGCGAGGGTGGGACGAACCGCGAGCACGTCATTGGGGTGCTTGCCCACATGCTGGAATGCGACCAAGCTCCCATTGAGCGGGGTTCGAGAGATCTGGCTACATCGTTGTTGAACCTTGCCGAGAGCGACGTCGCGTTTGACCCCCTGGTCGCCATCGAGCAGACATCCAAGAAAGACGAATACGTATACGACGTCTCAGTCCCTGGCGTCGAGAGGTTCATTGGAGGCAGCTCTGGAATACTGCTTCACAACTCGGCCAACGCGGCCCACCTGAGGGAACTGACCACCCCCAACTCCAAGTGGCTCGGGGTGTACGCGAGCGACATCCAGAAGTACAAGCTCCCTTCGGACAAGCTGACCGAGGTCGACATCAAGCGGCTCTACGAGTTGAAGTCCGATCCAAGGTACACCGAGAAGATGTGGCACGACGAGCTCGAGACATTCCTGAAGTACAAGCGGAAGAGCGAGCAGGAGGCCTTCGCCAGGTACGGCCTTAGCTACATCGTGGACACCTACCTCCCTGAGAAGCTGGAGATGATGAAGAGCTCCTGACCTGCTTCAAGAGCGAAGAATCGCTAAAATACCCTTCCCCGCTGCCTGAAAAGGCCAATGACGTTTGAAGCAGAGCAGTCCAGGGTGGATGCCCTGGTCAGGCTCATGGGCATCATAGTGCTAGCGTTCGGCATCCTCCTGCTATACTACACATACGCCAACGCAGGGGTCCCCGGTCAGGCCGCCGAGATAGTCGCCATCAACTACTCTCTTGGCCTTGTCCTTTCGGTGGTGGGCGTCTTCGCGGCGTTCGCGAAGTTCAAGTGAGATAGCTTGCCAATCAAGGTGGCGCTGGCGGGGGTAGGAAATTCCGCCTCTGTGCTGGTCCAGGGCCTGAGGTTCTATTCAGGAGACGAAAAGAAGGGACTCTGGCACCCGAACGTGGCCGGGTTCAAACCCAGAGACATACAGATAGTCGCCGCCTTCGACATTGACTCCAGGAAGGTGGGGCTGGAGCTCTCAAAGGCCGTGTTCGCGCCCCCCAACGTGGCCAAGAAGTACGTCTCCATCCCTCGGAGCAAGGTCACGGTCAGGGGCGGCATCTCGAGGGGGGACGTCGCACCTCACCTCAGCGGTGTAAGGCTCGAGCGGATGAGCTCAGACGACGTGTCCGAGGGGCTCGAAGACTCTGGGGCGGATATCCTTGTCAACATGATCTCTTCAGGGTGCACCTCCTCGACCGAGGACTACGCGAGGGCAGCCCTGCGAGCCGGTTGCGGCTTCATCAACTGCACCCCGGCCCTGGCCCTGAAGAACAACAAGCTGGTCGCTGACTTCCAGAAGGCCAAGCTCCCGCTCGTGGGGGATGACCTCATGAGCCAGTTCGGCGGCACCATATTCCACAAGGGCCTGCTGGGCCTCATGGTAAAGCGAGGCATCAAGGTCTCGAAGAGCTACCAGCTTGACGTGGGCGGCGGTTCAGAGACGATGAACACCATAGACGAGGGGATCAAGATGGCCAAGAGAGGGGTGAAGACCTCTTCCGTTGCCGAGGAGGTCCCGTACAAGTTCGAGACCATCGCAGGGACCACCGACTACGTCGACTACATGGGCAACGACAGGACCAGCTACTTCTGGTTCACAGGGAGCACCTTCATGGAGAGCGGGGTGACCGTCGACGTGTATCTCCGTTCTTCCGACGGGGCGAACGCCGGGAACGTGCTCTTCGACGTCATAAGGGCGACATACAGATGCATGAAGGTCGGGAAGCTGGGGACGGTCGGGGAAATCTGCGCCTACGGGTTCAAGTCACCTCCGCGGCCGATGCGTCACGAGGAAGCTTTCACGAAGTTCGCCGCGCTCTACGTCCGCTGAAGCGCTTTCCACAGTGGCTTTTACAGGGCTTCAGCTTCCGCTTCCAACTCATGGAGGCCGGCCGGGGCAATATGCCTACGGGTTCACTTCCCCTCACTCAGCTTCATTCGTTTGCCGCGGGTCGGATCTGCGCACCAGTTTACCAGTAAACCAAGGAATGTTAGTGGGTTCTAATCCTCTGTGATCTGAACCCAGCGCACTTGGCCACGCTCAAGACCTGGATATCCTGATCGTGTTTAGACGCTCTCCTTTATTGTCTGGAATGCAACGCAGGTCTGTGTCTTCTCGATCCCCTTCATCATTCTCAGCTTATCGACGACTAGGGTGCCAACCTCCTCTACCGAGCCTGCCCTCACCTTGAGCACTATGTCCCATTCGCCCGAAATCACAATTACCTCGTGGACCCCCGGAATCTTGGACATCTGCTCCGCAAGGCTGCGCTGGGAGACGTTCTCAGCATTCCTGAAAGAGACAAGGACGAGAGCGGTAACCTGCTTTCCTATCTTCGAATAGTCAGGAATCGCAACGAATTTTCTTATGACACCGGAGTCAACGAGTCTCTTCAGTCTCTCTTGGACCGTCGCTCTGGGAATCCGGAGTTCGCTTGAGATTTCAACCACCGACTTCCTGCCGTCTTCGAGCAGCTCTGCCAGTATCTTCTGGTCTTTGGTGTCTAGCATACCAGCAAAACGCTGGGAAAAAGGCCCTTATATGATTTACATTCCGACAAAGTGCCACGGATTATGTCAAAGTGTTTATAGATATCGGTAGAATTCGTCTCTACATGACTGTGACGGTCGAGACGACAGGGGCCTTCGAGATTCCGAAACCTCTGAACGAATTGTCCGAGAGCGAAATCGTAAGGAAGGCGCACATCGGCAGGGTGAGCACCGAGGTGCTCAGGTACCTAACCGACGCCCTCACGGGCAGAGGATTCACCTGGCTGCTTCCCGTGATCTTCTCTAAGTCGACAGATCCCTTGTGGCCGGACCCCGGGGCGTCGATTGAGAAGAGGGTCGAGACAGAGATTTATGGCGAGACCGTAAGGACAACTCTGAGCATGATAATCCACAAGCTTGTCGCGAGTTCGACTGCTTATCCAAGGTTCTTTGTTCTCTCTCCAAACGTGAGGATTGAGAAGAGGGAGAGAAAGGCGACGGGATGGCATACGTACGAATTCACCCAGCTCGATTTCGAGATAAGGGGTGCTGGTTCCAAAGACGTCAAACGCCTATTCGAAGCCGTCATAGCAGGACTGATACGGCACGCCAAGAAGCAGGCTAGACGGGATCTGACATACCTTGGCAGATACGGCAGCCTCAAGGCGCCAGTGACACCGTTCAAGGCCCACGACAGGGAAGACCTCATGGCGAAGTACGGAGCCGAGTGGGAGACGAGATTGCCTCAAGAGATTCGTGAGCCGGTCTGGGTGACAAACATCCCAAGGGAGTTCTACGATTTTGAAGACCCAGCGACGGGCAGGTGGGACAACTATGACCTCTTCGTACCGAAATACGGCGAAGTGCTCTCGGGGGCCAGACGCGAATGGGAGTACGGCAGGATTACGGCAAAGATGGAGCGCGATGGCGTGAAGAAGGAGAGCTACACTCTGCTTCTCAGGATGGCTAAAGAAGGCAAACTCAAGCCATCGGCGGGCGCTGGAATTGGCGTCGAAAGACTCACGGCCTGGCTTGCTGGAGCCAAGCATATAGGAGAAGTTCAGGCCTTTCCGAAGGTTCCGGGAGTAGTTTACGACCTCTAAGGAAGTTCTGTGAAAGGCAATCCGAAGGTTATCGACGCCATTGCCTGTGTTTCCATCGCAAAATCGCCCGTTTCCCACTGCAGCGGAAAGGGGCTTCGGGACGACGACTCAGTGGTCAGGCGCTTCTTCTCTGAAGTTCTCGGCTACGATTTTGAGTATCTCGCTCAGGTCCTTCCCGTCGACGACTACGTCGGCCCGCTGTCTTACAATCTCCTGGACGTTAAACGCGATCTTGAGGTCCACCAGGTTGAAGAGGTCGAGGTCGTTGGCCCCGTCCACGACGGCCACCTTCTTGTCATCTTTCAGCATGTCACCAAAGGCCGTGTTCAGGATTTGAGCTTTGTTTGAGCTCACTAGAAGCCCGTAGCCAATCAAGCGCCCCTCGTGGAAGATGAGCTCGTTGGAGAAGACGTGGTCTAGGTCCAGCTCGGCCTTCACTCTATTGGCCAGCAAAGAGAAGCCACCAGATACGCCAACCCGAAGTGCACTCATTTCCTTGAGCTTCCTGACCATCTCCTGCGCGCCTTTCATCGAGGGAAGTCTCTCGGAGATGGAGACGCAGACCTGCAGCGGCAAGCCTCTGAGCAGTTCGATCCTCTTCTGGAGGCTCTGCTCCCAGTTCATCTCTCCACTGATTCCTTTCCGAGTAATCTCATGGACCTCCTTCTCCTTCCCTACGAGCCTTGCCAACTCTGGGAGAAACTCACCGTCCACTAGGACTCCCTCAACATCGAAGATTATGATCACTGGTCTATCCTGCTGCTGCCGCCGAAATCACTGGTGGGGCACACTGAAGTTGAGTAATGCTGGGATAAACGAGAACTAAAGGGTTATGACCCCAGGGAGTCTTAGCGGGATAGTGGCTTGAAGAGGAAGAGAGTGGCAATACTGGGAGCGACAGGGATGGGTGTCGGAAGGAAATACGGAAAGGCGATACGCTCGCGAACCGGTCTTCAGATCTCCCCCGAGGTTGCGGAGATGTGGTGAAGCCGACGAAGCCGAAGTCCATAGATGCCGACCTTGTCTTCTCCCCTCTGTCCACCCGGGCCGCCGAATTGCTGCACGATAGGGGCTTTCTTGAGTAGAGAGATCAGAGTCATCATCGTCGGCCTGGGCACGGTCGGAACGGCTCTTGCCCGAAGAATCCGCTCGGAGCGGTACGGCGACGACATCAGAGTCGTTGCGGCGGTAGATTCCAAGAGTGCCGCAGTGGATGACGGGGGTCTGGATCTGCGCAAGGTCCTACTGAGGAAGAGAAGGACGGGGATGGTCGGGGACGACACGGAGCATCCAGAGCCCCTGGCTGTAATCAGAGAGACCGACGCGCACGTCCTCGTCGAGCTGACCCCCAGCAACCCCGTCAACGCGGAACCCGCTCTTTCGCACATCAGTGCGGCCCTTGCTAGCGGGAAAGACGTCGTGACAGCCAACAAGATGTCCCTGGCCCTTTGTTACAGGCAACTGCTGGCCGACGCGAAACGCCGAGGCCGGGCGCTCAGGTACGGTGCTTGCGTCGGCGGAGGTCTTCCGGTGACTGATCTAGGCGAACTGATTGCACTGGCGGACGAAGTGACGGCCATTGACGGGGTTCTCAACACCACTTCCAACTTCATCCTGTCTGAGATGGAAGAGCGTAGGGTTGAGTTCGAATCGACGCTCAGCGAGGCGAAGAGGCTGGGGTACGCCGAGGCCGACCCGGGGCTGGACATAGACGGGGTGGACTCAGCGTGCAAGATAGTAATCCTGGCGAACCACGTCCTGGGCAAGAGCTTCACCCTCGAGAGTGTCCGCCCTCTCGAAGGGATAAGGGGAATAGCTCAGGCCCGGATGGAGAAGGCCCGAAGGAAAGGGAGGAGGCTCAGGATGGTCGCCTCCGCCGCCGACGGCGTGAGCGTCAGAGTCGAAGAGTTGCCCGAAGCCGACTCTCTCTGCGTCCGAGGCACCGACAACGCGGTCCGGTTCGACTGCAGGCTCTCTGGTCCGAGAGTCATCGAAGGTCCTGCGGGGGGCGGGGCTGCCACGAGCACGGCGGTCCTCAGGGACCTCCTGGCCATACGGAAGCTGAGGTTCGGTGGGTGACTCGACGCGCGAATCGTGATGAAGTTCGGGGGGAGCCTGCTTGCGAGCAAGGGAGGCGTCAGGAGGGCGGCAAGGGTCATCGCTACACGAGCGAAGGAGGACCAAGTGGTCGCCGTGGTCTCTGCTCTGGGAGATGTGACCGACCTTCTGCTCAGGGCAGCGCGGGACTCCAAACATTGGAAGGAGAGTCAAATCAACCTCTTCGTCGATGGGCTTCGGGATTACCATTCCAGGGTGCTTCGGGATGCGGGCATACGTCGTGCAGTTGAGGGTTCGGCAAGGGCCGAGGCCCTCCTTGAGGGACTGAGAGTCACCCTTCTGGGTGTCTCGATCCTCGGAGAACTTACCCCACGTTCTATGGACCTCATACTTTCATTCGGGGAACGACTGTCGGCCCCCATCGTAGCCGATGCCCTGAAAGCGGAGGGCCTGGAAACCAAGGCGCTCACCGGCGGAGAGGCGGGGATAATCACAGACGGCTCCCACGGCGAGGCGCTGCCGATCGAGAAGGTGGCGAGGCGCGCGGTGAAGAGGCGCCTGAACCAGCTGGTCTCGAGAGGCGTCGTCCCCGTCGTGACAGGCTTCGTTGCCGCGACCGAGAATGGCGACCTTGTCACCCTCGGAAGAGGGGGCTCCGACTTCACGGCTACACTGCTGGGGACCTACTGGGAAGCGGACGAAATCTGGATCTGGACCGACGTGGACGGTATCATGACTGCGGACCCACGGCTAGTCCCGGGGGCAAGGGTCGTCCGCGAACTGAGTTACGTCGAGGCAGAAGAGATGGCCGTCTTCGGCGCTAAGAACATGCATCCTCTCGCCCTGGGGCCGGTCAGACTCTCGAAGATCCCCGTCCGCATCAAGAACGGTTTCAGCCCCGACTCTCCCGGAACTTTGATCTGGTCTAGCCAGAAGAAGAGCGCCGAGGTCGTAAAGTCGATAGCGCTCGTAAGAGATGTGGGTATGCTGACGGTCTCCGGCGAGACTCTCGCAGGCCGGCCCGGGACGGCCGCAAACATCTTCCGCAGCCTGGCCGATTCTGGTGTGAATATCCTAATGATCTCTCAGAGCGTCTCCGAGTCGAACATCAGCGTCGTGCTGCGGAGAGGGACGCTCGATAGGGCGGGGAAGGCCCTGCAGAGGGGCCTGTCAGGGCTGGCGGGGAGCGCGCGGGTCGACCTGGAGCCGGACGTCGCGGTCGTCGCGGCCGTTGGCGCCGGGATGAAGGGGACCCCCGGGGTGGCCGCGAGGGTCTTCTCCGCCGTGAGCCGAGCGGGCGTCAACGTGCGGATGATCGCGCAAGGCTCGTCGGAGCTCAACGTCTCGTTCGTTGTCGGTTCGGAAGACGCAGTCAAAGCGGTCAGGGCTCTGCACACCGCCCTAATCGCCAATCCGAGATAGGTCGAGTCCTGTGGCCAAATCGAGACCGCTCTCGGTGGAGGTCCGGACGCCAGCATCGTCAGCGAACCTGGGCCCAGGGTACGACGTCTTCGCAATCGCGTTGGAGAGACCAACGGATGGGCTGAAGCTTCTGGCAGAGGATTCCTCTCGCCTGAAGGTGGACATCAGGGTCAGGGGGGCAAGAACGGTCCCCCTAGATGCTAGAAAGAACGCATCCAGCGCCGTCGCTCTGAAGATTGCGAAGGACTTCGGGATCCGCTCTCACATATCGATGGCGCTCGAGAAGCGTGTGCCCATCGGAGTAGGCCTGGGAAGCAGCGGAGCCTCGTCAGCAGCAGGCGCCTTCGCTATGAACGAATGTTTCGGGCTGGGGCTGAAGCTTCCAGAGCTCGTCAATTACGCAACTCATGGCGAGTTCGTCTCATCCGGGTCGGAGCACTGCGACAACGTGGCAGCCGCCCTCCTAGGCGGGTTCACCGTCGCCAGGCCGAGCCCAGCCCTTGAGGTCACCAAGTTCGACCCGCCGGAGTCGCTCAGAATCTGTCTCGCCACGCCGACCGTCACGCTGCCGAGAAGGAAGACGGAATACGCCAGGTCCATCCTCCCTGAGCGGGTTGAGCTGGAAAAACTCGTCCAAAATACGGCCTCAGCTTCCATGGTGGTCGCAGGCTTCGCCAGGAAGGACATCCGCATGATAGGTCGAGGGATGGAGGACGGAGTGGTGGAGCCAACCAGGGCGGCGATGATTCCCGGTTACGGCAGAGTGAGGAAGATGGCCCTCCAGGCGGGGGCCGTGGGGGTATGCATAAGTGGGGCCGGGCCGACCGTGCTGGCTCTGGTTGACGGCTCCAGCGTGAGGCCCGCGGAGGTGCTGAAGGAAATGAGGAGGGCTTTCGGAATGGAGGGGGTGGAAGCGGAAGGATACTGGACATCTGTCGGAGGGGGGGCTCGCCGCGTCGACGGATAACAACGGATGGGCGATTCGATGCATTCAGTGCGGCAAGTACACCGCGACCGAGCCGCCGGACTTTCGATGCCCCTCCTGCGGGGACCTGCTCGAGCTGGTCCCGGTCGGCAGAAAACCCGCCAGGAGGTCGCTGCTTCGCGGGCAGGTAGCGCTCGGTGTCTGGAGATATGCCAGGGGCTTGCCATTCGCGAGGGACGTCAAGCCCATCTCGCTCCAGGAAGGGGGAACTCCGCTGGTCCCGTCGTCCGGCATCGGGAAGGGACTGGGGTTGCAGGAACTCTACATCAAGAACGAGGGGCAGAACCCAACGGGGTCTTTCAAGGACAGGGGGATGACGGTCGCGGTTACGAAGGCGAGCCAGAGGGGCGCAAGGACGCTCGTCTGTGCGTCGACGGGGAACACCTCCGCTTCCCTTGCGGCATACGCGGCAAGAGGGGGCCTGGAAGCTGTGGTCATTGTTCCTTCGGGGAAGGTGGCCGCGGGGAAGCTCGTCCAGGCCACCGTCCACGGGGCGAGGATCCTGAGGGTGAAGGGGAACTTCGACGAAGCCCTGGGGTTAGTCCTCGAGGTAGTCCGAGAGAACCCCGCGCTGTACCTGATGAACTCGATCAACCCCTACAGAATCGAAGGGCAGAAGACCCTGGCCTACGAAGTCTTCGAGCAGCTAGGAGGCCGCGTGCCGGACTACGTGGTGCTGCCCGTCGGGAATGCTGGGAACATCAGCGCAATCTGGAAGGGGTTCCTGGAGCTGAAGTCCTGGCGGATCTCGGACAGGCTCCCCAGGATGGTTGGCGTCCAAGCGGCCGAAGCGGCGCCGATAGCGGAAGCCTACGAGAAGAAAAGGGACCACGTGAAGCCGTGGGGGGATGCCAGGACGGTCGCCTCAGCCATACGGATAGGGAAACCAGCATCGTGGAAGAAGGCGCTTCGCGCGATCAGGGATTCGGGAGGCCTGTCGATGACGGTTACGGACAGGGAGATCCTCCAAGCCGTCGACGAGCTCGCCTCGAAGGAGGGCCTGTTCGTCGAGGCCGCGAGCGCGACGCCGGTAGCGGCGCTCAAGCATCTGCGAAGGACGTTGGGCCCACGCGCAACGATCGTCTGCGTCGCGACCGGAAACGGGCTGAAAGACCAGGAGTCCGTGAAGGTGGACCTGGAAAGGACTCCGGAACTGTCAGGTGGTCCAGACCTCCTGAAAGCTCTTCGGGACAGCACCCCCGGCTAGGCTGGCTGCGAGGAGTGCGGATTCAAAGGGAAAGGCCCTGACCGCCCCCCAGCGCCACTGGTGGGACTACGATATCTGGGTCCCAAAGCGATTCGCACCTCTCTGTTCGATTCGAGGCTTGGAGAATCGCGGGCACGAGTTCCGTTCTGCTCGAGGCTTGATTGTAGATAGAGAGCTGTTCTGGAAAGTGAAGATATGGGGAGACTGCCAAGTTACAGCAGTAATCCATGATCTGTAGGGCTTCGGCCACGTTGTTGGTTAAGTTGGAGGCAGCGGCACAAACTCTGCGCAGGCGCCCAGTTCACTATTCAGTCCTAGGAGGAAGCGAGATTGGCGTCGACAGCGGGTATGTACGTGACAACCTTGTCCTCCTCTGTCAGTCGCAGTAAGTTCAGATTGCACAGTTTCTGGGCGGCATAACTGAGCGCTGGTTCGCTCTTGAAGCCATAGGCACGGAACTTGCTCAGCCTCAAACTCCCATTCGTGACTGCCTTCCTGAGTACGTTCAGATGGTTGGTCCGTATGTCCAGATCCTCGGCCTTCCTCCTTGCTTCGTCGATCAAGATGTTCCTCGCCAACTTAACTGGGATGTCTTTGGCCTGGGGACGGTGGCATGGTAACTGTAGACCCGCTCGGTAAGCTTGTTGAACATCGCTCTCGCCTCACCCCCCGACTGTTCGTGAAGCCACGAGATTACCTCGTGCGCCACAGGCTCATCCCCGCTCCCGATCGCATACCTCTTCTGGCGAACCTCAATTGCTCGTTCCACCTCTCCAAGAGTCAATGGCCTCACTCGGATCGACGGGGCCTGCAACTACCTCGCCCACCCTGTGCGCCCTTGACTCCAGAATGCTCATGAACTGCTCCTTCGCTATCAAGACCCACCATACACCCATCCTTGCCAAGCTCAGCATGTAGTCCCTGGAGATGTTGAGGAACTCGACGGCGGTGTCGTCATCCAACATGTCGAGGCTGTTCACAGAACAACAAATAGTGCCTGTAAGGCGACACTGTCGATGTGAGCTTAGCTCAGGCTCACGAATGAACCAGATTCAGTCGTCGTGACGTCGAACCCTAACTTGACAATGATGTGCGTAGCCAAGTCGATCGGATACTGTTCCCATAGCCGGCCGAAATACGCCATGCGGCCAGAGAGTTCGGCGACCGGTAAGACCCTCCCCTCTGCACTCCTGACCGCGCTCCGAATGTCACTCTTCAGTCCAATCCGCCGTTTCGTCCTGAACGGCGCGGCATGCAGCCCTGCCACGACATAGCCCTTTCTCGAAGCCGCTTCTGCTAGGAGCCCGTTCTCGACCCCGAGCTGCTCAGCAAGGGCCCGAATGTCGATGGGATCATCCCGGTACCTGAACTGGAACGAGGCCTCCGCTCTGCGGCTCTTGGGCTTCATCACCTTGCGGGCCGCCCTTTCTGCCGCAGCTCTGCGCCATTGGTCCCCCTTGTGGCACGTGCGCGACCGCACTGTTCGGGATGGCTGTCTGCCCACAGAACCTTCTCGACTATCTCCCGCTCAAATGGGGTGGAATCATACAGCCTCGGAACGCCACCTTCGAAGACTCCGATAGAGTGAGGGTCATACAGCGAGCGACGACTCTGCGGGTTCTTCCCGATGTAATTAGTGACTATGATGTATGGACAGTAGCCTGAGACTTTGCGAAGGATGAAGGACTGGACCATGTTCCTTGCGAGGTGCTGGTCCTTCTTGAACGCCAGAATCAACTTGGTCATTCCCGGCCTGCCCTCGTCTTTGGTCTACTTCGCAGCGAAGTCAGGACCCGGGCGATGGTGGATCCTCTCGGGGCTTAAAGTGGCCAAACTCAAGGAACCAGCGGGCGTCGCGCTCATGGTCAGTCTTCGTGGCTTCCGCTAGGCGAATGTCTCAGGGGATTATGATCTGTTCCTTTTCCGGCACGTAGAAGACGCTCAACGCAGGGTAGGTCTGGGGTGTTATTCAGCTCGGTATAGGAAGCGGCGTCCGGCCCACTTCCTGGGCGAGTCTCTCTATCTCCACCTTCAGGTCGCTCGCGGCTATCCCGTTGATCAGTCCCATCTCCTGGGCCTCCTTTGCTCCGAACCTCTTCCCCGTCATGGCCAGGTGCGCGAGCTGCTTCCTCCCGATCCTCAGCATCCCTATGGTCAGGGCGAGCGCCGAGCCTATCCCCTGCCTTCCCTGAGCGAGCGCGAACGTCGCCTCGGGAATCGCGAACGCCATGTCGCAGGCGAATATCAGCTCGGCCCCGGCCCCCACCGCAATCCCGTTGATGGCCGCCACCACGGGTTTGGGCGACCTGAATATCCTGTCGAAGACCGGCCTCATGGTGTCAAGGAAGAGGTTCAGCGCGTCGGTGAAGGTCGCCGCCTTGCTGAGGTCGCCGAGGTCCTCGCCCGCGGAGAAGTACTTCCCCGTCCCTGTAATCGCGATAAGGCTGCTCCCTGACGCGATGCCCTCGTTCAGCTTCTTCAGGATGTCCCGCCACATCCCGATGTTTATCGCGTTCGCCTTCTCTTCTCTGTTCAGTATGATCCAGTAGGCCCCGTTTTCTTCCTTTGACTCGACCAGCAAGCGCCTTCGGGTTCTCGCTATTCCGGCTCGTCCTCTTAAGCCTGCGCCGGCGCCGCGGACCCGCCCCCCGAAATCCCGTCGCCCCTTAGGGGTTAGGTCTGGGCGGTCCGGGCGCGACTGGGGCTCATGCCGCCAGCGCCACCGCGTAGAGCAGGCCGAAGGCTGCCATCAGCTGAGCCGCCTTCCTGTCGGGGGCCACCAGGGGGAGCCTTGCCGCGAAGGCCTTCGTCAGGCGGAGCGCCAGGGGCGCGCTCAGGAGCACGATGAGCAGCCACGGGCGGTCCAGCAGGACGCTCAGGGCGACCGTCAGCACGTATGAGAGGGCGACCACCCAGTCGTAGGCCTCTAGGGCGCGCCTCTGTCCGAGGAGCGTCGCCACCGTCGTCCTCCCTATGGACCTGTCCTCGTCCACGTCACGCGCGTCGTCTACCAGCAGCACCGACGCCACCAGCATGCCCAGCGGCACGGAATAGACGACCGCTTCGAGCGCCAGAGAACCCGTCTGCAGGTAGTGGGCTCCCAGGAACATGAGCGGGCCCCACACGACGAAGACCAGGAGCTCGCCCATCCCCTTGTCCTTCAGCCTCAGGGGCGGCGCGTTGTATGAGAGCATCAGGACTACAGCCGCGGCGACTATCACCAGGGAAAACGGCCTTTCCATGGCTGTGAGGGCCACTCCGGAGCCCAGCCCAACCGCCATCATGGCAGCCGCGTAGACCACGGTCGCCCTCAGCGAGAGGAATCCGCTCAGGACCGGGTGGGGCTTCAGGGCTTGTGTCCCCGGGCGGTCGGCGCCCGTCATCACGTCGTAGCAGTCGTTCAACAGGTTTGCGCTGGCGTGTATGGGGACCACCATCAACAGGGCGAGGACGTAGAGCAGCGGAGAGACCTGGTGCCAGTCCGAGATGAACGTGCCCGCCGTGATGGCCACGGCGCTCATCAGGAAGCTCCAGGGGCCGGTGACCAGGAACATCTTCCTGGTCGTGGACGCGTTTTCGAAGCGGGAGCCGGCCTCCAGCTCCGCAGACTTCCTCTCGGCGCGGTCAGCCATCGGCTCCGCTCCTCCTCGTCCAGGGGTGCTCCATGCTGACGCCCTTGGTCTCTCTGCAGAAGAGCACCGCAACGAAGGACAGCGCGCAGTACACGACGATCATCAGGGAGACGTAGGGCCACCCCTGCAGGGCGCCTCCTGCCGCGGCCACCAGGGAAGCCGCGAAGAGAGGAGCCAGCCCGCCCCCGAGGAATATGCCGATGGTGTGGCTCAGCCCGACGCCTGAGAACCTGTAGATCGGAGGGAACTGCTCGGCGAACCACGTCGTGGCCAGAGCGGTGTTGACAGTGGTGGAGAGGAGCATGAGTATCACCGCCGTGGCGATGAGAGAAGGGACGCTCGTGTTGAGCAGCATGAAGAAAGGAAAGGCCAGGACGCCCGGGGCCAGGGAGCCGGCGGCCATCACCATCTTCCTGCCCTTCCTGTCCGCCACCACCATGAACCCCACCACCTCGAATATGGAGACCACGCCCGCCACTATCAGCCCCATGATCAGCGGCGCGGAGCTCACCCTGAGGAGCGCGAGGTAGCCGGTCGCGAACGTGGTCAGAACGAAGAACGCGGCCGGGGTGGACATGGTGGCGACCGAGAGCAGCAGCACCAGCCTCCACTGGTCTCTCATGACCATGACCGCGGGCATCCTGAGGGTCTCCTTCCGCTGTACCAGGCTCTCGAATATCTCGGTCTCGGAGAAGCGGTATCTCATCACGGCCGCTCCCGCAAGCGCGACCGCGCCGAGCAGGAAGGCGGTGCGCCAGCCTTCTGCCAGGAACCGAGCCTTGCCCATCAGCCCGAGGAACGAGACAAAGACCCCGGCGGCGAAGACGGCTCCGATTATCGTCCCCTGGCCGACCCAGTTCCCCCAGAACGCCCTCCACTTGGACCTGCTCGCCTGCTCCGTGATCCACGTGGATGCGCCTCCCCACTCTCCGCCGAACCCGAAGCCGTGAAAGAACCTGAAGACCACCAACAGCACGCTTCCCATCACGCCTATTGTGATGTGGTCATCTTTGCTCGAATTCTTGGGCCCAAGGACGAGCCCTCTAGGGCTCCCATAGACGAAATAGCCCCTATCCCGAGTCTTCACGGCCATTTCGAACTTTGACGGCTCGTTTTGGGTCAAATCCTTCCCCGATTAGAGGATGAGGCTGGTAATAAACTGTCGGGTAATATCCTGTCGGGTAATATCCTGTGCCAGCATTCCACAGCTTGGTATCGAATCGAATCTGTGCCAAAACTGTCCGCGAGTATGGCTGCCGAACACTCCCACCAAGGGGCAGGAACCAACCACCAGCCTGCCCCTAGCGCGCGACCAGGCTCTTTCCGCTCCGGACCCAGGCCGCCTTTTCCATCACTTCGCAGATGACTTCACTACACTCCGAACACCTGATTGTTGTCCCCTCTTCTACGGGGTAGAACTCCCTCAGGGTCACCCTGCATCTGAGCCCGGCATACATGCTGTCACGGACGGCGTCCGGATTTAAGGCGCTGAGTGCTCCTTCAGCAGCTCAGCAACCCCAGGGTGCTTCAGGAGCACCTCCAGCAGCCTGTCGTGCTTCTCAAGCCTCTCCTCGAGCCCCTTTTTCTCGTCTTTGAGGGTGAGGAGCTCCAGCTTCATGTCCTTGAGGTCCCCTTCATTTGCTGCTTCCACCTCTTCTAGTCTCTGGGTGAGGGCCGCTTCGTTCCTGTACGCCTCCCCTATTGAGAGGAAGGGCATCGCCCTCAGGTACTGCTCCACCGCCGGCTTCGGGAGGTGCCTGTCGTAGTGCTCCTTGGTCCCCGTGTAGTGGCCTATCAGCTTCTCGACATACTCCTCGGCGATGTAGTCCTTGGCGACGTTGTCGTAAAACTTCCTGAACCCGTGAGCCATATGCACCTCATGTCGTCTCTTCTTCTCAGTTCTCAGTCCGCTACTCCACAGGAGGTCACTGATGGCATTCGCTATCCCCCTGGTCTTCCACCTCAGCCACTCATCTTCCCAAGCCCTCCTAGTGACCACCGCGGGAGAGTCCGCCGTGATCTTCTGCCCCTCCCTGGCCCTGACCTCGAGGTATTCGGCCCGCTTTTGGTACGCCTCCTTCATGATCAAGGTGTCGTATTCGTCCCCTCCCTCCTCAGAGTAGACCGTCATCGCTCCGCACAGGAGCTCCGCCCCCGCCGGGAGAACATGCAACCCGTTCACCCCCAGCTTCAGCTCTCCGGGCTCCGGGACCACTACCTCCCCCGCCTTCCTGTACACCGGCCGCACGTCCTCCACGTCCAGGAAGGCGAAGGCCCCCACCCGTACCCCTGCGGAACACATGAAGAGGATGGCCACCTGCAGCTGTATCCACGCCCTCGGGAGCATCAGCCGTATCTCCTCCAGGCGGTACTCCCTGTCGTCCTTGGTGGTTCTCCCGCTCTCGATAAGCCTCATGAGCTTCTTCCACGGGAGGAGAATCTCGTTCATCTCGCAGGCGAGTATTATGGGCCTCAGCCTGTGCCTCGTCTCCGTGGTCCCAATCTTCTTCGCCAGGATGAGGGGGTTGTACTCCCGGATGAAGCGTATCACCAGCCTCTTCGCCTGGGCCGGGTCCTTCCTGAATGCCTCCACCAACCTAACCATCCCCTCCTCCACCTCCTTCGAGGTGATCTTGACGGCGAAGTCGGGCCCGGGTTTGTGGTGTATCTTCTTCGGGTCCGCGAACCCGGCGAACTCCAGGAACCACCTGGCGTCCCGCTTGTAGTCCTCCTTGGTGTGGGGGGACTTCACAGCCTCCCAGGGAAGGATTACTTCATCCTCTTTGGGGTCAGGCACGGTTCTCACCCGAATAATTCGGGTACTGGTTTAACACGGTAAAGCGAGCGGCGACGGTCGGACTCGAACCGACGGCCAATTGGTCTCTGCCTGGCGAGCTAACAGCCAATTGCTCTACCACGCTGCCCAGTCTCTGGACTTCTGAGCTACGTCGCCGCACCCGGTCCGTTCCGAGATGCGCTCAAAAACATTCTTAGTGTGAAGGCGGTGTTTGACGAGACCAAGGTCCACGGCTCCTGAGAATAGAAATGAGTATTCTGAGGAACTTTTCGGTCATTCGTGGAATATTACGCGATACCTCTCAGGGACAAGGTCATGAATCAGTGCTTGCCGAGGTCTCAATTTCTGACCCGGTTTCTTGAATTCAAGAAAGTATACTGTATTGTCTTTCACGCCTATTCTGTCACATACAACCAACGGCGAGAATACCGTCCAACCCATCCTCCTTAGCTCATTGGCAACATTCTCTTCATTGGCAATCTGCTGGAGTCTTCTCCTCCTCTGAGTTTCCGAGTCATGAGGAAGGCCCTTGAGTTCCTTTGCCCGAATCGACCTCAGTTCCGGGTGAAGGATCGGAGCATTACGCCCTCCTCTGCTTCTTTCCTCTGCAGTGAACTGATGTCTCACAATATAATGCAGCGGAAGCCGGCTAGATAACCTGAAACCTATGACTGCCGCCTATGCCTGACTCGTTTCCGAAAGTAATCTCAGGAATGTTGTTTATACCCTAGATTGATTGGCCGAAGCTTGTGCAGATGTCCGCCTCTGAAAAGGACAGAAAGGACGTCGAGTCAGTCATCCGGGCTTTCTTCGAGGCAGGCAAGAACAAGGACCTGACCTCCCTGGCTGACTTCCACTCGTCGAGAGAGGCGTTCTCGAAATTCGACGAAAACCCGCCTTATGCCCGGCAGAACTCTGACGAGGCCTTCGTTTACGAGCAGGCCGCCTTCGCCAACATATCTGATTACAGGTACTCCATAGACGACTTGAGAATCGACCTGTTCGGGGACGCGGCGGTCGCCACCTTTTATCTGACCTATGGCGGGATGTTCGTCAACGACTACTCCTTCGAAGGCTCCCCCGTCAGCGGCCGGGCCAGGGTCAC
>JAFLZV010000001.1:0-124853 GCA_029785375.1 Nitrososphaerota archaeon | reverse complement strand
GCCCACGAGCATCTGAGCCGGTACCCGGACTGGGTCGCACCGGGACCAGACCAGCGACTCCGGCCCAAGGGTTAACTAGCGGGCGCCAGGCGTGCCTGACAGTTGTCCCTCGACCTGTATGACGTATGGTACTTCCTGATGGGCTTCCTGATGGCCAACGGAGTGCCGCACTTCGTGTTCGGGAGGGCGGGCAAGCTCTTCCGCAGCCCCTTCGGCCAGCGCTCGCCTCCGAAGACCAACGTCGCATGGGGGAGCGCCAACTTCGCCCTGGCGACCATCATCGGGCTGGCCCTGGCATATATGAGGCTCTATGACTCCTACTCCATTGCATTGCTCCTGCTGGGCTTCTGGTTCATGGTCCTGAACTTCGGCTACTCGATCAAGAGGTTCTTGAACGAGTAGGGGTGAAGAAGGATGGGCCCGGCCAGATTTGAACTGGCGACCGACCGGTCTCTCCGAGCGGCTCCTATGAGCCGGTCGCTCTAACCGAACTTCTCGCAGATGCACTGAGCTACGGGCCCACTTTCACGGCTCCTTGGCTGCCACCTTTAAGCGCCGCGGCCAAACCTAAATAACCCCCCAGAGGTTGTCTGAAACCCAGTAGCAGTGAACAAGGATCAAGACGAGGGTTTCGAAGATATCCTAGCTGAACTCGACCGTGAAGAGGCGCGCGTGAAGATTAGGATGGAGATGAGACGCTTCGGCAAACCCACAACGGTGATAGAGGGGATCAAGATGAGCGACAAGGACCTTCACGGGCTTAACTCTAAGATGAAGAGGGCACTGGCCACAGGGGGGACTGTCAAGGACGGCATAATGATACTCCAGGGAGACCACAGAGAGACCGCGGCGAAGATGCTCAAAGAGAACGGATTTTCTGAAAGCTCAATCGAAATAATCTGATATTCCCTGTCTAACTGTTCAAGCTTTTAAAGGGTAAACCGGGCCGCCGCAATCAGAAGTTCCATGTCGAAGCCTATTGTGACCTTCGAAGGCTTCGTAAAGCGGGTACTCGTCGTAGTCATCTTCCTGCTGCTGATCTTAGCCGTGGTCGGCCTCCCAGTCTACTACGTGGTCGGCTCCTACCTGCACCTCCCTGTCGATTTCATTCGGATCGCCAGCAACCCGGGCCTAGTCTTCGCATTCGTCCTCCGCCTCCTTTCCACCGAGCCCTTCAAGACCATCTTCGCGCTGGTCGTCTTCCCAGGCTTCTCCTTCGTGGCCGTCTATGGGACCATCTTCATGGGCTGGGTCGAGAGGAAGATGACGGCAAAAATCCAGTTGAGGACCGGCCCGATGTACGCCGGGAAGGTCGAAGGGATACTCCAGAACGTGGCCGACTTCCTCAAGCTCGCGTTCAAGGAGATGCTGATACCCAGCGGAGTGGACCGGGCCACCTTCCTGGCCGTCCCGCTCGCGCTCATGGCGGTCGCCGGCGCCTTGGTCGCCCTCCTCCCGCTCTCTCCCACGGTCTTCATCGCCAACCCCCCCGTGGGGGCGGTCATGGCCTTCGCCATCCTAGGATTCACCCCGCTGGTGGTGCTCATAGCGGGGTGGGCAAGCAACAGCAAGTTCCCGTTCCTGGGCGGGCTCAGGGCTCTTCACCAGCTGGTGGCCTACGAGATCCCAATGATACTGTCCCTCGTCGGGGTGGTGGTCCTCGCGGGCTCGCTGAACCTCATGGATATAGTCACCGCCCAGACGGGGCTCTGGAACATCGTCCCTGAGTTCCTGGCAGCGGTGGTCTTCTACATCTGCGCCCTGGCGGAGCTCGAGAGGATACCCTTCGACCTGCCCGAGGCTGACAGCGAGCTCGTGGCCGGGTGGCAGACGGAATACTCAAGCATGCTCTTCGGCAGCTTCCAACTGGCAAACTTCACGAGGATGTACGTCATGGCCGGGCTCTTCACCACCTTCTTTCTTGGTGGATGGCTGGGGCCCGCCCCCGTCCCGCCCGTGGCCTGGTTCCTGGTCAAGGTCACCATCGTAGACATCTTCATGATGCTCCCGCGCAGCATAATGCCCAGGCTCAGGATCGACATGCTGCTCAGGGCGGGATGGGTGAAGCTGCTTGCGATCTCTTTCGCCAACATCTTCCTCACCATGGTGCTGGTCTCTCTCGGGGTGGTTCACTAGTGGGCACCTGGAACTACGTCAAAGGTGTGTTAGTAGCGACCTGGTCTGGGGTGCGGCACTTCTTCCGCCCCAGGATGACCTTGCGCTACCCAGACCAGAAGCAGGACCTCGAGGGGCAGGGGTACAGGTACGACGCCCGACAGGGGGTCGGGCTCCCAGGGTTCAAGGGGAGGCACATACTCAGGTTCGAGAAGTGCACCGGCTGCCAGCTCTGCGCCATAGCCTGCGACGGCGTCGCCATGGCCATCGACATGCAGAAGGTCGAGAAGGGGAAGCCCCAAAACAAGAAGGAGATCTGGCCGGCCGTCGACTACGGCAGATGCCTTCCGCCTTCTACACCCATAACGACGCTCGGCGGCATCAAACCCCTGTCGGAGGTCCGTGTGGGCGACAGAGTGTTGACGCACACGGGGAAGTTCAGGAAGGTGACTCGCCTATTCGCTAGAAAATACACGGGCAAGCTTTACACCTTCAAGACTCTGGGCAACTCTGAACCACTTACGACGACAGAAGACCACCCGATTCTGGTATACGGAGAGAAGGGGGTCTCGTGGGTCTTCGCAAACGAGGTCTCCTGCCGGACATACCTCACAAGGCCGATCATTGCTGAAGAAGAACCGAGGGAGCAAATCGAATACTCTTACGAGCTATACCATCCTGCGGGACGAGGTGGCATGTTCACCACTGAAACGGTCTCTCTAGGGGCTACGCCAGAGTTGATGAGGCTGATTGGTTACTATCTTGCCGAAGGGTCGTCTGATCGCTACAGGGTCTCATTCGATATACACAAGAACGAGACTGACATCAAAGACGATATAGTCGAGTGCACTTTGAAAGTCTTCGGAACTGGCATATCGCTCAAACCCGAAGCGGATTCTGACGGCCTGAAACTACGCATCGACTCGGTCAGGGTTGCTGCTTTCTTCTCGCAGTTCGGGCATTCGGCAGACACCAAGAAGCTGCCATGGTGGATGGTCTTGCTCCCGCCTGTCAACATACGGGAGATAGTCCGTGGTGAATTCTGGAGCGATGGTCACTATTCGAATAAATTCTACGAGTACGCCACTAAGATGCGCTCGAACTACTTCATCATCCGAACAACGTCAAGCGAGTTGGCGATGCAGACGCATTATATCCTGAGTCGCTTGGAGATACTGTCTTCCGTCAGCACTGAGAAGCAGAAAGACCGTAAGCTGTGCTACTCGGTCACAGTTCACACGCCCTATGTCGAGGCGATGGGTCAGCTTGTGGAACTCCCTGCGAAGAATAACGAGGTCTCGCACAGTTACGTACACATCAGCGACCGGATGGTAGTCTCCCCAGTGGTCAAGATCGAGGTTAAGGAAGTAAGCAATTATCTTGTGCAGAACCTGGAGGTCGAAGGAGATAACAGCTACGTTGCCTCAAATGTCTCTGTCCACAACTGCGTCTTCTGCGGCCTCTGTGTCGACGCATGCCCCTTCGACGCCCTCGACATGACCAACGAATACGAGCTGGCGGCCTACGACAAGATGGGCCTGAAGTACACGCCTGACATGCTCGCCGTCCCGCCGAAGCTGGAAGGCAAGAAGTACAAAGTGAAGTTCGACACCGAAAAGGGGGTGGTCACCTACGGCTGACGCCGTCTTCCTGGCCATGGCGGTCGTCACGGTCGGTGGTGCGATAGTCTCTCTTGAGGCGAAGGAGCTCGTCTACGGCGCCATCGGCCTCGCAGGCTCGCTGTTCGGGGTAGCCACTCTCTTCTTCCTCCTCAATGCCCCCTACGTGGCGGTCTTCCAGATCGCCGTCTACATCGGGGCCGTGGCGGTCCTCATCCTGTTCACCGTGATGCTGGTGAGGCAGGAGGGCTGGGCCGGAGAGGCGAGGCCGAAGTCGACTACGACCGTCGCAGGGGTGATCGCAGCGGTGGCGGTCATACTCGCGCTGACCTTCGCTGTCCTGGCGACCGACCTCTCGAGGTTCACCGTCATCGCTAACACAGCGACCTACATAGACGTGGGCAAGCTCATCTCGACAGGCTACGCGCCCGTCCTGGAGGTGCTCGCCTTGGTTCTGGCCGCTTCCATCGTGGGCGCCCTGGCCCTGTCCAGAGTCGACAGGGAGGGGGACACTCGTTGAATTCTCTCTCCGACTTCGTCGTAGTTTCTGCCCTCCTCTTCGGCATAGGCGTCTACGGTTTGGTGACCAAGCGGAACGCCATGAGGCTCCTGTTCGCCGTCGAGCTGATGATAAACGCCGCCAACCTGAACTTCGTAGCATTCAACCAGTACCTCCCCTACCAGGAGGCGAGCAACGCCGTGGGCCAGACGGTCGTGCTGTTCTCGATCGCCCTGGCCGCCGCCGAGGCCGCTGTGATCCTGGCCATAGTGATAGTCGCCTATAGGCTGCACAACAACATCGACGTGAGCGAAATGAAGACCTTGGAGGGATAGCGGTGCTACAACACGCCTTCGAGAACACTGGTCCGATGCCAAGGGCTGAGCTTCGCTAGAGGGGTTGCCAGTGGAATATATCCTTCTCCAGACAGTGGCGGTACCACTCGTCGTCGCCCCTGTTGTCCTGCTCCTCGGCAGGAAGCTCGGCCGTAACGTCGGCTGGGTAGCATTCGCCTCCCTGCTCTACACCACGCTGCTCCTCGCCTACCTCGCTTCCTCCCTGTTCAACGGTGGGGCCAGCGTGACGGAGTCCTATGCCTGGGTCCCGGTGTCGGGCCTGGTCTTCGGGTTCCTCGGGGACAACCTGAGCATCCCCGTGGCCCTGACGATGAACATCATCGTCACAGCCACCTCGGTCTATTCGATGGGGTACATGAAGCACAGGCTAGAGGCCATGTACGGGGAAGAGAGGAAGGGGCAGTACTCGCTCTACTTCCTCAACTTCATGCTCCTGGACGCCGGGCTGATAGGCATCTCACTTTCCACCAACCTCCTGGAACTGTACATGTTCCTCGAGCTGATGCTGATACCTTCGGCATTCATGATGGCGCTCTTCGGGTACGTCAACAGGGAGCGGGTCGCAATCATGTACTTCCTCTGGAACCACCTCGGCGCCTTCATCTTCCTCGCGGGGATAGTCTTAGTGTACACGGCGACCGGGAGCTTCCAGATCTCGGCCCTTTCCACCATCCCACTGGGGACCGTCGCCTACTGGGCGGTCGGCCTCATCCTAGTCGGTTGGCTCATCAAGATGGCGGTCTTCGGTGTCCACATGTGGCTCCCCTACGCCCACGCGGAGCACCCGACCTCCTTCGCGCCGATAATGGCCACCATCGTGGCAGTGGGGAACTACGTCGTAGTGAGGCTGCTCGTCGAGGGGATGCCGGCCGCCTTCCTGCCATTCTCCTTTCCCCTGATGGTGATCGCCCTGATCACCATGGTGTTCGGCGGAGCCATGACCATGGTCCAGAACGACGTGAAGTACGTCTACGCCTGGTCCACCATCAGCCAGAACGCTTACTCGCTCCTCGGCATAGGGAGCCTCACCCTCCTCGGCGTGTCCGGAGGGGTGTTCTACTTCCTCAACCACATAATCGGAAAGACCATCCTCTTCTGCGTCGCTGGCATCCTGGTCTCACAGGTCGGGACCAGGGACATCCGCAAGATGGGCGGCCTGGCGTCCAAGATGCCCCTGACCGCCGCCCTGGCTCTCATAGGGACCATGGTAATCTCCGCCGTCCCCCCTACCGGCGGCTTCCAGGCCGAGTGGATACTGTTCGAGGGCGTCTTCGCCCGGGGCACGACCGGAGGGATTGAGTGGAACTTCGTCGTCGCCATCGGAGGGCTCGCGGCCACTATCCTGACCGTGGCGTACACCTTCTGGCCGATGCGCAGGATATTTTTCGGACCTCTCCGGGCCGAGCTGCAAGACGTCCGGGAAGCGCCACTCATCATGATCCTCCCAATCTTCTTCCTCGCTGTGCTCGCCATTGCCATAGGCATCTACCCTGACCTGCTCTTCAGGTCTCTCTATCACTTCGCCAGCGGCATCGGGCTAGGAGTCCGCTGAGCATGACCGCCGTCCCCGTCCCATCGTACTTTGTCTGGCTGATCTTCATCCTCCCATACATCGGGACCGTGGTTGCCCCTCTGACCGGAAAAGGGAGGGTCAGGGACGCCTTGGCGGTGCTCTTCCCGCTGCTGTCGGCTCTCTTCGCGCTCGACCTCCTCATCCCGGTGGTCCAGGGAAACACTGTCTCGCTGGTCAACTCAGTCATCCCGGCTTCCGTCCCCTGGATACCAGAGCTTGGCATCAGCTTCGGGGTCCTATCCGATCCGTACACGGTCATCATCGCGAACCTCGTCGCGTGGATCAGTTTCCTCGTGATGCTCTATAGCGTGGACTACATGAAAGGGGACCGCGGGCTCACGAGATACTGGTTCTTCATGAGCTTCTTCATAGGGAGCATGCAGCTCATCGTGCTGTCGAACAACCTCCTGGGGCTCTTCATCGGTTGGGAGGGGGTGGGGCTGTGCAGCTACGCCCTCATCGGCTATTACTATCACGACGAAACCGAGAACTGGGTCGGGACCCCCGGGTCGATGGCGCTGGGAGAGGAGCAGGCATACTCTCCGTCCCACGCGGGGATGAAGGCGTTCTTCATGACTAGGGTGGGGGACCTGGCCATGCTCGCCGGGATTCTAATCCTCTTCGTCTTTTCGGGGACCTTCAACTATCACGACCTGGCCACTTCCACGGGGTGGGCCACGGCCCTCGCGGCCTCGGGACTCCTAGTCCCTGTCGCGCTGCTCATCTTCGGCGGAGCCATAGGCAAGTCGGCCCAGTTCCCGCTCCAGGAGTGGCTCCCGGACGCCATGGCCGGCCCCGCGCCGGTGTCGGCGTTGATCCACGCGGCGACCATGGTAAACGCAGGGGTCGTCCTCGTCGCGCGCATAGGTCCGATATTCTATTTCGCCCTCGCCTCCAACCCCGCCCTGATTCAACCGTTCTTCATGGTGGTCGCCTGGATCGGCGCGTTCACCGCCTTCATGGCGGCCACCCAGGCCATGGTGGGCTTCGAGCTGAAGAAGCTGCTGGCGTACTCGACGGTGTCTCAGATAGGCTACATGATTCTGGCCCTCGGCCTCGCCGGTCTCTCGACGAACTTCGCCGAGGGGCTGTCGGCCGGCCTATTCCAGCTGATAAGCCACGCCATCTTCAAGGCGGCCCTCTTCCTGATGGCAGGGTTCCTCATCCACCTCACCGGGACGAAGTACATCAACGAGATGGGGGGGCTCAAGGACAAGCTGAAGATCACCTTCGCCGTCTTCCTAATCGCTGCGGCCGCGCTCTCGGGAATTCCTCCGCTCAGCGGATTCTGGTCGAAGGACGCCATCCTGGCCACCGCTTGGGGGGCGGGGCAGTATGGCCTCTTCATCGTCGGGTCCGCCACCGCAGGGCTGACGGCATTCTACGCCTTCAGGATGCTCGGCCTGGTCTTCTACGGCATCAGGGCCAAGCCCGGCCACGAAGAGGTGGGGCACGAGCCGAAGGAGGCGTCTCCGCTGAGCTGGGTCCCATATTCGGTCCTCGGCGTCGGGACTGTGCTCATAGGGATACTGGGGTTCTTCAACCTCGGAAACTTCCTGCAGGCCGCGGCAATCACCTACATCTACTCCCTCTTCTCCGGCGCCTCCTTCTCCAGCCTCGCCCCGACGTCCTCGTTCAACTACGTCTCCTCCCTGATCACCATAGGCTTCATCATCGTGGGTTTGTTCTTCTCGGTCCAGTTATATGTGAGGCGGAAGGTCTCCCCGTCGCGTATCGTCGGGGAGTCCGGGGTCGCCCACACGCTCCACACTTTCCTCGAGAACCGCTGGTACATCAACGCAGTCTACTACAAGGTCTTCGTCAACGCCCCCCTGAGGGCGTCCTACTGGGCCTTCGACAACCTCGAGATAGGGGGGCTCGAGAGGGTGAACGACGGGGCCAGGGCGCTCGCCCTGTGGTTCTCGGCGGGAGGGAACTGGTTCGACAGAAACGTGATTGACATGATCTCAGATGGCGCCGCGAGGGCCGGTAAGCGGCTCTCCAGGGCCTTCCGCAGGCTGCAGACGGGGGTCCTCGAGCAGTACGCCCTCGTCCTCGCCGTGGGCCTCATCATACTCCTGCTGCTCTTCCTGCTCCTGTCGGGGGTGCACCTTCTGATATGATCCCAATACTCTCGATACTGCTGTTCCTGCCCATCGCGGCGTCCGTCCCTGCCTACCTGATCCTCAGCAGGCGCAAGTCGGTGGGGGTGTGGTTCACCCTGGGCGTGGCCTTAGCCGAGCTCGTCCTCGCTCTGTACGTCTTCTACTTCGTATACGCCAACTTTCCGGGCCTGGGCCACTCGGGTTTGGGCCAGTACGCGCTGACGGAACAGTACAGCTGGGTGAGCGTCGCATCCTTCGGGGTGAACTACCTGGTGGGGGTGGACGGGCTCAGCTCTCCGCTCGTCTTGGCGACCGCCCTGCTGACCGTTTTTGCAGTAATCGGGTCGAGGAGGCTGATAGACAGGTCGGAGCCCGCATACTACTCTCTCATCCTCCTATTCGAGGGAGCAATCGTAGGCGTCTTCCTGTCTCTGAACCTCGTGCTGTTCTACTTCTTCTGGGACCTGGTCATGATTCCCATGTTCTTCCTGATTGGGATCTGGGGCGGCGACAGGAAGAAGTACGCGGCCATGAAGTTCATGATATTCATCTTCACCGGGAGTATGATACTCCTTCTGGCCCTGATGGCGGCCTACATGGGGGTCAGTCCGACGACCTTCGACATCCCGAGTCTGGCTGGACGGATTCCAGCCTCCGTCCAGTACCTGCCTCTCTTGGCGTCTTTCATCGGCTTCGGCATCAAGCTCCCTGTCTTCCCGCTTCACAGCTGGCTTCCGGACGCCTACACCCAGGCGCCCGCCCCCGTCGCAGTCCTTCTCGCGGGGGTGCAGTCAGCCATGGGCGGGTACGGGCTCATAAGAATCAGCATCGGGCTCTTCCCTCAGGCGGCCGAGCAGTGGGCCTGGGCGTTCATGGCCGTAGGGATAGTGACGATGTTTTACGGCGCGGGGGTCGCCATACTCTCCAAGAACCTGAGGTCGATGTTCGCCTACACGAGCATCGCTGGGATGGGGTTCGTCGTGCTCGGCTCCTTCGCGACTGTGGCGTCTGGGAGCATCATAGGGATGCAGGGAGCCATACTCGAGATGTTCGTCCATGCCTTCACCGCCGGGTCCCTCTTCATGCTCGCGGGCTACATCCAGAAGGGGCTCGGCACCACTGACATCTCCCTGATGAGCGGCCTTCGGAGCGTAATCCCGCGAGCGGGGACGCTCCTCGTCTTCGCCTGCGTGGGGGCGATGGCTCTCCCTCCCTTCGGGAGCTTCGTCGCCGAGGTCCTGGTGATAGTGGGAGGGATCCACGCTACCCCCTATGCAGCCGTCGCCATCTTGGTCCCAGTGATGATAGGAGGGTACATGCTGTGGATGATCAAGCGGGCTGTGCTGTCGCCGCCTCTCACCGGGTCCACTGGGACTGACATACAAGACGTGGACGCGGCTGTCCTGGCTCTCTACCTCGTGCCGTTGATCATCATGATGTTCTTCTCGGCCCTCGTGCTGGGGCCCGCGGCCCCGGTCGTGCAGCACCTGCTCAACTTGGTGAGCCACTAGGATGGAGTACATACTAGCAGCAGTCATCGCGCTGGGCGCAGCCGCCCTGGGCACCCCCCTCCTGCAGACAGTGGGGCGCAGGTTCAGAGCGGGCGCCTACGCGTCCATCGCCGCCCTAGGGGTCGCCATCGTGATGGTGGCTGCTAACACTGCCTACGGGGGAGGCGTCTCCTACTTCGGTCACCTGCTTGTCTCCGACGCCCTGGGGGACCTGTTCGCCCTGGTCGTCCTCTCTGTGTCGCTCGCGGTGGCAGTCGTCTCGCTCTACTCGTCCCCCAGCGCCCCGAACATCCCCTCCTACTACTCGCTCCTGTTGTTCTCTGCCCTGGGGATGCTCCTCCTATCCTACTCCGCCGACCTGCTCATGCTGTTCGTCGCCTGGGAACTGATGAGCCTCCCTACCTACGTCCTGGCGGGTTTCGACAAGAAGAGGGTGGAGTCCAACGAGGCTGCAGCGAAGTACGCCATCCTCGGCGCCCTCTCGTCGGCCATAATACTCTACGCCATGAGCCTGACCTACGGCATGACCGGTACCACCCAGATCTCCGGGGTGGTGGCCAGGATAGCCTCTGAACCCTTCAACCCGCTCGTCAGCGTAGCCATCCTCCTCTTCATCGTAGGGTTCGGGTTCAAGATGTCGATAGTCCCGTTCCACATGTGGGTCCCGGACGCCTACGAGGGGTCACCTCCGGCGGTAGCCACCCTGTTCGCGACGGCGACCAAGAAGGCGGGGTTCGTGGCAGCCATCAGGGTGGTCCTGGCTGTAGCCACCGTCTACGCCCTTGCGCCGAACTCGGTCTTCACACTGGCCAACGTCCTCGCCGTCCTCGCGGTCGTCACGATGACACTGGGGAACGTTGCAGCACTGACGCAGAAGAGCATGACAAGGCTGCTCGCCTACTCCAGCATCGCCCAGGCAGGATACATCTTGGTAGGCTTCGCCATCTTCGCCTACAGCCAACAGACAGGGCTGTATGCTTACAACGCCGTGCTAGGGATGACAGGTGCCCTCTTCCACATAGTCAACCACGCGATAATGAAGGGCGCCGCCTTCCTAGCGGCTATGCTCGTGCTCATCCAGTTGAAGAGGAGCGACCTTGACATCTACAATGGCCTTGCGAAGAGGATGCCCATCACGGCGTTCACTCTCGCCGTCGCGTTCCTGGCCCTGGCCGGGATTCCCCCGCTCAGCGGCTTCTGGAGCAAGCTCATCCTGTTCCTGTCGGTCATCAACACCCCGCTCGCCTGGGTCGCAGTGGCTGCGATACTGAACAGCGCATTCAGCCTCGGTTACTACTTCTGGGTCATCAAGAGGATGTACCTCGACCAAGGTGAGAGCACAGAGAGGGTGAATGAGCCCTCCGGGTTCGTCGTCGTGTTCGCGGTGCTGGTCGGCCTGATAATCGGCATAGGGCTCTTCCCCCAGGGGTTCATCGCTTTCGCCCATGCCGCCGCCACGAGTCTCTTCCCGTAGAAAAGGCGTCCATCAGAGTGGGGCCCCCGCTGGACCCTGGCCAGCCGCACTGTGTCGCCAGGGCCATGCCTGTCCTTCGGTTCGCGAAGTCCCAGGTTTCTGTCCGACCGCATCCCGGCGCCCTGTCGCCTTCTCTTCCGCCTCGAACGCGACGGATTTCAGATACGCATAAATACGGTTCGTGAAGGGAACCAAAAACGAGAATCGAGAGATGGCGGTCGTAAGTCCCGAGCTCGCAATCGCAGCCGCTATAGTGATGGCCGGAGGGCTGATTGGAACCGGACTCGCCCAGCAGGGCATCGGAGCCGCGGGCATGGGTATCATCGCCGAAAAGCCTGAAAAGTTCGGACAGGTGCTCTTCTTCTTCGTAATCCCAGAGACCCTTTGGATCATCGGGTTCGTGCTCGGGATTATCCTACTGCTCAACATCCTCTAGGCGACTGGATTGGCCGCCGAAGCGTTGCTCGGAGAGGTCGAGGCAAAGTGCAATGACACCATCAGGGCGCTGGAGTCAGAGTATCTGGTCAAGAAGGGCGAAGTCGCCAGGAAGGCGGCCGAGCAGAGGTCGTACATCCAGGAATCAGGGAAGAAGGAGGCAGAGGCGGCTGCCCAGAGAGAGAGGGTAAGGATCGAGGGCGCTGCCAAGCTCCAGGCCAAGAAGATGATCTTCGACGCGACGGAGAAAGAGCTCGAGTCTAATCTCTCTGCACTCCGGCAGGTCCTCGCTGACTACGCCGAGTCAAAGGAGTACCAGAGCATGCTCGCAAAGATGGCCTCCTATGCGCAGAAGAAGCTCGGCGCCTCGATAAGCGTGGAGTGTCGCCCCTCCGACGCGGCCGCTCTGAAGAAGCTGGGCGTCAAAGTAGCCTCGTCAGACCTCCCCTCGATCGGTGGGTTCAACGCGACGAGCGAAGACGGTACCCTCGCCCTCGACATGACCTTCGAGGAGCTCCTCCGGACCCACGACGAGGACGCGCGCGCAGCTATCATCGGGACGGAATAACGCGCCTTGCAGTCCTCGTACGGCGCGAGCTTTGGCACAATCAAGGTGCTTTCCCTCGGCCTCCTTACAAAGGCGCAGCTCGAAGAGCTCGCCAGGGCCAAGGACGTGGGCGAGATAGCTCAGCGCCTGGAGCCGACGTGGTACGGCCCCGACATCGAGGCGGCGCAGGCAGCTTACAAGGCTCCTGAGTCGATCGAGATCGCCGTCAACAAACATCTGGTCTACGTGAACAGGACCGCCCTTCAGGCCGCGCCGGTCTTCGGAAAGAACGCTCTGATGGCCTATCTCGCAAAGTGGGACATAGAAAACATCGAGCTGATAATAGCGGCCAAGAGCCTGGGTAGGACGCTCGAGCAGACTGAGGCCTTCCTGGTCTCCTCGCGGAACGTCCCCGTTGGCATCTCGACCAGCACCATACCCTTGAGCGAGCTCCACGCGCTCCTGCAGCAGCCCGACGTCGAAGCGGTGATCAACTCTCTCCTGAAATACGGCTACGGCGCAGTCCTCCTGCAGCAGCTGGGGGAGTTCCGCAAGTCCGGGGACCTCGGGGTATTCACGGTCGCGCTCCAGAACCTCTACTACTCCAGGCTGTTCCAGGAGCTCAGGTTCCTCCAGGGGGACGAGGGGGTCCTCAGGGAATACATGCGGACTGAAGTGACGAAGAGGAACGTCCTCGGCCTCCTTAGAGCCAAGGAAGCGGGGATCGGCAGAGAGGTCTTCTCGAAGCACATCGTGGAAGGAGGGTTGCTTTCCGCCGCCGGGATGCTGGACGCCTACTCTTCCCCCGAGCCTGCAGATATCGCCAAGAAGCTTGCGCCTTGGATGGACATCGGCGAGCCCCTCGAGAGATACGTGCGTGACCACGACCTCACAGCCTTCGAGGTGGCGATGGACCACCTGATAGTCGGGAAGTACATCCCCAAGTTCAAGAGCCTCGCGATTTCCATCACATCGGTCTTCGCTTTCGTGCTCCAGGCTGAGTTCGAAAGGTCGAACATCAGGAGGATAACCTATGCCAAGCAGTATGGCATGACCGAAGAATACATAAAGTCAACAATTCTCTCCGGGTGAAGAAGTTGAGTGGAAAACAAGTTGCGCAGGCTGGCAAGATAGCCGTGGTCGGTGACCGAGAGCTCGTCCTCGGCTACCGTATACTTGGGGTGGAGGACGCGTTCGTCGCTACCAAGGAGGACGGCCAGAAGACCCTCATGGACCTTTTCAACTCAAACGGCTACGGTCTGATAGTAGCCGGGGACGAGGTCAGGAAGGCGCTCTCCTCTGCAGCCAGGGAGAAGCTCGACTCGTCGATAATCCCGCTCGTCGTCTTCATGCCCCCGGTCGACTCGGCAGTCCCCCAGGAGGAGTCCCTTTCCAAGCTAGCCAGGCGGGTGCTGGGGGTAGACATCAAGGGGAGCGCGCAATGAAGGACGGAACCATCATCAGAGTTACGGGGCCTGTGGTCACGGCGGAGGGCCTGGAGAGGGCGAAGATGTTCGACGTGGTCAGAGTCGGCGAGCTCGGGCTCGTCGGCGAAGTCATCAAGCTCCAGGGCACGACTGCCATACTCCAGATCTACGAGGACACCACGGGCGTGAGGCCAGGCGATAAGGTGGTCAACACAGGGCAGGCGCTCTCCGTGGAGCTCGGCCCTGGGCTCCTTACGTCGATCTATGACGGCATCCAAAGGCCTCTCAACGTCCTCAGGGAACAGAGCGGGGACTTCATCAGCAGGGGACTCGTCATACCCGCGCTGGACGAGAAGAAGAAGTGGGAGTTCGTCCCCTCCAAGAAGAAAGGGGACAAGGTAGCTCCAGGCGAGATTATCGGGACGGTCCAGGAGACGCAGCTCGTCTCCCACAAGATCATGGTGCCGCCGGGGGTCTCCGGCGAGCTCAAGGAGCTCAAAGAAGGCAAGTTCACCATCAGAGAGGTGGTCGGCAAGATCAAGACCTCCACCGAAGATGTGGACGTCTTCCTCGCCACCAAGTGGAAGGTCAGGACCCCGAGGCCGATAGCCAGGAAGCTCCCTCCAGACACCCCGCTCCTCACCGGGCAGAGGGTCTTCGACACTTTCTTCCCCGTAGCCAAGGGAGGGACCGCGGCCATTCCTGGCCCATTCGGGAGCGGCAAGACGGTGTCTCAACAGCAGCTTGCGAAGTGGAGCGACAGCAGGATAATCGTCTACGTGGGCTGCGGCGAACGGGGGAACGAGATGACCGAGGTCCTCGCGACCTTCCCAGAGCTCGAGGATCCCAGGTCCAAGAGGCCTCTCATGGAGAGGACGATTCTCGTAGCGAACACCTCCAACATGCCGGTCGCGGCCAGGGAGGCGAGCATCTACACGGGGATCACGCTCGCGGAATATTACAGAGACATGGGGTACGATGTCGCCCTCATGGCCGACAGCACGTCGAGGTGGGCCGAGGCGCTCAGGGAGATATCAGGCAGGCTCGAAGAGATGCCCGGCGAGGAAGGCTATCCCGCGTACCTCGGCAGCAGGCTCGCCGAGTTCTATGAGCGTTCAGGCAAGGTCATCGCGCTGGGGCCGGACAGCAGGGTCGGATCGGTCACGGTGGTGGGGGCTGTCTCCCCGCCCGGAGGCGACTTCTCCGAGCCCGTCTCGCAGAACACGCTCAGGGTGACGAGGGTCTTCTGGGCGCTCGACGCGAGCCTCGCCTCGAGGAGGCACTTCCCCGCTATCAATTGGCTCACGAGCTATTCGCTCTACACCGACGACCTGAAGGGTTGGTATCAGGAGACGGTGGCCAAGGAGTGGCCCGACATGCGCGCCGAGGCGCTGGGCATACTCCAGAAGGAGGCAGAGCTCAACGACATTGTCCAGCTGGTGGGCTACGACGCCCTCCCGGAGTCGGAGAAGGGGGCCATGGACGTCGCGAAGAGCATCCGCGAAGACTATCTGCAGCAGAGCGCCTACGACGCGGTCGACACCTACACTTCCATGAAGAAGCAGTACCTGATGTTGAACACCATCCTCGCCTTCGGACGGGAGGAGGCGGACGCCATCAGAGCCGGTGCCCAGGCCTCCCAGGTCTCATCTCTCCCCGTCAAGGTCAAGATAGGGAGAATAAAGTGGACCCCCGAGGACCAGGTGGATGACTTCGTCAAAGGAGTGATGACCGAGATGGACCAGCAGTTCGGCGCACTAGTTCAGGAGGTCAAGGTCTGAGGTGACCGAGCCAGTCTCCTACAGGACAGTCTCCCAGGTCGCAGGCCCTCTGCTCTTCGTGGAGAAGGTGGAGCACGCTGCCTACGGCGAGATGGTCGAAGTTACCAACGCCCTCGGGGAGAGGGTCCGCGGGCAGGTGCTCGACGCCGGCTCCGGCCTGGCGGTCGTCCAGGTCTTTGGTTCGACCCTCGGGCTGAGTACCACCGGCACTTCGGTCAGGTTTCTCGGCGAGACGGCGAGGATATCAGTCTCAGACGAGATGCTAGGGAGGGTCTTCTCCGGCCTCGGGAACCCGCGCGACTCCGGCCCCGCCATCGTCTCGAAGACCAAGGTGGAAATAGTCGGCTCGGCCATGAACCCCTACAGCAGGGAAGAGCCTTCGGAGTTCATCCAGACAGGGATATCGACCATAGACGGCATGAACACTCTCGTCAGGGGGCAGAAGCTGCCGCTCTTCTCTGCCGCAGGCCTCCCTCACAACCTCCTAGCCGCTCAGATCGCGAGGCAGGCCAAGGTCCTCAACTCCTCGGAGAACTTCTCCGTGGTCTTCGCGGCGATGGGGATCACCAGCGAGGAGGCGAACTTCTTCATCAGGCAGTTCGAGGAGACGGGCGCTCTGGAGAGGACCGTCCTGTTCCTCAACCTCTCTTCCGACCCCTCGATGGAGCGGATCCTCACGCCCAGGCTCGCGCTCACGACCGCAGAGTACCTGGCCTACGAGAGGGAGAGCCACGTCCTCGTCATACTCACCGACATGACCAACTACTGCGAGTCGCTCAGAGAGATCGCCGCGGCGCGCAACGAGGTCCCCGGCAGGAGAGGCTATCCGGGATACACCTACACGGACCTCGCCACCCTCTACGAGAGGGCGGGCAAGATCAAGGGCCGGAAGGGTTCGATTACGCAGATCCCAATACTCACCATGCCCGCTGACGACAAGACCCACCCGATCCCCGACCTCACCGGCTACATCACCGAGGGGCAGATCTACGTCAGCAGGGACTTGGACAGGTCCGGGGTCTATCCGCCCATCGACGTCCTCGAGTCGCTCTCTAGGCTGATGAACCAGGGGATAGGTCCCACGAGGACCAGGGAGGACCACAGGGGCATGGCAGACCAGCTCTACGCTTCCTACGCCCAGGGGAAGGACGTCCGCGCACTCTCGGCCATCGTCGGCGAGGAGGCTCTCAGCGAGACTGACAGGAAGTTCCTGAAGGTCGCGGAGCGGTTCGAGCAGATGTTCGTCAAGCAGGGCGTCTATGAAGACAGGAGCATCGAGCAGACACTCGACATCGGGTGGAAGGTCATAGAGCCACTCTCTGACACCGAAATCAAAAGGATAAAACCAGAGCTCGTCGAAAAGTACCGGAAGAGAACTACGCCCCAGTAGGGCTGGTGGAGGGAGCGTTGCCCGCCGCGATCAACATCAAGCCGACGAGGATGGAATATCTTCGGACTATGCGGAGGATCGCCGTCTCCCGCAAGGGGCTGAAGCTTCTCAAGCTCAAGAGGTCCGCTCTCATACTCGAGTTCTTCAACCTGAGCAAGACCCTGGCGGACATGAGGAGCGGCCTGCAGTCCAAGTTGGTCAAGGGGTACGAGGGGATCCACGCGACGGAGATGTTCGTGGGGCCGCTCAGGCTCGAGTACGAGTCCATGCGAATCCCGCGGATCCACGAGCTGACCCTCAAGAGCAAGAACGTGATGGGCGTCAGGATACCAGAAATCACTTCGCAGGTCTCCGGGAGCGCCGGACAGGAGTACCTCCTCGAGATACCAGCGGCGGTGAGCCAGGCGATAAAGTCCTTCGAGAGCCTCCACCGGATGGTGCTCGACGTGGCGGAGAAGGAGACCGCCCTGAGGAAGCTCCTGATGGAGATAGAGAAGGTCAAGAGGAGGTCCAACGCCATCGAAAACGTCCTCATCCCCAGGCTCCAGGCCAACGCTCGCTACATCAAGTTCAGGTTCGACGAGATGGAGCGGGAAAGCTTCACCAAGCTAAAGACTGTGAAGAGGAAGCTCGCCGAGAGAGAAGAGGAGGAAGCCAAGGCATGAGCGAGGAACCCAAGAAGCTCAGGAAGCTGCTGGGCCTCCCGCCATTCTACTGGGCGGCCCCGCCAAAGCCCAGTCGGAAGGGTTTCGTCAACGGGCAACAGAGGCGCTTCCACCTAATCATGACCGCTCTCAAGGTCGCGAAGGTGGCCGCCATCGCCGCCGTCGCCCTGATGATAATAGGGGTAATCTAGAGTGTCCACAAACTACACGGACGTCCTGAAGAAGATCAAGGAGGCTGAGGAGGCCAGCAACCGCAAGATATCCGAGAGGAGGAAGGCATTGGAGGCGGAGCTCCTCTCCCTGGAGAATGAGGCAGACAAGTCCATCGCAGACGCCAAAGCCGCAGCCGACGCCTACGTCGCCGACGAGTCAGAGAAGGCCAGGAACGCAGCCCGGAAGAAGGCTGACGCCCTCTTCGCCGCGACCAAGAAGGACGCCGACGCCCTCTCGGCGAAGTCGCTGGGCAAGAAGCGGCTCCGGGAGATAGTCGACGAGATATTGTTCTCAGAATTCAAGGGAGAATAGATTTGCTGAAGCCGGCCGCGATGCAGAGGGTAGGGGTGGTCGGGCCACGCGAGGAGAGACAGCACGTAGTCTCACTCCTCCACGACCTGGGGGTCGTCCAGATAGAGCCTCTCTCGGAAGAGGCGGCCGCACTCCTCCGCGCCGACGCCGAAGCCGCGGCCTCCAAGGAGGTATCCGAGGAACTGCTGCGAATCAGGTCGCTGTTGTCAGCCCTCCCCAAGGCGGCAGCGGCGGGGAAGACTGGGTTCTCTTCCACGAAAGAGGTGATGGGGGTTTCGAGGTCGGTGAAGATAGACGCCGAGGTGGCCTCCCTCAAGCAGAGTGAAGAGCGCCTGAAGTCGAAGATAGACGATCTCGGGGCCAGGGTGTCCCTCGTCAGGGGCCTAGACTTCATCAACGCTGACCTTGGGGTCCTAGACCTCGAGAGCGCGGTCTCTTTCTTCGCAAGTCTCCCGGCTGACGGTTTCACCCAGCTCTCAAACGGCCTCTCGTCCATCCAGGGCGCGATGGTCCAGTCTGCCGGCGAAGGTCCGGTGCGGGTCGTGGTCGTCGTCCCGAAGGACGCCCTCGAGAAGTTCGGTTCGGTAGTCCAGGCGGCCAACGTCAGGCTTGAGCGCATCCCACCGATGAAGGGTACCGCCTCCCAGGTGCTGGCCTCCCTTGAAGCGGAAAGGTCTCAGGCCGAGTCCGAGCTCACCAAGGTCGCTGACGGCCTCCGGGCCCTCTCGGAGAGATACTATGGTACCCTTTCCTCAGTCGAGGAGCAGCTCCACATCGAGGCGAGGATCTACGAGGTCATCAACCAGTTCGGGTTCACTGAGAGCAGTTTCGTGATGGAAGGGTGGGTCCCAAGGAGGAGCGAGCCAGCCCTAAAGGATGCCATCGCCAGCCACAGCAGCTCGACCCTTGTCTTCGACCTCCCCAGCGACAGCAAGCCGCCCACTCTGATGGAGACGCCGAAGAGGCTCAGGTTCTTCGAATCCTTCGTAAGGTTCTACTCGCTCCCACAGTCCAACGAGTTCGACCCCACGGTGATCTTCGCATTCACCTTCCCCATCTTCTTCGGGCTGATGCTCGGCGACGTCGGGTACGGCCTGGTGATTCTGGGCGTGTCGCTCTGGATAATCAAGCGGGTCGAGCACCCGGGGGGGAAGACCATGGTCCCGGCCGGCCTGAGGAAGTTCGCTCGGAACATCTTCAAGCCGACCCAGTTCCGGAAGCTTGCACTGGCCATGATTCCTGGCTCGATTATGGGGATCATCTTTGGTTTCATCTTCAATGCGTATTTCGGGTTCCACCTCAACCAGTACTTCTACTCCTACCTGAACACCGCTCTCAAACTCAACCTCCCGCAGACCCTCACCACCAACGGCGCAATCCTCGACCCGATATCCTCGCGGGGCCTCAAGACCCTGCTCCTTCTCAGCGGCTACGTCGGCCTCTTCGAGGTCTCCCTGGGGCTGGTGATGGGGATGGTCAACAAGTACTGGGAGGGGGAGACGCGTCACATCTACGGCAAGCTCGGCTGGTTGTTCGAAGCCTGGGGCATCGTGCTCATCGGCCTGACGGTCCTCCACCACGGGGACATCAACCCCGCCTCCAACCCGCTCGCGGGCGGCTACATAGGGCTCGCCGTGGCGGGCATGGCGCTCATCGCCTACGGAGAGGGGGGACAGGCGCTCATCGAGCTTCCATCTATCGTGAGCCACATACTCTCTTACACCAGGCTTGTCGGAATCCTGCTCGCCTCTGTCGCCCTCGCGCTAGTGGTGGACACCCTATTCCTCGGCGACATGTCTGGCGGGCCAGCCTACGCGGTCATGGGTGTGGTCATACTCGTGATGGGGCAACTGTTCAACCTGGTGCTTGCCCTGTTCGAACCAGGAATCCAAGGGGCCAGGCTCATCTACGTAGAGTTCTTCTCGAAGTTCTATCACGGGCAGGGCAGGATGTTCACTCCATTCAGAGGGAGGCGGACCTATACCATAAGCAGGATGGAGATGGCAGCGAAGGGCCAGGCCGTCCCGGCAGAGCCGGCGGCAGTGCCTGCCTGACGCTGCTCAGGCAACGCGGTAGGCAATCGGCGGAGAGAGGACTTCCATCTACGCACATGCGGTGATACGAACTCAGTGCTGGCGCCTGATGGAGAAGTCAGCCAGGTCTTCTAGCAGGACGGTGGCCTCGTTTCTGGGGATGTGGATGAGCACCCGTTTGGCCTCTTCCGCGTAGGACTGGGCCTGGGCTGTTATCTTCCCAACCACCTCGCTCTCGCTGTGTGTCTTCAGCAGCCCCAGCGACACCTTGTCCTTGGACCTCCAGTCAAGCAGGTCGTCCTTGAGCTGGTACGCGATACCTATGCACCTGCCGTAGTCGGCCAGGGCTTGGACCTCCTTCTCGTCACCCCCAGCAATCATGGCGCCGAGCTTCGCCGACGTCTCGAAGAGCGACGCGGTCTTCTCGGTCACTATCCTGATGTATTCGTCCCACGTGAGCTTGTATATCTGGGGGTCGATGGTGAGCTCAGAGTACTCTCCTTCGGACATCTGGAGAGCTGCGCTGCTGACCTCTTCGGCTATTCTCTTGTCGTCGTACCTCGCCGCTATGGCGAGTATCATGGCGAAGACGAAGTCCGCGCTGAGGAGCGACGCGCTGTAACCGTACTTCAGGTGGAAGGGTATCTTGTTCCTTCTGGCCTTCTCTTCGTCGATGACGTCGTCGTGGATGATTGATTCGGTGTGCAGGAGCTCCACGGCGACCGCAGCCCCGAGGACCCTGTCGTCTCTGCAGCCGAGGGCCTCCGCCGACAGCATGAGCATAACAGGCCTTACCCGCTTCCCTCCCTCTGTAGCATAGGCCAGTGGGTCGTGAAACCTCGAATGGGAATAGAGTTTGAACTCGCGGACCAGTGCGGAATCTACGCGCAGGGCATAGGACTTCATGCGCTCTTCAAGCGACTCGAGCGACACGGCCCTGTCTTCTCCCACTCTCCTCATGGCAATAACGAACGGATTAGGCTCGTTATATAATGAGTTCTCCTAATCACTCAGGCAGTTGATTCCCTTCAAGGTGCACCAACTGCTGATCGGGAACAGGCACGTCCTGCCTCTCCCTAAGCTCAGCTCGCCGCAGCAGAGGTTCCTCGTCGAGGAGATGGAAAAGAGGGGCTTCGCTGTGAGACAGGAAGCGGGGTCAGTCACAGCCACGTCCCGGGGCTGCGCGGTTCACCTGGAGCAGGCCGGCTATTGCTGGTCCTCGAAAGACCCCTCTGACCTGATACTCCCCCTTGTTCCAGACCTGCTCGCATTCCCAAAGGAGCGAGTCCCTGCCAGGGCGTTCAGCCAGATGTACTTCTCGGCTTTCTTCGCCGACGGGGTTCCCTCGGTCAAGGCCCGACCAAGGCTGGAGGCGGCTTCGAACTGGGGACGGCTCAGGGCTTCAGGGGACTGCGGGCTGACCCCGGACGAGCGCCTCGCAACGGCAAAACTCATGGGCTCGGCTGACCTTGTCGGACCACTGGTGACTGACTTCCCGACCGATGAGTCGCCCCCGCTGATCTTCGGCCGGAGGCTGTATTTCCGGTCCCTCATGCCGGGGGCTGAGGCTGAAACGGCTCTCAGGGCGGTGGGCGAGATGAAACCGAGAAACTGCTATGTCCCCCGAGACGGGATCTTCAGGAACTTCGAGCCGTCCCTTACAATGAAATGCGCCTCCGAGGTCGCCTTGGAGGCCGGAGAGTGGTGCTTCTTCGACCCAGAATGAGAAAGCTCTAATTGCAGACCCGCGCGGCCTCGCTCAGCCCCGGTAGTATAGAGTCCGCAAGGGCGTAAAGCCCGGTCAAACCCAAAGTGTCGAGAGTATGCCGGCCTTTCGAGTCGGCGACCCGGGTTCGAATCCCGGCCGGGGCATACCTTTTCGGGTCAAGTCCGAGGTATTCCGGGTCGGAAGAGGAGGATGACAACCTAAATCGCCATCGAGATTCCATCAATGTCATTGGCGCAAGGTTACCGCAATTAGGACGAACTGGCAGACCTACGAGGCGGAGTGGCGGGAGAGCAAGCTCTGCAAGGAGGCAGCAAGGATGTGCGAGTATGCGAAGAACCGGCCGCCCGGCCTAGTCCTCGGAGTAAACTCCAACGTTGTTTGACTTCGGGAGTAGGGAGTAAAGCCTCTGCCTCTTCTCGTCGAAGGTCAGGGTGTGAGCCCCTTCCTCGGTGGGGATTTTCCCGACGTGTACCAGCTTGGACGTGTCAATCACGTCTATGACTCCGGGCTCCCCCGTCGCGCAGTACAGGCGTCCCTTTTGCAGGTTCATCCAGACTACGTCCGGGGGCCCTGACAGAGTAATGCGTGCCACCTCGCGCTCCTGATTGAGATCGAGTACCACCATGTTCCTGTCGTCGCAGGCCACGTAGACACGCCCTGACCCGTCTACCGTCCCCAGACCGTGAGGTCCGGCTGCTGACACCCTGACGAAACGCTCCTCTTTCATCGTCTCCGGGGAGATTATCGAGACCCCGGCTGGGTCACGGACGTTGACGAGGAAGACGTTAAGCTCCTTGTCGTAGAGGCACCAGCGCGGCCTCCCCTTGAGGACGGCTGAGGAGAGCACCGTCCCTGAGGCGGGGTCTATGAGCCTCGTATGGTTGTCCTTCACGTCGGCGACAAGTAGATGCTTCCGCCGGGAGTCCCAAGCGAGCCCGTTCGGGGTCGACCCTGCGGGGATCTCTTTGATCGCCTTGTCATGCGCCACATCGATCGCAAGGATTTTCCCGGCGCCTCTGGCAGCAACAAAGACGGTCCCTTCGTCCTGGGCGCAGAGCACGCCGCTCGCCTCCCTACACCCCCCGACGGTGGTAGCATAGACCATAGACTCTCCGTCGACGACTTCCACTGAACCTTCGGCGGTATTGGCGATGTAGATCTTGCCGCTCTGGATGTGGACGTCAGCGTGGTCGTACTCCCCGTCAGCACGGGACGGGAGCCTGATGTGGCCGACCAGACGAGGCATGCCGCTAGAGCCGCCCCGGTCTAGACGGCGTGCTCCAGCTTCGTCCCTTCCTTCAGCCTCTGTTGGCAGTAGCCGTACATGGCGTCATAGAAGGGGAACTGTAGCTTCATGTTTTCAAAGTCGTCCTTGGCGATTGCCCTGAATCCCAAGGCAGCCGCTTCCAGCCCCGCCGACTCGTGCGGGCGGTCCGGGATCCTGGCGTCCGCGCCCCTGACGATTTTCGCGAGCTCTAGGAGGGCGGGGTCCTTGAGGCCGTACTTCCTGATGACTGCGTCGAAGCTGACCCGCTCTTCCCCGTTTTCCTCGTAGTGCATCAGCTCTGCGCCAGGGGTGTCGAACGGCGTTGCGTTCTTGCTCTTCGCTACCTCCAACACCTTCTCCTTGGGGACGAACAGGAACTCGGCCTGGGGGTCAACGAACCTCTTGATGACCCAGGGGCATGCGATCCTGTCCACTTTCGCCTTCTCTCTCGTTATCCACTTCATAGTAGTTCTACTACGTAGGTAGATAATCTACTTATATAAAGGTTCGAGGGAGCATCGAAGTCAGGTATGTCAGGAGTATCGCCAAGAGGAATGAAGGTAGGGGCCGTGTCGTTGTGGCTGCTTCTACTCCTAGCTGAGAGGCCTATGTACGGATATGAGATAATCAGGGAATTGGAGCAACGCTTCTCGGGCTTCTGGAAGCCCAAGACGGGGACTATCTATCCCGCCTTGGAGAAGCTCGAAGGGAACAAGCTTGTCACGAGTAGGATAGAGTTCATGGAGGAGGTCCCCGACAGGAAGCACTACGCCTTAACTGACAAGGGAAGGGACGAGCTCACTCAGTCGATGACTTATTGGACAAGAATGACAGAGGTGCTGGAGAACTACCGTGAAGTGCACGAGTCGATAGATAGGCATAAAGTGCAAGTCAGCAAGGACGAATTGGCAACAGTACTAACAAAGCTAGGCGCCTCTTTGCACGAAGGCGTTCTCGAGGTGTCTGAACTGTTTCCGGGGAAGACTCCTTTGAAGATCAGACCTACCGAGCCCGTGACCTTCAAGTTCCTTTACGCCAAAGAAAACCACAAACTAGAGATTCACATGGAAATTGAATGGTTCCCAAGATAGAAGGAATTTCAGTCCACATATGTTCCCGGAAATCCCGGCGACCGCCCGCGTCAGGTCATCACGCTACATGCGCACGGAGTTGAATAGCAGAGGCGCGACAAAGAAGGGAAGTGATAGGGTTGGGGTATGCGCCAGCGGGGACATTGACAGGCAGGTGCCCGACGTTTACGTAAGTGCTTAGTCCCTATCCCAAAAATTGAACTTGATAGCCAAGCCCACTGATTTTATACAAAAGGAATGGATGCTAGCCGTCAGTCCCATGATCGATTACAATAGGATGGCATCCGAATATGCGAAAAATCGAGAGATTCATCCAAGAGTCTTCGAGTCTCTCACATCTCCGACGGGAAGATTGGGGGTTCTTCCAGCGTTCTTGAGGTTGGCTGCGGCACTGCGAATTACATAGGCCGACTCCACCAGCTGACCCACTGCCGGTCATACGGGATTGAACCCCTCACAGCGAATACCATCCATTGCGGAAGAGAAATTTCCGTCGTTGGGCCTTTGGATAGGGAAGGCCGAGAAGCTTGGCTTCGAACCGGACTTGTTTGACCTGGTCTTCTCGGTGGACGTGATCCATCACATCACTGACAAGTTGTCACACTTCCGAGAAGCTTACCGGGCACTGAAGCCAGGTGGAAGGGTTTGCACGGTGACCGATTCTGAATGGATAATTCGTAACCGTCAGCCGTTGTCTGTTTACTTCCCAGAGACAGTTGCGGCGGAGCTGACGAGGTACCCATCGATCAGCCAGATAACAGGCCTGATGTAAGATGGTGGGTTTCACGAAATCAAGGATAAGATGGTCGAGTTTCCGTACGAGCTAACTGACGCGTCGGCTTACCGGAGCAAAGTGTTCTCCTCGCTTCAGCTGATCTCTGAGCAAGATTTCCAGAGAGGTTTGAAGCGGATGGAGGAACAGCTAGCCAAGGGGCCTATCTCTTGCATGTCGCGCTATTCCATTGTTTGGGGAAGCAAGTAATGCGATTTTGGGATAGGCTCTTAGGCCCGCATCTGCAGGCCCGAGTCCAGGCCGGGGCATCCCTAGGCTCTATTTGGTAAAAGAAGTCCAACATGAGGCATCCATGGCGAGTGCAGGAAGATGGACGCCCACATTCCCCATCGCAGTACGCTTGTCGCGCCGGTCTCCGCCGCATCTTGGTCTAAGAAGTCAGTTCCGCCGAGTAATCGTCGGTGTAACCTTTGACGGCCTGTGTCTGGGATCTGTTGGTGGGACCGCTTGACACCCGAGCACGAGGTTGAGTGATTCATGAGAATCGGACCAATTCCAGGCGTATATTGGGTTCGTTGCGCTTCCGTCGGGAAATGGCTAGTCCAAGCGTGAAGTAGAGCAGCCTCCAGCGCCGGAGAAGTTTGAAGAAGATCTATACGTCCACGTCCCTGCGCTTCGACGGCTGTTTCGAAGGGCCAAGTCACAATCTGTCTTGGCACAACCTAGTCCAAGACCGTTCGCCGCTTGGTCCCGCGCCTTGGACGGGAACCAGCTTGATAAGGCGCGCCAAACGGTCCGACCGCAGGCGCTTTTCTATGGCCGTGATTACCACCGCCTGCCAGTCGTGCGGCTGCACAGGGAACTCCTGTGAGAGCTGTACCGTTTCGGACCAGTGCGCCAACTGCGCCGGCTGCTGCTGCCCTGCGGGCCACAGAGAATGGAGAATGGGGAGGCTCCGCCGGGCGCTCTCAATAGAGCTCATCAGCTCGGCCTGGATGGCGGTCGAAATCGCCGGCTCGATAGGCATAGGGATCCTTTCACGGAGCCCCGCCCTGCTTGCGTTCGGGGGGGACAGCGTGGTCGAGCTCTTCTCCGCGTTCGTGGTGCTCAACCACCTCAGAGGGGACGTGGCGGGCTCGGCCGGGTTGGGAAGGAGGACAGCCCTGGCGACGACTCTGATGCTCTTCTGCCTGGCCCCTGCAATCGGATTAGGTACAGCCTACTCATACGCGTCTGGTCTCAGGCCAGAAGGCTCGTTGCTGGGTGTGGCCATAGCCGCGGGGGCGGTCTTGGTCATGCCGTACTTCTGGCTGGAGAAAAGAAGGATAGGGAAGGAGACGAGGTGCCTCCCGCTCTCGGTCGACGCTATCGAGTCAGCGACGTGCTTCTTCATGTCCCTGGCGCTCCTGGCGGGCCTCCTGGCGGAATACCTGTTCGGGTTATGGTGGGCTGACTACCTGGCCACAGCTGTGATCTTAGTCTTTGTGGGGAAGGAGGCTTTGGAGTCGTACATGGAAGTGCGAGAGGGCTCCGTGCGTGCTCAGAGCATCGGTCTGGCCGCTGCGCGGGGACCAGTCAAGCAGGGCTGACCGTCCGTCGCATCAGAACGATGTCCCTGCCGAGGTGGGCCACAAGTTCGAAACCTTCGCTCTTGAACATCGGCACCGTCCCACGATGCAGCGCCACTCCTCCTTGTCGCAGTATGGGATGTGCCTCCACCTCTCCTCCTCCGCTCTTCCGGATCGAGTCGACCGCGGCGTGCAGCCCCGTTCTCGCCGCCCCCTGTCGGCGATGCCTCTTGTCGACGCAGAAGCAGGTGGTCCTCCACGATGTGCCGCCGCTGCGAGGGGCCTTGCTGTATCCCGGGCTACGGTCGACCCGGGGGAGCTCATCGCTGCGGCCGTACTGGCACCATCCCATCGCTTCGCCGTCCGCATAGACGATGACTCCGTGGGACTCCCCGCTTTCCACGAGGCGTTTCTTGTCCTGGAAGTTCTTTTCGTTCCTGCGCTTCGCGCTCCAGAGCTGCTCTTCCCGCGGTCGCGGCCCACGGCGGTGGAACCACATGCACTGGCAGCTGCTCCACTCGCCGGGCTTCCGGAAGAGCCCAAGTCCCCCATGTCTTCGGCGACAGCTCGTCGGTGGAGCAGCTCGGTCCCCCAGAGGGCATCGGATTTCATGCCGGTTGTGTCTATCCAAGCATTGGCTGCGGCCGGGCCGACCGACGTGAGGGGAGCCATCGCCTCACAGGGTGCCCGGCAGGGCCTTCGCCCCGTCGCCGAGGCGACGTACGCCCTAGGTTCAAATCGCCCCGAATTTGGGCGAGCCTGAGGCGGCATGAGCGAGTCTGGAGTGGACGACACCTTCGAGTCGATCGTCCCGGAAGAGGCGGAAGAGGGAGGCCAGCTGCCGCGGCCCAAGGCCGCGCCCGACCTGCCAATCTACCCCATCCTAGACTCCATCGACTTCTCGGACCACTTTGTGCTCCTCGGAGACGTGGGGACGGGGAAGAGCACCGTGGTCCCAATACACGAGTTCGAGAAGTCGGGGAGAGAACGTCAGATCATCATCAGGGAGCCTTCGAGGGCCTCGTGCAACGCGCTCTACTACTCCCTCGAAGCGCTGCACCCGGAGGTCAAGGAGCATCTGGCGATCATAACCAAGGACACCAAGGTCAACGTCGAGGGTCAGGTCAAGATCGTGACCGACGGCGTACTCATCAGAATGCTCGCAGACCGGTCCGTCACAGGCTCCTCGATCTACTTTGACGAGAGCCACCAGATGACCTCCCAGCTTGAGCTTTGCATGTCCCTGGCGAAGAAAGGCAAACAGGAAGCGAAGAACCTGTTCAGGGTGATGAGTGCCACCATCGACCCGGGAGAGTTCCTCCGTTTTCTGGGTATCATGAAACTACACTCGGTCAGCGGCAGGAGGTACCCGGTGCGCGTTGAGGTAGAGCTCGTCCGCAACCTGGACGCCATGTTCGACACCCTGTCGAGGTATCTGTACGCGCAGCCCAAAGGCGAGTCCTGGCTGGTCTTCCTGCCCACGAGGCGGCTAGTCGAGAAGTACGCGGGGATCTACGGCGGGGTGTACATCCACGGGGGGCTGGAGGGGTCGGAGGTGAACAAAATCCAGCGTAGGGCAGAGCAGGACAGGAACCTGAGGATCTTCGCCACCAACGTCATCGCCTCGTCCGTGAACATCTACGTGGACAACGCGCTGATATTCAACGACGTCATCAGCAGCAAGGACAACCTCGGGCAGAAGACGCTCAAGTACGGCAAGCTGGACAACAACTCCCTCCTGCAGATGATGGGGAGGGTCGGACGGTTCAAGCCTGGGCGGGCAGTCATTCTCACCAGCACGCCTGTCCCCAAGAAAATCGACCCGGCCCCCGTCCACAAGGACCTGGAGACAGAAACCCCATTCGACCTTGTCCTCCTGATGGCCAAGTACGGCCTCGACCTCTCAAGTCTAGAGTTCATGTCGAGAGTGAACCACAAAGAGGTAGGCTTCGCCGAAGGCTGGTTGAGGGACATCGGCGCCATAACGCTCAGCCCGCGCGGCATCACCAGGAAGGGCCTGCTGATGAGCGAAATCCCCTACGACCCAGACTTCGCGCACATGATCTCAGACGCGCTCCTTTCGGACGACTACGACATGGCGGGGTTCTTTCTGGCCTGCGGAGCCTTCGGGGATTCGCTCAACCACGCCTACAAGGTCGACTTCGAGCGCCCTGCCCGGCAGTTCCTCTACAGGATGGACAGGTCCAACGAGCTCAACGTCAAGGCGCATCTCCTGAAGGGGTACTCGGAAGACACAGACGGCTCGTTCAAAGCAAAGCTGACGGCCAACGGCATATTCTCCCGGTTTGTCGAAGAGGCTTGGAAGAACTACGGCGCGGCGAGGGACTCGCTGAACGACCTTCTGCTATCTTCAAAGGGAGGCCCTCTCCCACTGGAGGTGACTGTCGACTCAGAACCTGACCATCTCGAGTCGTACCTGACGAATTCCCTCTCCTTCGAAAGATACGATTTCCGCGAGAAGAAAGACTACGACCTGAGAGGCGTGCTAATCGAAGACCGGTTCTATGCGAGGAGCGTGACAGTCAACTTCCGGAAGATACTGTTCGACGTAGTCGCTCTGGGCCGTCATCGGCGCCGCCACAACAGACTCCGGTGAGCCGATCACGCGTCAAAGCAGCGCCCGGTGGAAAGCGGCTCACGACGGGCCAACCTAGGGCCGGGTCACTTATGCGCCACTGCCTGTGAATTGCGGACTTTTTGCGATTTCTGACTCTTGTCAGCCCAGCCGCCTTGTGTTATCTATCTTTGCCGGACGCGGCAGGCGTTTCTTACAGCCCGCAGGACCAATCCGGTTGCCTCCTGAATATGGTCTCGGGTTAATGTTGGCGGTTCCTAGCACTTCAGACGAACGAGTAAGACGTTCGGTTCTGACGCTGTGGTGTTCACCTCTGTCGAGGAGCCTTGGCCTTGTGGACCTCTCCTTGGGCTTTGGGAGGGAGAGGAGGCTGATGAACATCCGCGACTCGTCGTGCGTCCAGTTTAGCTTCATAAGGCTCTGAACGCCAAGAACCAGCGCTCACCCCGAAATACTGTTGACTGCCGTGTTGGTGCTTTGCGACAGAAATCAGATTTTTCGCCCGACCACACACTTCCTTCTTAATTCTCAAAGACATCTCGGTTGGCACAGCTCACGGGCATGCAACTGAATTTCGATAGCTTTATCGAAAGATTCGCTGTCTGTTATGATGCAGAAGCGCGAATTTTGTCGCAAAGCCTCGTGTTGGCGTGCGTTTATATATCATGGGAAAGAAATGATTGGACGAACAAACAGAGTGTCCCAAGCCACTGAAGCCACGAGTGACAAGAAGCTAAGGCGTGCGCTATCAACGACTGACCTTTTGATGCTGAGCCTGGGCGCGATTATAGGGTCCGGCTGGCTCTTCGCTGCTGCGGCCGCATCGATACTTGCGGGGCCCGCGGCAATCTTGTCGTGGATTATCGGCGGGTCGATAGTACTCGTCATAGCATTGGTGTACGCAGAGCTGGGCGGGATGATTCCAAGGTCCGGTGCCATCGTAAGGTACGGCGCATACTCCCATGGTAGCTTTGCAGGCTACATGTTTGGATGGGCTTATTTTCTTTCGGCAGTTTCCGTACCGCCCATCGAAGCTGAGGCTGTGATAACATATGCTGGGACGTACATCAACGGCCTGGTTTCACCCAGCGGGGTACTGACGGGAGAAGGAATCATTCTCGCGATGTTGTTGACCGCCATCTTCTTCGTCTTGAACTACATGGGAGTCAAGGTAATGGGGAAGGCGAACACTGGAATCACGTGGTGGAAACTGATAATCCCTGCGGGGACTGTGGTCATATTGTTCGTTGCCGGCTTTAACGCATCAAACTTCTCGCTGGCCACTGGATTTATCCCATATGGCTGGCCCGCCGTCTTCTCTTCGGTTTCCCTTGCCGGGATAATCTTCTCATTCCTGGGTTTCAGACAAGCTCTGGATTACGGCGGCGAGGCCAAGACCCCGCAAAGATCCGTGCCCTTGGCCACGGTGCTCTCGGTCCTGATAGGCATGGCCATTTACGTTCTGTTGCAGGTCGTGTTCATCGGCCACGTCACCTGGCCCGCAGGGGTGACTCCGGGTGACTGGTCGTCTCTCTCTGGCCCGATAGTGACGGCCCCGTTCGCCACGGCCGCGTCTGCAGCCGGTTTGGTCGCGCTAACATACATCTTGTACGCGGACGCGTACGTCTCGCCCTCTGGCACCCTTAACGTCTACCTTGGGACGTCACAGAGAACCCTCTACGGACTTGCGACCCTGAAGATGCTACCGAAATCGCTGACAAAGATCCATGAGAGGTTTAGGATTCCTGTCCTTCCACTTGTGATATCGACGCTCGTGGGGTTCATCTTCTTTGCGCCTTTCCCGAGCTGGTACAAGCTCGTGGGTTTCATATCTAGTTCGACGGTATTCACCTACATCGTAGGTGGCTCGGCGTTGACGACGCTTAGGAAGTATGCACCAGAACTCAAGAGGCCCTTCAAACTCGGCGGTGCGAGTGTGATGGCGCCCGCCTCCTTCGTCGGGGCGTCTCTCGTAGTCTACTGGTCAGGTTGGCCCGTCGTGGGCTACGTAGCTGCCGCAATATTCCTCGGCCTCTTGGTCTACGGTGTCTTGGCCGCGGCAAACAGGAAGGATACAATCAACATCTTCACAGGACAGGCTCTGAAAGCAGGGGCCTGGGTTCCGGTCTACATCGTGACGCTTGTTGTGCTGTCCTACCTGGGCGAGACGGACTACGGGGGAATTGGAGTCCTCCAGTTTCCCATAGACTTCGTGGTCGTTATAATCGTCGGATTGATCTTCTACGTATGGTCAGTGAAGTCGGGCTATAGGACAACTGACATAGAGCAGATGGCTACCCTCGGAACCCAGTTCGTGGCGAGCGAGCTTCCTGAAAGTTCCCCTGCGAGTCAGAAGAGCGAAAAACAAAAAGCCGAAAAGTGAGAGGCCTCTTCGGCCTTCAGTTAGGTACAGCGTTAAGAGGTTCTTCGGCCGGCTGGAAGATTACATGAAGGTCGTGGTCAGGTATGAGCTGCTCCCGGATGCATTCCTGGGGCTGGTCAGGCTCGCCTGCGGCTTGACTCTACGAACGGTTCTGACATAGGTTCTTTGTGAATCATTTTGGAATACAAGTGGAAGGCTCTGTAGGTCACCTCCACAGGCGCCATGATGGCGGCGGTGGACAGCACCGTCGTCCTGCTCGCCCTATTCCCCATGGCTGCCGACCTGAAGTCAGACTTGACCATGGCTTGGGTGGTCGTCGCTTACCTTGTGGTGAACACAGCCATGGTGCTGAGCCTGGGGCGGCTCGCCGACATGTACGGACGGAAGTCACTCTACAACATCGGGTTCGCCATCTTCACGGTCGGCTCGGCCCTCTGTGGTTTTGCTTCCAGCGGGCTGCCTCTTGTGGCTTTCAGGGTGATCCAGGGCATCGGGGCCGCCCTACTCACCTCAAACTCCTTCGCCATCCTTTCAGAGGCCTTCCCACGAAGCGAGACCGGTCGGGCGTTCGGCCTGCAGTCGATTGTGTAGGGGCTCGGCAACATAGTGGGAATAATCCTAGGCGGAGTGATCATAACCTATACCACATGGCGTTGGATATTCCTCATCAACATTCCCATAGGCATCTTCGGGACCGTCTGGGGATACAGGACTCTAAGGACGGTCAAGCCGGAGGGCGGCGAGGGTCGTTCGATATCCCGGCGGCCGTGTCGTTCACGATGGGCCTGCTCTTACTTCTGGTGGGGGTGACCTGGGGCCTGCTCTACTCCTGGCGAGACTCAACCACGATTGCGGCTCTGGTGCTCTCTCCGGCGTTCTTTGTCGCCTTCGCCATATGGGAGGACAGGTACAGCGTGGATCCAATCCTCGACTTCGACTTCTTCAGGAACAGAGTCTTCACCTTCTCTATCATGGCCGCGATGCTCCAGTTCGTCGCGCTCTTCAGCGTCAACTTCCTTCTAATCTTCTACCTGGAAGGCATCACCGGGCTCTCCGCTCTGACCGCTTCCTACCTCATCATCCCTTTCGCAGTGGCGAACGCTACCCTCGGCCCCATAGGGGGCTTGCTATCCGACAAGTTCGGCTTCAGGAGTGTCTCCGCCGTGGGCACCCTGGTGCTTCTGGGCGCCCTACTGCTCTTCAGCCAACTGACCGTGAGCACGACCCTGCTGCAGATAGGAGGAATCGAGGCGGCCTCTGGGATAGGCCTCGCCTTCTTCTGGCCCGCGAACACCTCCGCCATCATGTCATCGACGCCCCCGGCGAGGTACGGGGTGGGATCAGGGGCAATGAACACCTTCAGGAACACCGGGATGGTCCTGAGCTTTGCGCTTTCGCTCACCGCGGCCACCTCAGTGATCCCTACGGGCGTGGTGTACGAGCTCTTCATAGGGAACCTGTCGGGCAGGCTTCCCCCGAGCCTCGCCATCTCCTATCTGTCCGGCCAACGCTTCGCGTTTGAGATCTCTGCCGCCCTGCTCGCGGTAGCTTTCGTCTTCGTCCTGATTGCAGGGGGAAGACCGCCCCGCGAGGCTCGCCCGTCCCCTCAGGTGCCCCCTGAGGAAGCGCCAGCGCCTGACGCTTGAGCGCTCGAGACAGTTAAATCGGCACTCGAATCCGTCATGGCCATGGTGGTGGACCTCCACGAGGACATCGGCTACTACTACCTGATGGGCGGGTCCAGGCAGTTCTCGGAAGACGCGCGCGGTCGACAGGCAGACATCCCGAAGTGGAGGAGGGCCGACATGACCCTGGTCCTCGGCTCCATCTTTCCGCTCCTCGGGAGCCTCAATCCTAGGAAGATAGCCGCCATGGAGAAGATGTATGGGCGCTGGTCCGCTTCTTCAGCCCTCGTATCCCCAAGGGACGTCGCCATCGAACTCGTCAAGATATACTACGCCCTGGAGAAGATGCACCCGAAGGACATCAAGATAGTCAGGACCAGGGAAGACATCGAGTCCCTCGGCAGGCGGGTCGGTGTCGTCCTCCACATAGAAGGGTGCGAGGCACTGGGGGAGCCTGAAGACCTCGAGGTCTTCTTCAATCTAGGGGTGCGCTCCATCGGTCTCACTTGGAACTACGACAACAAGTTTGCGGCGTCATGCCTTTCGTCCAAGGACTACGGGCTCACAGGCGAAGGCGAGGCACTCGTCGCGGCAGCTGACAAGCTCGGCGTGATGGTCGACCTCTCACACGCCTCCCCCAGAACGGCGGCGGACACCCTGGGCTCGTCCGAGCTCTCCCCATTCTTCAGCCACTCTGACGCCGCAGGGGTCCAGCCCAATCTGAGGAACATCTCGGATGAGCTGATACGCGAGACGGGGCGGAGGGGTGGAATAGTGGGACTCACCTTCATCCGGAGCTGCATCGGCCGCCCGTTCACGCCTGCCAGGCTCGCCGACCATGCCAAGCGCTTCATCAAGGTGGGCGGCCCGGCAGCGCCTGCCCTGGGGACAGACTTCCTGGGGATGTCAAGCGCTCCCGAGGAAATCGGTGACGTCTCCAAGGTGGGTAAGCTCAGGAAGGCACTGGTAGGTGCTGGACTTACCCCAGATCGGGCGGACGGGGTCATGCACGGTAACGCCTACCGGTACATCCTCGAGCGTTCGTCGCACTGGTGAAGCACGTTCATGGCATCTCTTTTAACCGGCGACCGGCGACTCCTCCTGTGGTAGCTTTCGACGCGCAGAGATTCGACGACCTGGTCTTCGCGAGAATGAGCGAGACCAAGATCCCCAGCGTTTCAGCGGCAGTCATCGAGGATGGGAAGGTCGTGCATATGAGAGGCTTCGGTTGGAAGGACGCCGGGGCCGCCAGCCCGGCGACGCCGCAGACACTCTATGGGATCGGCTCGATCACGAAGTCATTCGTCGCCCTCGCGGTCGGCAAGCTCGTGGAGTCAGGCAAGATGGACTTCCACGACCAGGTCACCAAGTACATCCCTCTCAAGCAGAAAGCCTTCCAAGGGGTCGAGGTACACCACCTGCTTTCCCACACGAGCGGGATCCCGGGCCTAGGCTCGCTGGAGGTGATCCTGTTCAGCGCGTTCAGAGAGTACCATCACTGGCTCCCCATAGCAAGCCTCGACGACATGTCCTCTTTCTTGGACGGGGTGGACGACTGGACCGTGTCGAAGCCGGGGGCGAGGCTCCACTATCTCAACGAGGGATTCGTCCTCCTTGGAGAGATAGTCTCGAAGGTGAGCGGCGGCCACTGGTTCGACTATCTCAGAGCCGAGGTCCTTGCGCCGCTGGCCATGAAGAGGACCTTCCTCGCGAGGTCTGACATCTCCACCGATATTGACGTCGCCACCCCATACGCCATAAGGGGCGCGAAGGTGACGCCCACCCCCATCCCATACGGGAGCGGCGCGGCGGGAGGGATCATGAGCTGCGCCGCAGACCTTTCAAACTACGTGACCATGCTGATCAACGGCGGAGAGTTCGAGGGGAAGAGGGTGGTCTCCTGGGACATCCTTTCCAAGATGGAGACCCCCTACGCGAAGTGGTCCGCCGAAAACTACGGGGGGGACTCCTATGGATACGGCTTGATGATAATCCCAGACTTCCACGGGCACAAGGTCGTTCGCCACGGCGGCTCGGTGGACGTCTATACCTCAGACATGGAGTACGTCCGTGACATCAGGTCCGGGGTAGTCTTGCTGTCCAACGGCACCGGCTACAGCATGGGGCTGCTCGGGATGTCTGCCGTGTCCCTCCTTGCGGGAGCCGACCCTGAGGAGCTACGGGCGGTCAGGCTGGAGCGGCTGCTGAGGAGGCTCGAGGGCCAGTACACGACGTACAAGGACACGCTGGTCGCCGAGGTCAAGAAGGCCGGTAGCTTCCTGATGCTCTCGGGGGAGGACATAGGCAACAACATCGTACTTGTCCCAGATGGCGGGGAGGGTGAAGAGGCGCGCTTCTTCACCCTAGAAGGGGCCGCTCGGCTGGAGGTCGTCTTCAAGTTCGACCAGCACGGAGTGGAGTTGTTCTTTGAAAGATACAGGTACCGGAGGGCCGGTCCCTCTCCTCTGCGCACAGAGACCACATGGCCGAGTTGAGATTGACCAGGGTGGTGGTAACCGGCGGCAGCGGGAAGGCGGGCAGGGCATGCATCAGGGACCTGAAGGAGCACGGCTACGAGGTGTTCAACGTGGACAAGAAGAAGCCGGCGGAAGAGCTCTGCCCTTCCATACAGGCCGACCTCGCTGACTACGGCCAGGCCATGGACTCCCTGGCGGCGGTCGAGCGCGGCCCCCACGGCGTCGACGGGGTGGTGCACCTGGCAGCGATCCCTGACTCAAGGCTGTTCACCAACTCGGTGACGTTCGAGAACAACGTCATGAGCACCTACAACGTGTTCGAGGCATCGGCCCGGCTCGCGATCAAGAACCTCGTGTGGGCGTCCAGCGAGACAGTCCTGGGCCTCCCTTTCGACATCCCGCCCCCCTACCTCCCGGTGGACGAGGAGTATGCCGGGCGACCCGAGAGCACCTACTCGCTGAGCAAGATCATGGGGGAGAGGATGGCCGAACAGTACTGCAGGTGGGACCCTGACCTGAAGATAGTGGCGCTGCGATTCTCTAACATAATGGAGCCCAACGACTACGAGAAGTTCGGAGCTTTCCAGGGTGACCCGAATATCCGCAAGTGGAACCTTTGGGGGTACATCGACGCCAGAGACGCAGCCCAGGCTGTGCGAAGGGCGCTCGAAGTGAAAATCAAGGGCGCGGAGGTTTTCATCATCGCAAACTCGGACACGGTTATGGCCGCGAGCGACGAGGAGCTCCTGGCCTCTGCCTTCCCACAGGTCCCAGTGAAGAAGAGTCTCGGCAGGAACGAGACACTGCTCTCCATAGACAAGGCGAGGAGGATGCTCGGCTACGAACCGGAGCACAGCTGGCGACGCCAGCAAAGCTAGCCTGGCGAAGTCAGCACGGACAGGGGCCCTCTCCTCTTCGTCGTGCACAAGCACAGGGCCAGGTCTCTCCACTATGACCTGAGGTTGGAGGCGCACGGAGTGATGCCGTCATGGTCTGTCCCAAAGGGGCCTTCCCTGGACCCCTCTGCGAGGAGGCTCGCCATACCGGCCGGACCTCATGAGCTAGAATACAGGCGGTTCGAGGGGGTGATCCCAGGGGGCAGCTACGGGGCGAGCGCCGTCATGATTTGGGACCAGGGAACCTACGCTCCCGAAGTCGAAACCTCAGGAACGCGCCGCGCAGTCAAGGACAGGGACGAAGCGGACGAAGTGGCCGTCTCGGGGCTGCGCGAGGGTAACCTGAAGTTCGTCCTATTCGGCCAGAAGCTAAAGGGCTCCTTCGCCCTCGTGCGGACCAAAGGGCTGGGTCCCTCGAGGGAGGCATGGCTTGTCATCAAGTACAGGGACTCCTATTGCAGGGCGGGATACGACGCGAACGATTACGACCTCTCGGCCGAGACGGGCCGCTCTCCCACCAAGATTCTCCAGGCGGGGCTAGATCGAACTCAAGGCTATCTGTAGGATTTTTTAAGCTCCGGGTCACTGATTTCGGACGTGCAGATATGGCCCGGTTCGTGCTTGTATCAGACACGACCCTCTCTCGCAGCTACAGAAGCGTCCCACTGCTCGATTTCCTAGCCAGCGCGCCCACGAGCGCCTTCCCTGGCGCCATCTATTCATTCCTCAAGGGTCCCGCTCCTCCCGACGCCGATGGGAGGGCAGCGCTCGCCCCCTACGCCATCAGGAAGCTGGAGGCGTCCCTGCTAAAGGAGTTCACCAGCGACGAGGTGGTCGTGGCTCACGAGGACCATATCTCAGAGTTCGTAGACGACGATACGGAGGTGATCGGCGTCTCGACCATGGACCCCCTAGGCCTTGGGCCGCTGACCATGTCATACGCGGTTTTCTTCGAGACCAGGGCGCGCGCCTACGTCCAGAGGGACTTCGAAGCCCTGCTCGCGCGGGTGAACAAAGCGAGGGCGGGGAAGAAGGCGAAACTTCTCGTCGGCGGGCCCGGGGTCTGGGAGCTGACCGTCCGGCCAGAGGAACTCGACAAGAACCGGATTGACTTCGCTTTCCAGGGCGAAGCTGACGATATAGCCGGTGACCTCTTCCGGTACCTCTCCGACGACTCTACAGAGAAGACAGAGTTCTTCAGGGGGTATCAGACCTTCGACGCAAACTTCAGGAAGGAGTGGGAGCCCAATTCCAAGTTCGTAAGTCGGTACCAGTTCTCGAAGCAGTTCCCGTCTCTCGACGATATCCCTGACATAGTCCACCCCTCTGTGAAGGGGATGACAGAAATCATGCGCGGGTGCGGCATAGGCTGCGACTTCTGCGAGGTCACGCTCAGGCCTCTACGCTACTATTCGCCTGAAAAAGCGAGGCGCGAAATCGAAGTCAACGTCCGCTCTGGCCAGAGCAGTGCCTGGCTCCACACAGACGAAGTCTTCGCCTACCAGCACGGGCGCAACTACGTCCCCAACGAGGACGCGATCCTAGACCTGATGAGGGCTGTCATGGCCATTCCGGGTATCACCCACACCAATCCGACCCACGGCAGGATCTCGATTCCAGCTGCCTATCCAGACCTGATGCGCAAGATGTCCTCGGTCATGAGGGCTGGGAGAAACAACTGGATCGGCCTGCAGGTCGGCATCGAGACGGGGAGCGACCGCCTGGCGAGGATGCACATGCCCAACAAGACGCTTCCACTCAAAGTCGGCCCGGACGGGTCGTGGTCCGACATCGTCTGGAGGGGGACCTATGTCATGAACAAATACTACTGGAGGCCTGCTTTCACGGTCCAGGTGGGGCAGGCGGCCGAAACCCCCGAAGACAACTGGGACACGGTGGGTCTGATCAACAGGATGAGCAACTCTGTCCTCGACAACGGGCTCCCGTTCGAATTCACCGTCACCCCCATGCAGCACGTCCCGCTTGGGCTCCTCAAGAGCAGGGATTTCGCGTCTTTGAAACTGGACCAGTCACAGCTGGCCGTGTACTTCGCTGCCTACAGGCATCTGGCTAAGATAGCCGCCCGGGACGCGACCAGCGCTTCGAGCGACGCCAGCCTGGCCGCGAGGTACGTCACCGGGGCCATGGTCGGACTGGGCGGCTGGGTGATGTTCCGCCAGGTGAAGTCAATCTGCAAGAAGCGAGGTCTGGACCTTGAAAAGGCTACCAGGTACGGCCTTTCGGAGCGCCGCCAGATCCCCTCGCTCCTAGTCGCACGCTGACTACGGCCGCCCGTAGACGTGCAGCCAAAGGTCGACAAGGACTCACCCTTTGAAAACGCGTAATTACCATCATTATGGGGAGCGGCTCGTTTGCTCATAGTCGAGCTCCTCATCATAATGTTCCTCGTCTCGATCGCCGCTGGTCTAGTCGGCTCCCTGGTGGGCCTGGGTGGCGGCGTCGTAGTCATCCCGATACTCACCATCGGTCTCGGGGTGGACATCCACTATGCGATAGGCGCGAGCATAGTATCTGTCATAGCGACTTCGAGCGGCGCCGCGGCGACCTACGTCAGGGACAAGATGACGAACCTCAGGGTCGGCATGTTCCTTGAGCTCGGAACGACCTCCGGGGCCATAGTCGGGGCCCTGATAGCGGCTTACGCCAACTCCGTCATCCTCGAGCTGGTCTTCGGCGTCATCCTCCTGGCCTCTCTCCTCCCGCTCATCCGCCAGATAGGCGAGGACGTCCCTGAGAACCCCGAGCTTTCAGGGCTGTCGAAGAAGCTCAAGCTCACCGGGTCCTATGTCGAGACCGACGGCTCGACCGTAGATTACAACGCGACTCGCCCAGTCGAGGGGCTCGCCGGCATGGTGGTGGCGGGGCTGATTTCGGGGCTCCTCGGTATAGGGAGCGGGACGTTCAAGGTTCTCTCCATGGACTTGGCGATGAAGCTCCCCATGAAGGTGTCGACCACCACGTCCAACTTCATGATTGGGGTGACCGCGGCCGCCAGCGCCGGCATCTACTTCGTCAGAGGGGACGTCAACCCCGTCATCGTCGCCCCCGTGGCCCTGGGGATACTGATAGGCGCCTTCGTGGGGGCGAGGTTGCTCACAAGGGCGAGGAACCCCACCGTCAGGAAGCTGTTCGCTATAGTCCTGGCCCTCGCGGGCGCAGAGATGGTGCTGAGGGCCCTTGGCATCTGAGATTCTAGGCCCCTCGAAGGAGGCGTGGCCATGACGCCGAGCGACCCAGATTCGATGAACGCGATCATCAGCAAGGTCCTGAGGTACGGAGTCGTACTCTCGTCTGCTGTCATCGCGCTGGGCGTAGTCCTCCTCGTCGCCCACGACGGCTTCTCCCAGGTCGCTGCGTTCCTGTCGTACAATCCTAGCCAGATTCCCCACGGCTCTTTTCCTGTCTCCTTCGACGGACTTGCCGCAAGTCTCGCGAAAGGGTCACCGATAGCCGTAATAGAACTCGGGGTCCTCGTCCTGCTCGCCACACCCGTGTCCAGGGTGCTCTTCTCTATATTCCTCTTCGCGGCAGAGCACAACAGGACCTACGTCTACATCACGCTGACAGTCTTCATACTGCTGCTGTTCAGCATGCTCGTGACCCCCTACATACCCATCTTCGGCGGGTAGGCCGACCAGCAGCCGCGGGCATGCGTGGGCTGATTTCGCGCACTACGTTGTTCGTTCTGCGAGGATAGGCGAAGAGTTCACGCCGAGGCTTCTTGTGGCCGACGGGTCGCTAGAGCGGGCGACCGCTGATGACGTTTGTTCGCATCCACTGATCGAACCCACAGGCATTTGCGCTCAAATACGCATCCCGTCGTGACCCTGGGGTTGACGATGCAAAGCTTGCCGGATTTGATACCACGCCCTGGAAGGCTGCCGTGCGAGTCTGGGCAGTGAGCCCATGTGGCTCTGATTTCAGGGGTCTTCTTGCCGGAGCTGTCTTCTATGATGCTCATCGGGTTCGTGGGGACCTCCCTTCTGAACGAGGGGATGCCCCAGACCCTGCTCCTTACAGCCGCGGGCGCCAGCGCTAGGAGTCGGCAGAACCTCGACGTGGGCCCCAGGCACCAGTGGGGGCGCCTTGCGCGCGTACCAAAGTTAGTTAAATCACCCAGCGAAGGACAGTAGGCAAGAGGGCCCGGGCCTTGGCGATTCTTTCCGGACTGCCTGTTGACGTGGCCTCGCTGGCGTACCTCGGGATACTCCTGGTCGGGGCCAAGCTTGGGGAGGAGGCGTTCCGCAAGTTGGGCCTCATCCCCTTCGTTGGCGCGATACTCTTCGGCATCCTGATTGGGCCGGGAGTCTTCGGCGTGGTCGACGCGCTCCCGACCATCGCCCTCTTCGTGACCATCGGGATAGACTTCCTTCTCTTCGTGAGCGGGGCAGAGGAGTTCGAGGCGGACAGGCTAAGGAGCGTGCTGGCGAAGAAGAAGTCTCTAGCCGTCCCCCTCGCGCAGTTCACCATCCGGTTCCTGGCGGTCGCCGCGGTCTCATACTTCGCATTCCATCAGCTCACGGAGGCGGTGGTGATTGGGATAGTGGTCGGGATGAGCAGCGCCGGCCCGCTGTCGAGGCTGCTCACAGACACGGGCCTTGCAAGGACCGCCGAGGGGACCACGATTTTCTCGCAGGTCCTCGTGATAGAGGTCGCCGCCGTGGTCCTCTACTCATTCGTCTTTGACCTTGCCGGGAGGGCCGTGACGCTGATGTCAGTGGCGCTGACGGCTGGGGAGCTCTGTGCAGCCATACTCGGCATCGTGGCCTTCGGGAGGTACGTGATGATCCCGTTGCTCGAGAGGGTCGAGGCCAGGTTCAAGAGCAGAGAGGCGGTCTTCGCGACGATAATATCCATCTTGCTGATAGCGGGCTTCATCGGCCAGCTCGCAGGGTTCAACGCGGCCATAGTGGCTCTCTTCCTGGGGCTGCTGATGCAGAAGTTCCTCGCGGCCAGGCCCGTCTTGATGGAGAAGCTGCGGTCGTTCACCTACGGGTTTTTCGAGCCGATGTTCTTCGCAGGGCTGGGGCTGTACTTCGTGCGAGTCACCCCCGTCCTCATAGTGGCTGGACTGGGGATATTCGGCGTCGCCCTGGCGTCTGGGGTTCTGGTGGGAGGGGTGTCTGCGGGTTTCTTACGGATCGACAGGTGGCGCTATGCCTTCGGTACCACGGTCAAAGGAGGGGTCGACGCAGCCCTTCTGGTCTCCGCCCTCGCCGCGGGGGCGGTGCTCATCGGCGGGTTCGTGTACTCCTCCACGGCCATAGCAATCGCCCTCCTTTCGCTCGCGGCTCCTCTGCTCTTCAAGGGACGCGCCCCTCTCGTCTCCATAGACCACGAGGCAGGTACCGAGAAGAAGGTTGTCATGGAGCGGCTCCGGTCAATGACAGCCGCCGAGATTTGCAGGACCCTGCCCACGGTGACCGTCCGCTATGACGACCTCGCCCGGGAGGCCATTAGGAAGCTCTCAGTCCTCAACGCCAGGGCAGCGGTGGTGGTAGATGGGGAAGACAAGCCCGTGGCGACCCTGCTGATGCATGACATCATCGGCCTCTCCGCGCGGGAGATGTCCACGATGGACGTCTCAGAGATCCCGCTGGCAGACGTGGTGAGGGTTCGGGAGAGCGAGCCCGGACTCAACCTCACGACCACCTTCAGGGAGACCAACGTCCCCATAGTCGCCGTCGTCGACGCAAATGGGAAGATGCTGGGAACGATACTCGAGCGAGAGATACTGCGAAAGCTGGTCGAATCGCTGGGAGAGGAGGAAGGCAAAGAGGCCGGTCCAACTGAGCAGTAACAAGCGGCCACTTTCTGCGAGCCTTCGGCCTGCATCTGGTCTGGAGCCTCTGCGGCCACGCCTGCCCCATCCTCTACGCCAGGGACCACATCTCCTCCCCGAGAGGCTATGCACGCACAGACGAGAGGTATCGAGCCGGAGGATGCTTCGCGCTATTCAGCCACCCTTCTCGAGATAGTGCAAGATCCCCATCACCGAGGTCCTCACTGACACCCTCGCATAGACCGGAAGGCCCTCTACCCCGGCGTCAGCAGCCACGGTCTTCTCCATGGACTCGGCCGCCTGGTCAAGGCCGACGTTCTGTTTCCTCATGCGGCTAACTTGGCGGACCCATGACTCGACCAGCTCCGCCGTCCTGTCGAAAACCCACTCGACGTCCTTCCTGGCCGCGAAGTGCGGGAGGAGCAGCTCTGCAGGAGAGGTCTGCCGCAGCGTGGCGACGGTGGCTACAAGCTGCGACGGGTCGAAGCTCGGGGGAGGGGTCGTAGGTATCAGCGCCTTAAGGTCAGGATAGACGATGCCCACCGCGTCGGCGGTCAGCAGCGACCTGGCCCCGTCCACAAGGACAGAGATTTGGTGGGGCGCATGTCCCGGGCTGTGCATCAAGGTGACGGTCAAGCCGTCCCCGAGGTCGAGGTGTGCCTCCGCGCCGACCCCCGTCACCCTTTCCGCGGCTATAGGCTCAGGAAGGCCATACAGCGCCATAATCGACTCTCCGAAGACCCTCGTCGAGCTCTCGACCAGCTTCGTAGGGTCGATCAGGTGGGGGACGCCTCTCTCGTGGGCTAGCACTTCTGCGTTGGGCATCTCTCTCAGAAGCCTCCCCGCGGCCCCCGCATGGTCCAGGTGGACGTGGGTGGGGATGATGTACCTCACATCCGAGGGCATGACCCCGACCTCAGCCAGGCCCTTCAGCACGGCCTCGTAAGATGAAGCGTATCCGCAGTCGACGAGGGCTGGCTTCGGGCCCTTCAAGAGGTATGCGCCCACCGTCCCGGGGATCCCGAGGGCGTAGGTGTCCAGCAGGTAGATTTTTTCAGAGATCCTCTTCGCGTACATGCAGGGTCACTTCGGCGTGCTCATCTTGCCAAACTCGGAGGCGAGCAGGGCGAGCGACGCGGCTCCGAATTTGAGAGTGTCTTCGTCGACCTTGAACCTCGAGCTGTGGTTCGGGTACACGCACCCCTTGGCCGTGTTGGCCGCCCCCAGAAAGTAGAACATGCCAGGCGCTTTCTGCAAGAACCTCGAGAAGTCCTCACCGCCGAGAATCGGCTCCATCCTCCTCACCCTGGCGCCGCGGATCTTGCGGAGCAGCTTCACTGCTTGCTCCGTCGCCCTGGGGTCGTTCACTGTCACCGGATATGCGTCCCGCTCGAACTCGACCTCGGCCGACCCTCCATAGGACCTGCAGATCCCCTCGACGACCCTCGCCACCCTCCTCTTGGCCGCTTTCCTTGTCTCCTCGTCGAGTGTCCTTATGGTCCCATTAAGCTCGGCGTAGTCAGGGATGATGTTCTCTTTGGTCCCTGAGTGGACCGACCCGACTGTAATCACGAAGGGACGGACAGGGTCCATCATCCTGGAAGAGATGCCCTGCAGGCCCAGAATCACGTTGGCCGCGATATAGACCGGGTCGACTGTCTTGTGGGGGGCAGAACCGTGCCCTCCCCTCCCCTTGATCCTGATCCTGAACGAGTCTGGGGCCGCCATCACCGGTCCTTCCCTCACCCCGAACTCGCCGGCCTTCCTGTCGCCGTCGATGTGCAGGCCGAACACGTAGTCGACCTTCGGGTCGAGCATGACTCCGTCCTCTATCATAGGGAGCGCACCCCCCCGCCCTCCGTGCTCCTCGGCAGGTTGGAAGAAGAACTTCACCGTGCCGTACAGCTCATCCTTGGCCCGGACCAGGATCTCGGCAGCGCCCAGCAGCATCGCCATGTGGGTGTCATGCCCGCACGCATGCATCACCCCGTCGACCTTCGACTTGAAGTCTACGTCGGCGGCCTCGGTGACAGGCAGGGCGTCCATGTCCGCCCTCAGTGCCACGACGCTGCCTTCAGCGCTTCCCTTCAGGATGCCAACCACTCCGTTCCCCCCGACCCCCCTCTTCACGCTGATCCCGAGCGCCTCCAACCTGTCGGCGACGAACTTCGAAGTCCATGTCTCGCGGTACGAAAGCTCGGGGTGCTGGTGCAGGGTCCTCCTGGTCCTGATCAGCTCAGGTTCGATCCTCTTCGCCTCCGCCAGGAAGTCCACGGCTGGCGTGCCGCAGGGACGGATAAAAGGAGTCGACATCCAACTCGTCCCCGAAGCTTCCATTAGGGCTCATCCTTTTAGCACACCCTGAGGCCTTGGTCGCGTTGGCACTGTCCAACGCCTCGAAGGCAGGTACAGCAATCTTTCTGGGGGCAGCCCAGTTCACCGTCTGCCTAGTGCTTGCAGAAATCATGTTCCCGAACTACAACGTCTCCACCAATTACATCAGTGACCTGGGAGCCTTCTGCCCTTCGGTAGGGCCGTGCATCATCGAGCCCTCGGCCGACATCTTCAACGGGTCTATCATCCTCCTTGGGTTGCTCATACTCCTGGGTGCCTATTACCTCCGACGGGCCTTCCGTTCGACCCCCACTGCTATAGTCGTCGCTCTTGCCGGAGTAGGCGCCATGGGCGTCGGCCTGTTCCCAGAGACGACAGGGATATGGCACAGCGTGTTCTCCCTCATCGTCTTCCTCTTCGCGGGGCTTTCGGCGATTCTGACGTTCAGATACCAGAAGAGGCCGATGTCATACTTCTCGGTCGTCCTCGGCGCGATGACCCTCGCCGCCCTCGTCCTCTTCATCGGAGGCGAGTACTTCGGCCTCGGCGCGGGGGGGATGGAGAGGATGGTGGTCTATCCGTCCCTAATCTGGTCGCTGGGGTTCGGCGGGCACATGATGTCGACTGATGACCCCGCGAGGCCACAGCCGCAGGCGCCGAGCTCGAGTCCCTGAGACGCGCGCAGCCCTCCCCTGCCCCCCACACCACAGACTGCGTTGGAGAGGAGAGGCTACGCAGATTGTATCTGCTTCCTGATGGCGTCGACCACGTCCGGGTTCGCCAGGGTGGTGATGTCTCCGTAGTCCTTCCCGTCCGAAATGGCCACGAGGACACGTCTCATGATCTTCCCTGACCTGGTCTTGGGGAGATCGGGGACGACGTGGACAGACCTCGGCCTCGCTATGGGACCAAGCTGCTTCACCACGTTCTCCTTGATGGCCTCCTCCAACGCCTTCGGGGAGGTGCCTGGCCCTCCTGGTTTAAGCACCACATACACGACAGGGACGTGACCACGGATCTCGTCCGACATTGCTATCGCCGCGGCCTCGGCAACCTCAGGGGTGGTCAGGACAGCGTTCTCCAGCTCCTTGGTCCCCAGCCTGTGGCCGGCCACCTTGATCACGTCGTCCACCCTGCCGAGGATGCGGAAGTATCCGTCGGAAGCCAGCACCGCTCCATCTCCGGCGAAGTAGGGCCAGTCGTGCCAGTCCTTGCTCCCCCTGTCCCTATTGTACTTCGAGTAGTACGTCCTGACGAATCTGTCGGGGTCCCCCCAGATGGTCTGCATGATGCCTGGCCAGGGGTTCCTGATGCACAGGTTCCCTGCCTTGTTCTCCCCGGCAGGGACCACGGCGCCGTCCTCGTCATAGATCACCGGATAGATGCCAGGCATCCCGGGACCGGCACTCCCGGGCTTCATGGGGCTGATTGCAGGCAGAGTCGAGCAGAGGAACCCTCCTGTCTCAGTCTGCCACCAGGTGTCAGTGATCACAGCCTCCTTCTTTCCGACCACGTCATGGAACCACCTCCAGGTCTCTGGCTCTATGGGCTCGCCCACCGTGGTCATGGCCTTGAAGTGATAGTCATACTTCAGAGGTTCTTCCGGCCCCGACTTCCTCAGCATCCTGATGGTCGTAGGCGCTGTATGGAAGATGTTCACTCTCAGCCTTTCAGCTATCCTCCAGGGCCTCCCCGCGTCCGGATATAGGGGCACCCCCTCATACATCACTGTAGTGGCAGCAAGCGCCAGGGGTCCGTACACTATGTAGGAGTGACCGGTGATCCACCCGATGTCAGCGAAGCACCAATAGACGTCTTCTGGGTGTATGTCTTGGACGTACTTCGAGGTGGCGGCAACGTACGCCAGGTAACCACCGGTCCGGTGCTGGGCGCCCTTGGGCTTCCCAGTGGAGCCGCTGGTGTACATCAGGAACAGCGGCGCCTCCGAGTCCATGGACACAGGGGCCACAGTCTTCCCCCGGAACCGCGCTTCCAGACTGTCTACGAAGAAGTCCCGACCCTCGACCATGGGTGCCGCCGAAATGTATCTCCCGGGATGGCGCCTCCACACGAGAACTTTCTCGACCTGGGCGCCGAGCTTCCCTGCCTCCTCTACCACGACGTCGGCCTCCTTCTTCTTGTCGATGACGCCCCCGTTCCTGTAGTATCCGTCGATGGTCACCAGCACCCGGCTTCTCGAGTCTTCGACCCGCTCGGCGCAAGCCCTGGCGCTGAATCCGCCGAAGACCTGGTTGTGGATGATGCCGAGCCTGGCGCAGGCCAGCATGGAGATTGGGAGCTCGGGGGTCATTGGGAGGTGGAAGGTGACCCTGTCCCCAGCCTTCAGCCCCAGGCTCTGGAGCACGAGCGCGAACTCGTTGACCCTCCTGTAGAGCTCCCGGTAGGTGACCACCCCGTGGGCCTCGTCCTCGGGTTCTGGAACCCAGACGATGGCAGCCTTGTTGCCGTACTTCTGTAGGTGCCGGTCAACACAGTTGTATGCCACGTTGAGCCTCCCCCCGACGAACCACTTCCAGAATGGCGGGTTGGACGCGTCGAGGGTGGTGTGCCAGCCCTTATCCCATGTCAGTAGGCTCGCGTACTCTCTGAAACACTCGGGAAAGTTCTCCTCAGAGAAGCGCTCGAAGATGCCCCTGTCGCGCATGTTCGCCTGGGTGGCAAAGGCAGCTGGCGGGTCGACGAGATGCTCCTCTTTCCAGTGCACCGCTATCTGCGTCTCGGCTACATCCGAGTCTGCTCCGGCCATCCTTTGCCGTCTCCTCTCCCCGGAGATTTAAGATTGGTCGAGCCGTTGGAAGCCCGGGGGCAATCCTCAGGCAGTCATGAGGGTTCCCGGCGTCCGGAAGGCTGCGGACGACCTGGAGTCCAAAGGGGTCAGCCTGGCACAGGAGCCCCGGGAGTACGCCTGGGCCGTCTTTGTCACCTTCGCCGACCCTGGCGGCAACTTGTTCTCCATCAACAGCCTCCGAAGCCGTCTTCCTAGGAGTCCGGTGGGACGATGCCGAGCAACGTGGTGTTCGCTGCCGTCTCCAATCCAGAGCGGAGGAGGATCCTGGACATGCTGCGGGAGAGCGAAATGACGGCGGGAGGTCTTGGGGCGGCCCTCCCCGGACTGGCGCAGCCTGCGGTTTCCAGGCATCTCAGGGCCCTCCGCGAGGCAGGGTTGGTCAGCGTCTCCCCAATGGGCCAGCAGAGGGTCTACGCCCCGGCGCCGGGCGGGCTCAAGGAACTTGACGCCTAGATCTCCGCCTACAGGGGGTTCCGGTCGGGACGGCTCGCACAGCTGTCAGCGCGCGTGGACGAGCCCTCCAAGCCGAAGAGGGTGCCTCGACAGTGACCTCGCCTCCGCTCCGGGGACGTGCATTCCTGGACCGGCTAGGGGCCCATCTAGGCCGCAAGCCTCGTCAAAACTGGCAGAGGCGTTGCCAGGAAGTTACGCGCGGGCCCCCTCTATCTTGGGTTTCAAGGAGCGGGTTCAAACCCAGGACGGACTCCGAGTCCTAGGGATGCGGGGGATGGGATTCGAACCCATGAACCCCTAAGGGAGGGGATCTCTGCGAACGCCCGCTTAAGTCCCCTGCTTTTGGCCAAGCTTAGCTACCCCCGCAGGGGTCGAGCGGGAATCTTGCGTTATTAACATTGGAAAGACGCTAGCCGAGGAGCTCCAAGAAGTCGCGGAGCTCTCTGGTGTTCGCGACATCTCCGGCCTCCAGCCAGGCCCTCCGGGCGATAGCCACCCCATAGGCAGCGTTGTCCAGCCCGCCCACGGAGTGCGCGTCGGAGTCCACCACCACGGGCACTCCCTCTTCCATGGCCTTCCTCGCCCACACCTCGTCGAGGTCCAGCCTGTCAGGTTCCCCATCTATCTCGAGCATCTTGCCGTTCCTCTTCGCTGCCTCTATGACCTTCGAGAGGTCTATGGGGTTCCCCTCCCTCCTGCCGATCAGCCTGTTTGTTGGGTGGCACAGGAAGTTCACTGAGGGGTGGGCGAGCGCGCTGAGCGCCCTTTCAGTCAGCTTCTCGGGGCTCTGCCTGAAACTCTGGTGAAGAGAGGCTCCGACGATGTCGAACTCGTCGAGGAAGCCCTCGTCGAAGTCGAGCGACCCGTCGCTCTTGATCTCCACTTCGACCCCCTTCAGTATCCTGAACGGCGCCAGCTCTTCGTTCAGCCTGTCGATCTCCTTCCATTGCCGCCTGAACCGCTCTTCGGAAAGACCGTGGGCCACCCTCACGGACACCGAGTGGTCGGTGAACGCGATGTACTCATGTCCTCGCGCCTTGGCCGCCTCTGCCATCAGGTCCATCTCAGCGGTCCCGTCGCTCCAGGTCGAGTGCATCTGCAAATCCCCTTTGATGTCGTCGAAGGAGATGAGGTCGGGGAGCTTGCCACTGAGCGATGCAGCCACCTCACCTCTGTTCTCCCTCAGTTCAGGGGGTATGTACTGCATGCCGAGTTCGTGATAGATTCCCTCTTCGCTCTCTCCCGCGATCCTCTCTCCGTCTTTCCTGAAGAGGCCGTATTCGTTGAGCTTCCACCCCTTCTCGATTGCCAGGTTCCTCAGTGCTATGTTGTGGTCTTTCGAGCCCGTGAAGTACACCAGCGCGGCTCCGCACTCTTCGGGTGCGAACGCCCTGGCGTCTACCTGCACTCCGTTCTCAAGCTTCACGCTCGCCCTCCTGGGGCCTCTCTCCAGGACCTGGGCTACGCCGGGGCACCTGGAGATGGCGTCGATGAATCTCGGGTCAGTGGAGAGGAGGTCGATGTCTCCGACGGTGTCCTTTCCGCGCCGCAGGCTGCCCGCCATCCTAACCTCGATGCCCAGGGCAGCGAAGTAGGACGCCAGCTTCTGGAACTCAGCCTCCGCCTCCGGGACTAGCATCCGCTTTTCGAAACTGGCTAGCTTCTCGATTCCCATCCGGAACGCCTCCCTGACGGTGGGGCCGAACTCAGGGTCTAGCCTTCCTGACTCCAGCGCTGACTTCAGGTCCTCGACGCTCGAAATCCCTAGGTCGTGGGAAAGACGGTAGGCCGTCCTAGGCCCTATCCCCTGGACACTCATGAGTTTCGGCACGCCTGGAGGCGTCTTCGCCTTCATCCTCTCCAGGAGTTCGAGCCTCCCCGTCCTGAGATACTCGTCAATCTTCCGGGCTATGCCTGCGCCCACGTACCTGACGTCTTCCAGCTGCTTCCTATTCCAGAGCGCTTCAACGTCTTCGTTCAGATTCCTGATGCTGGTGGCCGCCCTATGATATGCGATCACCTTGAACCTGTCTTCCCCGTTGGTTTCCGCCACGTCTCCCAGGCTGTCCAGGACGTCGGCAACCTCGGCGTTCCTCAATACGGTGATTTGACGGCGATTCGTTTTAAAAGCAGTATGGCTGACCAGATGAATCGTTTGCCAGTCTTTCAGAAGGCGTTCATCTTACTCAAGGTCTCCCCGGGCCATGAAGAGGAAGTCATAGACAACCTCATGAAGGTCCCCGAGGTAGTAGAGGCGCACATAATCCCTGGCGACTGGGATGTCATGGTGGTGCTCAACGCCCAGAAGGAGGTTCTCGTCCCCAGCGACGAGAAGGTGTACCGGCTGGTCATGAACAAGGTCCAGAAGGTAAAGTACGTGGAGGATACCAACACAATGGTGTCACAGTTCTCTCGGATCAAGCAGGGCTAGCTCCACCAGCCGAATTCCTTGGGAACGTCGGTGATTTGCACCCCCCTCCCGCCTTCTATCAGGAGGTCGTCCTCTATCCTGACCCCGAGCTTCCCTCGGATGTACGCACCAGGCTCTACGGTGAAGCACATGCCTGGGCCCAGGCGCTCTTTCCCGCCGTCCACTATGTAGGGCGCTTCATGGATTTCCAGCCCCAGGCCATGGCCCGTCCGGTGGAAGAAGTACCTCCCCATCCCCGCGCTCTCGAGCATCCCCCTGGCAGCGGCATCCACCTCCCCCACTTCCGTCCCTGCCTTGGACGCAGCCACCGCTGCTTCCTGGGCCTCGAGGACCTTGGAGTACACCCTTTCGACGGCGGGGGACCGGCCGACGCAGAAAGTCCTGGTGACGTCGGCGTAGTAGCCGCCGTAGGTCGACCCGACGTCCACCACTATGCTCTCGCCCCGGTTCACCCTCCTGGTTGACGGGAGGTGGTGCGGGTCGGCCGCCATCTGACCCGCCTGGACGAGCATGTCGTCGACCTTCTCGGCCCCCTGGGCGTATATCGCGTCTGTCATGGCCCTGGCTAATTCGAGCTCGGTGGCTCCCTCCTTGATGAGCCCGGGGAAGCCGCTGAAGGCCCGGCTCAGAGCCCGCGCCGACTTCTTCAGCAGTCCGACTTCGGTGTTGTCCTTCGACTCCCTCAGCTTTTGGAGGATCGGTTCTGCGCTGACGAGCTTCAAGTGGCCCCCCTTCGCCAGCTTGTCCGTATACTGGAACGGCGCCCTACCTTCGACGCCCCACTGTCCCTCAGCCCCTGCTCGCTTCGTCGCGTCCCTTATCGCCCCCCCAGGCCCCTCTGAGTCGGTCCACGCGTGGACTCCGAGAGAGAATGGCGCACTCACGTAGGGCCCCGACTCCAGGGCAGGGGCAATCAGCTGAGGCTCGCCCGCAAGGGGGACGAGCAGCATGAACGGGCGCTCCAGCATCAGCGACGTCCCGCCTGTAAGGTAGCGCAGGTTCGGACCAGGCACGACGACCACGCCCTTCAGCCCCGAGCTGGCGAGCCCGGCCCTCAGCCGCTTCAGCCTCGTCGCATGGAGCGCCTCGCGAGACATTCTAACAGTTGATTCTCGTATGCACTGTTAATATGTAGTTGCTCCGGCGCGGCGATGCCTTGGGCATCAAAGAAAAGGTCGTCCTGCCGGTGGCGAAGAGATGGATTTCAGGTGTGGACCTGAACGCTGCCCTAGAGGACGCGAAGGGGACGAACTCGAGGGGGATGGGGGTCGTCATGAACTTCCTCGGAGAGGAGATCACCGACCAGGGTGCCGCAGACGCCCAGGTGGATGAGTACCTCCGACTCCAGCAGGCTCTCGCCGACGGCGCTGTCAGGGGGTTCGCATCGGTGAAGCTCACCCAACTGGGCATGGACTCGGACGAGCAGGCGATGCGGCGGAGGTTCGACAAGATCCTGGCGAGCGCTGAAAAGCTCACGCAGCTACTCTGGATCGACATGGAGAGCTCCTCGTCCACAGAAAGGACGGTGTCCACCTACCTCGACGCCCACAGCAGCCACCCTGGCCTCGGCGTGGCGATCCAAGCCTACGCCAGGCGGAGCGAGGCGGACATGAAGGCGATTCTGGACCAGGGGGGGAAGGTGAGGCTCGTCAAAGGCGCCTACAGAGAGGGCCCGGACTTCGCCTTCCCCACGAAAGCCGAGGTCAACAAGAGCTACGAGCGCCTGATGACGTCCCTCTTCGAGAGGGGGGATGGGTTCGCCATCGCCACCCACGACGGAGCGCTCGTAGAGCGCGCGAAGGCGCTCGCGGAGTCAAGCCACGCGAAGTTCAGGTTCGAGTTCCTCAAAGGGATCAGAGACGAGCTGAAGGCCGACCTGGTCAAGTCGGGGTACGCTGTCTCGGAGTATCTCCCCTACGGGGACCGATGGTGGGCGTACTCGAAGCGGAGGATAACCGAGCACCCGAGCAACGTCTGGCTCCTCCTCCGTTCGGTTGTCTAGGGTCCGCTTCAGCGGTAGCCGCCGTTGATTACTGGCTCAAATAACATAGACTCCCCCCGCAAAATACCGAATTGGGCCTGAACGAAGCAGGTCAGACAAAATGGCCGAATATCAAAAAGGGCAAGTCTGGGGCGCCCTCCGCAAGGCGTGGAAGGGCTACCGCATAGCTAAGGTCCAGGGCGACAACGCCCGGATGAGGGAGTATGCCACGCGCATAAAGACCCTCCAGGGCCAGCTAGGCGTCCCTCAGGCGAGCTTTCCAAACCTGGGAATGTAGAGGAGCTCCGCTCCTCTTTCCTTTTTTAATCCAAGCTCCTGATTTCTTTCTCTATCTCTTCCAGAATGTCGCAGACTACCTGCTTCTCCAGGCCCAACGAGGAGCAGATGGCTTCTACGCCGTCACCCTCCTCCCTCATGAGATACCTGACGACCCTCTTGCGGTCGGCCATGGGGAGTGACGTCCCTATGCGCGCGGCTTCTCTCAGAGCAAGGCTCCTGATATAAAGGAGGACCGCCCTCTCTTCTTCCATCGCCTTCAGCTTCCTGTCGACCTCGGCGACCACATGGGTGAGCGGGTGTATGCGCGACGCGCCGTCGGGGTATCTGAGCACCCCGCTGATCTGGGTCATCATCTGGGCGTGCTCATCCGTCTCCGCGACCCCGGGCAAAGCACCGAAGGAGAAGATCCTCGTCCTGAAGAGGTTGGGAGCCAGGTCCACGGTGACCGAGAAGCTGCTCTTCAGCATGTACTCCTTCCTCTGGGGGCCCCGGGGGCTGTCCTGGGAGACTGTGCTCACCAGCCCTGCCCTCTCCATGGTCATTAGGTGCTTCGCTACGAGTTGCTGGCTGATCTTCAACTCCTTCGACAGCTGAAGCTGATAGTTGGGCTCCTCGCTAATCCTGGAAATTATCATCCTCCGAATCGGGTTCTCCACGGTCCCCAACACGGCGTCGAGCTCAGCCTGGCTCACTGGTTATCGACCAATGGTTGTATACACCTGGTTTGTTGTATAAATAGGTTCTCGAACGCTCCCAAGCGTTGGACTGTCTCTGGGTCGTTTCTCTGGAAGAGAAGGGAGCTGAATGGCACTGAGCAGGACTCTGATTGGCGAGCACGCTGCGGTGGCTAGCGAGCAGCCTCTCGCTTCGATGGTCGGCTACGACGTCCTCCGGAGAGGAGGGAACGCGTTCGACGCCGCAGCTGCGACAAGCTTCGCCCTCGCCGTGACCTTCCACCCCGCCGGAGGGATGGGCGGCGACTTCTTCGGCATGTTCTACGAAGCGAAGACGGGCCGGACACACTGCCTCAACGCCAGCGGTTGGGCGCCGTCGGGACTCACGCTTGACCTGGTCAGAGAACGGGCCGGCGGCAGGCTCCCCCTGTATGGACCCTTGACCTGCGTCGTGCCGGGGCTCACGGCCGGGGTGTGGGAGATGCACAGGAAGTTCGGCGTCCTAGAGTTCAAAGGGCTCCTGGGCCCAGCCGCCAGGCTCGCTTCCGACGGTTTCCCTGCCGGCGCCGCCATGTGCAGATCCATCGCCGGGGCGTACTCTGACTTCTCAGACGACGCCAAGAAGGTCTTCGCTCCCAGCGGAACGCTTCCCACCCCGGGGGAGCGCATCAGGCAGGAAGCCCTGGGCAGGGTGATATCAGAAGTAGCCGAGGGGGGGCCGGACGCGTTCTATTCTGGGTGGCCTGCGGAGAAGATCGCGTCTACCCTCGAGTCCCTCGGGGTCCCGTGCACCAAGAGCGACTTCTCGGAGTTCAAACCGGAGTGGGTCGAGCCGCTGACCCTCGACTACAGGGGAACCACGGTCTATGAGGTCCCACCCAACAGCATGGGCGCGACAAGCCTGCTGATCCTGAAACAGCTGGCAGAAACCGACCTCTCAGCAACAGGGCCTCTTTCTCGGGACCGGATCGAGAAGACGATGAAGGCGGTCCTCGTCGCCTACGGCCGCAGGGACGAGATGCTCGGAGACCCGCGCTTCGGCCCCATCGACATGGAGGCCTTCATGTCGACCAAGAAGGGTGGGCCCACGGGGCCAGCGGTGGTCAGGAAAGGGGACACCACCGCTTTCTCCATCGCGGACGCCGAGGGAAACATGGTGTCGGGGATCCAAAGCCTGTTCCATCACTTCGGGTCGCGCGTGTTCGTAGAGGAGTGCGGCATAGCCCTGAGCAACAGGGCGTCTGCCTTCCGCGCAGACGGCCCGAACAAGGTCGAGCCTCGCAAGCGGCCTCTGCACACCCTCTCTTCGCTCATCCTGGAGCGTCAGGGCCGACCCTACCTCGCCATAGGGGCTAGCGGAGCGGACTATCGTCCCCTTCAGCACGCGCTCTTCGTGACGAACTCTGTGGACTATTCCATGCCAGCGGAAGAGAACGTCGCACACCCCAGGTTCCTCTGGGGCGGAGGTAAGAAACTGCTGGTGGAGGAAGGCTATGCGCTACCTCCGAAAGGTGACTACGAAATCGAGCGGCTCCCGCTGCCTGGACGGACCGGCGTCTGTCAGGCGGTCGAGGTGTCGGGAGGATACAGGAAGGCCGTATGCGACGTGCGCGGAGACGGCATCCCCTCAGGGTTCTAGGGACTAGGTTCAGGCAGCGAAAAAACATGGGAGGTCGAGGGCCGAGCGGCCCCCGACGCCTAGGTTGTGCTCGAGGTCGAGTTCTCGGATTCGGTGACTGTGGCTTCAGCCGTCTGCGTTCCTCTCGATCCAGTGCTGACCGCGGTCACGTGGACTACAGGACTGAGTACAGAAGCTTGACCGGGACTGACGTGTATGTCTCCCGGCGAGATGCTCAGGGTGAGGTCTGTGGAGCCGCTTGACTGGACGGTGAAGTGCACGTTGATCATCAGCTTCCCATCCGCCACCACTCTGAGCTGAGTGGACGTCCCATCGGCCCAGAAGGCCTTGGCTCCGGTGATGTGGAGGACGACGCCTGTCACGTTCCCGGAGGGGATGCTAGTGGTCCCCAAGAGGAGGGAGCTGCCCTGGAGCTTGGTGAGGTTTACGTTATCCCCCACGCTAGCTGATACGTTGTAGACGTACCGGTTCACGAACCCGGACCGGATGGTGGAAGAGCTGGTGGAAGAAGACGTGCTCAGGGAGTGTGAAGTAAGAGAGCTGGTGCTCGTGCTACTGCTGGTGCTGCTAGTGGTATTCGTAGTCGTGCTCAAGCTGACGGCGCTCGAAGTTGACCCCGAGGTGGTGACTGCCGTGACGTTGGAGGAGTACTTGATGGTGACGCTCGTCACATTGACGAGGAGATAGCTGAGGTTGGGGCTGCTAGGCGGTGGGTCTGACAGGTAGATGCTCAGCGAGCTGGAGCCGGGCCCAGCTTGGGAGCTGTTGGAGATGCTTGGGAGGTAGACGGTGTAGGCGTACGCTGAAAACCCGAGGGTTGCCAGCAACACCACTGCTGAAATGGCTACGGCTTTGTTCATTCTTAGAAGGGGGATCCTAGAGCGCCGACTTAATCCTGTGGTGTTGAACAGCCAGGAAAGAGCCTTGAAAGCTGCTCCGCGAGACCAGGGACCCTGGTCCGGAACGGTCTAGTCACAGGTGCGCCCGCGGCCGAGCACACGGCGGCCTGTCCGCGCCTCAAAGAGGAGAGGCTGTTCTACCCCTCCTTGGGCTCCTTCAGGCTTCCAGTAACCCTTCGACTCTGGCCACCGGGCTTCCAGGCTTGGAGAACAGCACAGGTGGCTACCGTCACTAGGGCAGCGTCCCTTCCACCCGTCACCCCGTAGAACACGCTGACGCCGTTTACGCGTCGTCGGCTGCTTCTCATGCTCGGCCGAATGCGGATAGAAACCGTTGAATTCACGGGCCCGGTGCGATTTGAACGCACGACCTACAGCTCGCTCCACGACGTGTAGGAGGCTGCCGCGCTATCCGTATTTCGCTCAAGCATGGATCTGCGCTACGGGCCCAGCCATGGCCCGAAAAGAACCAGGATATTACCTGTTCCTGTTCACTCCACGAGGTCGAACTCCAGTTCGAGTTCCCCTTTGGAGTGCCTGAAACGGGGCTTCCCGAGCCTGATCTCCCCTACTTGGATGGTGTTGTCGACGTGGGGCTCGTTGCAGCAGTTGATGCTCCAGTCGGGAATCCTAACGATCTTCAGCAGCGTCACTTCGGGCGGGACCGGGAACAGGTCGTAGATGGCGTCCCCGAAGTGCCCCTCGGCCTCCTGTCGCTCCATCTCAAACTCCAGCAACTCGACCCCTTCCGAGACCTTCTCGTTTGTCAGCCGCTCTATCTTGGACAGTTCCTCGGCAGTTGGCTCCCTGTCGAACTTGACGGTCAGCCTCCCGTGACTCCCTGAAACGTGCACCGAGGCCGTCCACTTCGCGCCCAGCACCCCCTGTACGGCCCCTTTGAGGACGTGGACTGCGGAATGAGTCTTGAGTTCTTCGGCGCTCAACTAGAGCCTCGTGATGACTTTGAAGAAGTCGTTGAACCTGGTCTGAAGGCCGAAGCGCCTCTCGTTCCCCCTCATGTACATGTAGACAGACAGGAGCGAGGGCCACATCTTCATCAGGCTGAACTTGTCCTCCACTTTGGCCTTGATGAACCTGTAGACCTTGGCGTACTCGGAGTAGTGGTCCAGGACCGCCTTCCTGTACCCTTCCCTGTCGCCCAGGTGGTCCACGAACAGATTGACGCACTGCATGCTGGGGATTATCCCTTCTCCCAGCATCGGGTAGACCGTGCCGATGGATTCGCCCACCCCTGTGACCTTTCCGTCGAAGAAGGGCTCCATGTACTTGGGAGGCGTCACTCTCACAGGCCTCCCTATCTTCCTGACGACCTCGCAGTGGTACTTCTTCACGAACTCGTCGAGGTCGCCCTGATACCTATGGTGAAGGTCGCCGCCCCCAACATGGGCCATGCCGTCCCCCAGGGGGAAGTACCACCAATAGCCCGCGAGGCCTGGATAAGGCTTGATCACGAAGTCGTCGTAGGGGAGGTCCTTGGACTTCACCTGGTACTCGAGCGCAGGGATCAGCAGGTCGTCCTGGACCTTCGGGAGGAGAGACCTGTGCAGACCTGTGGCGTCCACTACGTGGTCGAAGCCCCGGAAGTCCCCGTTGGCCTCCTTGACGTGCGCCCCCCAGTGCACCTTCTTTCCCTTCAGCATGTCCTCCGTCAGCCTGTGCTTATCGTAGGTGACCAGTCCTCTGAGGGGTATGGTGACCTCCTCGTCTCCGAGGTCGACGCGCATCTTCTTTCCCCTGTGGAGGATGTAGTCGTCGAAGTTGAACCCTGCCTGTTTCACCAGGTCAGAGATGAAGGGCTGACTAGTCCCCCAGGCGCACACCGTGTACCAGTTCTTCTCCGTCCGCATCTCGAAAGCCTCTGCCTCCACGTCGGCCGGAAGGCGGTTGAGCAGATACGCCCCTGCCACCCCGGTGCCCACGACAGCGATTCGAGTCAGAGAAGACACCGTCTCTTCCCTTACATGGGTGCCCTTTTTACCTGTCGGCCCTAATCGGGTTCGCCCTCGCAGTCTACCAAAACCTAATATACCAAAGATATTGATTATATTGCCGTCATGCCGATGCCCAAGAACCCAGAATCAGATTCTACGACCGTGAAGCTGTCGAGGGATACCTACTCCAAGCTCGCATCGCTCGGCAAATATTCTGAGACCATGGACCAGATCATCCAGCGCCTGACCACCCAGGCGAAGGGGCTCGAGGACGTCGTCGCCGGGAAGAGCTCCATCACCTTCATCGACGGCCACGAGGGACGCCTGCTCTACCGCGGCTACGACATAGCAGACCTGACGACTCACTCCAATTACGAGGAAACGGCGTTCCTCCTCTGGAACGGCCATCTCCCGACCGTGAACGAGCTCAAAGGCTTCAGCGAGGAGCTCGATTCTAAGCGCGCGATACCGCGCGAGCTGGTGTCGATCCTCACCACCCTCCCTCAGAACTGCGACACCATGGACGCGCTGAGGGTCGGGGTTGCTGCCCTCGGGGTCTTTGACGACCCGATGTACTCGCAGCAGGAGAAAGCCATGTCCATTGCGGCGAAGATGGGGACGATGGTGGCGGCGATCCACAGGCACAAGCACGACCAGGAGGTGGTCGCCCCGCGCGAAGACCTCTCCTTCGCGGCCAATTTCCTCTATATGTTGTCAGGCAAGGTCCCATCCGAAGAGGATTCGAGGCTGATGGACGTCCTACTGATCCTCCATGCGGACCACGAGTTTAACGCTTCGACCTTCACCGCCCGGGTCATAGCTTCGACCCTCTCGGACATCTATTCGGCCGTCACCGGAGCCGTGGGGGCTCTCAAGGGCCCGCTCCACGGCGGGGCCAACGAGAAGGTGGTCGAGATGACCGCAGAAATCGGCTCCCCGGCCAAGGTGGACGCCTACATCCGCGGGAAGCTGGCCAGCAAGGCGAAGATCAACGGCTTCGGTCACAGGGTCTACAAGACCATGGACCCGCGGGCGAAGATCCTGAGCGACATGGCAGAGCACTTCGTGCGGACTCCGAAGGAGAAGGAGTCGCTGGAGATCATCCAGCGGATCGAGGCCATACTCCTGAAGGAGAAGAACCTATACCCCAACGTCGACCTCTTCTCCGGACTGGCCTTGAACCACATGGGAGTGCCTGCGTATCTGTTCACCCCGGTGTTCGCCATAGGCCGTGCTCCCGGATGGCTCGCCCACGTCCTGGAACAGTACGCCGACAACAGGATAATCAGGCCTATCTCGGACTACGTCGGTCCGCAACTCATGACCTACACCTCCATAGAAGGTCGAACCTCCAAGGGGCTGAGGCCTTGAGGGTCGAGGCCCTGGTCAAGCGCAGGCCGGTTACCATAAGCCCAGGGGCGACCATAAAACAGGCCGCAGAAGTCTTCGCCCGGGAGAAGATCGGCCTCCTGGTGGTAGCGCCCTCTGTGAGCCCGGTGAAGGCAGAGGCCGTGCTCTCCGAAAGGGACGTGGTCAGGGCCGTGGCGAAGGGGGTGGCCCTCTCGGGGCGGCTGGACGCCGTGTCGACAAAGAAGCTGATCAGCGTCAAGCGGTCTGACAGAGCCTCCACGGCGGTCAGGCTCATGGCGGACAACGGTATAAGGCACCTGGTGGTGGAGAACGACGACGGGACCCTGTTCGGGGTCCTCTCCATCAAAGACTTCTTCCGCGAGGGAAAGCTGCTCAACTCGTTCCTCAGGGAAGAAGACCAAGAGGTCCACGGCGTCGATTAGGCCGTCGAGGGCGTGGTCCGTCGCCTGGGGTCCAAAGTCCAGATAGCGTCTCGCTCGCTGTAGTGAGCGTCTAGCGTGTCGTCTTAGAAGACTCTCCGCTGGACTTCAGGGTGGAGAAACAGGCTTATGCGCCGATTGGCTCGCATCGGTGCGTTCCTAGGTTCCACCGTCGTGTGGACCTTCCTTGGCTTGAACGAGAGACGTAGGTACGTGCTTCCCTTGCACCTTCGCACCCTGAGTATTTGCCCACCGTAGCAGATTATCTTAAATAACGTAAGAGGCCTCTGGATGCTGAGAATGGCTCTTTTCGGCGACATCGGGATAATCTTCGTCATGGCCCTCGTCGCGGTGGGGCTCACGGGGCTGGTCATGATAATCCCGCGCCTATTCGCGCCCAGGCGGCCCAACCCGATCAAGAACCTCCCCTTCGAGGCAGGCCAAGTCCCCCAGGGCGCCGGCAAGATGCACTTCATGATGCAGTACTACGCCTACCTCCTCATGTTCATAGTGTTCGACGTCCTCTCTATGTTCCTCTACGCCTGGGCGTCGGCCTACAAGCCGCTCGCCCTAGGGCTGTCTTCCGACTGGACGGTGACGCTCTTCATGGGGATGCTCTTCATCCCAATGGGCTTCGCCCTGTTCCTCGCGGGGAAGAGAGAGCTATGGTAGTCGCCCAGCAGCAGAAGGCGGGGACTTTCCAGGTCCTCGTAGGCAAGATAGACGACGTCCTTCAGTACGCCATAGGTGACCCCCTGCGCTACCTGGCAAACTGGGGACGCCTCTATTCGCTCTGGCCCGTCCATCTAGAGACAGCCTGCTGCTCAGTCGAGGTAGGTGCCGCCGCGGGGTCCCGTTTCGACATAGAGCGTTTCGGCACGCTAGAGGCATTCGGCTCTCTCCGCGCCTGCGACCTCATAATAGTCATGGGGACGGTGACCAGGAAGCTGGCCCCTAGGCTGAAGCTCATCTACGACCAGATGGCAGAGCCGAAGTGGGTCATCGCCATGGGAGCGTGCTCCATAACGGGCGGGCTCTACTTCGACTCCTATAACGTCCTCAGGGGCATCGACGACATCATACCGGTGGACGTGTATGTCCCGGGCTGCCCTCCGAGGGCCGAGGCGCTGATCCAAGGGATAGTCCTACTGCAGGAGAAGATCCGAAGGATGCCCACGCTCAGCGGCCGGTGACGATACCCATGAGCAAGGCCAGTCAGCCAGCCAATCCCGCTCCTTCCCCGGCCGTGGCTCCGCCGCAGCCGGCCAATGCTCCGCCCAGCTCTGCCCCGGCGGCCGCCCCTGCTGCAAATCCGGACTTGGACAGGGCAAAGGCCATCGCCGACAAGATAACGTCGAAGCACCCAGGGACGAAGCTGGAGTGGGTCAAGCCGCGCCGGCTGAAGGTCTCCGCCCCGGCGAGCATGATCAAGGACGTGGCGCTCTTCGCCAGGGACTCGCTCGGGTTCGACCACATCAGCACGGTAAGCGGGGTCGACTGGATTGCGAAGAACGCGCTTGAAGTCGTCTACTTCGTTGGCTCCACGGTCCCAGGCCAGGAGGGGTTCGTCCTGGCCCTCTCCGAGAGGGTGCCCAGGGACAATCCGGTCGTCTCAACCCTGATTGGGGTATGGAGGGGCGCGGAGTACCACGAGCGCGAGACGCACGAGATGTTCGGGCTCAACTTCCAGGGCCACCCCGACCAGAGCCACCTCTTTCTCCCGGAGGACTGGAACGACCTGCCGCCCCTCCGTAAAGACTACGTTTCGCCAGGTAGATGAGAATGACCCTCGAAAGCGAGTACTCGCCAGACGCCGACCGGATCATGGCCGTCTCACTCGGCCCTCAGCACCCGGGAGCCGGCCACTTCCGCATCAGGCTCTGGCTAGACGGCGACTACGTCGTCAAGGCCCTCCCCGACGCGGGCTACGTCCACAGGGGCGAGGAGAAGATGGGGGAGTACAGGAACTACACCCAGAATGTCCCGCACCTGGAGAGGCCGGTGATACTAGACAGCTCGAACATACTCTTCGCCTACTCCTTGGGGGTCGACGAGCTCATGAACAGCAAGGTCCCCCCCAGAGCGCAGTACCTCCGGGTCATCATGTCTGAGATCAACCGCATCATCTCGCACATGTACTTCATCGCCATCCAGGGGCTCTTCCTGGGCCACACCACGATGATCACCTGGTGCATGGGCGACAGGGACTTCTGGATTGACCTCGGCGAGAGGATAGCGGGCGCGAGGGTGACCTTCGCCTACATCATCCCTGGCGGAGTGAGGAACGACATCCCGGAGTTCGCCATCGAGAAAGGGCTCAAGACCTGTGACTGGTTCGAGAAGCGCATGGGCGAGTACGAGAAGATATTCTACGACAACCCCATGGTCCACCAGAGATCGGACGGCGTCGGCGTCCTGTCCAGGGATGACGCCATCGCCTTCGGCGCAACGGGGACCGTCGCCAGAGCCTCCGGGCTCGCGCTCGACGTAAGGAAGGACGAACCCTATAGCTCATACTCGGACTTCGAGTTCAAGACGCCGGTGCTCACCCAGGGGGATTCCTGGGCTCGCGCCTACGTCGCGCTGCTCGACATGCGCGAGTCGATCAAGATAATCAGGCAGGCGCTCAAAGGCCTCCCACAGGGCCCGGTGCGCCTCAAGCTCGGCCCACAGCCGAGGGTCCCCGCGGGGGAGGTGTACTCCAGGACAGAGGCTGCCAGGGGGGAGATGTCGTACCACATAGTCAGCGACGGCTCGCCGCGCCCCTACCGTCTGAAGATCGGGGTGCCTTCGGCGAAGAACCTCAGGGCCCTGCCGCACCTTCTGAAGAACGTCCACATAGCAGACATCCCTGTGATCTACTGGAGCCTGAACTACTGGCCGGTCGAAGCGGACCGATAAGCCGCCCTCTTCTTGGGCTGTAAGCGCAGGTCAGCCCAGGAAAAGCACCCTCTGCTTCCGGGTCGTCCCGCGGCAACGCTACCCTTCGGCAATGTCACAGTTCCCCCACCGCTACTACGAAGGGCTCGGCCTCCGGGGTCTTCTCGCCCCTCCTGAGGAGATAGACGCCCAGCATGATCAGTGCTCCCCCGAAGACCTGGACCGCTGTGATCTGCTCCCCGAGTACCGTGAGCCCGAAGAATGCGCCGAACACCGTGGACGTGGACCATACGAGCAGCATCCTGATCGCCCCCAGTCGTTTGACCGCGGCTATGAACAAAATCGTTGCGCCGGAGACCGTGAGCGCCAAGAGGAGCATCACGGCGGAGGAGTAGGCAGAGAATCCGAACGGGAAGCCTCCGACGAGGAAGATGGCGGTCAGGATGCATCCCCCGATGAGGTTGCGGAACTTGCTCAGAAGTGCCGTGTCGAACCTCTTCGTGGCGAGCACGATTATGTTGTTCTCGATCGCCCACCCTGCCCCGGAGCCAAGAATCAGCAGGTTCCCGGCCAGTCCCTGGAGGAACGCTATGTGGGAGAGGTCAAGGTTGGTAGAGACCACCAGGAGCCCTGCCACGATGAGCAGCCCCCTGGCGGCCTGTCCACGCCCCAGTCTCTCTCCGAATATCGCGAAGGCGATTACGGTGGTAAACAGGACCTCGCCGTTGGCCAGGAGGGAGGCGTTCACGACTGTAGTCTGGTTCAGGCCCAGGGTGTACATCAGCGGAGCGAGGCCCGCCCCCACGAGCCCGAAGAAGACGAGGTACCTGTAGCTCCCGGGCTGAGGCTTCCTCCTGGGCTGATACAGCAGCAGGATGAGCCCGGAAAGGAGGAATGTTACCCCTGTGACCACGAGCGGCCCGTTCCTGGCGAGCGAGATCTTTGTCAGCGCCGACACAGAGCCGGCGCAGACTGATCCAAGGATGGCGTAGAGGTAGCCCTGCCTGGTCTCAGAGTCCCGTCTGTTTCCTCCCATCAGTGCCCCGGTGCAAGGGCTGTGATGTTCTGGAATTAACCGTAAGTCCGCTTGGTGCTCCCGCTTCGGCCGCAGGACGCACCGTGCGCCGGGAGCTAACGCTTAAGCCGGCAGAAAGCGCCGATTCTGCGATGTCCTCCGACAAGGAGATCATCGCCGAACTTCAGAAAATAAGGGAGCTCCTCACACCCAAGCCAGCCCCTCCCGCCCCGCCACCCCCCAAGGGTCTCGCCGCTGAGTTCAAGGCATTCCTCACCAATTACAAGGTCCTCGGCCTCGCCGTGGCCTTCATCCTCGGCGTCTACCTCGGGAGCCTGGTCCAGGCCCTGGTCACCGACCTGATACTTCCAGCCATCGGCATACCACTGAGCGGCATAGGGAACCTAAGCACCTATGCCGTGACATATGCGGAACAGGACTTCCAAATCGGCGCCTTCCTCATAGCCGTCATCACCTTCATCATTGTCGCCTTCGTGGTCTTCCTTATAGTCAAGGTCGCCACCCGATACAAGATACAGTAGCGAGCTCCCTCAGGTTTTTTCGCCCGACCCATGTGTGAATCGTTGAGCATAGTGTCAATGCTAATTGCCTGGGTCAGTCATGTCGTCAGCCCGCGACATCGGGTCTGGGTCGAAGGTTGAGCAACAAATTCGAAAAGGGCTGGAAGACACAGGAGAAGGAGCCATTCGGGAAGATGGTCCGCGAGACGGTCCGCGGGCCCCAGCCTATGCGCCCCCAGATTCAGAAAGCAGCCGATCAGCTGACCAAGGAGGTCGGCCGCCTGGACCAGGCCATGGGCAGGCTCAAGCTGCGGGAGAGCGCGATATTCAAGAAGACGGTCACCGCCGTCCAGGCGCACGACCAGGAGTCGAGCAAGGCATACTCCAACGAGCTCGCAGAGGTCCGCAAGATGGAGAAGATTGTCACTCAGTCGAGGATAGCTCTGGAGCAGATCAACACCCGGCTCCAGACAGTAACAGAGATCGGTGACTTCGCATCCACCATCGCCCCCGCCATCGGAGTGATCAAGAACGTCCGGGCCACGCTAGGCGAGGCGATGCCAGACGCCCAGGGGACCCTGGGGGAGATAGGCGCGCAGCTTAACTCGGTAATGGTGGATGTCGGCCAGATCACGGGGACGACCTTCTACCAGGCGGAGAACAGCGAAGAAGCCAACAGGATCCTCGCAGAAGCCTCAGCGGTCGCGGAGAAGCGCATGGCTGACTCGCTCCCAGAGGTCCCGAGCACCAGCGCGGACCAGTCGATCTTCACCAGCGAGTAGGAAGACTCCGCCTATAGTCGGCGGGCCGCCCGACCGAGGCGCTATGCCGGGGAAGAGGTGCTCCACAGAAGCTCAAGGAACTGCTTGAAGTGGCTCGCCACGGCCGGGCTGTCTATCCATCCACAGGCCGAGTGGTCAGGCAGGCCGATCAGCGCCACCTTGTCGTCCACGAGCAGGTCGAAGGCCACCTGATTCCCCGTCCTGATGTCCACTCCGGGCGGCAGGAGCCCGACCCCTCCGTCGTCGCATATCGCCCTCACGCTCACCCCCCTTTGCACCGCCCCAGACAGGAGCTCCATGGTCTTCGCGTCTTCCAGTCCCATGGCTGGCGCCACAAGGATCGCAGTCTCCTTCGCCTCCCTGAGCAGCTCGTACACCTTGGCCCGGACCTTCTCGCTCCCCCTGACGGTGTAGACCAGTTCGGCCTCCTGGGCGGGCTGGGGGCTGTACAGCTTCTCCAGGGCGTCGAACGTCTCTTCGACTTTCGATTCCACCATCGTCCTGATGCTTGACGGCGCCTTCGCCCTGTACGTCGCCGGCTTCTTCACCACCAGGTCTGCCCATCCTTTTGAAGCCAGGACCCTCAGCGCAGTGTAAGCGCTCGGTTTCGGGATATCTGCGTCGTCGGCCACCCGAGCCGGGTCGGCCGGCCCCAGTGACGCCAGAGAGACGTAACACCTGGCCTCGTAGCTGGTGAGTCCCAGGTCTTGCAGCTCACCGATGACGTCGCTCCTGTGCATAACAGGCCGAAAGGACGGCAAAGCTCTTATATAGGATTTTAGTAGCGTTCACGACTACTATTGCAAGGGAACCCTGACTACGACGTCATCATAGCGGGCGGCGGGATGGCCGGCTTGATCACCGCGGCCTCCATAGGGCACCACTCAAAGGGGAAGGCGCAGATACTCGTCATAGACAGGAACAAGCAGGACGAGCCGGGCAAGAAGACCAACAACGGCTGGACCTGCGGCGACGCCACCAGCAAGCGTTCGTTGGACTATCTTGCGGAGCACATAGGGATCCGGTACGGCTCCCCTGAGCTCGAGCACCCCGTCAAAGGGGTCTATGTCTACTCCCCTGACCGGCAGACGAAGGTCCTCTTCGAAGGCGAGGGGTACCTCTTCAACCGCAAACTTGCGCCGAGGAGGCAGGTCAGCGACGCCAGGAAGAACGGCGCAGAGCTCATGTTCGGGGCGACAGCCGAGCGACTGCTGGCAGATGACGGGAGGATCACAGGGGTCTCGGGGAGGAAGGCCGACGGGTCTGCTTTCACCCTGACTGCCAAGGTCGTCATCGACGCCACCGGCTCCTCCTCAACGCTGAGGCGTTTCATGCCAATACCTACGAAGATCGAAAAGGAGATCGATCCGGACGACGTGGTCGGGACGGGCAGGTACATCCTAGACTTCGAGCCCGCGGCCGACCAGCCCTCGTTCTTCTCCCCCGACTACTGCATCATACATCTCGACCAGTTCATCGCCCCGGCAGGGTACGCCTGGGTGTTCCCAAAGGGAAAGAAGAAGGTGAACATCGGTCTCGGGGTCTCACACTCGGGGCTCGCCAGGCGGAATAGGCGCTTCGGCCTCAACGACAACCTCCAGAGTCTCATCGACAAGTACCTCGCGGAGAACCCGGTCATCAAGAACTACGGACAGCCCTCAGACGACGCCAACTCAGGGAACACGAAGGGGAACTGGCAGGTCCCGGTGAGGCGCCACAACGACTGTATGGTGGCCAACGGGTTCGCCGTGGTGGGCGACGCCGCCTGGATGCCGCGGCCCATCGACGCCGGAGGGATCAGCCCGTCGATTTACGGAGGTACGATACTTGGGAAGGTGGTGGCCGAGGCCCTGGAGGCTGGGGACACCAGCGAGGCCGGCCTCTGGAAATATAACGTGGAGTACATGAACACCCACGGGTATCCCATGGCGAGTTTCGAGGTCCTCAGGAGGTATCTTCAGACAGTCACCAACGACCAGATCAACTACGGTATGAAGCACTTCCTTTCGGAAGAGGACGTGACCGCAATCACCGAGAGGAAGCACCCTGCGTTCAACCAGGCGCGGTTCATGAACCCCGCCATGTGGTACCGTGTCATGGGGCAGCTTTCCCTGGCCAGAGGCCTGAGGTATACGGTGAAGAAGAGCGCGGTCCTCGTGGAGATAAACCTGGCCTACCCATCTGCCCCGCAGGGGTTCGAGGAGTGGCAGAAACGTCTCGGAGCAGAGCTCAGGGAGACCGTCGAGAGGTTCAAGCCCCTCGACATCGCGAACTAGATAAGGGGGCAGGCAGACTGGCGCCCGTGGGCGTGCTCACCCCCCGGGTCAGGAAGTTCCTCGACGGAAAGCGGATTGGCAAGCTGGCCACAGTGATGGAAGACGGTTGGCCCCACGTCACCCCAATCTGGTACATGCGAGAGGGAGACAGGCTGGTGATCAACACCACCACTACCAGGGTGAAGTACCGCAACGTGAAGCGCGACGGCAGGGTCTGCTTCTTGGTAGACGACGACTATCCCTATGTGGTCATCTTCGGGACTGCGAGAATCGCGGGGGAGCGGGACAGGATGAAGGACATCGAGAAGCTGGCCATCAGGTACACAGGCAAGGAGGCGGGTACCAAGGCAGCCAGGACGCGGTTTTGGAAGGAGCCCCGTGCGTCAATAGAGATAACCCCAGAGCGGGTGGTCGTGGAGCTCTAGTCACTTCATCGCGCGAAAGAAGAAGTCAGTCACGAACCTGGTGTACGCTTCCCTGTCGAGGCTCTTCGCGAAGTGGATGTGCTGGAAGATCACCCGGTTAAGCATCCCCAGCAGGCAGTCGACGGCTGAATCCGCGTCAGTCTTGCGGAAGAGCCCCTTGGCCATCGACCTCTCGACCATCGTGGTGGCGATCCCTTTGATTTTCTCCAGGTCCTCGGATACCCTCTCGGCGCTCTGCTTGTCGAGCGTCGCCGAGTCACGCATGTAGAGGCCCATGTCGAAGGTGTGCTCCGGGAATGTGGTCAGGTACGTCACAATGAACGACTCCAGCCCGTCCCTGGGGTCGGCGGCCTTCGACGCCTGCGACAGCTTCCCGATGAAGCCCTGCATGGAAATCTGCCTACGGACCACCGCATCGAAGAGCCCCTTCTTGCTCCCGAAATAGTAGTAAATCACAGGGGCAGTGGTCTCGGCTTTCTTGCAGATGTCCCTGACTGAGACGTTGGCGAAACCTCTCGCCGCGAACATGCGTGAAGCGGCTTGGAGTATCTTCTCCGCTGTCGCGGTGTGCTCCTCGGCCTGCATCGTCTCCCGAATGACCAGGTTCGACTATTAAGGGTTGGCGAGGTTACGCCTAGTCGAAGTCGCCGCCTTCGCCGCCCATCCCTCCGGCACCGCCTGGGGGACCGGCAGGGGCCTTCGACTTCCCTGAGGCTATGACGTCGTCGATCCTCAGTATCATCGAAGCAGCCTCAGTGGCCGACCTGATGATCTGGACCTTGACCGCCAGAGGCTCGAAGACCTGGCGCTGGTACATGTCCTTGATCTTTGCGTCTGCCGCTTCTATGCCGTACCACTTGCCGTTCTCGGTGGCGTGCTTGGCTCTGAACTCCACCTGCGCGTCGATCGGGTCCATCCCCGCGTTGAGCGCGAGGGCCAGTGGAATGGCTTCGAGGGCCTCGGCGAACTTCTGCGCGGCCAACTGCTCCCTTCCTGACAGCTTGTCAGCCCACTTCAGGACCTGCGAAGCGGCCTCCGCCTCGGCGGCGCCGCCGCCAGCCACGATGGCCGGCCTCTCGATGACGTCCTTCGTCACCATCAGCGCGTCGTGAAGGGACCTTTCGCCTTCGTCCACTATGCGTTGGGTGCCTCCTCTCACCAAGATGGTCACCGCCTTTGGGTTCTTCGCCTCTTCGATGAACACCCACTTGTCCTCCTCGACCTTCCTTTCCTCAACGTGGCCAGCGTGGCCCAGATCCGCAGCCGAGAGGTCTTCGAAGTTGTTCACCACCCTTCCGCCTGTGGCCTTCGCCAGCTTGGTCATGTCCGACTCCTTCGCCCTCCTCACTGCCAGAATCCCTGCCTTGGAGAGGTAGTGCTGGGCGATGTCATCGATGCCCTTCTGGCAGACCACGACGTTGGCCCCCGCCGCTGCTACCTTGTCGACCATCCCCTTCAGCATCTTAGTCTCCTCGTCCAGGAACTTCTTCATCATGGTTGGGTCGTTGATGTTGAGCTTCGCATCGAACTCGGTCTTCTCTATCTCGAAGGGTGCGCTCACCAGCGCGATCTTCGCCTTCTCGACCACCTTCGGCATCCCGGAATGGACTATCTCCTTGTCGAGGACGATTCCCTTTATCAGCCTGGTGTCTTTGAGTGATCCTCCTGGCTTCTTCTCTACTTTGATGTTGTCGATGTCGACGCGGTATCCCTTCTCGACCTTCTCTGCGACAGAGAGAGTGGCGTCAACCACCAGCTCGGCCAGGTCCTGCGCCTCCTTGGAGACCAGCTTGGTCTGCATGCTGGTCCGCGCGACCTTCGTGAGCCACTCCTTGTTGTCTGGAGTGACCTTCTCAGCGACTGCCTCGAGCGCCTCTATCGCCTTCCGCGACGCCTTCGAGTATCCGTCGACAATCACGGTAGGATGGACGTCCTTGTCCAGGAGTTCTTCCGCCTTCTCAAGGAGCGCCCCAGCAAGCACGACAGCGGAGGTCGTGCCGTCGCCCACCTCGTTGTCGGTGGTCTTCGAGACCTCTACGAGCATCTTGGCGGCCGGATGCTGCACGTCTATCTCCTTGAGCATGGTCGCTCCGTCGTTGGTTATGGTGACGTCTCCCAGCGAATCCACGAGCATCTTGTCCATGCCCCGTGGTCCTATGGATGTCCTCACAATCTCTGAGATCAGCTTGGCGGCGGCGATGTTGTTCCGCTGCGCGTCTCTTCCTCTGCTCTGGCTAGACCCCTCCTTAAGAATCAGGACGGGCTGCCCCGACTGGGTAACGGCTGGTATAGCGGTCGTTGACATATGGAATCTTGAGCCGGTATACAACCGGTGGTATATTAGAATTACTTGAAGTGCTCCCTACTCGGAGAGGGTCCTCTGGCTATCTGCTTCGTGTGCGTCGTTTCGTCGGTCTGACGCCGGCACGCGCCACCTTCTCTATTGCCGTGGCGAGCCCGAAATCCCACGCGGTGACGCCTCCTGCGGAGTGGGTCTGAAGGGCCAGGGTGACTTTGGTGTATCGCAGGTGGATGTCCGGATGGTGCTCCTGCTCTTCGGCCACCCTCGCGACCTCTCCGATGAATGCGATGCCATCCATGAACTCCTCGAACTCGTAGGTCTTCGTGATGAATCTCCCTTCCTTCTTCCAGCCGTCGAGCCTTTTCAGCTCGGTGTCGACTTCGGACTTGTCCAGGCGCCTCGGCACGCGTGCCTATGGCCCGCCCATGGTCTTTAATTTAGCGAACCGGCAAGGTGATTTGACAACGTGCGTTAACGCATCCTCCCTCGAACACACGTGCCGTATTGCAGGACAAGAAGGTGCTACAAAGCGCTGCCGAGTCCCTCGTGCGAGTCGCAGAGACGAAGTCCGACGTAGCGGGGAAGACAGAAACGTCCGCCCTGGCCCGGCATGTGGAAGGGCTCACAAAGCCGAAGTCGCCTTCGTCGACGATGAAGAAAGCCGGGGTCGCGCTAATCGCCGCCCCAGATCCAGTGACGGGCGTGGCAGGGGTGGCGCTCCTCGCTTCGTCGTTCGCCCTCAAGAACAAAGAGCCCGCGAAGATCGCCGACATCGCGGCAGAGACCAGGAAGATTCTCCGCGAAATCCAGTCCTTTAGGATTTAAGTAGCCGCGGCTCCCCGCGCCGCTGATGGAGCTGAAGCCGTCGAAGGGGCTCAAGGTCAATGTCAACGCCCAGCGCGAAGCGATTTTCGGGGACGAGTCCGTCAATGTCCAGAAGGTAACCATAGGCAACGGCGCCAGGACAGGCGTCATGACCGGTCGGGCTCTCGTCGGGTTCTGCGAGGTCGAGATGAAGAAACTCGATGGTGGCAACCACTGGTACCCCATCGAGGATCTTACGGGCGAGAACGGCGAGAAGATAGTGGAGGAAGAGATACCAGTTGAGCTCGACGAAGGCGAAGGGCCCGAAGAAGAATCCTAGCAGCGTGCCGGCTGCGGGCGGGGCCGAGCTGGTCTTCGTCATCGACGTGTCATCGTTTACCGAGAACGGCTTCGTGGGCGTCACGCCATACCAGGGGAAGAGGGTGAATCTGGAGTTCGACGACAAAGGCGAAGGGGTCTTTCTGACGCCTGAGATGGCGGCCCGCCTCCAGGTGCGCGAAGGCTCTAGGCTGACCCTGATGCTCGAGGACGGCTCGAGCGGAGCGGTGGAGTTGACGGTCGCCGGGGTGGGCAGCAAGTTGAGAATCTCCGACCCCAGAGCCTACTATGGCGTCGGGAGGGAGGGGGGCGCGGTCCTCAGGCTCAGGAGAGCCTAGACTTACTTCAGCACCGCGTCGCCGTCGGAGTCAGGGAGGTCGTACCACTTGGTCCTCTCGCCTACCCTCGCCCGCATCTTCCATCCGAAACTCTTCGGGGCGGCTTCCATCATGGACATTAGCTTCCGGACCCGCGAGCGGACCATGTCGCTCTCTTCTCCAGCCAACTCAGGCGCCCTGGCCATCACGGCCTCGAGGGTCTTCCAGAACGTCGTGTAGACGCCCCAATCCTTGGAACATAATTCGGCTATCTCGTCCCCTCTGATGCCGTCCGGTCCAGACGTCACATCGAAGTCGCGGAAAGCTACTACCATGTCCTTGTACTCCTTGTCGGTCTTTTCCACGACCTGCAGCTTGGTCATCAGAAGCTGCGTGACAGGGAGGGTGTAAGTGCCAGCCAGGATGTTCTCCTTGAAGTTGAACTTGTGGCACATGACGAACTCATCCAGGAAGAGGTCTACCCTCCTCTTGTTCGTCATGTCGTAGTAAATCAGCCTCTGTCCCATGTTCAGCTTGTTGAAGAGCTCCCGGGGCTTGTAGCCTAGGCCTTCCAGGATCTTCATTATCGCGCGGGAGTCCTCTCTCTTCCCCATCAGGTCGATATCCTTGTTCTCCCTGAAGTAGCGCGGGTCTCTGGAGCTTGCGCAGAGCTTCTTGAACGCAAGGCCTCCGAGGAGCCTGAGACGGACGCCCTTGGACTCTGCTTCGTCGATGATTTGCGTCGCCGCCTCCAGGGCGTCAGTCGGGAGCAAGACTAAACTCTCCATGCAGGTGTCGAACAGGGGCCTTTCGGATTTAAGATGTCTTTTACATCATCATGTTGAACGCGACCAGAAATGGGAAGCCTCAGCAGGCGTCCAGGCTCAGCCAGGCCTCCCCGAAGGGGCTCCGAAGGGGAGCCCCGCGAAACCCGTCCCGTCTTCCCGGCCCCCTAGTCCTTCCTCTTGCGCGTACTCTCGAGGGTCCAGTGGGGTCTATCCCAGAGTTCTTCATAGCCCGCGGAGTCTCTGATCAGAATCCTTCCTCCGTCTGAGTCCAGCAGTTCCACGGCTGGGACCTGGGCCCTGAACCGCGCGTACTCCGGGTCGGTCATGCCGACGCTCTTCTTCTTCCCAATGGTCGCGTGCCAGTCGGCGCTCGTGCCATCCAGCGAGAAGTGGACCGACGTGGGGCCCGCCTGGAAGTAGAACCTCGCGTACCTTAGCCTTCTGGGAAGTTTGTGCTCGAGCATGAACTTCATTGGCGGTTCGATTCCGCCACTCCCAATAAGGGTTGCCTCGTCACTTTCGCAGGCGGACTTTCTCTGTTCCCGGACCTCCTTCCAAAGTTTAAACTCCTTACACTCCACGCGGAGTCGTTGCCTGAGGTCGACACTTCTGGAGCTGAATCCCGGACCATCGCCGGTGTGCAGGCGTCCACCCGCTTCCTGCTCAACACCTTCAAGGCCAAGATGCGTGCGCTCGAGGAATGCGGCCCTGAAATCAAGGCGCTGCTCAGGTTCGGGGTGGACCTCAGGGGAGCCGCGTCGACGGCCGGACGATTCTTCGGCGCGGACACGGTAAGCTACCTGGCCATCGACGGGACCAACTCCGTGGACCAGCAGCTCGACCTCATCGTGTTTTACGTGGGCGCCTTCGCCTACTCCGGGACGGTGACCTTCCGCGAAGGCGGGGTCGCGGTGGGAGCTCCGCGGGCCACGGACGACGGCCTCTCGGCGTCTGCGGCTATCCCTCTGTCGGAAGAGGACGCCGCACAGGTGTTCGGCCAGAAACGAGAATCAGGCGTGGAGGTCGACCCGGAGCGACTGCCGAACGCCCTGATGCACATGGCAGAATACTATCTCGCCTTCCGAGGTGTCTCGGAGGACCCAGAGAGGAAGATCGTCCTACTGGACAGGACCCTGGCGGGGGATGTCGCCCACCTGGTCTGGAGTACCAGGGACCTCATAAAAGACAGGCGATGTGTCCTAGAGGGGCTGGACACACCCTCTGGCAAGGTCACCGCGCTTGACCTCGAGTTGGCCAGGATGCTCCTCCCCAACGAGCAGCTTGCCACCCCCACGCCGAGGAGCCAGCTGCTGAAGTTCGCGGCCGTCCTCGCGCTCTTTGCCGGGGAACCGCTGACCTCCAGCGAGCTCATCGCCCGCATGGGCGCAGACCTCGAATGGACCGACAAGCTGGGCGAGGACCTCCTCGAGCTCGACGACCAGTTCAGCGGCTTCGAGCAGACTTCCCCCGCCTTCAGGCTCAGGCCCGGAGCCTCGGCCTATTGGGACCGGGTACTCGCGGCTACGCTCGCCGTCGCCAGCCATGTGTTCGCTCCGGCGGGGGGGCATCCGCTCCGCGTGAAGGGCGGGGGCTCCGAGCGCTGGGTCACCGCGGACGACCTTGACTTCATGGTCCTTGTCCTGATCAGGGCGCTCACCAGGAAGGCCTGGTCCGACGGAGTCCTCCCGATCGGGTTCATCAAGGACACCAACGCCTTCGAACTGGTCAACGCGGTCGTCCCCATCCTCGGCTATGCCGGGCTGGTCACTTCGGAGGGGAGGTTCCCCAACTTCAACAGCGACAAGATGCTCCTCCAGACGAACAGCGTGGTCAACGCCGCAACCATCCCGACCCCCTGGTATACACCAGAGATCGACGCTTCCTTCAGGACAATGGCGCCCAGAGACGATCCCAGTCTGGCAGCCGGGAAGGCTCGCGTGAACGGCGCCTTTGAGAACGTCATCTATCCCGAGAGGGTCTACCTGAAGTCCTATGTCCAGCTGTGGAGCAGCGAGTCGACTCCCAGCGTGAGGAGCCACGTCTTCACCTACGACCGACCCGTGTACCCGGGCTACGACCACTGGGACGAGGTCACCCTGCTCAACAAGGACGGCCCCGCCGACGTCAGAATACACCCGGTGCTCCACTTCAGGAGAGGCTCCGATCTGACCAACATGGTGATGGCCATGCTGACTGAGATGGGGAAGGAGGTAATCCCCGAAGCCCTGGGTCATAACTACCCGCTCTTCCTCGCCGATAAGAAGGCAAAGTCGGTCTTAGAAGAGACGAGACAAGCCTACCTGAGCGCGGTGGCCATAGAGATGGCAAAGTCGGACCTCGACCAGCAGGTGCTCTTCTCCCGCAGGTTCAGAGACTACCGCAGCCAAATAGAGGGACGACGGAGGGGGGGCTGACGATGCAGCCCTTCGACGACCTCGATGGCGAGTTCAAAGCCCGGCTCCGTGAGATTGCGACCACCACACGCTCCACGGTGGACAACTCGACTGTCACCTTCCGTACCGCAAGGGTCGACTGCGAATACACCCCCAACGTGATCAAGCGGCTGGCAATGGGGCAGCTGATCGCCATCCCCAACGTCCAGGCGCTGGGGGCCAACAGCTCGTACTCGCTCTACGAGATAGCAGACGTCTATCCAATGCACTACTCGATGCTCACTCTCGACCGCTCTCAGCCTGCGGCCATCAGGACTGAGTTCATGGATCTCATCCAGAAAGAATGGGAGAAGGGATCGAAGAGCACCTGGATAGAGATAGTCGCCGCGCCCATAGGTCACGTGATGAAGACGGCGGCTGACGGCGTCTCTTATGAGAGGAGGGCGATGGCCCCGCTCACAGGCAGCCAGGTGAAGCTACTCAGCAAAGAGGCGATAGAAGAGCTCATCTGCTTCAAGCCGCAGGGGCGCGACGCGGACGACTACTCGCTGGGGAAGCTCCTAGGCTTCACCGACGGCTCCATAGCGTTCTCGGTCAACCTGGAGCAGCTGATACATTACATGAGCGGGACGTTCGCCTTCACAGGCAGCGGCAAGTCCAACCTCACTGCAACCGTCATACGCAAGGCGCTCCACGCCATACCTGACCTCAAGGTGGTCATCTTCGACGTCTCGGCAGAGTACGGGATACACATACTCGACGTCCTCAACCGCCTTCCGAGCCGCGTGCTTTTCACTGATTCGTTCAAGGACAGCAAGAGCCCCGAGGCCGAATACTTCAAGCGCCACGCCACTCCCGAAGCGCTTACCGGAAGAGAGAAGGACTTCTACCCCAAGATAGCCCAGCTGTTCGCGGCAGGGAAGGTCGAGTTCCTCCAGACCAGGATGGCCGGGGAGGAGGATGCAGCGAGGTTCAGCACCTATGAGGGAATCGTCGAGGTACTGTCCAACACCCTCAACGAGAAGTATGGGCCCGTCCAACAGAAGATACTCGTCCCCCAGGTGATAGAACTCATCAAGGGGTTCCTCCGCGAGAACAAGCTCGACATCGAGGCCAGGTTTGACGCCAAGACCATGGACCTCATCCGAAAGATACAGCCGCTGCTAGCAGACCTCCCGGCGAACAGCGCGCTGAAGAAGGCATTCGACAGCCTCGCCCGGATAGTGGAGTCCATCCCGGAAATCGAAGAGGAGGAAGAAGGTTACAGCTGGAGTAGGCTCTCGGAGGAGATACTCTCTACAGACAAGGGCTCGCCTAGGGTGTTCGTCGTCAACCTCCCGGAGGCCGAGGACGCCAGACTCGAGACCGCCAACGTCATCAACGAGGTCTTCAGGAGGCGCAAGCGGAGCTTCACCCTCTCTCCCCGCGTGCTGTTCGTAATCGACGAAGCGCAGGAGTTCATCCCCCAGAACACCAGGAAGGAGGACGGCACGGACCAGTCGAGCAGGGCTCTGGAGCGGCTCCTCAGGCACGGCAGGAAATACCATCTCAACTGCTGGGTCGGCACCCAGAGGGTCGCCCACCTGAACACCAACGCCCTTCAGCAGCTTCACACCTACTTCGTGTCGACGATGCCGAGACCCTATGACCGACAGCTCATCTCGGACACCTTCGCCATAGACGACGCCTTCATGGAAAGGACGCTGGCCTTCCAGAACGGAGACTGGCTCCTGACCAGTTTCAAGGCCACGGCCACTCAGAACATCCCTGTTTTCTTTCACGCGGAGAACAACGAAGAGATCCTGGACAAGTACCTGAAGTAATGTCCCGTCGTCTCGCCGGTGGTCACTCAGAGGGGGCGGCCGGTCCAGGGTGGTAGTCAGCCTTCTGCTTCTTCGTCATGTACGCCGGCACGGCGCCGAACAAGCTGATGAATCCCATTATCAGAAACACGCTGTGCAACGACCCCACGAACCGCTCCAAGACCGCGCAGGCCCCGGCCGGGGGGCAGATGGATGAGGCGGTCCCGGCGAAGATGCCCTGGAGGACCGTGGTAGGGACGCTGGCCGCCATCACTGCGAACGCGAGTCCGAGGCTGAGCAGGAACCCCGTGTTCACCAGGGTCGAGTTCATCCCTGACGCTATTCCCCTCCGCGCCGCCGGGGTCGCATTCATCACCGACGCCACGTTCGGCGCCACGAACATGCCACCGCCCGCCCCCGCCAGCACCATGGGCACGAGCAGCTCGATGTAGTCAGACGAGTTCCCGAAGGGGAACAGACCGAACCAGAACAGCGCCACCGAGGTGACGAGCAGCCCTGCCGTCGACAACCCTCTGGATCCGACCTTGTCCGAGAGGTACCCGCTCAGGGGGCCGAGTGTCACGAAGGCGACCGAAAACGGGATGAGCCAGAGCCCCGCTGTGAAGGCGTCAAGCAGGAGCACCCCCTGGAAGTAGAAGACCAGGACAAGCGACACCCCTCCCCTGGCGACGGAGGCGAGAAGGTTGCTCGCCATCCCAGTGGCGAACGCCTTGATCCTGAACAGGGACAGGTCCATCAGGGGATACCGCACCCTCGCCTCGGTGATCACGAAGCCTGCTACCATGGCTATCCCGACCGTCATCACCCCCAGGTAGGCAGGGGCCCAGCCGATCAGGGCGCCGAGCATCAGGCCGACGAGGAAGACCGTCAGCCCCCCCGAAAACAGCACGTTCCCCAGAAGGTCCAGCTTCTCGGTCCGGCGCGGCTCAGAGAGCTCCCTGAGCTTGAAGTAAGCCCAGATGGTGGCGAAAGACCCAAAGGGGACGTTGATCCAAAATATCGACCTCCAGCCGAGGAACGAGCCCGCCAGTATCCCCCCCAGCGCCAAGCCAATGACCGACCCGACGGTCCCGGCGACCTGGTTGAGCCCCAGAGCCCTCCCCCGTTCAGTGGCAGGGAACGCGTCGGTGAGGAGCGCGGCGGCGTTGGAGAAGATCAACGCTCCGCCAGACCCTTGCACGAGCCTGAACCCCACCAGGGCCAACCCGTTCGGCGCGATGCTGCACAGGGCGGAGCCGACGGTGAACAGGGCAAAACCGAGGTTGTAGAGCTTCACCCGCCCGAAGATGTCAGAGAGCCTCCCAAAGGTCATCAGAAGGGAGGCGGTCACCAGGATATACCCCATTATGATCCAGACTGCCTCGAAGGGGGTCGCGTGGAGGTCCTTGGTTATGGTCGGGAGGGCTATGAGCACGATGTTGGAGTCGAGGACCGCCATGAAGGCGCCGATGGTGGTATTGATGAGGACGACGTACTTGTATGCGAGTGGCAACTTTTGCGCGTCCTATAGGGGGTTCGGATAAGTCTGTCTCACGCTGTGCGCCGGCAGCCACCGCAATGACGGACTCAAGAGATCTGGGTCGGACAGCATGAGCGTGGCGTCGAATGGGAACCGAGAACGGGTCCCATGCTAGAAGGATGTATGTCCTGCTCCCTCAAGCGTCAGCTGGGTGCAAGGCCCGGACCGCCATAATTCAGACCTCCTGGACCGGCTGTGTCGTATGCGAAGATCTTCCCGATGGTTATCGAACCCGGAGCCACCCAGGCGCCAATGACCAGTCCGTCACGCGAACTGGTCACGATGCACTCGCAGACGAGATAGGTCGTTCCGTTGTTGCCGAAGCTTACAGTGCCATCGGAGAAGTCATACGGGTTTCCGCACGTGGAGTAAAGCCCTCCATAGGGCCTCAGTTCGGAGACCGAGTAGCCGTTGGAAGCCAACCGCGAACTCACGGCCGGCAGGTGCAGTATGGTCGAGTTCATCGCGTATTCCTGGAAGGGGAACGAGTCGTTCTGCCACAGCTCACCTCCTGCCAGCTTGCACGAGTAGGTCTACCCGTACGAGCCTGCACTTCTCGTACTGGATGCGCCTTTGGGACCCTAGGCAGAGGTGGCAACGCCGAGGTCCGGGGGGACCAGAGATACGGGGAATCGCTACATGGCGAGTTCGCAGGGCTGTTCAAGCTCAGGGTCGGCGACTACAGGATAATCTACGCCCTGACTGGATCAGATGCCCTGATGCTCAGGATTCGACACCGCGGAAAGGCCACGAATGGATTGCGTCAGAAGCGTCTCGGCCGAAGGCCCTGTTGGACGGCACGACGTGGCGAGTCGCCCCTTGAAGGGCGCCCCTGGCTACTCCACGGAGCTGTAACAAGCTAGGCAGTATCGGCGAGGCTCCAGGACGACGCCGAAGCGGCTGTCTGCCCGCAGTCAGGGAAAGCGGCGCGCCGGTCTCTCACTTCCACCCGACCATGACCCGGTGTTCCACCCTCATGCACTTGTCCATCACATAGTCTATCTTCGCCTCGGACAGAATCTTCTTCGCCTCCTCGTTCTCCAGCCCTAGCTGCCCCCAGAAGACGAAGGGCCGTCCGGTGTTCTTCTTCATCTCAGCCACTTGCCTGGCGACCTCGGGGAACTCTTCCGAGGGCCTGAACACGTCGACCACCTCCACCTTCTCCGCCACCTCCTTGGGGATACCGGCGAGGGTCGGGTACGCCTTGCTCCCGTTCACCACGTCTGCGGTAGGGTTGACGGGGATGATGGTGTATCCCTGCGCCTGGAGGTACGCAGGGACGGTGAACGCCTCCTTCTCCGGGTTCTTCGAGGCGCCGACCACCGCTATCGTCCGGTACTGCCTCATCACTTCGACTGGATTGACTGTGAACTTCTCCATAATGACCGCACTCCTCAGCCACTTAATACGACTGTCGGGGTCTGGCCTCGCCCAGGGGCGACCGCGAGCCCTTCCGTCACTTCGGAACCAGGAACTCTCTGCTGTTCGGCTCTTTGCCGGCCCAGCGCTTCGACCACGAAGCCAGTTCGAGGAGTATCTTGTAGATCTCGTGCCCCTTCACGGTGAGCGAGTACTCTATCTTCGGCTTCTCCTCGGCATAGACCTTCCTCTGCACCACGCCGAACTTCTCCAGCTGGGCGAGGCGCTCGGCCAGGGATGTGGCGCTTATCCCGACTATGTGCCGTTTCAGCTCGTTGAACCTGGTGGGCTCTATCTGCCCCAGCATGTGGATGGTCGGTAGGGTCCAGGTCCTGGTGATCTCGTTCCACGTCTGGTGCACGACCGCGCACGAGTCCAGAACCTTCCGGTCGAGCTGTTCCGACTTGGCTAGGCTAGCCATGGCTGCCCGTGACCGGGGGCGCTTGCTTTAAAGTGTAGCTGGGCGCTCTCCAGACGGCGCGCCAAGGCGATGGGCGCGGCAGACGCCTTATCACATGCCAGGGTGTGAGCGACATGCGCGCGAAGCCACTCAACAATAGGGGGCGGAAGCCGGGGCTGGCCATGGCACTTTCAGGATTCGAGAGCCAGGTGGTCGGAGCGGTGGAGAAGGTCAGCGAAAGCATCGTCAGCGTATCCAGCATGAGGCTGGAGCGGCGGTTCTTCGGGTTGGTCCCCCTCGAAGGCCAGGGGTCAGGGATCGTCCTGGACAGGGGCGGGCTCATCGTCACGAACAACCACGTCATCGACGGGGCCAGCCAGGTCCATGTAAGCCTCAAGGACGGCCGGACCTTCACAGGGAAAGTGGTCGGCTCAGACGACGCCACCGATGTCGCCGTCATCAGGGTAGACGCGTCGGAGCTCCCGGCGGCAGACCTGGGTGACTCTGAGTCGGTCCAGGTGGGGCAGTTTGTCCTCGCCATCGGCAACGCGCTTGCGCTCCCCGGCGGACCCACCGTCTCGATGGGCGTGCTGAGCGCGAAAGGGAGGCCGCTCCCGGGGACTGACTTCATCTTCGAAGGGCTCCTGCAGACAGACGCGGCTGTCAACCCAGGCAACAGCGGAGGGCCCCTGGCAGATCTTGGGGGGAATGTCATCGGGATGACCACCATGATGATCCCTTATGCCCAGGGGATGGGGTTCGCCATCCCGATCAACACTGTCAAGAAGATCGCCCAGGAGATACTCGAAAACGGCAGGGTCAGCCGGCGCTGGATCGGCATCTCGGGTGTCGACGTGACCCCCCAATTGGCTCGCAGGTACAACCTGCAGGCCGACCGGGGGCTCCTGGTCGCCGAGGTCGTCCCCCGCAGTCCGGCCCACTACGCAGGGCTCAGGAGCGGGGACGTCATAGTAGGCGCCGACGGTGCTGCGGTCAAACAGACCAAAGACCTCCTTCTGGCGGTCTCCAAGTCCCCCGCAGGTGGCCTCGTGAGGCTCGATGTCAACAGGCTCGGACGGACCGGGCCGCTTGACGTCACCCCGACCGACGCGCCGTCTTTCCAACAGGTCCGGGAGAGGTAGGGCGGGCCGACAGCTCCGAAGCAGAAGCGGCTCCGCGGTCACGGCTTCTCCATGCGGCCGTCCCAGGCAGCCAAGCCCGGCACGTCACCTGCCTAGGTGGCGCTGACCGCGCCACCAACGGTTTATACCGAATGCCCCGCGGGGACTACCATGCACCGAGTCACTCAGGCCGCCATCCTATGCGGCGGAAGGGGGGAACGGCTGAAGCCTCTCACAGACTACTTTCAGAAGGTCATGATACCAATCGGGCCGAAGAAGCTGCCGCTCCTCGCCTACACCATAGCGATCATGAAGCGCCATGGAGTCACGAACATCGCCCTGCTCACCGGATATAGGTCCGAGGACATCAGACGGTACTTCGGCGACGGGTCGCAACACGGCGTGAAGCTGTCCTACTCCGAGGACCAGAGGGGGCTCAAGGGGAGCCTGAACGCAGTAGCCCACGCATTGCGAGACGGCGCCATAGCCTGCGGCGAGCTCCTGATCTACTACGGAGACATCCTGGCAGACCTGGAGGTGACCCAGCTTCTAGAGACCCATCGCAGGACCAAGGCAGACCTCACGCTAGTCCTTGACAGGGGTTACTCCCTCCCGGTGGGGGTGGCAGACGTGGACGACGGGCTGGTGACGTCCTTTAGGGAGAAGCCGAGGCTCGACCTGACCGTGACCACCGGCCCCATGGTCGTCGGCCCGAAAGGCATGACCCTGATGGGCAAGTTGGCCGGCCGCAAGAGGCCAGACCTGATGACCGACTTCGTCCCTGAGATGATCCACAGGGGCGGGAGGGTGAGCGCTTTCTACACCGAGAAGGAGTGGTTCGACGTCGGCACTGTCTCGACCTTCATGAAGCTCGACGAGGAACTCGCCAGGCACCCCCTCAACTACGTCGTCTGACGCGAGGACCAGGTCAGTCTTCGCGCCAGCGGAAGAACCTCACAGCCAGGGCGAAGACCACCACCGAGATGCCCAGGAGGACCGCCATGTCGAAGTAGGCGGCGCCGAAGTTACCATAGATCATCACCTCGTTCAACCCGTCGATCATGTAGTAGAGAGGCAGGACATGGGCGATCCCTTGGAGATACTTGGGCATAGAGCTCACTGGGAAGAACGTCCCCGAGAGGAACATCATGGGGAACGTGACAAGGTTGCCTACGACCGAGGCGGCCTCGGGGGTGTTGGAGACGCTCCCCACCAGCATCCCCAGGGAGACGAAGAAGAACGGCCCCAGCACCAAGAATATGCCTATCCCCCAGTTCAGCGCTATGTGGGCGCCGAACGCATAGACGCCGACGGCGGCCATCAGCATGAATGAGACCGCGGTGGTGCCGACGTACCAGATTATCTTCGACAGCAGCCACTCTGTCTTGGTGAGCGGCGTAAGTGAAAGGAGCTTGAACACCTTGTCGCGCCGATAGGTGGAACTGATGTTGACCATGGCGAACATGGGGCTGGTGAGGGCTGCGAAGCCTACGAGGCCGGGGACCAGGAAGTCGATGTACTTGTAGTTCGATGACACGGCGGTGCGCGGCGTTATCCCCACCTGGTGCACGCCGGTGGCGCCGTGCAGGTTGAATCCGTTGACCACCTCTGCGACTATCCCTGAAACCACGGCGCTGGCGGTCGACGAGGGGTTTCCAAAGACGGTCACATTCACCTTCTGACCTGACTCGAAGGCGAGGCTGAAGTTGGCAGGGATGATTATCCCATCCGAGGCCGACTTCGAAGAGAGATACTGGGAGAAGTTCAGGTCTGCCGGGACGGGCCTCATGCACAGGCCGGCGCCGCTGCTGGTGCTGCAGTAGTTGGACGTGCTGTTCAGGGCAGAGATGAAGGTCGCCCCCACCGGGCCTGTGTCATGGTTCTGCACGTAGACCGTGGACTGGCTGGCCCCTCCCCCGGAGAAGATGGCCCCAAAGAGCAGGATGAGTATGATTGGGAATACCAGTGTGAAGAAGAAGCCCTCCCTGCTCCTGAGGCTCGACTTGCCGTAGATTTTCAGGTCAGAGACCATCCTGCTCAGGCTGAACCCCATCACTCGACCCCCTTCTCGATGCTCCCGCCCTCTCCGACCAGCTTGAGGAAGACGTCTTCCAGGCTGTCCCTCCTGACCGTGAGGTCTTCCCAGGCCGCGCCGGACTCCTCAATGGCGCCGAGCGCCACCATCGCGTCCGACTTGTCCCTTAGGAAGATGGTGATGCTCCCCGCGCCCCCTTCAGCATGCAGCCTGGTGCTCTCTCTGAGATACTTCAGCAGGTCGTCGCCTCCCTTCACCACCATCCGCTGCCCTGACCCGAACTTGGACTCTATCTCCGCGGTGGTCCCCATCGCCACAATCTTCCCATGCTTCATTATCGCCACCCTGTCGGCGAGCTCTTCGGCCTCTTCGAGGTAGTGGGTGGTCAGCATCACTGTCCTCCCTTCGTCCTTGAGCTTCCTGACCACCTCCCAGACCGCCCTTCGCGCCTGGGGGTCGAGGCCCGTCGTCGGCTCGTCCAGGAACACGACCTGGGGGTCGTTGACCAGCGAAAGCGCCATGCCAAGCTTCTGCTTCTGACCCCCGGAGAGGTTCTGGAACCAGACGTTGGACGCGTCGTCAAGGATCACCCTCCTCAGCAGCTCATCTGGGTCCACCTTTCTCCCAAAGAGCGCGCCGTAATAGGAGAGGGCTTCCCTGGGCGTGGGATAGTCTAGGAACTTGAACCCCTGGGGGATCACCCCTATTCTCTTGTGCAGCTCGTACCCTGATTCCCATGGGTCGAGCCCCAGGACCTTGGCGGTCCCCGAGTCTTTGTTCCTCAGCCCCTCGAGAATCTCGATGGTGGTTGTCTTGCCCGCCCCGTTCGGCCCCAGAAGGGAGAAGACCTCGCCTTCATCCACTGAGAACGAAGTCCCATCGACGGCCTGGATGTCCCCGTACTTCTTCTTCAGACCGCTCACTTCGATGGCGGGCACTTGGGCCACGGCTCGGTTTTGGGTATAAATGGAGTCCGTCCTTCAGTAGTCTACCAGGCGCGTCCAGCCCCACGTACCGCGGCGCCAGAAGCGTTTCCCGAACAGGAGCAGGGCGACTCCTCCGAGCACGAGGATCACGCCCACCACCACCGCGAGGAGCTGCAGAATGAACATGATGATGCTCAACACGAAGCCGGCCAGAAGGACGAGTATGGCCGCCCCGAGGATGATCATCAGCAGCCCAGCTACCTGGGACCTGTGCATGGGATGATACCCGGCCGGTGCTATTTATCCTGTGGAGCATGGCCCGCCAGACCGATTATTAACCGGGTCGAGCCGGAAGCGGGCGGCTTGAACATCGGCATCATCGGCGCCCCAGTCGATCTGGGGCAGCAGCGGCGGGGGGTGGACATGGGTCCGAGCGCGATCAGGATAGCCAACTTGGAGGCGCGACTCGAAGCCCTAGGGCACAAGGTGAAAGACTACGGCAACGTCCCCGTGGCAGACATGGCCACGGCGCACATGGGAGACAGGAAGGCCAGATACCTCGTCGACGTCGTGAGGCAGTGCGGTCTCCTGGCCGACAAGGTTTCGACCTGCCTGAGGCAGGGGTCCTTTCCTCTGGTGCTCGGTGGCGACCAGAGCGTGTCCGTCGGCACCCTCGCAGGGCTGGCCCGGACAGGGAGTGAGCGGGGGATAGTCTGGCTGGACGCCCACGGCGACTTCAACACGCCGAAGTCGACGCCGTCGGGGAACATCCATGGGATGGCGCTCGCAGCCATCCTGGGATACGGGGACCCCAAGCTGGCGGGGCTAGGCGGCGTCTCCCCGAAGGCGACGGAGAAGAACACCGTCCTGGTCGGGTGCCGTGACTTCGACCGGGAAGAGGCCAAGGCGATAGCCCGCTCGAAGATGACGGTCTTCACCATGAAGGAGATCGACGAACTCGGCATGACGTCGGTCATGCGGGAGGCCATCCGGATAGCCGGGACAGGCCTGGATCAGGTCCACCTCAGCTTCGACGTGGACGCGGTGGACCCGAGAGAAGCGCCGGGGACCGGGACCCAGGTGAGGGGAGGCCTCACCTATCGCGAGGCGCAGCTGGCGATGGAGATGCTGTTCGAGTCAGGGCAAGTGACCTCAGCCGAATTCGTAGAGGTGAACCCCATCCTCGACGTTGCCAACCAGACTGCCGAGCTCGCTGTCGAGCTCGCTCTCTCCCTCTTTGGCAAGAGGATAATCGGATAGCCCTCCCCGCTGGCCTCCGCCGGGCCCTCGGGCGTCAGGGCATTTTATAACGAACCCAAAATGGGGGCTGCGAAAGATGCAGTCGCAACCGACCGGCGCGCCACAGCCTGGGGCCTCTCCAGAGGCGACTTCCCATCAGCTCAGGGCGCTCCTTGGCATGGTCGGGGTGGCGCTGCTCCTGAACTACGTCGAGACGATGATCATCCCTGGAATCCTCACCATCCAGACCTTCTTTTCGACCACCGAAGGGACCGTGGCCTGGGTCACGTCGGCCTTCCTGATCGTGGGTTCGGCCGTATCGCCTCTGTTCGGGAAGTGGGGGGACAGCTACGGCAAGAAGAAGATGTTCCTGATCGCCCTGGTCTTCTACACCGCCGGGGTGGGGATGGCGGGCTTCTCGCCTTCAATCTACTTCCTCATAGCTGCCAGGGCAGTCCAGGGTATCGGGTTCGCCATAGTCCCGCTGGCGCTCGCTATCATAGCGGAGACCTTCCCCAACGAGCGCATCGCCACCGCCCAGGGGGTTGTCAGCGCGACGTTCGCCATCGGGGCTGCGGCCGGGCTCATAGGAGGGTCGTACATCATACAGGACTTCGGCTGGCAGTGGGCTTTCCACTCAGCCTTCATCCTCAGCCTCGTCCTCTTTGCCGTAGTCGCCAAGTTCCTCCCGCGGGGGAGCCCTGGGACAGGCCTCAAGGTGGGCTATGGGACCGTGGTCCTGCTCATGACGGGGGTGTCGCTCGTGCTCCTCTACCTGACCGAAGGGCCCTATGATGGATGGTACTCCGCCTACGGGCTGGCGGCACTGGCTACGGGAATCGCCCTGACCGCCGGCTTCTTCGTCGCAGAAAGCAGGAAGTCCAGCCCTCTGATTCAGCTCAGCTTGCTCCGCATAAGGAACGTCCTGGTGGCCAACGGCATCGGCGTAATCTCCGGGATCGGCCTCTTCATGCTCTTCTTCGCCGTCACCTTCTACGCCGAGGACCCCAAGCCGCTTGGGCTGGGCCTCGACCCCATCTCGGCAGGGCTCACCATAGGGCCCGCCGCCGTCCTCATGCTCATCGCGGGCCCGCTCATAGGCAGGCTCGTCACCAAAGCAGGGCCCAAACCAGCACTGGTGGTCGGGGGGGCCGTGGCCATAGTCGGCTTCTCGCTTTTCGTCCTCAACAGGGCGACGGCCACCGACATGGTCATCGCGACTTCGATATCGATGGTCGGGGCCGTGGCCGTCATCATCCCCATAGTCAACATGATCAGCGTCTCGCTTCCGAGAGAGACGGTGGCCACGGGGCTGGGACTCAACACGATGCTCAGGAACATCGGAGGGGCCATCGGGCCGGTGGTCGCTACGTCCATCATGAGCACCTACACCGCCACAGTCTCCATCCCGCATGGCGGGGTCCTGGTCCCGGCGTCCTTCCCGAACGCCACCGCGTTCGATTACGTGTTCTATCTGGGCATAGTAGCCATGTTCGTGGCCATCCTCTTCTCTCTGGCCTCCAAGAACTACGTCTTCAGGAAGCAGCCTCAGCGCTAGCCGGGCAGATCCCTTCACGCCGCCAATGGCGCCCTTCCCCCCTGTGCTCTCCTTCGCCTTAGCCGCGCAAGCACACCTCCAGCGGTCGCGTGACTAATCTGGCGGAACCGAAGATGTCCCCTGCCTCTGTCCCCCTAGCCCATACTTCTTGGCGGTCTCCGACTGAAGCTTCCTCACCTCCCTGATCCTCTCAGCCAGCCTCCTTTCGAACAGAAGGTTCCTCGCCCCTGCATAGCACCAGAGGATCGAGACTGCGAGGCTCAGGATCCCCACAGCCACCAGGCCCGGGGCCACCAGGTCCACAGTCTGGCTCGTGACCCCAAGCCCGTAGGGGACGACAACCAGTTGGACGAAGTAGCTGACAGCGAAGTAGGCGCCCGTGACAGTGGCGACGAGGGCGAGCATCCTGATCTTCTTTCCTCCTCGTTCCATGTGCCTGATGAACTCCTCCTGGAGCTCGATCATGGACACGCCGGGGTCCTTGTCCTCGGGCATCATCTGTCTCAGGCCCACCGCTGCTTATAACGCAAGCTCACAACTTGTTCACTCCAGGGCGGAGAAGAGCATCTTCAGGCCGCTGTCCAGCCTGCCGAGGACCTCCATCCCCTTCGGCGTCACCGAGTACCTCTCATGACCATCGGAGGCATCAGCTTTCACGAACCCATTCGTGGTCAGGAACTCCAGGTACTCCCCGAGCCTGTTGTACGGGATGTTGGTGGTCCGGGCCAGCCTGGTCGGGAGTTGGGGGCCCGATGCCATGGTCCTGAGAAGCTCCCAGTAGATCACCGTCGTGTCCCGGTTCCTCAACCGGCCCCCGGACGGACCCAGCCTGATATGAACAAGTTGTGCTCTCAACTTGTGCGTCAGTGCCTTAAGTAAACCATGCACCCGCTGACCCGTTGAGCGCGAAAGGAGACGGATGGCTCGGCTACTCCCTCGACAGGCCAGGGGGGCGCGTCGGGGTCCGTGGGCTGGGCGACCGCGTCCTCATCCTGGGCAGGCAGGCCGGTGCCATGGCGAGCCTGTTCGCCTACGCCGGGGCGGAGGCAGGGTCGGGGCTCACGATTCTTGACATCGACGGCTCGATCTCCACCGACGTCCAAGGCTATTACAGGACGTTCGACTACCGCTCGATGCTGTACGAGGCGTTCCACCTCGAGGGGGATGATGCGATGCACGGCCAGCTCGTCGCCTCTGCCTACGCCGCCGCCCTCGACCTCACCTCAGAGGACGAGGCGATACTCTCGGCCTCCCTGCAGAGGCTCTCGGAGCAGAACGACCTGGCGACCCCCGCCGCGCTGTACGACGTCCTGGGAGCGGTCGAAGGCTTCAGGGGGTACTATGTCGACAAGCTGAAGGGGAGGATCGGGTCCCTCAGGCACCTCGACGCCACCAGGGCGGACGCATTCGACGAGCTGACGGCGGGACGAGCCCTGGTGACCTTCGCCAGCGCCCCCTACCCCCAGGCCGCAGAGCTCGCCGCGGGGCTCTACGTCGCCAAGCTCGTGCATCTCCTTTCCGGTCCGGTCTCCTCCCCAGACGCCCTCCTCATCACCGGCGCTCACCGTCTCTTCAGGCGCCTCACCCGCTACCAGAACCCAGCGAAGCTCCTGGCGCGCCTCCTCGAATCGAAAACCCCGCTCGTCCTCGCCACCTCCCTCCCTGCCCTCCTCAGCGGCGAGCTGACAGACTCGATGCAGGTAAGAGTCTACTCAAGCGAAGCATGGAACGGCAGGAATGCCCGGAGGCAGGCCGCGGCCCTCGCTTGCTCCTACACCGTCTGTGACGACCGCTCAGATGAGACGCAGGGGTTCGTCCCACGCATCATCAGGCCCATGTCTTTGCCCGGTGCCCCCAGGCTGGTCCTGCCCAAGAGACCCAGCGCGGAGCTCACGAAGACGATCCTCGACGAGGTCTCCAGGTATGAATCGGCCAACAGGCAGTCCGTGGTCTCCTACCTCTCCGTGCAGTTCCTCCCGGCGGACGTCGCGGCCGAGATAGACAGGCTCCATTCAGAGGGGTACCTGGTCCTTGAGCCGAAGGAGGCCGGCGGCGGCCCGAAGATCCTCTCTTACACCGTGACGGAGACAGGCAGGCGCCTCCTCCAGGGGCTGAGCGGGTGATGGAGCACCTCACCACCGGATGCTCCGCCGTGGACTCCCTGACGGACGGCGGCCTGGCCACGGGGACGGTCACTCAGATCTTCGGGGAGAAGGCCCTGGGGAAGAGCATAATCTCCTTCCAGGCCGCCTGCCACGCGGCCGCGTGCGGCGGGAGCGCCGTCATACTCGACACCGAGCAGTCCTACGCGAGCTATCTCGTCCCATACTGGCGTGACAGGATGGCCAAGAGACTAGGGAAGGAACTCAACGTCGCGGAGATAAAGCTCGAGAGGGCGCCAAAGGTCTCTCCGAAGAGGAAACCGGTGACGAGGGGACAGCTCATCAACGCGATCGACGGAGCCCTGAGCCATCTCGGAGTCTCCTACTCCGACTCCCACCTCAGCGCCGTGGCTGACATCTTCTCGCCTGACTTCACAGTCGAGCTCCCTCCGAAGGGGCCCTCGGTCCTCGTGTTCCAGACCCCTGAGGTGGTGGACCTGCTTAACCTCCACGGCATCGACGCGGCCAAGGAGGTCTCGAGCGGGGGGAGGGTCGAGCTGAAGATGAGGCAGACGCCAACCTATCAGTCAGCGCTGCATCAGATCATCCGGGACACCGGCGCCAAGCTCCTCGTCTATGACTCGATATCCGCGCCGTTCAAGGCCTCCTTCCCGAGCACCCAGGACCTCCCTGCCCGGAGCGCGGGCCTCGCAATGCTGCTGGCCCACGCCCAGCGCCTCTGCGCCGAGTTCAAGATCGCCGTCCTGGTCACAAGCCACGTCTCCATCGACCCCATCAACCCCTGGGACCGGATACCCTACGGCGGTGTCATCCTGGGCCACGACGCGAAGTTCTCCCTCGAGCTCACGAAGTCCACGGCGTCGAGGAACAAAGACAGGAATCCGGAGGCGCTCAACCCGGACGAGAAGGAGGAGTGCACCAAGGCCTTCTGGGCCGCCAGGCACCCAGCCCTCGAGGAGTACACCAGGTTCGCCTACGCCCGGCAGGACGGGGAGGGGTTCCACTGATGGGGTGGGGAGCGCGAATGCTCGCGGTCTTAGCGGGGCTAATCGCCCTGGGTCTCGGCGCGTGGCCCATCTTCCTGCTGGCCCTGGTCTACCTCGTCTACTCCTTCCGTAAGCCGAGGGCCCAGCGTGCGGTCATGCTCAAGCAGCAGGTCCTGGCGAGGCCCCGGCGTCCCTGGGGCAGGTATACGGCGGGGGGCGTGCTTTTCCTGCTGGCGCTAGCCGCGGTGGAAGCCGGTGGGACGCTCTCGCCGATAGCCTTCTTCACGGGCGGGCTCGCCGTAGTCTTCTGGCCCCTCGCGCGCAGGCACGGGGTGGGGGGCGGGGTGGTCCCCATGACTGACTCGATACTCCTCAGGAGCAGGCTCTTCCCGCTGCGCTGGCACGCACTCGCCGAGGTCAAGCTCGAAGCGCAGGATCAGACGAGGGGGGTCGCCGCCCTGGACGGCCGGCTCCTGGTCTTCGCGGGCAGGTCCCCCTCGGCGTTCCAGGTCGTGAGCGTCTACGCACTTGGTTACAGGGGAGCCGAGGAGAAGGTCCTCAGGACCCTGCGGTGCAAGGCGCGGATGCTATCGCAGAGGGGGGCCCACCTTCTCCCCCTGGACAGCCGCGACGCCGGCAAGAGGCTCTCACTGACGCTCGACCGCCTCGACATCGGGACCGAAGACCTGGAGGCCGTGTCGTCCCTCCCATTCGACGTCTTCGCCGTAAGGACCAAGGAGGGGTTGGTCGTCTCCCACAGGGCGTTCAGGCTCTCCGAGCCTGCGGGTACCCCCTCCATACCCCCTTCCGATCTCACCCCCGCCAGGCAGCCTCTCTTCGCCGAAGTCGTCGAGAAGATCCAGGAAAGGCACGGCTGGCCCGGGCCCGACGCGTTCTCCCCTTTCCTCGCCGCGCTGGACGCCTCCAGGACGGAGCCGTTCTCCGACAGGGTCATGGCCAGGGGCGAAGCGGAAGGAAAGGTGTCCGTCGAGACCCCGGGGGGCGCCGAAGTGAAGCTCACCAGGGCGCAGTTGAGGGCTGTGGCGCGGATCTATGCCTAGCCCCGGGGACACCTCCAGGGGCCTCGGCAGGGCCTTCCGGATGGTCGAGGTCCTTGTGCAGGCTGACCTCCTCAACGAAGCGAGGAAGGCGGTGCACGTCGCCTTCGGGGGCTCTCCGGAGTACAGGCTGGTCTGCGTCCTGACCAACGCCCAGGAGGCGCTCCCCCTCCGGGAGATTGGTTCGAGGTGCGCGGCGGGGAGGCGGTCGGTTCTGAGGGAAGGGCGGTTCAGGCTGGCCCTGGAAAGGCTGGAGCGATACGGGGTCGTGACCAACGTTGGGTCCCGCGAGAGGCCGCGATACCAGATGAACACCCTGGACGACGGGGCGAAGATGCTTGCTTTGCTCATCCGGGGCGAAAGGCTTCGGCCGCTCGGTGACGCTGGTCCCTGAACGCTCCCACTACCAGGTCGCCTAGGACATTCTTCCGTTGTCCGTCGGTGCCAATCCTGACCCTGACCGCGTCCTTTGGCTCCGGGTGGTTCACCTGAAGCATCCCCACCCCCACAGGGAGCCGCCTCAGCGAGTCTTTCACATTCGAACCTACGAAGAACCCCGCCGCGGCTTCCAGGTCCGTCTCGTTGTTCAGCATGTGGCAGATGAGGGTGTTGCTGTTCGCGATGACGTTCTGGCTCAGCAGCGAGGGCCTGCTCGCGCAGACCACCAGGGAGAATCCATACTTTCGGAGCTCCATGGCGCACCTCTCCGGGATGCTCGTGTAGTCCTTCAAGACCGGAGCCAGGTTCTGGGCCTCATCGATGACCATCACCAGACGCAGCGCCTCCGTCCTCCCCCGCTTCCTGGTCTCTTCGTATACCTCCTTGAGCAACAGCTGGCTCAGCATGTTCTTCGCCCTGTCGTCCGGGAGCCCCGAGAGGTCCACTACCTTCACCCCGGCCCCGAAGAGGCTGGTTGTCTCGAACCCTCCGCCCTGGGCGTCGAGGGTCCTTCCTATGGCGCCGTGGGTCAGGGGCCAGAGCTTTGAGACCAGCGCTTCTATCGACTCTACCCACCCCCTGAGCTTGAAGAGCTCGTCCTCGGCCTCTTGGAGCCTCCGGACCAGCTCGCGGACAGGCAGGGGCCTCTGGGTCCCGTGGAAGTATGACTCCAGGGCGTCTCTGAGCACCCGGTTCTGCAGCGGGGAGAGGCCAACCCCGAAGCTCACCCTGCTGTAGTGCTCCAGGAGCGAGATCCATTCGTCCGTGCGCTCGTGGTCGAACTTCCCGCGCGGGTCGAAGGGAGAAATGGCGAAGTCGCTCCCGGGGGTGAGCACCGCCGGCGCGGCCGACCTGAGGAGTTCCACGTACTCCCCCGTCCTGTCCAGGACGACGACCGCCTTGCCAAGCGCGCCCAGCTCCCGGGCGATCATCGCGGCGCAGGTCGACTTCCCCGACCCAGTGGTCCCAAGTATCGCGACATGCCTGCTGAGCGCCTCCAGGTCCAGGGTGACGACCCCCCTCGGGGTGGGGTCGAGGGTGCGCAGCTGCTCCCCGACGACTATGGAGCCTTTCGGGGCCATGCCCGTCGTCGGGCGTGACTCTCCTTTGAAGGGTGGCTCACAGATCGTGACAGTGCCGCGGGTTCAGAGTCACGAAACGTTACCTTGTGGTGCCGTCCCCGCACGAAACCGTGCCCACGGTCACGACGTGTGAATGAAAGGCTGTGGTTTGGTAACGCTTTGTGAAGCAGTATAGAAATCTGGGTAACATCCCAGAGGTTTCCGTGCCCCATCGGAGTGCAAGATGAACGCCCGATCGAGAGGTCAGGCGCGAGACAGGTCCGCATAGGAACGGCCCGCGAGCAAAGCACGCTGAAGGTGGGGAGGCGACCGACTGACCATGCGGAAGGAGGAAAGGGAAGACAAGGAAACGGTTGTGACTGGTCATCAGTACAGCGAAGCAATGGACCAGTTCTAACAGACCACCAACACATCCAAACTTTCGCAACAGATTCGGTCGTTGTTCAGGACTGGCACAGCCTGGCCGTTAAGAGGAAATGCAGACTATGGACAACACGAGACCGAACGACGAATCGAACAAAGGGGAAAAGAAGGGAACAGATTCCAAGACCTTCGAAATCGAGTATGCAATTTCCAGAGTCAGGAACCTAGGTGCTGCGCAAATAACTACACAAAGTCGTCGGCTGCACCAATACAGGCCAGAGTGGCTGGACCAACTCGAAGCACACTATCGTATCAATCCTGGGAAGCCTCTGATTCATCTCAGTGACCTCCCTGGCAAGACCGCAATTCATCTCTCTGAACGTGGCCTCTCGATTCTGGCAGACCTCTGGAAAACAATCAGGCAGAGATACAGCGCCAAAGAAGCCAAAAGTCTTGGCCTCGAGAACATCTACTCGTGTGCTGTAGCAAAATACTACGGCTACATCACCATCGAAAGCCTATTCCGAGCTAGGGAGCATGTTAGCTTCGACATCGACCAACTTGAACCCTGCGTGCTCCGCGTGAAGTGCCACAAAAACAATTGGCCTAAGGAGATCGAACCCAAACTCCCATTCAACTTCTTCAATGCGGAAGGAGCTGCAATTCTGGGATACTACACTGACTCCAAGCACGGAAACTGTACCTTCACGAACAAAGACCAACAGCTCCATGATCTAATGAAGCGGGCTGTCGAACACGTCATCGGACGCATGCGGGTCAATACAGGCATCTATCCAGACATAAGCGAAACAAACTGGAGTCTCCTCATGCCAACTCTTCTGAACTTGGCAGGGATTAACACGAAACTTCGACAGAAAGTTGCCAACAACGCAACTCCACTGTGGCTGTTTTCATCTCCTAGTAACGTCGCATCTGCATATCTCAGAGCCTTGTGGACCGCTGAAGGGATGGCTCGGTTCATGCGACTCGTTCAAACTGTAGCCGTTCCCCAGCTTGAACCTTACAGGAATCTAATCTCGCGAAAACCGCGCGTCACACCATACAACAATCTGCCCCCCGATGCCAAAGAAATTGTCAACCAGCATCCTTCACTGCTTCTGGCCTCGGCAGCACTTCTTCAGAGATCGTTCGGGATGGAGACAACTTTGAAGCCTTCAGTCGCATACTCGGACTTTCGCAAAGAGTTGACTGTTCTCTGGACCAGTGAGATTACCAGCGCCGGGGAAATCTCCAAGTTCTCAAAACTCGTCGGGTTCGATAGTGAAACAAAGCAACAGTTGTTATTCTATCGGCTCAACAGACAGTCTTCCCATCCCCCTTTTTCTATGCTTGACCACCTGAAACAACGTAGTGAAAGCTCCCTTAAACTGCCCTGAAGGATATTATCCGCTAAGGAGGCAATCACTTTATACAATATGTTGAGCCGATTCGGCGGGCTTGACTTCACCTTCCAATCCGAAGGTCAACACCCTATTCTATGGCGACAATCTCAAGATCCTCAGAGACTACTTACGATCTGAAAGCATCGCGCTGATTTATCTCGACCCTCCGTTCAACAATAAGGAGACATACAACGTCCTCTTCAAGGAGAAGGGCGGTAAACAGTCAGCGGCCCAGATTCAAGCATTCGATGATTTCTGGCATTGGGACGATGCGGCAGAAGCTGCTTATGTTGAGTTACAAGAGCGCTCCCCAGAGGTAGGCGAGGCCGTCAAGGCTTTCGTCGCCTTCTTGGGAAGGAATGACCTTACCGCTTACCTTGTGATGATGGCGATTCGCCTAGTAGAACTTCATCGCGTCCTGAAGGACAACGGCTCTCTCTACCTCCATTGTGACCCGACAGCGAGCCATTACCTGAAAGTCATCCTCGATACCATTTTCGGCCCCACTCGTTTCAGGAACGAGATTTCGTGGAAGAGAACTTACGCCTAGCGGCGCGAATCGATATGGCCCGATTCATGATACCATTTTCTTCTATACCAAATCGGATGAGTATGTCTGGCATCCGAAACCCCTCGAATACTCGCAGGAATACCTCGACAATTTCTTCAAGTTCGAAGATTCAAGGGGGCAATATCGACTTACGCTTCTAACTGGTTCTGGAACGCGCAACGGCTCGTCCGGAAAGCCTTGGCGTGGGATTGACCCGACGAAGATCGGCAGGCATTGGGCGATACCTGGCTATGTCCGACCTTTGTTGGGGAAGGGACCGTTCCCAGATGTTCAAACGGCGCTTGACAAACTGGACGAGATTGGCCGCATTTCTTGGCCGAAGAAAGAGGGAGGGACGCCGATGTTCATGCAGTATAAGGACGATCTTGGTGGCGTCGATGTGCAAGACCTCTGGACTGACATTGGCCCAATCCCACCGCAATCTCCTAAGCGGCTTGGTTATCCCACTCAGAAGCCGGCTGCATTGCTCGACAGAATCATAGAGGCCAGTTCTGACGAAGGCGACTGGGTTCTCGACCCCTTCTGTGGTTGCGGGACAGCAATCTTCGAGGCCAATGAATTGAAGCGGAATTGGATAGGAATCGACATCACACATCTGGCAATCTCCATTATGAAATCCGCGTTAAGGGAAATGAAGGTCTACACGCCCCGCAATTACCAGATTATAGGGGAGCCAACCACATTCAATGAGGCACAGGGCCTCGCCAAGGCCGACAAATACCAATTCCAGTGGTGGTCACTTTCTTTGCTCGACGCCCGACCAATCGGAGCGCCAGAAGGGAGCAAGGTCGGCAAGAAGGGGGCCGACAGAGGAAGGGACGGTTATCTCACCTTCAAGGAGGGTAACGACCCCAACTTCCGAAGGATTATCATCCAAGCCAAGGGTGGCGAGAACGTAGGCGCGAGCGACGTACGGGATTTGATTGGGACTGTCAACAACTGGAAAGCCGCAATGGGGATTCTGATAACCCTAGATGAGCCAACTGAACCCATGAAGACGGAAGCGAGGGACGCTGAATACTACGAATCGCCAACTTGGGGTAGGAAATACCCGAAGATTCAGATTGTCACCGTGAAGCAACTACTCGAGAAGAAATGGCCGGAAATGCCCTTCCCAAATCCCTTTCAGTGACAGCGCAGATAACTTAACAGGAGACCCCTGATAAGAGGCTTGTTGAATAACTACTGTGTCTATGATAATTCTACCTGGTTGTCTGGCGAGCCACTCCTGTGCGACTTAACATAAATCTGGTCTGATTCGGAGTTATTCAACAACGCTCTGATAAGTAGATTGTAGCATAACTTGAGTTCTGTGTCTATCGCCCTTGTCCTGCCTCCGTAATCCGCTCACGGCCTCGGTTGAGGCATGCCTCGTGGAATGTCATGGCACGACTACAACGAATCCCTGGTGGAGAGAGGGAGGGTCCTGTTCGACCTCGGCTTCGCCAGTCGCTGGAACGACGAACTTGAGGGGATGAACGGCGACAAGACGGGGAGGCCGTACGAGTTCCCAGAGTCCTACATCGAGTTCCTGTCCTTCTTCAGGGTAGGGTTCAACGCGCCGTACAGGGTGATAGAGGGCATGACCGGGTCACTCTCCGAGTACCTCGCTTTCGTTAAAGAGATGCACTTCACACAGGTCAGGAGGAGGATACTGGCGATGGTCAAGAGGAAGAAGCCAGAATACGTGGAAAAGATGGCGGAGGGGAAAGACGACGACGCCATCACCGTGGTCGTCGACTCGACGGGCCTCTCCACCACGAACAAGGGCTCCTACATCGAGGCGATCTGGAGGAAGGAGAAGAGGAAGTTCATCAAGCTCCACGTCGTCGCGGATGGGAAGACGGGGAAGATCGTCGGGTTCAGGGTGACGTCCGAGAAGACCGGGGACACGAAGAAGTTCGTCCCGATGGTCAGGGAGGTCGCAAGGAAGAGGAGGGTGGCGAGGGCGTACGCGGACTCTGCCTACGACTCCAGGAGGAACTTCCCTATGCACGAGCGTGGCATCGACCCTGCCATCAAGCTCAGGAAGAACGCGTCGGAGAAGGCCAAGTGGTCCCCCCTCAGGAAGGACGAGGCGATCCTCGTGCGCAGGGTCGGGTACGAGAAGTGGAAGGAGCTGAAGGGCTACGGCAAGAGGTGGATGGCAGAGATAGTCTTCTCTGCGTTCAAGAGGGTCCTCGGGGACACCCTCATGGCGAGGAGGTTCCTGAGCCAGAAGGCAGAGGCCACCCTGAAGGTGGTGCTCTACAACAGGTTCATGTCCTTCTGAGCCGAGAGGTGGCGGACGACGGGTCGAGCTAGAGATACTGGAGCGGCAGAGAACATTATGCTACAATCTATCTGATAAGGAAACGTTCATAACCACTTCATAAGGGCAGACTTAGTGAAAGGACTATGCCGAAGTTCAAGACGACAGCAGAAGCCCTGAAGATAGTCCACAACAAGGACCAGATACGCAACCTTGGAATCATCGCTCACGTGGACCATGGTATCAACGCCGATAGTCATTCGGCGTTGCCATAGAGACAACCACAAGCGATAGTCTCCTAGCTGCGACTGGCATGTTGTCGCCTTCGGTGGCAGGGCAAGCGTTAGCTCTCGACTACATGGAACTCGAGCAGCAAAGACAGATGACCATCAAAGCCGCCAACGTGACGCTGTACTACGAGTCCGCGGGGAAGCCCTATGTCATCAACCTGATTGATACTCCCGGACACATTGATTTTTCCGGCAAGGTAGTTCGAAGCTTACGGGCGGTTGACGGCGCAATTGTCGTAGTCGACGCCGTCGAATCCATTATGACCCAGACCGAAACTGTGACCCGTTCGGCCCTTGAAGAGCGCGTCCGCCCCGTCGTCTACATCAACAAAATCGACCGGCTGATCAAGGAGCTCCGCCTCTCCCCTGAGAAGATGCAGGAGTGGCTCTTCGGCATCGTGAGGGACTTCAACCGTCTCGTCGAGACATACGCCGAACCGGAGTACAAGCAGAAGTGGAAGGTCTCGGTCCAGGACGCCCAGGTCGCGTTCGGGTCATCGAAGGACAAGTGGGGATTCAACTTCGACATGGCGAAGGCCGCGGGGATGTCGTTCAAGGACATCATCAACGCGTATCAGAGTTCGACTCCGGAGGAGCTCGGCAAGAAGCTCCCTCTCCACGAGGCTCTGCTGGGCATGGTCGTCAGGCACCATCCGCCTCCTCACGTCGCCCAGACCTACCGCATCCCGAAGATCTGGCCACAGGGGGACCTCAACAGCGACGTAGGGAAGGCCCTCCTCGCCTGCGACGAGAACGGACCCACGGTCATGATGGTCACCAACGTGGTCGTCGACCCCGCCGCGGGGCTCGTGGCCACCGGGAGGCTCTTCTCCGGCAGCGTCAGCAACGGCGACACGGTCTACCTTCTCAACTCGAAGAGAGAGGGGAAGATACAGTCGGTCCAGATATTCATGGGCTTTCAGCGGGAGATAGTCGATTCGCTCCCTGCGGGTAACATCCCGGCGCTCCTCGGCCTGGACATCAGGTCGGGGGAGACCATCTCGAACCAGAAGGGGGTCGCCACGTTCGAGTCCATCCACTATGTCAGCGAGCCCGTCGTCACTGTGGCGGTGGAGGCGAAGCACCCGAGGGATCTCCCCAAGCTCGTCGAGGTGATGCGGAGGCTCAACATCGAGGACCCGAACCTCGTCATAACGATCAACCAGGAGTCCGGGGAGACCCTCATGGCAGGGATGGGGGTGCTCCACCTCGAGATAGCCACCACGCAGATTCAGCAGGCGGGGCTGGAGATCATCACCTCGCCGCCAATCATCAACTACAGGGAGACCATCCGCGCGCGCGCCGGCCCCATCATGGCCAGGTCTCCTAACAGGCACAACAAGATCTTCATCGAGGTCGAGCCCCTTGAGCCCGACGTCGTCGAGCTAATCCGCAACGGGACCATAAGCGAGAACGTGGAGACGAAGGGGGTGATCAAGACCCTCCGCGACCACGGATGGGACCCCGACCAGGCCCGCAACTTCCAGGCCGTCGACGAGAGGGGCAACATCCTGACCGAGGTCACCAAGGGGGTCCAGTTCCTGCAGGAGTCGATGGACTCCATCAGGGCAGGCTTCGACGACATCATGAAGAACGGGCCGCTCGCCTACGAGTTCACCCGAGGGGTCAAGGTGGCACTCACCAACTTCGTCCCCCACGAGGACCCAGCCCACCGGACCTACGCCCAGCTCATGCCCGCTTCACGGAGGGCCATACTCGGGGCCATGCTGTCAGCCAACCCCACTCTCCTGGAGCCCATACTGGGGATAGAGGTGAAGGGGCCGTCAGACCTCATAGGCGCGGTGACCGGGGTCATCAGCGCGAAGAGGGGGAAGCTGGTCAGGATAGACCAGAAGGAGGTCATGACAGTGGTGGAGGGAGAGATCCCCGCGGCCGAGACGTTCGACCTGAGCGAGAAGATGAGAGGAGCCACGGCGGGCAAGGCTGTCTGGAACACCCACTTCAAGACGTGGCAGGCGGTCCCTCAGAACATGCTGTGGGGGCTGGTCACGGACATCAGGAAGCGCAAGGGACTCCCGCCGGACCCGCCGAAGGCCGAGGAATTCATCGACAAGGAATAGGCCGTCAAGCATCCTTTAAGGGGGCTCTCGGCGGCCCAGAGGCCGGTGGTCAGGAACGGAGATTGTGTCCTATGACCTCAGGCTCGACGTCGACTTTCGAAAGGCCCGCCTGAAAGGCGAGGAGACCGTGGCGGTCAAGGGGTCCCCCGCCTCGCTGTCGCTGGACTGCTCGGCACTGGATGTGGGGTCGGTCAAGGTCGACGGGAAGGCGGCGAGGTTCCGGCACGACAAGAAAAGGTCCAAGCTGCTCATCTCGGGGGTCCCACGGAAGCTGTCGAAGGTGGACATATCCTACGCCAAGCAGGTGACCGACGACGTCATCTTCGGGCTCTACAAGTCGAAGTACGGGAAGGACTACATCCTCGCCACTGACCTGGAGCCAGCCGAAGCCAGGACCGTATTCCCATGCGTCGACGAACCATCGTACAAGGCCGCGTTCAGGCTCGAGATCACCGCCGAGTCCGGGCTCAAGGTCATCGCCAACACCCAGGAGGCCCGCGCCGAGGACCTTGGAGGGGGGAGGACGAGGCATGTGTTCGAAGAGACCCCCCGGATGTCGACATACCTCCTCTTCTTCGCCATCGGCAACATGGAGGAGACCAGGACCCGCTCCGGGGACGTCGAGGTCATCACCGCCACCCGGCCTGGCCAGGCCAAGAACTCCGAGCTGGCCCTCAGGATGGCGTCCGGCTCTGTACATGACTTTGCAGACTACTTTGGTGTCCCATACCCGTTGAAGAAGCTCCACATCGTAGCCCTCCCCGAATACCACACAGGCGCCATGGAGAACTGGGGGGCGATCTCCTCTAGGGAGAGCTACGCCCTTGTCACCGAGGGCGCCGCCTTCCGACAGAAGAACAGGGGGGCCATGTCGATGGTCCACGAAGTGGCGCACCAGTGGTTCGGCGACCTCGTGACGATGAAGTGGTGGGACGACCTCTGGCTGAACGAGAGCTTCGCCACCTTCATGGGGTACAAGATGACGGACCGGCTCAGGCCGGAGTGGGACACCATGAGCATCTTCCTAATGGACGAGACCCTCATGGCGCTCAACCTCGACGCGGTCAAGAACACGCACCCTGTCCAGGCCCATGTCCGGCGGGTAGAAGACGCAATGCACATGTTCGATCAGATCAGCTACAACAAGGGAGGGAGCATATTGAGGATGCTCGAGTCTTACGTGGGGGAGGATGCCTTCAGGAGGGGGGTGTCTGACTATCTCAAGAAGTTCAGCTTCTCCAACGCTTCAGGGAAGGACCTCTGGGACTCCCTAGGCAGGGCCTCCAGCCTCCCAGTGAGCAAGGTGGCCAAGGGGTGGCTCACCAGGCCGGGTTTCCCCGTGGTCGAGGTCCGCTCCGAAGGGAAGAAGGTCAGGCTCACCCAGAAGAGGTTCATGATCACCGGGAGCGTCTCTGCTCCTCCATGGCCGATTACGACCGCAGTCAGCGCCGGGGGGAAGGAGACAAAGGTCTTCTTCGACAAGAGGTCAATGACGCTCGACGTAGGGGGCCAGGACGTGCTAGTCAACCCTGGGAGAGGGGGCTTCCACGTCACCCGCTACGACAGTAAAGGGTACGAGAGGCTGGCGGCGGGGTTCGCCGACCTCAACTCCTACGACAGGGCAGGCCTAATCAACGACCTCTTCCTCTTCCTGCAGGCGGGGGAGATCGACCCGGCGGAGTACTTCAGGTTCATCGCTCTGTGCGGCGGGACCCCCGACAACCTCACGATCCAGGTGGCCGCCGAGCAGCTGCATCTTCTCAACGCCATCGCCTGGGACTCGCCAGGGCTCCACTCCGTCTACCCGAAGTTCTATCCGCCTCTCATCGCCAGCATAGGGGAGGACCCGAAGCCCGGCGAGCCTGAATATCTGGGCGCGGCCAGGGAGGCTCTTGTTTCGCAGTACGTCGGCGTCGACTACGCCTACGCTGCCAAGCTCGCCAAGAGGTTCGATCACTACCAAGACCTCGACCCGAACCTGAAGGGGGCAGTCGCTTCAGCCTATGCCATAACCTACGGGGAGAAGGCCATGGGGCCTCTCGTAGAGATGGTGAAGACGCTGCAGGGTGAGGTGGACAGGGCGAAGATCTACGAGGCCCTCTACTCCTTCAAGGACCCGGCGCTGGTCGAAAAGGCCCTAGACCTAGGGATTAGCAAGGATGTCAGCCGCTCGGACTCAGCCTACCCGATGGCCTTCGGCGCCCTCAACACCAGTGCCCGGGACGTCTACTGGGCGTGGCTCTCCGAGCACTACGACGCCATCTACGACATGTACGGAGGGTCGCAGCAGTTCTACCTCTACATGATGCGCATCCTCCCTGTCTGCGGGGTGGCCAGGGAAGCTAAGGTGAAGAGGTTCCTCTCAGGCAGGAGGATGAAGCTGGGCGGGTCCAGCCTCGTCAGGGCCCTCGAGCGGCTAGAGATCAACTCCGGCGTCCGCAAGCGCCTCCTGAAGAGCCCGCGAAGATAGGGGCGCGCGGGTTCCGCAGAGTCGCCCGCGCCTGCGCCTCCACTTAACTAACCGGAGTCCCACCGCTTGCCCCATGGGCATCGACCCGTCGCTAGTCCACCGCCTCTTCTATCCTCAGGTCCCTCTGGTGATGGCCGCGAAGGCAGGGGCCAGGGTCTCGGCCATGCCCGTGGTGTCCTACCTGTCTGTCTCCGAGCGCCCGCCGATGGTCGCCGTGGCGTGCGCTCCTCGGGGCTACACATGCAGGCTAGCCAGGAAGGCGCGCTGCTTCTCCCTCTCAATCGTCGGCAGAGAGAGATCGTCAGCCCTGTCGAAGCTGGCCACCGCCAGCGGTGCCGCGGTGAAGGACAAGCTCGCAGAGGCCGGGCTGAAATACTCGGAGGGGGTGAAGCTGAAGGTCCCGGTCCTCGACGCAGCGGTGGCGACCCTGGAATGCAGGCTGCAGGCGACCCGCCGCCTCGGCGACCACCTGCTCCTGGTCGCGCGCGTAGAGGACGCCCGCGCTGCGGGCGCCTTCAGCGGCTTCTGGGACTACCGTAGGTACAGGCCGGTCCTCTATGCCGGATGGCAGGACGGGCTGAGCCAGTATCCCGGATCCTAGGCGCGGGGCATGACCGCTCCGGCCTCCTCTATCCCCTTACGGAGACGAACCTCGTGGTCAAGCTTCCTGTCTTGTTGAGCTTGGCGAGGTTGAGGACCAGGGGGGTCATCCTTTCGATGACCCGGGCCTGGGAGAGGGGCCCGGCGTAGAGCGGCCTGAGGTTCGGGATGGACTTCACCAACCCTGAGACCACCTCGAACGTCTCCCTGGTCTCCGCAGCCACAAGTATGTCCATGGCGACCGGCTCGTCCCTCTCGAAGAACAGAGAAGAGACATGGTTGAACGCCGTGGCCACTCTGCTCTCCCGGAGGAGGCCGGCAAGCTCCTCCGCCGCGGACCCCTCTTCCAGCCCGTACCGTAGAAGCCCAGCCTCGACCCTCAGCGGGTTGACCGCTGAGACCACCACCTTCCCCGAGAGCGCAGCGGCGAGCCCCGCCGCAGCGCCCAGGGCCTCATAGGGGACTGTGAAGACCACGACATCCGCGGCCTCCGAGGCGCCGAGGTAGTCTGACCCGGTCGCCCCGTGAATCAGCCTGGCCGCCTCCGAGGCCCTCGACGGGTCCCGGGAACCGATCACCACTTCGTTGTGCCGGGAAAGCTGCCTGGCGATGGCCCTTCCCATGCGGCCTGTCCCTCCGAGAACCGCGACCTTCATCCTTCCAGCCTCGACTGCGGGGCAGCTTCGACGTACCTCGCATATTTCGAGTCCAGCACCTCCTTGATCTTCTCGGCCCTCTTCCAGCCTATGCCTCCGGTCATGGCCAGCTCCCCCGCGGTGAGGGCCATCACCCGTCTGGGGGTGCCGTATTTCGACAGGAGCTTCTCCGCCAGCCTTCTCCCGACCCCAGGGAGGGACGAAAGCAGGTAGACCTGCTGCAGGGGGGTGCTCTTCGCCTTGCGGGGGACCTCCGACGGCATCCTGGCGAGGGGCTTAGCCCTGGCCTGGACGAGTAACTCTGAGATGGCGAGGGCGGTCTCCCTCTGGTTCGCCGTGTAAAGCACCCTCAGCCCGTAGGCGATGGACACGTTGGCGATGGCCCCGAAGAACGACTTCATGTTCCTTGCCAGGATGGCGACCTCCTTGGAGTCCCCTTCGACCACCAGGAACGGCTTTGCGTAGGCCGCAGAGATCTTCGCCGCCTGGTCGAATATGCGCGAGTCGTAGACTGACGCGACCAGGTCCCTGACAGACTTCCTCTCTACGGCAATCTCGGGGTTGAGGACATAATCCGCCACCGGGAGCCTGCTGAAGTACACCCTGACGTTGAGCTTGGCCAGCTCGTCAGGGACCCCGCTCGCCCTCTCCCTCTCGTCGACCACCACCCGGGCGGGAATCACGGGAACTGCACTGGAATGACGAAATAAAAGGAATAGGCGGCGAGCGCGAACAACGCGACGGACGCGCACGCTACCCCGATGTCCACCCGCCTCGCCCTGTATGCCAGGAGGGACGTGGGCCTGGGGGCCGCGCCGTACGCCCTTGCCTCCATGGCTTCGGCCAGCTCTCCGCTCCTCACCACCGAGTTGACCACCAGAGGGATCAATATGGGTATCATGTTCCTGACCCTGCGGACGAGGTTCCCCTTTTCCAGCTCCAGCCCTCTGGACTTCTGGGCGTCCATGATTTGTATGGTGTCGAGCATCATGACCGGTATGAACCTGACTGCGGTGACGAAGGCAAAAACGACGTCCCTGGGGAGCCTGAACATCTTCATGACCTGCTCGAGCTCGTCAGGCGACGTGGTGATGAAGAAGATGCTGGTCGACACCACTATTGCTATGAACCTCGTGGCGTAGAGGACCGACGTCTCCAGGTCCCTGGTGAACAGCACGTTCACCACGAAGATGAACCCCGAGAACAGCGCCGTGAACGCCATGGTCCTGGCCACCCTCTTCAGGACCGTGGCGGCTGCCGAAAGCCCAACCATGAACGCGACTACCAGTACCATCTCGAAGACGGACCTCGCGAGGAGCGTCGTCACGAACATCAGCACCGAGTTCAGGAGCTTGGCCCTGGGGTCCAGCCTGTGATAGAACGAGTAGCCTTTCCTGAAGATGAAGCCTCCGCTGAGCCACATCATGGCTGCAGGGTCTCCCCGGCCCAGCGCGCGGCGTCCAGGGCGTGGACGAAGGGTGCCACAGGCCTGCGGTGAAGCGCTTGGTAGAACTCCACTAGCTGCGGCTGGGCGATCCTCGCCGATCCCAGCAGATCCCTATCCTGCATGAGGTCTGCCGAGGGGCCGTCTCCCACGACCCTCCCGCCCTTCATCACCACCACCCTCGGTTGTATCGGCCAGAGGAACTCGATGTCGTGGGACACCACCAGCACGGTCTTCCCGGCAGACTTCAGCATCTGTATCGTCCCCGCCAGCCTCTCCTTCTGGATGGCGTCCTGCCCCACCGTGGGCTCGTCGAGTATCACCACCTGCGGGTCCCAGGCCAGGATGCACGCCAAGGTCAGCCTCTTCTTCTCCCCGCCGCTGAGGACCAGCGGAGACGACCTCCTGTACTCTTCCAGACCGAAGAGTTCCAGCCCCCAGGCGACGCGGTTCCGCACCAGCTCCGGGGAGAACCCGAAGTTCCGGAGGGCGAACGACATCTCCTCCTCCACGGTCTCTGAGAAGAGCTGGTGGTCGGGGTTCTGGAATGCGACTCCGACCTTCCGCGACAGCTGGGCCGTGCTCGCCTCCCTCGTGTCGACGCCGTCGACGAGGACGCTGCCTGACGCCGGCTTCAGCAGGCCAGTCACATGCTTGACGAGGGTCGTCTTCCCCGCCCCGTTCTCACCGACCAGGGCGACGAACTCGCCTGCCTCCACCCTGAGGCTGACCCCATCCAGGGCCTTGACGCCGTTCTGGTGGACGAACGTGACATCCCTGAACTCTATCATCCCTGCCTCCCCTCCACGGCGGAGGCCAACTCGGACGGGGTCAGCAGCCGTCCTGCGACAGCCCTCCCGCCTTTGCTCTCTGTGAGCGCCTTCTGCACCCTGGTGACAGCAGGGATGGCCACGCCGTGTGCCTCGGCATCATCGCCGAAGAGCACGTCCCTGGGGGCCCCTTCGAGAACCTTCCTCCCTCCGTCCATCACGACCAGCCTGTCTGCGACCCCCACAAGGAGGTCCAGGCGGTGCTCCACTACGACGAAGGTGGTCCCCAGCTCTTCCCTGAGCCTGGCCACCAGGGCGACCAGCTCAGAAGCCGTCTTGGGGTCGAGCAGTGATGTCGGCTCGTCGAGTATCACCAGCTTTGGCCGCATCGCGAGGACCCCGGCAAGGGCCACCCTCTGCTTCTGCCCGTCGGAGAGCTCGTGGGGGGCCCGCTGGGCCAGGTCGCCGATCCTAAGGAGACGGAGGGCCTCGTCCACCCTGGCCCTCATCTCTTCCCGGGGGACCCCGAGGTTCTCCAGCCCGAAAGCGATGTCCCTTTCAACGGTGAACATGAATATCTGGTTCTCCGGGTTCTGGAAGAGGAACCCGACCGTCTGGGCGAGGTCGCGCATGCTCGAACCCTTGACGCTCGATCCTGCCACGATCACGTCCCCCGAGTACTCACCGCCGTACATGTGGGGAATCAGCCCGTTCACTGTCCTGAGGAGGGTGGACTTGCCGCACCCCGACGGCCCGGCCAGCACCGCTATCTCGCCTTCAGGTATCGACAGTTCGAAGTCGGAGACCGCGTTTTTGGGCGACTCCGGATACCTGAAGTTCAGCCTCTCTATCCCGAGTATGTCGCCCATGTGGCTGCCGCCATCTGGCGGGGTTAGAGTCTTTCCCTAGGGGCTGTCGCGGCGGGCGGCTGCATCACGTCGGAGAACCACGGGGTCCTCCCTGCCACCCTCAGCCTGGGGACCGACGGGACCCTCAAGACCAGGGATGCGATGCCCATGACCATGGCCAGCTGAGTGACGTTGAACACGGCCGTGAAAGCGAGGATCACCAGCAGGGCGTTGGAGGAGGTCAGCCCGATCCCCACCGCGGCGAAGGGTGCGCTGACGAAACCCTCGGTGGCTGCGAGGCCATAGATGTAGACGACGAGGTAGAAGTTGGCTACCGTCATCACCGCGGCCCGGAACGCGCTGCCCAGGACAGTGGTCCACCCTGCGAGCCTGAGGAAGCTGGTCCTCCCGCCGCGTGCCGCGATTTTCGTGCCGGCCCAGAGACCGACGACCGTGGACACCAGCGCCGCCAGCTTCAGAAGAGGGCCTATGGGTATCTGCTGGCCGAAGGCCATCAGCCCGCCGAACTCCACGAAGGAGGCTACCAGCGCAGGGGCGGGCCCGAAGATGAAGAACGCTAGTATGATTGCGACCTCGCCAAGGTCGAACTGCAGGTACGGGACCAGAGGGAAGTTCAGGCCCATGGCCTGGGAGCCGGCCGCGAGGATGATCGCCAGGGCGCTGAATATGGCGCTACCTGCGATGGAGGCCGTGTCCAGGCGGCCCCTTGAGACTGTGCCCATGTTCCGCGCCGAGCCGGATATTCTTATAACAGTTTAGTAGCTACCAGCATCCTTGTAGATGTCAGAAAAGAGCGCCAGCGCGAGTGCGGAGCAGCTCACCACTCTCCTCCACCTGGTGAGGCTGGGGGCAGTCAACTCCTTCGTCAACGTCACCACGGGGATGCTGGGCGAATCCCTGGGACTCAGCCAGCAGGCGGCCTCACTGAGGCTCTCAGACCTCCAGAGGGTGGGCCTGGCCGAGAGAGCCCACTCTGGACGGGGGCTCGCCGTCAGGCTGACGGAGGCGGGCCTCGACGCCGTGGAGACCTTCCTGGCTGATGTGGGCGCAAACCTGGAGAGGGGCAAGGACACCATGCAGTTCCGAGGGACGGTGTCCGCCGGGCTGAAAGAGGGCGCCTACTATGTCTCGCTGAAGGGCTACGCCGAGGGTTTCGCCAGGGCGCTCCACTTCGAGCCCTTCCCGGGGACCCTCAACCTGCGCCTCACCACCGAGGCGATGATTGGGCAGCGGCGGCGCCTCGAGCTGCTGAAGGGGATTGAAATCCCAGGCTTCAGCGACGGCAGGAGGTCCTACGGCGGCGTGAAATGTTTCCGCGCGAAGATAGCCGGGAAACACCCCGGGGCGGTCCTAGCCATAGAGAGGACTCACCACGACAGCTCGGTCCTCGAGGTGATCTCTCCGGTCGATCTCAGGAAGTCACTGGGCCTAGAGGACGGGGACGAGTGCGCGGTCATGACCTACCTTGGTGAGGGGTGGGCACGTCGACGCTGAAGGTCACGGGGTCGCCGTCCTTCAGGCCGAGCTTCCCCCTGAGGTAGGTCGGGGAGATCAGCTCGGCGACAGTCTCGTTGTAGTATGTCACGTCGATGAAGAGGAGGGTGACCTTCTCCCCCTTCAGCTCCCCTTCGAAGCAAGTGAGGGAGCTGAACGTCTCGCCGCCCAGGGCGAAACTCTCTATCTTCGACCCGTCCGCCGACCTGATCTCCCCGAGCCTGCGTATCACTTCCCTGTCGTCTAGCTTCACGTTGAGGGTGCCGGGGTATGGCATGTAACCCAGCCGCTCCCTGAACCGCCTCTGGTACTCGGGGTGGCCCACATAGTACTTCCCCTTCCCCATGCCGCTGAACAACGTCCCCGTCACCGAGAGGCGCATGGATGCCCCCGAGGCTGCCGAAATAAAAAGCCCGATTGGCTTATCTAGAAACCGCCCGCCCACGGGGGGGTTGGCCAAGGAGGAGATACTCATACTCGTTGACGAACACGACAGGGAGATAGGGACGGACACGCGCGAGAGCTGCCACGCGGGGAAGGGGAAGCGCCACAGGGCATACACCGCCCTCATCTTCCACGGCGGCAAGCTGCTGCTCCAGCAACGAAGCCAGAAGAAGCTGCTCTGGCCCGGCGCCTGGGACGTCTCCTTCACGAGCCACGTCTATCCAGGGGAGACCTACCAGCAGGCAGCCTCGCGCAGGGCGAAGGAAGAGCTGAGCGCCACGGTGGGGGAGCTGGAGGACGTCCACTCCTTCGTCTACTTCGCCCCCCAGGGGGCGAACGCAGAGAACGAGTTCTGCAGGGTACTGGTGGGGGACTTCGACGGCGCGATCGTCCCCAACGGGGACGAGATGTCGTCTGTAAGGTGGGCCAGCGTTACCGACGTGGTCGCAGACCTCACGGCGCACCCTGACTCATACACGCCGTGGTTCAAGCTCTCCTTCGAGGGCTTCCTGAAGAGCAGGGCCTCCTCCAGGTACGCCTAGTCCAGCTTCTTCAGCTCGCCGATGAGCTCCCCGAACAGCTTCATGGTCGCCGCAACCGTCTCCTCCTCACCCACGGGGGCGGAGAAGGAAGCGGCGGTGGCGTGCCCCCCGCCATGCCCTCCGAGCCTCCTCGCCATCTCCTCGGCGACCTCGGATCCCAGCTTTACTTTCGCAGACTCTTGGAACCTCGGGGTCGCCCTGAGGCTGACCCTGGTCTCGCCGTCCGACTCACCGCTGACCAGCGCCAAGTCTGCCCCGAGGTAGACCATGGACCTGGCGACGTGGGCCTGGAACGAGCCGATGTGGCTGGTCGCCACCACCCACGTCCCTGCCTTGAATATCGATATCCTCTGAGCTCCCTTCAGCTTAGCGATGACCTCTCCGTAGTCAGGCTCGCTGCGAAGCTCCCGCCGCGCCTGGGAGATGTCCGCCCCTGCGTCCATCAGCTTGACCGCCGCCCCGAGCCCGGAGCGGCCCGCGATTGCAAGATGTGAGGAGTCGAAGAGGATCGCCTCGAGGAGCGCCTGAGCCGTCTGTGGGTCCGGGGTCACCCCCCGGCTCTCGAAAAGCCCGTAGACCACCTCGGCAGCCGAGGTCGCGCCCTCGTCTACCACAGAACGGTCATACAGTCCCCCTTCTCTGCGCGGATGGTGGTCCACCAGGACCTTCATTCCGGGGCTCTCCCTGAACTTCTCCTTCCACTCACTGAGGAGCTCCTCGTCACCCACGTCCACCGCGACATACAGGTCATAGTCCCCCCCGCTCCCGTCGGCGATGTCATGCGGGAACCGCGCGCTCAGCTTCTGGGTGAGCATCGTCATCCCTCCCGGGGTGGCTATGGAGACGTGGCACCTGGGAGCGACTGACCCGATGAGCTTAGAGACGGCGTAGGCCGAGAGGTAGGCGTCAGCGTCAGCGTTCCTGTGACATACCACCACGGCCCTCTTGAGGGCTGATGGCTCCAGGAAAGGAAAGTCTTCCGGCTTCGTTTCAGGGGTCAAGGGTCGCCACGGTCTACGCGTCCCCGGGCGGCTGCTGAGTCTGCGGTGGCCTCGCCTTCACTGCCTCGTCTATCTTAGTCTGGAGGTCCTTGAGGCTCTCCCTGAACCTCGACTCTTGCTTCGCGAGGACCATCTTTCTGGTGTTGGCTAGCTCCTTCTTCTCTCCGAGCTCCTTAGTCACCTCTTCCTTCTTTGTCTTGATCAGCAGGTTCCCGGCGAACTTGTACACGGCTTCAGAGTCGGTGGCCTTCCCGAGCTCCTCCAGCGCCTTTTCCGTCTCGTTGAGCTCGAGCTCCACCTGTTGCTTCTGGGCAAGCACAGCCTGAAGGTTCTGCTGCGCCTGGTCGTACCTCGCGAGCTGCTCTCTGAGGAGAGGAGGAAGTTCTGGCTGGCTCAACTTTTGGAACAGCGGCTCCGGTCTCTACTTAAATCCTTTCGAGCTGGACTCGACGGATCTCACCTGCTCTAGCAGGGCCTTGGCCCTCTCGGCGACCTCGCCCGGGCTGCTCCCTTCGATGCTCACGACGCACTTGCCTCCTCTTACTATGGCCGAGGGGAACTTCTCGGCTATCTTCGCGGCGGTCTGCCTGTCAGCGTGGAACGTGATCTTCAGTTCGACTGACTCTATGGGCCTATCTTGCCTTCGCCTGGGTGAGGTCAAATGCCCCTCCGGCCACGGTGTAGCCGCAGGACTTGCACTTCCAGATCCCCGAGGAGGTCCGGGCGAGCCTCTTGCTCGCGCAAGCCGGACACGACCTGGCCTGCTTCAGCGTCCTGAAGACCCTGGCGTACCTCTTCCTGAGGGTGCCGCCGTACTTCGCGCCGAGGCCTCTGAAGCTCTCCTTCGCCTTCGGCACTACCTGGTCGCCTCGAGTATCTTGGCCCTGATCGCCTTGCCGACGCTTATGGATGTGTCCGCCGCCCGCAGCACCTGCTCCGGGCTGATGGTGCTCGCTTCGCCCTTCTGGCTCGCACAGATGTTCCCATCGTCGTCCGTGGTTATGGTAATCCTCATGTCCATGGACGCTTCCTCTTCCGCGCTGGGGTCGACCACCAGCCTGTCGCCCAACCTGGCTATGGTGACTGACACCGGTGTTTTCTCGACCGGGACCGGGATCAGCTCGTCGGTGGCTTCAACCTTGTCGTCCTTTATCACGTACTTCTTCATCTTGGCGGTCCTGAGCGCGGACACCACGGCGTAGCTGGTGGCGTCGAACAGGTTACCGTCGACGTTCATGATGTTGCAGTCCACGAACACCGCGATGACCGATTTCCCGGGGATGAGACCGAGCTTGGTCAGGTCGACCATCTCAGACTCCCGTATGCCCCTGTCCGTCACCCTTGCCAGCTCTATCGCATCCTCGCTTGGCGGCCCCGCTTCGGCGTAGGGGGACGACATCGGGAGTATCTCGGCGTTCACCATCAGTATCCCTTTGTCTGGCGTGTCAGGGAATGGTATCCCGGTGGCTATCTTCACCCCTGCCAGCACCTGGGTGTTCCCTAGGGTCACCCTGGCTGAGCCGTTGGCCTTCGGGATGACTCCGGTCTCAATCTTCAGGTTCCTGGGCTGGTCGAGGGCTCTCTCGTCGAGGCGCTTGCCGCTTGCTAGCAGCTGTAGCAGCTGTGCCTTCCTGATGGCCTCTACCACGTAGTTCTTCTTCATCATCGACATCTACTCGGCCACCTCCTCAACCTCAGTCGTCTTGGCTTCGCCCCCGAAGAACCTCGTCGTCAGGGCCTCCCGCTGCATCTGGTAGATCTGCTTCCCCTTCTCGATGGCAAGCTCAAAGGCCTTCTGGAAGTTCTCCCGGGTGTATACTCCGTCCACCTGGAGGAGCGACACCAGTCCGAGGTTCGGCATGATCGCCACGGGCATGTCCCCGTTCCCCTCCTTGTCCTCGGTGTCGTCCAGGTCAGATACCACCTGCTCCCCGATGAGGCCACAGGAGCAGCCGACCACGAGGTCTCTCATGTTGATCCCGGCGTCCGCCAGGGCCAGCGAAGCCGCCGTGATTCCGGCGACCCTCGACCCTCCGTCGGACTGCAGCACTTCGACCCAGACCTCTATGGCCGTCCTCGGATAGTCTTCCACGATCACCGCGGGCACAAGCGCCTCTCTGATCACCTTCGAGATCTCTATCTCTCTCCTAGACGGCGCGGGGTTCTTCCTCTCGTCGACCGAGAAGGGCGCCATGTGGTACCTGCACCTGAGCAAGGCCCTGTCAGGCAGGACCTGGTGCTTGGGGTGCACCTCCTTCGGCCCGTACACCGCGGCCATGATCTTGTTCTTGCCCCACTCGATGTAGGCCGACCCGTCGGCGTTCTTCATGATGCCCACCTGCAGCTTTATCGGCCGGAGCTCGTTCCACTTCCTGCCGTCGAGCCTGACGCCGTTCTTGTCTATGAGTTCCTTCTTAGTTCCCGCCAACGACGCTCCCTCCTAGAGCCGCCTCTACCTTGGACATCAAGTCCGGCGCGTGAGTCTCCTCTTCCACGAGCCTGATGGCCTTGACAGCCTTCGTAATTCCCTCAGGGCTCCCGTCCACGACTATCACGCCGTTCTGGCCTACCCTGATGTCGCATCCTGTCTTTTCGCTGATTAGGTTGATCATCGAACCTCTTTTCCCGATTACTCGGGGGACCTTCGTTGGTGATATCTTAACGATTTCCCCCGACGAGATCTTCCCGTAGCCTTCGCCCCTGATGCTCAGCTGCGGGTCCCTGGACCTCTCGAAGGCCTCTATCCTTGTCCCCAGGATGTCCCCCACCCCGAACTTGCTTGAAAGGTCGTGGGTCGCGGGGGAGAAGTCCCTCCCGAAGACGAACGAGGCTGGTAGGAAGCCATCGAAGCACGAGTTGATGTCTATTACCCAGCCGAAGCCGTTGATGTCTATCACCTTGCCGATCACCTCGTCATCGGCGCGAGGGAGGTACGGCCCGGTGAATGGGTTGAGCTTTATCCCGTCACTCCCCACCTCGGCGACCCCCACCCTGAGGGCCACATACTCGTCTCCGCGCTTCTCGATGTAACTCCCGTAGCGGTAGTTCCCCTTTGCTACGACGTCTCCCGGGATTACCTGTTTTCTCTGTATCATTGGCATCTCTATTTCACCACTGTGACCTGTGCGGCTCCCTTCGTGGTCGAGCCGAGGCGGTCCAGCAGGCCGGGCTGTCCGCCAGCGGGTATTTCTACTATTGCGGAGAGCGTCCCGTCGGCTAACCAGTCCTCTTTGACTATCTCGCCGAAGGTCTTCAGGATGCCAATCGCCTGGCCGGTGTACTGTGCGCTCACCTTCACCTGGAGCCTGATCTTCTCCGACTTCAGAGGGAGTATCGTCCTAAGGGCGTCGACCACGGCCTTCATCTGCTCATTCGGGTCCTGGAACGGGTCCACAGAGACCCTGGCCTCCAGCATGGCCTGGTCTATCCTCATCGGCGGGTGGGGGAGCAGGGTCCTCGGGTCGACGAAGTTCTTTGAAATCGCCGCTATTATCGCACGTCTCTTCTCTTCCGTCAGCCTCTTCCTCTGTTCCTGGGTGAGGTTCAGTTCCCCTCGCTTCAGTACCTCGAGGGCTGCTTTGGCGGGGTCATCCGTCCCGAAGTGGAGCTTCAGCTTCTCGCCGCTTGACCTCAGGCCTTTCCGAGAGTCCGAGTAGACCTCGTCTACGGCGACGACTGCGGATGGCTCGACGTTCCTCCCCTGTTTGTAAGACAGGGCCGGGTCTGGGTTGACCAGTATCTCATACTGCTCCCCTCCGATGGTGAGCCTGACCGTGGTGAACTTCGACGACTCGTGGGTTCTCGGCTTGAAGCTTCCGCCGCCCCGACCGAAGTTCCCGCTCATCTGAGCCTACGCTTCTCAGGAGCTCTTGGCCGGCGGCTTGTCTGACTTGGTCTTGGCCCCAGCCGCGCTCTTGCCTACCTCAGCTTCGGCGAGGCGCCTCCACTTCTTGGTCTCAGCATCCACCACAGCGACCTTGATGTGCGAAGTCCCGCTCTTGTCCTCGCTCACCAGGTAGATGCATTCTATGGCCAGGGTGACGGCTTCGTCCAGGGTCAGGTCCGGGGAGTAGCTCTTCTCCAGGTAGTCGTTGACCTGGTCGCTCCCCTGCCCTATCGCTATGGCATGGAACCCGGAATACGTCCCCGTAGGGTCAGCGAGGTAGACCACCGGTCCGGCTCCGTCGACGCCCGCTATGATGAGGGAGACCCCGAAGGGCCTCACGCCGGCATACTGCGTGTACTGTTGGTTCATGTCGGCGATGCGCTTGGCTATGGCTTCGATGTCGACCGGCTCGTCGTAGATTAGCCTGTTGCTCTGGGCCAGGACCCGCGCGTTGTCCACCTGTATACGAGCGTCTGGGATGTAACCCGCTCCGACCGCTCCGACGTGGTCGTCGATCTGGAACATTTTGATGACCGACTCCGCACTCTGGAGCTTCCTCTGCTTCTCTTCTACGGCCAGCACCACTCCCTGCTTCGCCTGGACCCCCACTGCCAGGTTGCCTCTCCTGACCGTCTCAAGGGCGTACTCTACTTGGTACAGCCTGCCGTCGGGCGAAAAAATCGTGATCGCCCTGTCATATCCTGCCGAAGGTGCAAACATTTTCTTGCCTTGCTCCTTTTTGCCCAACTAATTCCTTGGCCATTTAAACTGTTCTGCGGTTCTTGCTTTTTCCGTGAAAGTTCTTATCGTGAAGCGGGGCCCTGACCTGGGTTGACCAGGGTCCTGGTGGTGAACAACTACCCGGCCAAGGAGCGCGCCGGGAAGCTGGAAGAATGCTTCGAGGGGAACGGCGCGACTGTGACCGCCATCGAGTGGCACGAATCATCTGCCGCCAAGTTCGACTCGTTCGACGGGGTCGCCCTTAGCGGCTCTCCGGAGATGATGACCGACCCCGAAACTAGAGCCAAGTTTCGCGTCGAGGCTCAGGCCATACTTGACTCCCGCGCACCCATACTCGGCATCTGCTTCGGGCACCAGCTCATGGCCCACGCCTTCGGCGCCGAGGTCGTCAAGGACAAGAGACACGTCCTCGAGATGGTGAACACCACCGTCCTGGGCGACGACCCGCTCTTCGAAGGCCTCTCCCGCTCGCTCGTGCTCTTCGAGTCGAGGTACGAGGTGGTGAAGTCGGTCCCGGAAGGGTTCACACTGCTGGCCAGGAGCGACACCAGCGCCGTCGCTGCCATGAAGCACAGAAGGCGCGCCCTCTACGGGGTGCAGTTCCATCCGGAGCGGTTCACGGCCGACAACCCGGACGGAGACAAGGTGGTGGCCAACTTCATAGGCCTCCTGAAGTAGGGTAGCGGCATGGTCGTCGAGAAGGTCGTCTTCCACAAGCAGGTAGTGGACAGCCTCTTCAGTTACTCTGCCATGGCCTACCCCAACGAAGGCATCCTGCTCCTCAGGGGCAAGTCGAAGAAGGGGGTGGTGGAGGTGACGGGCGTAGTGATCCCTCCCCTCGCCAGCCACGGGGCCTCGTTCTCTTCCTTCAACTGGTGGATGCTCCCCGTCGACTTCTCCTACCTGGGGGTCGCCCACTCCCACCCCTCTGGGAACCACAACCCCTCCCACCAGGACCTGCTGCACGCCAGCGGCAAGCTCATGGTGATAATGGGGTATCCATACGCCACAGTCGACAATCTAGGCGTCTACGACCACAACGGGAACAGGATTCCATTCGAAGTGAAGTAACGGCCCTGGGCGAAAGGCGCAGCAACAGACGGAGGCCAGGACACGCTACAAGAGACGTTAAGCCTTATATCGTCTCAAGCAGGGGTGCTCTTACATGTCTCAGTATACTAAGGGTCAGAGCTGGGGCGCCCTGAAGAAGGCATGGCGTGGTTACAAGGTCGCCAAAGTTCAGAACAATGCCGAGGACATGAAGAAGTACGCAGAGCGCATCAGGACTCTCCAAGGCGAACTCGGGCTCGTCAAGGCGAAGTTCCCTGACCTAGGTCTCAACTGAAACCCGGGTCGCACTATTTTACCTAGCCAACTCCGCGTGGTTCGTTATTATCTGGTTCCGCAGGTCCTGCGCCTGTTGCAGGGTGAAGTCAGGTTCGGCAGAGACTAGGATCAGCTTGTCCCCGAGGTAGAATGTCATGATGTTCAGCCTCTCCCTCTTGTTGAACGTGTACTGGCTCTTCCCGAAGTAGCGGTCCCAGGTCCGGTCGGTGTTGATTTGGATGGTGATTCCAGCGATGAGCCTTATGTCCTCGCTCTGCGGCTCCAAAGATGGTATCCCCTTCCTCATCCCTCCGGCGACCTGCCTGCCGCTCTGGTCGAGGATCTGGGCGGACCTTATCCTGCGGTCAAACTTGAAGATCTCTGTTATGATCTTGTCCCACTGAATCTGAAGCATTACGCTACACACAGCACGCGCTGAGATATAAGCGAAACCCCTGCAGTCAGGTTCGGAGGAGGGCGTCAAGTATTTCCTGGGTATGCCTCACCCTGCCTATCCTCTTGAGTACGAACTCCACCGCGTTCTTGTGGGCCTCGGCCGACCGGTCGGACATGGCGTCCTCGGCGAACACCTGCTGGAAGCCGTACTCGTAGGCGAACCTGGCTGTGCTCTCGACACCATAGGAGGTCGCGATGCCGCAGAGGACTATGGTGTCAGACCCGCCTCTCCTAAGCCTCAGTTCGAGGTCGGTGCCGTAGAACGCCCCCCACTGGTGCTTTGTTACCACCACGTCAGACGGGGCGGGGCCGAGCTCAGGGACGATGTCTGCCCAGTCGGGTGGCATCTCCCCTCCGGACGGGAATGACGAGTCCGACTGCGTCGTCAGGGACGTCCCTTTAGGCCGTGTCACGTGGACCAGATACACCGGCATGTCATGCTCTCTGAACGCTCTTGCCAACAGTACAGCGTTGGCGATTACATTCTTGGCGGGGTTGGGCTGCGTCTCCATTGAGACTATACCCTTCTGCAGGTCGATGACGACTAGGGCCGTCTTCGCCCTGTCGATAGTCAGGATGCTCACGCTGGCGCTCTCGGTCACCGCCGCTTTAGCAGTTCGCATCACAGGGCTGTCGTGCAGGACCGAGTCTGGTCTGCGGGGAAGCAGCTTCAGTTAATTTTTTTAACTAGCTCTCTGACGCTGACCAAATCAACATGTCTGCACTAATCAGTCCTGGTTACGTGTCGCTTGTCATCAGGGTCGCCGTGGGGGCTGCGATGATCGCCCACGGGATGCCCAAGGTGAAGGGGGGTTGGGGGAAGCAGTCGGGGGCCTGGATAGCTACCATGGGAGTCCCGCCTGCGGCTGCGAGGCTCGTTACCCTGCTCGAGTTCTTCGGTGGGATGTTCCTAATCGTGGGGTTCCTGGTCCCGCTGGTCGCGGCGTTTCTGGCAATACAGTTCGCAGCGATCATCGTCATGAAGACCACCAAGATGAAGGCGGGCTTCATGGGAGCCGGAGGGAATCCAGGGTTCGAACTCGACTTCGTCTACCTGGTCCTCTCTGTCGCCATCCTCCTGCTAGGGTCCGGGGCGCTGTCCCTGGACGCACTGCTGGGGATACCTTAACCGTCCGCCGACGGCATACTTGGTCGAATCAACATTACGGACTTGTTGATACTGTTTGACTCAGGCGGTGAAGAGCCACGATGGGGCGTATCAACAACATGGTCCCAGAAATAGCCGCCATCTTGCTTGGTACCTGCGTGGGAGCGGTAGCCGTTGTCTACGCGGGGTCGAAGGGCTATCTCGGACACCGGAAGACTAGGGCAGCGCCGTCACCAGCCACAACAGCGAGCACTTTCACAGCGTCGACGAGTCAGGCCGAGGCCCCAGCCGCGGCAGAGCCTGTCACCTCTCCAGCACCATCTCCGGCCCCATCACAAGCACGCTACGAGACGGTCCAGCCAGCGCCAGCGCCAGTAACCTACTCGGCGCCTTCATCGACTTCGTTCGCGGCGCCTTCTATCGCGAAGAAGCCGACCCGAACCTACAGGCGCAGGACGGCCCCCGTGAGGGGTGCCACCGGTGTCAAGAAGACACTCGCCAAGCCCAAGAAGCGCTAGACTGTAGACGCAAAGCGTGAGCGTGGGTTCATAAACCCACACTCTCCCTCTTTTGACACACATTGACTTCAGAGCCCATGGTCGGGCTACACGTCTCCATCGCGGGTTCCATCGACCTCGCCTTCAACCGGGCAAAGGAGATAGGGGCCAGCACCTTCCAGATCTTCACCAGGAACCCGAACCAATGGAAGTTCAAGCCTATCGCAGACGAGACGGTCGCCGCCTTCCGGGAGAAGAGGAAGGAGTCGGGGTTCAGGAAAGTCGTGGACCACATGCCCTATCTCCCGAACCTGGCCTCCCCCGAGACGTCGACCATGAAGATTAGCCGCTACTCCATCGAGGAAGAGGTCAAGCGCTGCGACGCCCTGGGGATAGACTACCTTGTCATCCACCTCGGGAGCCACCTGGGGAAGGGGACGGCGGTAGGGGTCGCCAACATCGCGGAAGCGTGCAACGAGGCCATAGCCGTGAGCAGGGGTGAGACAACCATACTTCTGGAGAACATGGCAGGGCAGAAGAACAGTGTCGGGGCAAGGTTCGAAGAGCTCGAGATGATACTCGCCAAGGTCAAGGCTGATGGGAGGGTGGGGGTCTGCCTCGACACCTGCCACATGTACGCGTCCGGCTTCGACCTCGCAACCAGGGACGCAGTGGAGCGTTCGCTGGGGCTCTTCGACGAGGTCGTGGGGCTAGACAGGCTGAAAGCCGTCCATCTCAACGACTCGAAGGGGGCGCTCGGGAGCAGGCTCGACCGACACGAGAACATAGGCGAAGGAAAGATAGGGCGCAGGGGGATCAAAGAATTTCTGCACTATCCGGGGATTACGGAGAGGCCAATCATAATGGAGACGCCCTACGAGGACGAGGCGGCCGAGAGAAAGACCATGAGGACGGTCCTTGGCCTGCTGCCTTAGGGCTGCTCACAGTAAAATACGGGACATATCGCGAAGGGTGGCGCGGGCCCGTAGCTTAGTTCCATAACCAGAGAGAACTCAGGTAGAGCATCGGGCTTTTAACCCGAGGGTCAGCCGACGCCCCTAAACGGGTTCGATTCCCGTCGGGCCCGCATCCCCCTGCATTCGGTTCCGGCAGTTAAGTCCGCACGAAGACCACAAAGACGTGGAAGAACCCGTCGGAGAATTGACCCCCACCCATGGACGGAGGACGAGGGGGGAGTCGAAATACGCCCACCTGCTCGAGGAGGACAGGGGGTTCAACGCCTGGTACCGCAACGTCCTCAGGGGGTCGTACAACACCGGCGCCTACCTAGACCGACAAGGCCCGGCCATGGCGTCTCTTCCCGTGCCACAAGGCCAGCCTCATCATCCCGCCCCCGACCATCCACCAGTATCCAATCGTGCCCGCTCGGGCGTCCACGGCGAACAGGCGTGGGCGTGCGCCCATGGGGCTCTCATCGCCCCGGTCGACGCCTTATTACGTCCCGGCACGCCGGAGAGGGCCCATGGAGCTTCTGGAAGGAGAGGGTCTGAGGAGGCGCATGCTGGATGGCTACTCCAGGAACCCGAAGGGGTGGAGCTTCACAGTGTCGCCCTCGCTCGGTTCCGGGTTCTACGACGCAGTCGTCTCAGGGCCGGACGGCACCTGGATGCTCAAGATAGACTCGATGTTCAAGCCCTTTCCGACGGTGCTCGGTTCTCTGGCCGAGGGGGGCGGGAGACCGCAGCCTGGGAGCGCGTTTCCCTACGGCTACAGGAGGCTCCCGCCCGGGCTGGTCCTCCGGCTGCTGGGAGGCGAAGGGCCGTCGCCGGAAGAAAAGATGCCGGCCAGCCTCGCGTCGGTGCTCGAATCAGAGCCCACGGTGCCTGAGGCTGGGAGCAGCTACGCGGAGGGGCCCATCGTCCTGACCATGCCCGGGACGGTGAGCCTGTCACAGAATCAGAAGGAGGTCGATGCCAGGCTCGCCTCGGAGATGCGCAGGCTCCTTAAGAGCAGGTACCCGGCCTACGGCTGAGCGGCGTCTCGCCTTTCCACCACGACACCCTCCGGTCCCGGGGGCGCAACGCGGAGAGGCTCACTGAGCTGGAGCTGATTGCCTACGAGTTCTTCCATCACGTCCAGGACAGATTTTTCTGGGGTCCGAATACCAGCAATACCGCAATCGCGGATAAGCACAGGCTGAACGAATTCATGGAGGGTGCGGCCTTCCTTTTTGCGGCTCTCTGCGTTTCCCAACATGCGGGTTAGTCCCACGCGCGGTCTACGGTTACATGTCCTCGACGGCACACATGACAAGGAGCGGGTTGGGGAACAGGCTGGCCCTCGCCGCGTTCGAGCTGAGCGACTTCGACGCCGGCAGGTTCAGAAAGAACTCTCTGGTCCACGGGTTCGTTAGTGTGCTTTGCGGTCGTAAGAAGCGAGAGCCCAAGGGAAGAACAGGCCGCACCGACCGTGCATCGCAGTTGCCGCGCGGAAAGAGTTAAAATTCGTGGTGCGAAATTTCCGTGCAGATATCGACAGGATTCACATGACCACGATAATAAGGATAGACCCTGTAAATCCGGAGCCGGAGAAGATAAGGGAGGCGGCTTCAGTCATAAGGCGCTCGGGCACGGTAGCCTTCCCGACAGAGACTGTTTACGGCCTCGGCGCAAGCGGCCTCGATGCCACTGCCTGCAGGAAGATATTCTCCATAAAGGGCAGGCCCGCGGACAACCCGCTCATACTCCACATCCGCAGCGCTAGCCGCCTCGGCGAGGTTGCCATGGACGCCGGCACCAAGGCCGCCAGGCTATCGAGGGCGGTCTGGCCCGGACCGCTGACTATGGTGCTCAGGAAGAATCCCCTGATTCCATCTGTGGTCACCGCAGGCCAGGACACTGTCGCCGTCAGGTGCCCAGCCCACAGGATAGCCCTGCGCCTTATAGGGGAGAGCGGCGTCCCCATAGCGGCCCCTAGCGCCAACATCTCTACCCGGCCCAGCCCCACGAAGTTCGAGCACGTCCTCCAAGACCTCGACGGGAAAGTCGATGTGATAATAGACGGCGGCGACACAACCTTCGGCGTGGAGTCAACGATAATAGACATGACCTCGGAGCCGCCGACCCTGCTGAGGCCCGGCGCGTTCACGGTTGACGACCTCGAGAAGTACGTCGGCAGAATCTCAGTGCCCAAGAGCCTGCACAACGGCGTGGCCGTTGGTCAGCCGCTTGCTCCCGGCATGAAGTACAGGCACTACGCGCCGTCAAAGCGCCTTGCGCTTGCGGACCGCACCTCGGTCATGCTGCATGCGCCTGAGGTGGCCCGTGCCGCCCGCAAGAGGGTCGCCATTCTGTGCAGCATGGAGACCGCGGCCAGATTGGGTGCGCACGACGCGCAGAGCGCAACGATAATACAGCTGGGCAGCAGTAGCGACCTCTACGACGCGGCGAAGAACCTCTTCAATGCCTTCAGGGCCCTCGACAGGAGCAGCGCGGAGCTCGGCATAGTCGAGAGATTCGAGGAGCGTGGCCTCGGCCTGGCCATAATGAACAGGATCTACAAGGCCACCGGTGGCCTCACCGTAAAAAACGCTAAGGAGCTAGCCATGCTTCTGGGCGGCTAGCCAGCAATCTCCAGTTTCCTTACCTCGACCTCGTTTATTTGGGTTATGTGGCGCAGCCGAGCCTGCATGCTAGCCTGTAGCTTGCCGTCTATTACCGCTGCGATGACCTCGTTTGCCGTGTGCTCCCCGGCGAAGCCGGCGGCGATCTCGTTCATCTCCTTCCTAAGGCCGATAAGTTTCATGTGCGTCGTCCTGCCCTTCGTGACGGCGAACATCTTCAGCACTATCCTAACGTTGTCGCTCGTTGTGGCCTGCAGCACCGAGTCCGCCATGCTCCTGTAGCGCCTTAGCGACCTGATGTAGCCGTAGAGCTCCTCTATCGAGACCAGCCTAGGTGAGAAAACGAGTCGACTATCTAATCCTCACTAGGGCATGAGGAGATACCTGGGCGGGAGACTCCGCCCGTCATATGACTAGATTAGCATGATTCACAACTCCCGCGGCAGTGGGCTCGACAACCCGGAAATACTCGAATGAAAAGCCCATTCGTCGAAGAAGCTGTGTGAATCTGTTGACGGGATCCTTGAGATTTGCCGAGAGAGCACCAGTCTCCTTATCATACCTTATGGTAAGGACGATGTAGTCCACACGCTGACTTTCGCCTTTAGCAATTCTAACCCCCGCCAGCAGGTTACGTCTGTAGCGAGACAAGCGCCGCGCGTGGCTTGGCGTCGGGTGCACACGGTCGGGACCTAGAGGGCACGGCCTGGGGTCGAGATCCTGAAGTAGTCCTTCAACACGTGCAATCCGTCGCCGTGACTGTTGCGTTGTGTCATTGGTATGAACGCTTATAATCGTAAAGAGACAATGTTTGCTGGCGCGAATGAACAAGCTGGAAGAGTTCGATAGATTCTCCCAGACATGTTCCCCCTCCGAATCAGTACACGAGGCAAGATGATGGCAAATATGAATGAAGCACCCGGATATCACGCCATACCAATCACTGTAGCCTATGGTGATGGAATCGGCCCGGAGATCATGGAAGCAACACTTGGTATTATCAACGCAGGTGGGGCTAGCCTGGCAATAGAGACCATTCAGATAGGCGAATCTGTGTACCATAAGGGAATCACTGCCGGCATCGAATCTTCAGCATGGGACTCGTTGCGCCGAACGAAGGTGTTCTTGAAAGCCCCGATCACCACACCGGAGGGCGGGGGGTTCAAGAGTCTCAACGTTACGGTCCGCAAGACGCTCGGGCTATTTGCCAATGTTCGCCCTTGTCCAGCCTATGCTCCGTTCGTAGCTACAAGACACCCCGATATGGATGTAGTGATTATCCGAGAAAATGAGGAAGATGTCTATGGCGGTATCGAGCATCGGCAGACTGATGAGGTGGTGCAATGTCTCAAGCTCATCACTCGACCTGGATCGGAGCGGATAATCCGATACGCCTTCGAGTACGCCAGGCGCTACGGTCGTCACAAGGTGACATGTTTTACGAAAGACAACATAATGAAACTTACTGATGGCACCTTTCACAAAGTGTTTGACGAGGTGGCCTCCGAGTATCAAGACATAACGAGCGAGCACTGGATTGTCGACATTGGAGCAGCCAAGCTGGCCGATTCTCCTGAGCAATTTGACGTGATTGTAATGCCGAACCTCTACGGAGATATCCTTTCTGATGTAGCTGCGCAGATAGCCGGTTCGGTCGGTTTGGCGGGAAGTGCGAATATCGGTAGCGAGGTGGCCATGTTCGAGGCGGTCCACGGCTCAGCCCCGAGACGAGCCGGACAGAACGTAGCCAATCCATCGGGGCTACTGCTTGCAGCCGTACAGATGCTAGTACACATTGGTCAAGGCGACGTAGCTGCCAGAGTGCACAACGCTTGGTTGAAAACGATCGAAGACGGGATCCACACATATGATATTTATGATCCCGCTGTATCTAAGGAGAAGGTGGGTACGCGAGAGTTTGCGGCCGCCGTGATAGCTCGCCTTGGGAAGAAACCACAAGCACTAAAGGCGGTTGAGTACCCAGTTCATGGCTCGCCTATAACTATCAAATTGAAAGAGCGCCCGTTGCCCGTCAAGGAGCTGGTGGGCATCGACATCTTTGTTGAATGGCGTGAAGCGGTGGAGTTGTTGGGCAAGCGACTTGAGGAGCATGCCGGGCCAGACTTCCAGCTAGTGATGATTACTAACCGAGGAACCAAGGTGTACCCGGGCGGAGTAGCGGAGACATTCTGTGTGGATCATTGGCGTTGCCGTTTCCAAGCTCTGCACAATGGCGAACCAGTTGCCCATGAACAAGTGATTGCTTTGCTGTCTCGACTCATTGCTGCAGGCTTACCGCCAATCAAGACCGAAGGCTTGTTCACTTTCGATGGTCTGCCCGGCTTTTCCTTAGGTCAGGGACAGTAACTGTTGGGTGCACAAGCGTATGTCGAGTTAGGCACATGGCCTAGCTCCATTTCTTATGTGATACTTTGCTAGGCGTTTTCGGTTTTGTTGTGATATGCGTTCTAATCGCGATAACGGCGTGTGGGCTACGAACTCCCCGCGCTGCTGGCAGGCCTGGCCGCTACTTCGCTCTCAGGTCCCACTCTGCGGGGCAGGTGTTCAGCCAGGCGCAGCGGACGTCCGAGCCCTTCGCACCGTGTTTGGGGCTGCTTCGCGACGGAGGCGCACGCCTCCCCCATCATGAAGGACGTGAAGATGAGCGGGAACCTGTACTTCGAGAAGGAGGCTGTGTACCCCTTCCAGTACCTCCCCCCGTTGTAGTACACCCACTTCAGGTTGTTCAGGGCTTTCGCATCTTGGTCGTCCTCCGGCTTCCAGCCCTTCAGGAAGTACGGGCAGAGCCTGTTGCACGCCCACATGCAGCACTCGTCGTGCCAGCACTCGTCCGTCACTATCGTCTCCGTCATCTTCTGGGTGAAGTTTGGGTAGTGGTTCTCCGTGAGATAGACCAGCGCCTTCGAGAAAGAGGCGGCCGCGTTGTTCTCGAAGTTGGCAAGCACGGCCCACCAGTAGGCCATCGCCGTCTTCTGGGCGTGGTCGTAGGCGGAGGGGTCGAGGGCCCCACGAGCTCCTTTGGGAAGGGGCGAGTCCCTCACTAAAGACCGCCTGGGTCAGGGGACCCCGCCGCTCGGCACCGCCGTTTCGATAAGCATTCCAACTCGAGGCGTGTATCCTCAAGTGTGTGCTCCGGTTCGGGATTCCCTCCGATCGACCAGGTTCTGACCCTGACTGGTTCCAGCGAAATCGGCGGCTGGCTTCAGACCACGATCATCGTCAGCGTGCTCCTGACGTCGCCGAGCCTGCGCACCTACCCCTCCTCCTTTGTGTTCTTTGGACCATCTTCATGGTCTATACGGGCATCTAACGTTGCCGTCAGTTCCCTGCAAAGGTCCTGCATCTCGGGCAGCGCCTCGACGCGGCAGGGACGCTTTGGCCATCTCCGTGCCGATGGCAACGCACACCCAGAGGCTGACCTCGGTCTCAGCTTCACCTGAATCCTTGCGCTTATTGAGCATGGGCGGCTCCCCATTCTTTGTCAACGAAACAAGAAGTACGGGAACGCCAGGACGACCAGGATTGCCAACACAATCAACACCCCAACGGTTTCTGTTCCGAAGCCTGATCAGCAGCCGGGGCAGGTGAGGCGACGCGTCACAGCAGCGAAAGAGCGTAGAGGAGGAGGAAGACCACCACGGAGCCGATCAGCAGCGATATGAGGAAGCCAGCGACGATTAGCTTCTTCCAGACAGTCTTGCCGTGAGGCGTACTGGCAGGGCCGTAGGTAACCCCCCGGTCCGGGCCCTCTATCTGCGCCGTGGCCGAGGGGACGTGGAGGGATTGGGGCTCGTGCCTGTGGGTGGTGCCGCAGCGCTGGATGTGCCTCTCGTAGTGACTCTCGCTGATCAGCTTTTGGCACTTCGGGCAGATTGGCAAGGGACGGTCGTGAGCGGCCGGAGGCCTATACGTGTTTCCGAAGCTCCGAATCA
>JAFLZV010000011.1 GCA_029785375.1 Nitrososphaerota archaeon | reverse complement strand
TGCGGTATGGAACTCAAGGGGAGGGGGGTAGTGCGGCCTCGACTCCGGCAGTTTGAAAGACCTGTGCGCCTCTGGTGACATGGGCTCTCCTCTTCAGCCACGTTTCAAAAGACTTTCGAGGAGCCGCGGCCATTCGTTTGCGTCTCATTTGCACTGGATATTCTGAAATAGCCAGCCGCTCGGAGGCGGACCATGAGTGCTCCGTCGAGGGCAATCCAGGGCGCAATCATCTTCGCGACCCTCTTCGGCGTCCTGTTCCTCTATGAGGTACACCCGGTACTCCCGGCGGATGTCTTCTACTCAGTGGCCCTGGGGGAGGCTCTCTTCGTTGTCGACAGCTCCCTCACCTTCGTCCGTCCGAAGGGTTCCTACTACCTTGGGTTACTCCTCGCGGCGGTCGCCCTCGCCGCCACGGTCTCGCAGCCCGCCCACTATCAGCTCGTGGCGAGCGGAGACCTGGCAGCGACTGCCACCTTGCTCGTCGGGCTCGCCACCGAGGTGCTGATCATCGGCCTCGTCGGCTGGTACGCCGTCTCGAACAAGAGAGCACGCGCGGGCTGACGGAGCTGCCCCCTATATGTATCCCCAGCTGATCAGCAAGTCGCTCTCGCGGGCCCATCGCTGCCCTATGTCATTCCGATAGAACATGTTGGGGATCATCACATTCTTCACATTCTGATACGCCCTGTCGATGGCGTCGGCCATCGTGGCCCCTGAGCCTGTGACGACCAGGGCGTAGCCCGAGTTCCCTGCGATGCGCCAGTCCCCGCCCTCCTGTTTCACCTCGCCTATGTGCACCCCGTCGAGGGCCTGGCGCCTGAAGAGTATGGTAGCCCCCTCTGAGTACTTCCTGAATGCCTTCTCGTCCTCGAAGGGCCAGGGGGGGATAGCGACGACGACGCCGACCTGATACCCCTTCTTCGCCTTCAGCACCGCCTCGTTGCCGTGAGCCAGGTCGTAGAGGAACTGGCCCCATTCGCTGGTAATCCCCTCCATCTGTATGCTGATCATCGGGTAGCCGAACCTTGGCGTCCACTCGAGGGGCCAGATTCCCTTCCCGTTCACTATGCAGTTGATGTCTATGTACCCTACGAACTTGCTGGCGGCCAACTTCTCCCTCGTCTTGGCGAGGGTGCGCTCGAAGATGGGGCTGTCCTTGGTCCAGTAGCAGAAGTTGCCCATCTCCCCCGTGCTGGGGCCGAGCTCCCCCGGGAACAGCCTCTTGTGTTCGAAGTTCACGCAGACCGGCATCACGAAGTCCTTACCGTTGAAGAACGCCCCCACCGCGACCTCGACCCCCTCGGCGTACTTCTGGAGCTGGAACTCCTTGATCTTCTTGGACCAAGTCGCCTTATAGTGCTCTAGGACCTGGAGTATGTCCTTCCCGTCTGTCTCCTGGCCGATGAAGAGGAGCTCCTTCTCGCTCTGCGCCTTCCCGCTGGGTTTCAGGACGTACCTGTCAGGGTTCCTTCTAACGAACTCTGTAGCCTCGTCGAAGGATGTGAAGTTCCAGCTGGGGAGAACGTCCACCCCCACCGAGTTCAGCTCCGACTGTCCGAACTCCCTGTCGAGCTCGAGTTTGTCTGTGTACGGGTTCCCTCCGACGACGAACTTCCCTTCGCCGCGGAGCTGCTCTGCCTTGGCCCCTGTCCCCACGTCGTCGAAGACGATGACATCAGCCCAGTCCTTGAGCGAGTCCCACTCGTCAACCTTGTCGAAGAAACCCAGTCCGACGTCCTTCTCCCCCTGGCCGTGGCAGTACATCTTGACTTCATGCCCCTCCTTTCTCAGCTGCCATGCGAGGTCAGCCGACAGGCTTTCTTCGGTCACGAAGAGAAATTTCATCAGTTGTGGTCTAGAGATTCTTGCTCGTTAATATCTGTTGGCTGGTCCCGGACTGGTTTCGGCCTGACTCGGGGGAGGGCTTCCGGAAAGCCGACGCGGGAACGACCGGCCGGCGAACGGAGAAATAGTGTGACACGGGCCACGGCCGTCCATGGCCGAAACAGAAGAGCGGGCGGATGACACAAAAGGGCCGATCAACATGTGGGTCGCCGACCCAAACTTCAAGACCGACCCAAGGATTATCGAGGCCTTCGACTACGCGGTGGCCAACGGCTGCACCCACTACTTCCCAGCGCCGGGGTTCGACGGGAACATCTTACAGAAGGCGATCGCCAGATACTACTTGGAAGATTTGGCCGTCCATGTCGACCCTCTGGAAGAAGTGTGCCCCACGCACGGCGCCCAGGAGGCGCTGTCGCTCGCGATCCAGGCTGGCACCAGGCCCGGTGACGAGATAGTCGTCCCTGAACCCACTTACAGCGCCTTCATAGCGAAGCTTGAGACGTTCGGCGTTAGGCCGGCGTTCGTCCCCCTCGCAGAAGAGGAGCACTGGAGACTGGACGTCGACGCCGTGAAGTCCGCTATGTCAGAGAAGACCAAGATGATCTACATCTGCAACCCCAACAACCCCACAGGAACAGTGTGCAGCCGGGGAGAACTCGACGCCGTCTCGGAGCTACTGAAGGAACATGAACATGTCTCGCTGCTGCTCGACGAGTGCTATGCGAGGATTCTCTACGACGGTTCCGCCCACCACACCCTCCTCGGCGACAGGAGCCTCCTCGACCAGCTGTACATCGTCGACAGCTTCTCAAAGACTTACGCCATGACCGGGTGGCGCCTGGGCTACCTGGTCTCCGGGAAGAAGAACGCTGACAGGGTCAAACTGCTCTCTGAGGAGTACAACGGCGGGGTCAGCTACGCTGTGCAGTACGCCGGGGCAGCGGCTTTGGCCCGGTGCTCCGGGTCAGTGCAATCTATGGTGGCCGAGCTCGACAGGAGGAGGCTGGCGATGGTGGACGCCCTGGCCGAGGTGAAGGACGTCGCCTTCGAGACCCCCGCTGCGGGGTTCGAGGTCTTCGTCGATATCTCTGCCTACGCCAAGGACTCGGTTCGGCTCGCGTCTGAGCTGGAGAAGGCCGCGGCGGTCAAGACCATGCCGGGGGTAAAGTACGGGCCAAGCGGAGAGGGGCACCTCCGACTTGTGTTCTGCGCCGAGGGAGTGCCGAGGGTCAGAGAAGGGATCTCGCGGATAGGCGGGTGCCTTCGAGGGAATCGCTGATGACTGGCTGTCGGCAGCGCCGTGTGCGAAACCTGCCGTTCGAGACATGCACAGGGTAGACGGTTCAGTGACGTGGGGGCAGCTCGAAGGGCTGTGGCCCAATGGATCGATGGTCGTCCTGGCGCTTGGCCCCTTGCTAACGGTTTGGTGTCGTCCTTGGTGGCCTTGGTTCAGGGCTCGCAGATGTCGGGCTATGTACAAAAACGTACATGCTAAGTTTGCTTATATCCAGATGTCCCCGTATGGATGGACTGGTTGCGTGACCGTCGTAACGGCGTAGGCAGGGTTGCAATCGCTGTCGCCGTCATTGTCATACTCGTTGTGGCTGGCGCTGCATACTACTTTGTGGCGTTCCCTTCTAGTCATTCGACCAGTTCGTCTTCCGCCGTCCAAGCCCCGAGCTCAATCACCGTCGACGAGATTCCTGCCCCCGTGAGCGTCGACCCCGCGTCCAGCTACGACGTCCCAGGAGGGGAAATAATGCAGAACGTGTACCAGGGGCTCGTGTTCTACAACGGTGAGAGCGGATCTAGCTTCGTGGGAGTGCTTGCGGCGAACTGGACTTCGTCTTCGAGCGGGTTGAACTATACGTTCAACCTCTGGCCCTTCGAGACTTTCAGCAACGGGACCCCCCTCAACGCGAGCACTATCTGGTACTCTTTCTATAGAACCATGATCCTGAACTTGGGCATCTCCTCGTACGTGAGCCAGGTTCTGGCTATCAACGGAGGGGCTGGTTTCACAGGGAACGTGACTTCGACGACGAAGGGGAACATTCGGCTCCCCTTCGGTGCGGAGCAGGCACTCGCGGCTGCCGGGTACACCTTCTCTTCGAACCAGCTCACGGCAGACCAGCAGGCGGCGGTAGACCTGGCATCGATTCTTTCGAACTTCAACGCAGCTAACTCGACGATTCATACCGTGATGTCCTACCCCCAGCAGGCGGTGTCTGTTTCAGGGCCGGACCAGGTGAAGATTAACCTGGACTTCCCGTACGCTGACTTCCTGCAGGTGATTTCAGGCGGGCTCGGCGACGCAGTCGACCCAGCCTTCGTTGACGCGCACGGAGGAGTCCAGATAGACAAGGCGAACTCGTACACGACCAGCAACGCGCTAGGGTCCGGCCCGTATATGCTCACTACCGCTCTAGGCGGC
>JAFLZV010000010.1 GCA_029785375.1 Nitrososphaerota archaeon | reverse complement strand
GCCTGAAGACCGAGCCGCACTTCGCGCACTTGACGAATGGGTCAGTGAAACTGGAGAGGTGCCCCGACGCTTCGAAGACGGCCCTGGGGAGTATCTGGGACCCGTCTATCTCGAGCATCCCGTCCCTCTTGACCACCACGCGCCTCCAGAGCTCCACCAGCCTGCTCTTCAGGCCGACCCCCAGCGGCCCGTAGTCCAGGAACCCCGCCGGGGTGTTGGGGTAGCTCTCCGCCGTCTTGAAGAAGAAGCCTCTCTGCTGCCCTAGCCTGACTATCTCGTCGAAGCTCATCGTCGCCCCGCTCTTCGGGCTCCGGTGATAAAGGCTCCGCGGAGGTCTGGGCCGGACCATTGTCGGCTCCCTCTCCGTCGGACTCGCCTGTCTGCAGCGTCTCCTGGTGGCCGAACACCCTGTTGGCGTAGCGGCCGAGGAGAGGCCCCTGGAGGAGGATGCTCAGCATCACCACCCCGAAGGTCAGCGTAGCCACAGGCTGCCTGGTGGCCAGCGGGACGGCGGAGACCAGGGCTATCGCCAGCGCCCCCCTCATCCCTCCGAGGGTAGAGACGTTCATCCAGCTTGAGGGGGTCTCCCTCCCCTCCACCCTCATCATGCTGAGGAGGGGGTAGACGGACGTGACCCTGGCCATGATCACCACGGCGTATGCCACCAAGAAGGCGCCGAGGCTTGTGGCCAGGAGGAATATGTTGGTGCTCACGCCGATGAAGAAGAAGGCGGCGGCGTTTGCAACGAAGGATATGATGGTCCAGAACTCCCTGGTGACGTCTCCCAGTTTCCTGCTCTCCATGTTCGTGATGACGGCGTTCCCGTAGAACAGGCCCGTGACTGCGACGGCTATCAGCCCAGATGCGCCTATCGCGGACGCCAGGGCGAACGAGCCGTAGACCGCGACGAGGGTGAGGACCACCTGCGTCACCGCGTCTGTGACGATGGACTGGACCCGGCGCGCCCCCCATGACACCCCCAGCCCCACCAGGATCCCGCCCGTGAGGATGTAGGTGAAGGTAGCAAGCGCCCTCACCGGCTCGAGGGCGGCGGCGGCCGAAGACGTCAAGACCACGGTGAACACGGCGATGCCCGTAGGGTCGTTGAAGACCGACTCCATCTCGACCAGGGCGGCGAGCTTTGGAGGCACGTTCACCCGGGCGAAGACCTCGAGGACTGTGGCTACGTCCGTGGGGGAGATCAGCGCGGCGAAGAGGAAGGACACTAGCGGGGATAGCCCGACCACCTTCCATAGGACCACCCCGACCACCAGGACCGAGATCAGGACCCCCGCAGTGGCCATGACGAAGGCCGGCCTGTAGACCGCCCTGACGTCTGCAGCCTTGATGCTCATGACGCTCTCGAACAGGATCGGCGGGAGGACCAGCCCCACGAACAGCTGCTCGTTGGCGAGGTTCTCGAAGAAGCCCGTCAGCCCGGAGAGCCCCGCCACCGGGATGGCAGCCAGGGCGAGCCCCATCAGCACCAGGAGCGTGGTGTACGGCGTCCTGATCCTCTTGGCTATCAGCACGGACGCCAACGCTATCAGCAAGAATGACGCGAGCACGACTTCTGTGTACGCCATCTCCGCGCACCCCTACCGGCGTATTCGTCTTAACTGTCATGCCATCCCGACTAGGCATCCCACCAGGCGCAAAGCAGTTATCGTCCAGCTCTCCCGGCCCGGCCGTGCCGCAGCCAGCCTACTCGACCCGAGGGCCCTCCCCGGAGACGTGGGCTGACTTTCAGGGGCTCTTCGGCAAGAGGGAGGAGTGGGAGGCCTGTTGATGCATGCACTACCAGAGGGCGCGCCCTCTCCCGCCTCAGAAGACGGCATGGTGGACCCTTGCGCGGAGGGCGCGCAGGAACAGGGAAGACAAGAAGTCGCTTGTCGAGAGAGGCCGCGCCCACGAGATACTCGTCTATGACGAGGACGACCCCATAGGCTGGTGCCAGTACGGCCCTAGGGAGGAGCGCCCAAGGATAAACTCGGCCCGGAACTACAAGAAGCTGGACCTGGCGGTGTGGGCGAAGAGGCCCTGGAGGTCACATGCCTGTCGGTGGACAGGGCCCACCGCAAGAGGGGGGTCGCCAAGGTGGCGCTGTCCGCGGCCCTGAAGTCGATAGAGTCGCAGGGAGGTGGGGTGGTGGAGGCATTTCCGGTCACCCGCAGAGGGGCACTTGTAGCCTGGTTTGGGACCCGGTCGATGTTCGAGGAGCACGGGTGCAGGGCGGTGGCCCCCTATAGGAAGAGCAACGTCCTCATGAGGAAGAAGGTCTGACGCAGCCCAGGGGGGCGTCCCAGGTCTGGGTCCACCACAGGGCGTTCAGGGTCGGGGCCGCAGAAGCGCGCTTCCTTGCCGCACCACCAGATAGACAGAGTAGGTGCGACCATTGCGGAGCATTATGTGGTAGGACCCAGCACTGCCAGGAGGGACTTGCTGAACCCAGTCCTCGTCAAGGAAGGTGACTTTAACACAAGGGGCAGACGAACGAGCGGACGCTGTGCCGCTCACTCCCAAATTGAGGAAGACGTGGGGTCGCGATGACGATCCCGACTCAGAGCAAGATAGCGCTCCAAAGGATGACCTGGTTGGGGAGAAGGCGGCTCCGTCGAGGCGCCGCCATTTGAAGCGCCCTCCTGACGGTCGGAGTTAGGACCGCAGCGGGCGCGTCTCAGGGCGCAGATCACGGGGAAGAGTCTGACGGAGATCGTGAACGCGGGTCTTTTGGCGTATCTGAACTGGACAGATGAGGCAAACGACCTAGCGCTCTAAGTCCTCCCCCGCATCTTTGGCTCTGGCGGTGCAGGACACGCCGATTCACCCTACGGCGGAGAACGTTGACGGTGTGATTAGCGCGCGGTGATGTGCTCGGCAGGATGCTTGCTTCAGTGAGAATGTTCGGTGGCCTTCTAACCTTAAGTATCAAGTCTCAGCTGAGCATAGCTGATGGCTTATTGTCCCAGCTGTGGGAAGGAGGTCCAGCCTGAACTGGCCTTCTGTGGCTTTTGCGGACACAAGCTTGTCGCTCCCTCGCCTGCACAAGCTGCTTCTCACGCAGCTACGGTGAGTGCGATGCACCCAATCCATGTGTACAAGGCTCCCATTGTCGTTGCTACAATCCTGATAGGGCTTGTTCTCATGGGTATAGGAGCTGGAGTCTACGCGATTCCGGGCTATAATCAGGCGTACACATATTGTGCTTATGGGTTTGGCCCTTTGGGCCAACTTTGTAATCAGAGTCGCTCCATGATTGTGGGTGGAGTTGTCCTTGCCCTTGTCGGACTGATTATGTTGATATTTGCGGGCTTCTGGTATGCCCGAAAGTCATCGCCTTAAGCCGAACTACTGACGAATCAGGCGGGAGGTCGGCGCAATCAAGTCCCAAGCAGGCATAACTCGGCCTGTCGGACGAAACCAAGCAATGAGTAAGCCAACAAATCAGGACCTTGTCGCGAGGAATCAGGACCAATTCACGACATATCTGCGACGAATCAGGCTTTGGAGGCGACGAATCAGCGTCGCGTCGGCAACGGTCGCCTTCGAATAGGCGGATGCCTGCGCCCCCCTGGGCTTGTGCCCGAGCACAAAATCAAATTAGTTGCGAGGGACACCGCTACCCTCCATCACCGTCGCACATTTGCCCGCAATATGGGGAGTTCCTTCAGCCCCCCGGGTCGAACTGTTCAGCCCAGCCTTGTATGCATCGTACTGGACCCGCTGGATGGTCGTCGTTTCAATCAGCGCCCTCCCGTTCCTGCTTTCGAACACAAAAGAATCGTCGCCGACGGGGCGGCGCTTCATGGTGTAGTGCCTTCCATACATGTCCTTCGTCACCCGGTCATTCTTCTTCCACTCGAAATTGTCCCTCAAGGCATCGGCGGTTCCCTCCCTGACGGACCCTATGTAGGAACGGTTCCCCTTGGTTGTAGGTGCGGGGAAGCCGACTCCAACCTAAAGCACCCCTGACTCGAAGTCCGTCTTCAGGTGCCTGTACCTCCTTTGGAGGACAGAACCAATCCTTCATCCGCTCTCCAGGAGGAAGAGGGTCACCGCCCTGAGCTGCTTGGCATTCGTTGAGAGGACAAGCTTCTCGAGCCTCGCATCTTCCGGAAACTCCACCTGCTCCCTCTGGAGGACGACAGGTTAGCTGACTACAAGGAATTTGTACCCGTAGAAAATCTGCCCCGACTCCCCGTCCACGTTGGCCCTCCTCACGGTCGCCCTGACATTCGCTCCAGACTTCACAGCCTCTGGTGGGGAGTCGACTATCTGGGTGAGCACCTTGGCTCCGTTGTCCAGCCTCACGACGGCGAGGTAGAACGGGGCCTGAGACTCGAAGCCAGGGAGGGGCTCGTGCAGCAGGGTGTGGGTCAGTATCTTGCCTGTCCTGGGCATCTCCCTATCTGCGATTTCCTCAGACCCGCACTTCTTGCACCTATAGACCGGTGGGAAGAACTCAGCCCCGCAGGCGCCGCAACGGCTCCCGATGAGCCGGTAATACCTGTCCCTTATCCTCCAGTACTGGATGGCCAACTAGGACACTCTCCCGAGGACGTGCACCGCGCTGGTGGAGTCCACCCCTCCGATGTTCTGGGTCGCGGCATACTCTGCCCCCTCGACCTGGTTCTTCCCCGCTCTCCCGGTCAGCTGGAAGAACGCCTCGGCTATCTGGTACATCCCCGTAGCTCCCACGGGGTGCCCCCTGGCCTTCAGCCCCCCGAACGTGTTGATAGGGAGCTCGCCCCCCCGTGAGTACTTCCCTGCCTTGGTGTCCTTCGAGCCCTGGCCGCGCTTCGAGAACCCCATGGCCTCCAGGGAGAGCGCCCCGACGACAGAGAAGGCGTCGTGGACCTCCAACAGGCTGAGCTTGCCGGGCGCCACGCCCGCCTCCGCCATGGCCCCCT